>NZ_JAFCUF010000009.1:0-177508 GCF_049896385.1 Hymenobacter sp. B1770
ACAGCCAGCAGCTTTTTAGGCATGCTCCATTTCGTCTCTGCCTTGCTTTGGCTCCGTTAATTGTCCGTACAACCTAATAGCACCCAAAAATAACTTACTGACTATAAGACTCTGGCAAAATAATTACAAAATTGGTTGTGCGCAATTAAAAATTATACAACTGATTTCATCTTTCACTCTCACCGTCATGAAAAAGCTCCCTGATGCTGCGCTGAACCCCTTGCTCAAGCTGGACAACCAGCTATGCTTTTCGGTGTATGCCCTTTCCCGGCTTATCACCAAAGCCTATCAGCCCTTGCTGGAACGGTTGGATGTAACCTATCCGCAATACCTGGTGCTGTTGCTGCTGTGGGAGCACAATGTCTTGACGGTAAAACAACTGGGAGAGAAGCTCCTGCTTGACTCCGGCACACTCACCCCCCTGCTCAAGCGCATGGAACAGCGCCAGTGGCTCAGCCGCCAGCGCGACCCGCGCGATGAGCGTTCGGTAGTGGTGACGCTGACTGATGCAGGCCGCAATCTAGAGCGCAATGCTCAGCAAATTCCGGTGCAGGTGGCCGACCGCTTGCAAATGGCCCCTCCCGAGCTGGCAGCCCTGCACACCCAGCTTCAGCACCTCATCACCCTGCTGGCTTGATGGCCTTCGGCACTTCTTACTTCACGCCATTACCTTTTACCCCAACCCTAATGAGCTTTCAACGCCTGTACACCGCCAAAGCCAAAACCTCCGGGGGCCGCGACGGCCGCGCCATCTCTTCCGACAACGTAATTGACCTGCCCCTGAGCACGCCTAAGGAAATGGGCGGCCCCGGCAAAGCCAACACCACCAACCCCGAGCAGCTGTTTGCCGCGGGCTACTCGGCCTGCTTCGATGGCGCCCTGAACCTAGTGGCTCGCCTTAGCAAAACGCCCATCACGGGCAGCACCGTGGAGGCCGATGTGAGCTTCGGCAAAGACGGCGAGAACTTCGGCCTAGCCGTTGACCTCATCGTGAACATCCCCAACCTAAACCAGCAGCAGGCCGAAGCCTTGGTAGCCAAAGCCCACGAGGTGTGCCCCTACTCCCGCGCCACCCACGGCAACATTGAGGTGACGCTGACCACGACTACCAACGAATAGCTCTTAGTAGCTCGGCAGCGACGTAGCTGGTTGGATAGATCTTGGGAGAAAATGCGCAGCACGCCATGCAGGCCGAAGCGTTTACTAAGAACTTTTCAACCAGCTTCGGTTGCTGGGTAGTAGATGAACCCCACCTAAAAAAGCTTTTCCTCCCCACGTTTTTGTGCCTCGCGCCAGCAATCCGTACTGAGCCGCACGTTATTCACCATTACGGCTTAGGCCCGGAAATATGGCCGATACCCGCTCGGCGCGGTCATCGATATTCGCTACTTCGCAGCAGACGGCCAGCGGCATGCTAATGGCAGAAGCCCCACCTGTGAGCAGAACGCCACCATTGAATACATCCATGAAAGGAAAGGGATAAATCGGGAAAGAACAGCGTTAGATAGCTGCCAGCGTAGGTAGCTGGCCCGGCTGGCCCTTCCGCACCTTACCTTGGGGGCTTAACTACGCCCCTCTTCTCCGCACCATACGCTTTATATGATTGTACTGGAACCCTTCACCCCCACCGACTTCGACCAACTGATAGAATGGGTTGCCGATGAGCGACTGATGAAAGAATGGAGCGGCTCGATGTTTTCGTTTCCGCTTACCAGGGCGGGCCTCGAATGGTACATTCAAGATTCCAACAACCTGGCCGACCCCAGCGTGTTCATCTACAAGGCTGTTGATTCTAAAACAGGGGTTACGGTGGGACACATTTCCCTGGGCGGCATTAGCCAGCGCGACCGAGCTGGGCGCATCACCCGCGTGCTGGTGGGCAGCACCACCGAGCGTCGCCGCGGCATTTGCCAGGGCATGGTGAAGGCCCTGCTGCGCATTGGGTTCGAAGACCTTAAGCTGCACCGCATTAGCCTGGGCGTGTATGACTTTAACCACGCGGCCATCAACTGTTACTTGAAATCAGGATTTCAGCAGGAAGGCGTGATGCGCGACGTGGTGCGCCACGGTGAGGACTACTGGAGCCTCATTGAGATGGGCATACTGGAAGACGAATGGCGCGCCCTGCAAAAATCTGGCAGCCATGCCGCCTAAGCGGGGGCTATCTCTGCTGGAGGTTCATTGGAAACCAAAGCCATTCAGGAATAAGCAGTACATTGATTCTGCGTTTTCTGTTAATGTGCTCGTTTCCAAATGAACCTCCGCTTTTTGTACCTGTCGGCACTTTTGTTTCTGGCTTCTACAACTGCCTATGCGCAGGCTGCCAGCATGGGCAAAGACGCCGCAACTGCACAGGCCAACCTGGGGGCCATAACTGCTGGCGGGTCAGTGCGGATGGACAGGGCCGCCAGCTACGGCGTGGTGGGCTCGCCCTATGCCGACAACCGCTGGCTGACGGCTCTGGTTACCCTGAGTAATGGGCAGCCCTTGGCTCCGGTGGCTTTGAAGTACGACGTGCTGGAACGCCGCTTGCTTATGCTGGACGAGAAGCATCCCAGCGACTCCGTCATGCTCGACGACCGCCAGGTGGTGCGCTTTGTGCTTCAGGAACCGGCCTCGGTGCGCGGCCCGGCGCGGCAGCGTGAGTTCCGGCGCTTCCTGGAAGCTCCGCAGCAGCAGCACCGCCCCGACTACGTGGAGGTGCTGCACATGGGCAGCTACACGCTGCTGAAAAATTATGTAAAGGCTTTGAGAAGGGCGGACTATCAGGGTGCGTACAGCCCCAACCGACGCGCCGACGAAATCGAGGACAAATCGGTGTACTACTTGCGCAGCCCCGGGGCGCAACTCGTTCTCGTTAAGCTAAGCCTTAAGTCGCTGGAGGCCGCTGCCCCGCCCCTGGCCACTGCCCTGAAGGCGGCCGCCGACACGCATAAGCCCAAAACAGAAGCCCAGTGGGTAATGGTACTGCAAGCCGCCGACCCGGCGCCGACTAAATAGGCAGAGCGGCTGGCAGCCGAATGCCAAAGTGAGTGGCCAAGGCTTGCTCATAAGCTGCATCGCTGGCCACTGGAGTAGTACTAGTGCTGCCGTCGGCCCGCCGAATTTTCAGCTCGCGGTCGACCAGGCTAATGCGGCAATCCGGGGTGGCCAGCGTGGTGATGCGCTGCTTGCGGAAAGGCGAGTCGGGGGCCTGCGAGTAATAGAAGTTCATCATCTGAAAGTCGCTGGGCTGAGCCTCATCGAGCGTGAACGTGTAGAGGCTCTGCCACTGGCCCTGTATCAACAGCTGCAGGTGGTAGTTGTGCTGGGGTGCTGCCTGCAGCCGGTAGCGGTCGAAGAACTGCTGATGCTCGGGGCCCACCGCCAGGGGTATGGGTTCGATGAGCCCGTTGGCTCCAAAACCCAGGTCAACCAGCCAGGGCTGGCCTTCCACCTCAACCAGTAGCACCTGGTGGGCCCGCGGGCGCAACGGATGCCCAGCCAGCAGATTGCGGCCCACTAGGCAGGTCACGTCAAAGCCCAACTCCTGCAGCACCAGCCGAAACAAGCCGTTGGCCTCGTAGCAGTAGCCGCCGCGCTGCTCGTGCACCAGCTTCTGCACCAGGCTGGCCGGGTCGAGGCTAATGGGGCGGTTTAAATGAATGTCGAGGTTTTCGAAGGGAATGCAGAAGGCTTGCGCCCGGTGCAGGCCCACCAGTGTTTCAAGGGAGTACGTGAGAGGACCCTGGTAGCCCACGCGGGCAACGTAGGCGGCTAAGTCTAGTGGGGAGCTTGACATGGCTACAGGAAAGCAAAGTGAAGAACCATCCTGCCAATTACGACAAAAATGACGTGCCCGTAAGCTGTTCGCTCAGCTTCCAGAGCTGCCGGGCGTGGTCCGGGGTATTGAACGGGTGCTGCACAGGCACGGCCTTCTTCTTGTCAAAAAAGCCGCCGCTTATGGAGTCCATTTCCGGCGCGGTGGCTAGAAACAGGCTGGTTTCAGCACCTTTCTCCAGCGAAATCATGAACGGCCGGCCCAGCTGGGCCAGCTTGCTCAGCCAGCCGCCGGCGCTCTCGCCGAAGCTGCTGGCTACCACGCCCGGATGCAGGGCGTTGGTGGTAACGTGGGCAATGCCGTGGGTACGCAGCCGGCGCGCCAGCTCCTGGGTGAACATGATGTTGTAGAGTTTGGTGTTGCCGTACACACGCATGGCCCCGTAGCTGTGCGCCGATTGAATGTCGGTGAGGTTGGGCTTGGCAAATCGGTGGGCCATTGACGAGACGTTGACGACCCGGGCGGCGGGGCTGGCGCGCAGTTTTTTGAAGAGCAGCGCCGTGAGCAGGAACGGCCCCAGGTGGTTGGTGGCCAGGCCCAGTTCGTTGCCATCGGCGGAAAGCTGGCGCTGACTGCCGAAAATGAGGCCAGCATTATTTATCAGCAAGTCGAGGCGGGGGTAGCGGGCGTTTAACTCGGCAGCGGCTTGGCGCACCTGCTCCAGCACGGCGAGGTCGGCCAGCAGCACGTCAACCCGGTCGTGGCCGGCAGCGGCTTTTATCTCGCGCTGCGTGGCCTCGGCTTTTTGGGAGTTGCGGGCCAGAATAATCACGTGGGCACCTTTTTTGGCCAGTTCGGTGGCCGTGACTTTGCCAATGCCGGACGTGGCGCCGGTAACCAAGGCAATCTGATGTTGAAGGTCAGCCATAGGGAAGGAATTGGGAAATTTTGGGGATACCAACGTAGACGTAACTCGCCACGCCATGCTTGGTTTTCCCTGCTCCTCCCCGACCTTGGCCTTATGAAAGCCCTTTTGCTCATCGATATTCAGAACGATTTTGTACCCGGTGGCCGCCTGGCCGTGCCCGAGGGCGACGCCATCATTCCGCTGGTCAATGCTTTGCAGCCGCAGTTCGACCTAGTGGTGGCATCGCAGGACTGGCACCCGGCCGGTCATCAGAGCTTTGCAAGCAGTCACGCCGGCCGCATGGCCTTCGACCACATCGACCTGCACGGCCTGTCCCAGACGCTGTGGCCCGACCACTGCGTCCAGGAAACGCCCGGCGCCGCCTTGCACCCCGCCCTGGACACCCGGGGCGTGGAGGCCATCTTCCGCAAAGGCATGGCGCCCGACATCGATTCCTACAGCGCCTTCTACGACAACGGCCATCGCAAAGCCACCGGCCTCACCGACTACTTGCGCGGCCGCGGCATAACCGACGTGTACTTGGTGGGCTTGGCCGGCGACTATTGCGTGTATTTTTCAGCGCTCGACGCCCACGCCGCGGGCTTTGCTACGGTCGTTATTACCGATGCCACGCGGGCCATCAGCGCCGAGGGCTTCGGGGCCGCCCGGGCCGACTTAGAAAGCAAAGGCGTGCGCCTGCTGGAAAGCAGCGCCGTGCTGGGCGCAGCGCAATAATCGACTGGCTTCACCACCGCCATCCTCACCTGGCGGCCCCCACCTCGTATAGAGCCTTCATGAATTTACAGCCCCGCGACACTGCCCCCAGTTGGAAACGAGCCGGCTACCGCGTCATTTTTGAGTCGGATACCCGGGCCGGTATGGTTTTCGACGTGCTACTGCTGGCCGTTATCGTGCTTAGTGTGGCCACCGTGATGCTGGATAGCGTTCGGGCCTTTAGCAGCCGGTATGGTACGCTACTGCGGGGGCTGGAGTGGTTTTTCACCCTCTTGTTCTTGCTGGAATATCTGGCGCGGCTGCTGGTGGTGCGGCGGCCGCTGGCGTATGCTTTCAGCTGGCTCGGGCTGATTGACTTTTTGGCCACTGTGCCGGCCCTGGCCGCTTTGGCCCTCACCGGCAGCCAGTATCTGCTGGCCATTCGCACGCTGCGGCTGCTGCGCATGTTCCGCATCTTCAAGCTGGGCCAGTTTGTGGGCGAAGGCGAATTTATTGCGAGTGCGCTCAAGGCCAGCCGCTACAAAATCATGGTCTTCCTCACGGCCGTGCTCACCATGACCATTGTAGTGGGCACGCTGATGTACGTGGTGGAAGGCGGGCAAAACGGCTTCACCAGTATTCCCAAAAGCGTGTATTGGGCCGTTGTCACCGTCACGACGGTGGGCTACGGCGACATTTCGCCCGTTACGGTACTGGGCCAGACGCTCGCTTCACTGCTCATGATATTGGGCTATGCCATCATCGCCGTGCCCACGGGCATCGTATCGGCTCAGATGGTGGCCCCGCGCGCAGCGGCCTGGCCAGAACCGGCCTTTAAGCTGGCAATTTGCCACGTATGCCAAGCAGCCGACCACCGGCCCGACGCCGAGTTTTGCTGGCGCTGCGGCGAACGCTTGTAAAGCTCGGCGTTGCGCCAGTGGTCGTTCCCAACAAGGCAGGCAGCAACCCGGGCCGCCTTACAATTGCTTGGTGAAAGATAGGCCGCTGTAGGAATGGCCGTTAATGTTTACACCCTGCAGGGGCACCACCGACACGCCCGCACGCCCGGCTACTTTGTGCAGTTGGGGAACTACTATGCCCGCCGTGGCGCCTACGGCGTAGCCCACCATCACGTCGGTGAGAAAGTGCTTGCCGGCCTCGATGCGATAATAGCCCACGGCCGCTGGCAACAAGGCCGCGGCGCCCCACACGTAGGGCCGGGCAGGCGAATCGGGATTGAAGTCGTGAAATACCTTGGCAGCAAAGAAGGTAGCCGCGCCGGTGTGGGCCACGTGGCCGGCAAAAAACGAGTTGGTGGCAATCTTACCGCTGCGCCTGCCCCCGCCTTCGGGCCCGTACAGGTAAGGTCGGTAGCGGTACACATTGCCTACCGTCATGGTGAAGGCAGCGTCGGCGGCGAGCATGGTTTGGAGGTAGAGACCCAACACCTGCCCGTAGCGGCCCCGCACGTTGGGGTTGAGGGCCAGCAGGCCGGGCGCCACCAGAAAAGTGGGGTAGCAGAGCACGTCGCTAATGAGTTGGGCGCTCTCGCTGTACTTGCCGGCGGCAAAGCGGTCAATCTTGGGCACGTCGTTACGGTCGAGGGCAGCCAGTTCGGCGTCGGTCAGGCCGCTTTTTTGCTGCACCAGGTACAGGCCGGTGAAGCTCAGGGCTGTGAAGCCGGCCGTGATGGCCCCGTCCTTAATAAGGTCGGTGCGGTAGGGAGACGGAGCCTGCTGAGCAACAGCCGACGGGCCCGGGGCCAGGAAAAGTGTCCCGGACAGTGCGAGGGATAAAAAGAGCTTCATTAAATAGAAAGATTACGATAATGAAGCTCAAACGTGAAATTGGCAGCTGGGGTTAAGCTGCAGGAGGCAAGCCTGCCCGACGACGCCAAATGCGGGCAGCCGAAGTTTCAGGCACCAATTTCTACCAGCCGTTACAGCACCACCGTCCGCATCACGGGCTTGTAGTGGCCGCTGAGGAGCTGCACGAAATAAGCGCCCGGGGCCAGCCCCCCGCGCGACCATTGCAGCTGGTGGCGGCCGGCGCGCAGGGGGCCCTTGTGCAACACGGCAACTTCGCGGCCGGCGGCATTAAGCAGGCGAATGGTTGCGTCCTCGTTGGTGGGCAGTGAGAATTCGAGCTGGGCCGTTTCGCGAAAGGGCGTGGGCAACACAGCTAGTAATTGGGGTTCGGCGCTCAGGCCGTGGTGCAGCGTAAACGAGTCGATGAGCTTGCCAGTGTGGGTGATGAAGCGGAGCCGCAGGCTGTCGGCGCTGGCTTCGAGCAGTTGGGCACCGTAGTCAGCATTATAGCGCACCAGGCTGCCCGGCACGAGCGTGGTGGTGCCGTAGATGCTCCGCCCGCCCAGGCCGTTGACGAAGTATGGGAGCCCGTCTACCACGAGGCGCTCGTAGTGGTGGTCGTGCCCGGCCAGCACCAGCGAGGCCCCCCACTCGCGAAACGGCCAGCGCATGCCCAAGCTGCTGCCGTGGGAGCCTGAGGAATACGGTGGATGATGAAAATAAACGATTTTCCAGCGCGACTGGGAAGCTGCCATTTGGGCTTTCAGCCACTGGGCCTGCCTGGAAGTACTGCTGGTTCCGTCGCGCTCGGAGGGGTCGCTGTTGAGCACAAAAAAGTGTACGTCGCCGCGCACGTAGTCGTAGTACCGCTCGTTGCCGGGCAGGGAAAAGTAGTCCAGGTAGGGCTGCCCGTGGTGGGAGTAGGTATCGTGGTTGCCGAGCGAGGGAAAGAAGCGGTTAGTGGCAGCGCCACTGCCGTAGCGGCCCCGGTAGGCCCCGATAAACTCGTGGTAGTACTGGCCTATGTTCACGTCGATAGTACTGGCCGCGCCCTGCTCGTAGTTATTGTCGCCGAGGGTAATGACAAAATCGGGCTTCCAGCCCTTCACCAGCTCGGCCACCAGCTGCTCCGACGAACTGGCATGGCCGTAGTCACCAATGGCCGCAAAGCGCTGTGCCAAGGCAGCTTGACTGATAAACAAGCCTGCCACCATGCTCACCAAAACTACGGCACGAACAAGGGAAAGAATCTGCATTATAAAAACGGATTGGATTTGGTGACTGAAACTTTGGCCGCCCGCTTTTAGTGCCGCCATGCCTCAAACCCGCTTAAACTGACTACGCTGCTAGCATAAAAGCCACGTCCCCTGGCACACTTTACCAAGCCCCCTCAGTACCGTGCCCGCTGCCTGCAAAACCAGCCTGGCTTTACCCAAAGCAGTTGGCCCGGCTCACTTCCTGTCAGCATTGGTCAACAGTAAGCTACCGGGCTATAGTCGCCGGGTTGCTAAGGGCTCAGCTTTGAGCAGGACGTCGGTGGCGAGGTAGGCTTCGTCTTTATTCAAGTACCATTTCCGCTCTTTTGGGAGCTTCACGCCGCTTACTACCAACTCCTGGTCGAGCACCACGTATTCGCCGTCGTTGGGCTCTTTTTGCTGGTAAAAGCGGTAGGCCCGCAGCGCGTACCTGCGCGGGTCCAGGTAAAAAGACCACGTGTCCTGGCCCACGGCTGGGTCGTAACTGACTTGTATGGTGGGGTATCTTTTGCCCAGCAGCGGCTGCAGGCCAGCTTCTGGGGTCACCCGCGTGCCGGCATCGCGCAGCTTCATGGGCAGGCCGTAGAGGTAGGTGTAGAAGTTGCGCGTGCCTTGCGCCGCCCCGACTGCCAGGCGAAACTGCTTGCGGTCGGCATCACTAAAATCCTGCTTGCCATCGAGCAGCAATACTTCCTGTCCGTTGACTACGCCTTTCACTACCTCGCGTCCTCCCTCGGGGTGGCTGATGTGGCAGAAATAGCCGGCGGCATTGTCCAGCTCGACCTCGAAGGTGCTGACTTTGCCCGAGGCCGAGGTCGACTGGAAATACAGCCGGGTCTTGAGCGTGGGCCATTTCCCTTTGGGGTCGTGGTAGGCAATGGTTTTTTGCACCAGCTCCGGCCCAGTGAGCGGTGGATGCTGAAGTACCGGGAGTAAAGCCAATCCGGCCAGCAGGAATAAGTTTAGCATTGATGAGAGCGCACTGAGCGTTGACTTGATAAGAAGTTCGGCAGTATACGGGCCTTGGCCGTCCAGGAAAGGGGCAGTAGCTTCCTTGCCACTTCTGAACACGAATTAGCCCAGGTTCAGGCATCCCAGTATGCCCAGGCAAGGCGCTCCGGACACAGTTCTCCACTGGTTTTTAAACAAGAATACCGGGGTGGAAGCTTTGCTAAAAGACCACAGGTCGCCCTCGCCCACTGCTCAATGCCTAACCTTTCGGCAATGCCGGGGGTACAACTCATTCACTTGTGTTGTGCCCACGCGATTCGTGCGGCAATTGGTATGAAAGAACAGTTTGAACACCTGCTGGAGCATTTTCCTGACATTTTCACCACCCTGGGCATTCTGCTCGGCGGCTTGGCCTTTGGGCTGGTTGCCAAGATGCTCATCTTCGCGGGCCTGCGGGCCTACGGCCGCCGCGAAGACTCGACCCTGACGCGGTCGGTGGTGCAGCACTTAAGCACCGCCAGCGTGGTGTTTTTCCCGGTGCTGGCCGTGTCGCTGTTGTTGCCGCTGGTGCCCCTGCACCCCAAAGCGTTTGAGGTGCTGCGGCGCGTGGTGGAAATGGTGCTGATACTTTCCTTTGCCTGGGGCCTGATTCAAACGCTGGACGTGATTCAGGACTTGCTGCTGAGCCGGTATCAGCTGGGCAGCGGCGACAACCTGCGGGTTCGCAAGCTGTTCACCCAGCTGCAGTTTGTGAAGAAGCTGGCCGTGTCGCTGATTGCGCTGGTGGCCGTGGGGCTGGTGCTCATGAGCTTTGCCACGGTGCGCCGCCTGGGCACGGGCCTGCTCACCTCGGCGGGCATAGCCAGCGTTATTGTGGGCTTTGCCGCCCAGCGCTCCATCAGCAACCTGCTGGCGGGCTTTCAGATAGCCTTCACCCAGCCCATCCGCATCGACGACGTGCTGGTGGTGGAGGGCGAGTGGGGCCGGGTCGAGGAAATTACCTTCACCTACGTCGTGCTCAGCATTTGGGACGAGCGTCGGCTGGTGCTGCCGCTCAATTATTTCATCGAAAAGCCCTTCCAGAACTGGACCCGCAACAGTTCCAAGCTCACCGGCGCCGTGTACCTGCAAACCGACTACACCGTGCCCGTAGATGCCCTGCGGACCGAGCTGCAGCGCATCGCCGAAGCCCATCCGCTCTGGGACAAGCGCGTGTGCGTGCTGCACGTGACCGATTCCAAGGAACGCACCCTGGAGCTGCGGGCCTTGGTGAGCGCCGCCGATGCCAGCTCGGTGTGGGAGCTGCGCTGCGCCGTGCGCGAGCAGCTGGTGGCTTTTCTGCAGCGCGAGTATCCCGGCAGCCTCCCCCGCACCCGCGCGCTTGTGGAAGGGCCGGCCCTGGGCGTTTCAGGTAATGAGCAGGCCTTTGCCCTTTCGCAGACCAAGCCCGCCTAACTCAGCGCCAGGGTAGAGACATTCCGCACCGAAGCAGAACAGTACCGAAACTGTTAAAAGCACACTTCCTGCTTAATAGAGCCCATAGTAAACCAGCCTTTTTATAAACTGACCTCATGCGCGCAAGGCCAAACTACTACGGGTTGATATCCAGCGCATCCTTTCTCATCCAGCCGGTGCTGGTCACCTTTTGCCAGTTGGTGAAGGTGACGTAGACGGCCTCACCGCGAGTTTCTCCCAGCCGCACTCTATCGCCGCGCACGCAATGAGCTAGGCGCGGTAAGCTTAGGTCAGGCGAGTTGTAGAAGTACGAACGAGCCACCTTCACTACGGCGGTTTGGGCATTGCCGGGCGCGGGCGCTGCAGCCGGCGCGCTGGCTGCCGGGTTTGCTTCGGGGGCAGCGGTAGGCGCTGTCGGCGCGGCAGCCGGACGCGGCTTGCGGCCCGAAGCGGGCGTGGCAGGGCCGGCTCCCAGCCTAGTTAGCTCCTGCACTTTGAGCCAGCCGGTGCTTTGGGCCCCGTTGGGGGCTTTGAATCCGGTTTTCACAAAGCCATTGGTTTCACCTTCTCCATAAAACTCGTCGCCGCGGCGAAGGTACCGGCCGTTGGGCGTTGATTGCTGGGGGGAGTCGAAGAAATAGGCTGTACCCACTGCCACCCGATAGTGTCGGCCAGCGCCAGTGAGCGAGCCGATGGGCTCTTCGGCGTTTTCGGCGGCTTCTTCTGTTGATGGGTCCGCTGCACTGGCATCGGTCGGAGCACTGGGCGGGTCTACCACCATCTCCGAGTCGGGACTTCGGGGTTTGTCTTCGGAACACGCGGGCAGCAGAAACAGGGCCAGTAGTCCCCAGGCTACTGCCGGCGCGGCCATTCTCCACGCCCAGTTTCGGGAGTAATTGTGCTTTTCACCAGCTTTAACAGCACAGGGCTGAGGCAGGCTTGCGCGGAATTGATTTAGCTTGCTCATGGCCGTTTTTAGTTGCTACTCGTGTGTGCCTTTTACTGCAAATCCGCCAAGTAGTTTCTAAATTCTGCCCACGCAACATGACTAAATCAAGGGTGCATTACGCGCGCAGGCCCTTCTTAACTAGCCATATGCCGCCAGCTACACTTGCTGCTCTTGGCTTAGCGCACTTGCCATGACATTGGCCCAGCATCCCAAGAAGCTATTTGAATAGGCCCGTTCTTTTTGTCTATTCCAGATAGGCGCTAAGCAGGTATGGCCCGTTGCGCTGGTGGAGAGAAGTCAACCGCTTTCGATGAGCACTTGCAGGGTTTTTGCTTGCGCGATTTGTCGTTCCGCTTATTACGCGGCCGAACCAAGTCGCGGGCCTTGCGCAGCCAAGAGCCCACGCGGGTGCCCGATTCCCGTTTGCGGGCTTCATTGCGCGCTGCATTCGACTTATTGTTAGCTTTTTTGGCAGAGTTCCGTTTCGCCCGGGTTGCGGCGAGGGTGCTTGCTTTCGCAGCGGCAGCAGTCTCGGCATCGGCTTGGGCGCCCTGTTCTTCGTTTACTTGGCTCAGGCTCTGCTTTTTCACCCATCCGGTGCCGCGCACGCCATTTGGCTGCACATACGTCGTTTGCACAAACCCATTTTCTTCGTTCTCCGCATACAGCATGTTGCCCCGCCGGAGGTAAGGGCCCATGGGAGTTGACTGCTCGGGCGAATCGAGGAAATAAGCCTTTTCCGTAACCACCTGGTAGCGGTTGCCAGTGCCGGGCTGCCGGGCCACTGGCACTGCCACTTCAAACTCGGGCTGGTATCGGTTTGCAACTGTAGTGGCCCGGGCGCCACCATCGTCATTTAACTGGTCGCCTTCTGTTGCAATGGACGATGATTGGTCGCCCGATGACCGAAACAAGAAGGCTAACGCACTGCCCAGCAGCAATCCACAAGTCACCACCAACAAAAATATTTTCAGGGTGCCGGCCGTAATCGGACGCTTGGCACCTGGGGTAGGCACCTTGGTTCCGCTGGATTGGGCCCAGGCCGAACTCATGTTCGCTTCATTTTGCTCGCTCATCTCCCTTTATATTTCCCGGCCTACTGCCGGAACTGCTTTACGATATGCGCGCTGCGTAGTTTCGGCAACCGCCGGGAAATCAGCTGAAAGCCCGTGCGCCAAGCCGTTGCACTGACGCTTAACCAAAATGCTTCAACCGACCCTCAAAGCTCTAATTGCTCAGAAAGCTGCACCCTGGCTGTTCCTGCTTGAAAATCAAAGCCGTTCAACAGCCCCAGTGCGTCGAGAAAACTACTTCGCCCAGAGTGTCTGGATGGTGAGCGAAAAAGGTGGTCATACAGAGCACAGCGAAGCGTGACCGTTAAAAAGGCCACTCCTCTAATCCACTGCCGACATACTTCTTCTGCTACGTGCTCAGAACCGGTGCCGCTTCAAAGTAATTCCATAGCCAGCGCGCCAGCGCAATGCCGCCCCACGCCACCAAGCCAAAAACCACGAGCAGAAACAGCAACAGCAGTAGCACCAGCCCTTTGCCGCTGCCCTGATGCTTGCCCTCGGCGTAGTGGCGGCGCAGCAGGGCTACATTGCGGTTGTTGGCTTTGAAGGCAAAGTCGAAGAGGTTACCCAGCAGCGGAATAGACCCGATAACGGCATCGAGCAGGATGTTGATGGCCATGCGCACCACCACTGCGCCGCTGGCCCCGTGCCGCATCATGGTCATGACCAAAGCGCCCGACACAGCCAGTGACGTTAAGTCGCCCACCACCGGCAATAGGCCCAGCAGCGGGTCAAGGCCAAATCGAAAGCGGGTGCCCGGCAGCCGAAAATGGCTGTCCATGAGGCGGGCCATTTGCTCAACCCAGCGCAGCCGGTCGTTGGCATCGAAAGTGGCGGGCACAGTGGGGCGTTTGGGCTGGGGCATGGGCGGGCTGGGATTATTCAGCACTTATACGCCCGCGCGTGCCGGAGGTACACGGAGAAATTGACCGTAATCCACTTTTGCACTATTGTAAGCCAAGGCCAATCTGCCGGGAGAGGTTATGGCATACGGCGTGGGAAGTTGAACGGCGAGACAGGCGCATTACCGCAGTTTAACTCAGTGCCTGAAGGTTAGCACGGGCTCCAAAACTCCACTTCTTGCAGGCGCCCCTTCTTGAAACGTAAGATTAAAGAAGCGTCCATTGGAACCCCTTTACGGTATAAGTGCAAACCCATTTCTTCTCCTGGACGGCCGTCAGCGGGCTTGTCGGCTTGTTTCGCCGACACCGGAAAGAAGCGACGAACGTCTTCCAGCGTAGTCTTTTGACTGAGAACGAGCTTACCAAGCTTGCCCTGGAACCTACCCGACGTGACATCGAAGACAACTAAAATGGCTTGGGTACCGCTCACCTCGTACTCCGTTTTGCCATAATACCAGAAGTTGCTTGCTTGACTAGTTGGGGTTTGAAGCGCGCCTGTGCACTCATCAACGGCGCCTGCCACGACGCTGTCTGGGCGACCCAGCTGGCTCTTAAGTTGCTCGGTGGTTAGCTTTTCACGCAGCTTACCATTGACGGTGAGCGTACCAAACTCCACATGCTCCGGAATAGCAGCCTCTGCGTTGGCTTGCGCGGTCTTGGCTGACTCCGGTGTCGTTGCCTGGGCAGCAGCGGTAATAGTGGGGTTACTTTGGCAGGCAGCCAAGCAGAGCAACATAGGTGCCAGGTGGAGAAGGTACTTCACGGTAGAATTTATAGATATGAATTGCTGCAAATTAACAGACTATTGCTTGCTGAACTTACTGCTGACCCGGAATTTTCGCCCCGCGCTCCCGCGCTACATCCTGTGCCAGTTCATAGCCCGCGTCAGCGTGGCGGAAAATGCCCATGCCGGGGTCGGTGGTGAGCACGCGCTTCAGGCGTTCGGCTTTTTCGGGGGTGCCAGTTGCCACTATCACCATGCCGGAGTGGGTAGAGTTGCCGATGCCCACGCCGCCGCCATTGTGCAGGCTCACCCAGTCGGCTCCGCTGGCGCAGTTGGCCAGGGCATTGAGCAGGGGCCAGTCGGCCACGGCGTCGGAACCGTCCTTCATGCCTTCGGTTTCGCGATTGGGCGAGGCTACCGAGCCGCAGTCGAGGTGGTCGCGGCCGATGACGATGGGGGCTGAGACGTCACCCCGCGCCACCAAGTCGTTGATGACAAGGCCAAACTTCTCGCGCTCGCCGTAGCCCAGCCAGCACACGCGGGCCGGCAGTCCAATGAACGGCACCTTGGCCTGGGCCTTTTCTATCCAGCGGGCCAGCATTTTATTCTCGGGAAAGGTTTCGAGCAAGGCGCGGTCGATGCGCAGAATGTCCTGCGGGTCGCCGCTGAGGGCGCACCAGCGAAACGGCCCTTTGCCCTCACAAAACAGCGGGCGGATGTAGCCGGGCACGAAGCCGGGGTATAAGAACTGGCCGTGCTCATCGCGCACTTGCAGGCCGCCTTTTTCGGCTTGGCCGCGCAGGTTGTTGCCGTAGTCTACGGCAATGGTGCCGCGGCGCTGCATCTCCAGAATAGCCTCCACATGCTTCACGATGGACTGCAGGGCCTGCTTCTTGAATTCGTCGGGCCAGGCGGCGCGCAGAGCCAGCACCTCCCCTATCTCGCCTTCGGGAAGGTAGTCCATCAGGTCGTGGGCCGAGGTTTGGTCGGTCACGATGTCGGCCTGAAAGCCGCGCTCCAGCAGCTCGGGCAACACCGTGGCAGCGTTGCCGGTGAGGCCCACCGAAAGCGGCGTGCCAGCGGCTTTGGCCTGCTCGCACAGCTCCAGGGCGTGGGCGAGGTCGCGGGCTTGCTCGTCTACGTAGCCTTCGCGCACTTTCTGCTTCACCCGCTCGTCGATGGGCTCCACCACCAGGCACACGCCGTCGTTCATGGTCACGGCCAGCGGCTGGGCGCCGCTCATGCCGCCCAGGCCCGCCGTCACGGTGATGGTGCCGCGCAGGCTGCCGCCAAAATGCTGGTCGGCCATGGCCGCAAAGGTCTCGTAGGTGCCCTGCAAAATGCCCTGGGTGGCAATGTAAATCCAGGAGCCGGCCGTCATTTGGCCGTACATCATCAGGCCCATCCGGTCGAGCTCGTCGAAGTATTCCTGGGTGCTCCAGGCGGGCACGATGTTGCTGTTTGCTAGGAGCACGCGGGGCGCGTGAGCCCAGGTTTTGAGCACGCCCACGGCTTTGCCGCTCTGCACCAGCATGGTTTCGTCGGCCTCCAACTCCTTCAGGGTTTTTACGATGGTCTGGTATTCCTTCCAGTTGCGGGCGGCGCGGCCGGCCCCGCCGTATACAATCAGCTCGTCGTAGACTAAGCTTACGGCCGGGTCCAGGTTGTTTTCTAGCATCCGCAGGGCGGCTTCAGCTTCCCAGGTCTTGCAGCGCAGGGTAGTGCCGTGGGCGGCGCGCACCGTTTCCTCGGGCTTGAACTCGTAGAACATTGGGCGCTTGCCGGCTGCCGGTTTGGGCAAATTGGGAGCGCTGGAAATGGAGGTGGCCTCGAGGTTGAGCTTGGGGGTGGCGGTTTCGGTGGGGGTGGGCACTGACATGGAAAGAGGCGAATTGGGTGGGGTGGCGAAGATAGGGAAGTGACAACTACCAGCTACAGCTCTAAAACCTATATCATTACCCGTGACTTATCCATGGTCAACGCATTTCAGCAATAGCGTCTTATATCTCGTATAAAGGCAGCTACGCCCTCTGTCTTACTTAATATGAGCACTGACTATAAACCCATCGATTGCAACTTCTACGATGAGCTGGAAGCTGCCGCCACCCAGCGCCGCCGGGTCGACCTGCAATACTTCAACGACCTGCGCCAGCTCTGCCTGGGTTCTGGCGTGATTGAAACCCTCTTCATCCGCGACAAAGTAGAATACATGCGCCTGAAATCGGGCGAAGAAATTCGCCTCGACCACCTCATTCGCATCGACGACAAGCCTGCGCCCGGCTACGCCGACTACCCCGATTTTAGCTGCGCCTGCTGATGGCGACCGTACCAAAAAAAAAGAGCCTCGTGCTGCGTTAATGCTGCACGAGGCTCTCTTTTTTGACCCGTTTCGCGGGCCGTTCCGCTAGTTGCGGCCCTGCACCAAGCTCACGCCGCCGTTGGTCGTCACAGCCTTTACGGGAGCACCGCCCTTGCCCAGGCTGGTAGACAGCTCTTTGCGCATAAAACCGCTTTTCGTGACCTGAAAGCCCGCCCGGATGCTGCCCATGTTGGTGCTAGTGAAGAGCTGCGCCGAGTAGTCCTGCGGCAGCTTCCAAGTAATGCCGCCGTTGGTGGTTTCCACGTCAAGGCCTTTGCCCTCCCACTTGTTGCCCAAGAGGGTGATGCTGAGGCCACCGTTCACCGTTTGCCCCGTCACGTTTCCGCCTAGGCTGGCCAAGCTCACCCCGCCGTTTATGGCTTTGAAATTGATGTCGGATTGCAGATTATTGAGGCTGATGCCACCGTTCATGGTGTTCAGCGCCAGAGCGGTTTGACGCGGCACAAACACTTCGTAGCTCACGCTGTACCGCTCGTCTTTGCTGCTCGACTCGGCACGAAGGGTGTTGTTAGCGCTGCTGATGGTCACGTTTTTTACCTGCTCCTGTGCCTCTGCTTCCGAATTGGCCCAGCTCTGGACCTTGGCCCGAACCCGAATATTGGGCCCCGACCAGCCGTGAACGGTGATGCCGCCGTTGGTACCGCCGTCAATCGTCAGGGGCTGGCCTGCAGGCGCGGCCATAGTCAGGTCGCGGGTTTCACAGAAGCGTTTGTTATCGGATTTGCCGCTGTACCAGTTGCCTTCCTCGCAGTTCATTTTAAAGGATGGTTCGGAGCTGGTTTGGGCCGATGCCGAAAAAGCGATGCAGGCGAAAGCGAGTGCAGAAAAAAGGGTTTTCATGGGGAGTAAGGGTTAAAAAAGCGATTTACGATGAGCGATACTCGCACCACTTTAAAGGGTGGCGAGTGGGATGATTACCGGCAGATTTTGGATTCGTTACAAGCACGCATGTAATTTTTACTGACCATATAGGTGCCCACTTTTGGCCGGGCGCCGTATGCTTTCTTTCCGCTTCTTCACTAATTCTTACTACCTATGGATACAGTAGCCGCCGGCGTCACCCAGCTGCGCATTCAGCGCTTTGTCAACGTTTATTTTGTCGAAACCGGCATTCCCGGCGAATGGGTGCTGATTGATACCGGCCTGCCTGGCAGCGCCAAAACCATCATCGCCGCCGCCGACAAGCTGTTTTACCCTGGCACTCACCCCGAGGCCATTCTCCTCACCCACGGCCACCTCGACCACCTCGGCTCGGCTAAAGAGCTAGCTGACCATTGGAAAGTGCCCGTGGTGGCGCACCCCCTCGAGTTGCCCTACCTCACCGGCAAAGCCCAGTACCCGCCCCGCGACCCCACCGTGGGCGGTTCGCTGGCCTTCATGAGCCGCTTTTTTCCGTCTCAGCTGCCCAACCTAGCCGAGCGGGTGCAGGGCTTGAACACCGATGACCCGGTTGTGCCCTACCTCATGAACTGGCGCTGGTTGCACGTGCCCGGCCACGCCCCCGGCCAGCTCGCCTTCTTCCGCGAAGCCGACCGCGTTCTGCTCGGTGGCGATGCCTTCGCTACCTGCCACCACGACTCGATACCGGCCGTGCTTTTGGGCAAGCCCAAAATCAGCCGGGCTGGCACGCCGTTCAACTACGACTGGGAAGCCGCCCGTCAATCGGTCCAAACCCTAGCCGACCTGGAGCCCAAAGCCATTGGCTGCGGCCATGGGCCTGTCATAACGGGCGAAGAGGCCACCACCGGCCTGCGCGAGTTGGCCAATAACTACCCCGTGCCCGCCCACGGCCGCTACGTGAACGAGCCCGCCCGCACCGATGCCAGCGGCGTAGAGCACCTGCCTCCCGCCCCCAAAGACAAGCTGCCGCTGCAGGCCGCTGTGATTGGCGCGGGCATTCTGGCAGCAGGCGCGGCCTGGCTCTTTACCGGTGGTCGGCGTCGGGGAAAAGCCAAACCCGGACCCTACACCCCAGTGCGGCCTTACCGGCGCGGTGTAGGCAGCTGAGCTGTGGAGTGGCATCCGTCGGCTCTCACCTGCGCGTGCCCCTTACGGGGCTGCTACTCCTGTCAAGTAAGCGGTTATTATGGTAGCCGCCAGACGAGCAGTCTGATTGTCACGGTCGAAAACGGGGTTCAGCTCCACTACTTCAAATAGGCGCACTGCCTCGTTTTTGCCGGCCAGCCAAGCGGCCTCCACTGCCTGTCGGGGCGTAAAGCCATCAGCACTTGGGGCCGATACGGCGGGCGCATATGCCTCGGCGCAGCCATCAATATCGAAGCTCACGAAAGCCGCTTTGTGCTTGGCTGCCCGGCTAAGCGCACGAGTGAGGTAAAGCTCCATGCCGTCCTTTTGCACGTGGGCCAGCGGCACAATGTGTGCATCTTGGCGGTGCAGGAAATCGATATCCTCTTTGGTATTGAGGTTGGAGTGCAGACCTAATTCGGTAAACCCCGCCCCCGCCAAAAACCCTTCGCGCAGCAGCTTGCCAAAGGGCGTGCCGCTGCTGATTTCGGGCTTGTCCTTCACATCGGCGTGCGCATCGAGGTTGATGCCGCCCACGGCTTGCCCACCGCTGGCGTCGAACAGCCCGCGCACTGTGGAGTAGCTGCCATCGTGCGAGCCCCCGAGTACAATTACGCGCGGGTATTGCCGCAACAGCTGGCCCAGCCGCTCCCGGATGTGGTCGTGGTTGCGCCCGTGGTCGGGCTGCCGCATATCCAGATTGCCGGCATCGGCAATGCGCAGGCTTTCCAAGCTCACATCGTGCTCCAGGTTGTAAGTTTTATGGTAGCGGCGCAGCTCCCGGCGAATGGCATCGGGGGCGTGTGCTGCGCCAGCCCGGCCGCCCTCCAGCACCGTGCCGAAATCGAGGGGCAGACCTACCAGGCACACATCGGCCTCCGGCAGCTCCGCGGCGGGTTTAATCAGGTCGCGTAAGAACATCACAGCTTGAAAAAGTTAACTGATATGATGGATTAGCCTTCCAGCATAAAGCAAAGTTTGTCATTCTGAACTGGCCAACTGAAGTTCAGCGTAGCCAGCTTTGTGCTATAAGCAGGACGCCCCGCCTAAAGCGATGCGGCTGCTAGACTAGCAGTTATCATCAATTTCGTCAGTTGAGGGAGCCATTAGTTACTGCTCGTTGCATTATGCTCTCATTAAGCTGACTCTGCCACAAAGGTGGTACGGTTTTACCTTGTGCAAGCCTAACCTTTTTCCGATGTTCACCTCTGCTCCCATGCTACTTCGCTGCCTCAGCACCTTCGCGCTGCTAACGTGCCTTCCTTTTGCCGTATTAGCTCAAACCCCATCTCCGCTTCCCTCCTTTTATAACACCTACCACTACACGGCCTACACCGTGTACGACAACACCAGCGCTGAGCCTCCTACCGAGGTGCGTGGCGTGGGCGGCTCCCTCATTCTACGGGCCGATGGAACTTACGAAAAGCACCTGAGCATAGTAGCCCCCAGCGGCCCGCACTACTTCAACCAGTCCGGCCGCTTCACGCTCATCGGCGACAGTATTCGCTTTGCCTTCACCGACCTAAAAGGGTCCGACGTGCAACGCGGTACTTTCCGTTTCGAGCCGGCCACCAAACGCCTCACCATAAGCATCATTGGTTACCCCACCGGCAACAAGGGCGTGTATGAACTGGTAGCAGCCGACGCGAAGGCCTCTCCCACTCCGAAAGCTCCGCGGCCCAAACCAGTGAAAAAGGCCCGCACCTAGCTCTGTGTTTTGGCCGCATTTGGCTCCCCCCGCCCCTTCTGGCTAACTTGCGGCCCGTTTCGGCGGCTCCTGCCCCGGTAGTGCCCCTAGAGATGGCTCATTGTTAACTGATAATTGCTAATTGACCCCCTATGGGACGCGCATTCGAATTTCGCAAAGGCCGCAAAATGAAGCGGTGGGACAAAATGTCGAAAGACTTTACCCGCATCGGTAAGGAAATTGTGATGGCTGTGAAAGAAAACGGCCCCAACCCCGACACCAACGCCCGCCTGCGCGCCGCCATGCAAAACGCCAAAGGCGTGAACATGCCCAAAGACCGGGTAGAAGCCGCCATCAAGCGCGCCAGCAGCAAGGAAGAGAAAGACTATCAGGAAGTGGTATACGAAGGCTACCTGCCCCATGGCGTGGCCGTGGTCATCGAAACCGCTACCGACAACCCCACCCGCACGGTGTCCAACGTGCGCCTCATCTTCAACCGCAACGAGGGCACCCTGGGCACCGCCGGTTCCTCCGACTACACCTTCACCCGAAAAGGCGTATTCAAGCTATCCGCCGAAGGCCTCGACCGCGACGAACTGGAACTGGAGCTCATCGACTTCGGTGCCGAAGACGTGTACGAAACCACCGAGGAAGACGAGCACGGCGCCGAACACAAGTACATCGTGGTCGAAACCGCTTTCACCGACTTTGGCCAGATGCAGAAAGCCCTCGAAGCCCAGGGCCGCCACGTGGTCAGTGTGAACCTGCAGCGCGTGCCCAACACCACTGTCTCCCTCAACGACGAGCAGTTGGAAGAAGTAATGACCATCATCGAGAAATTCGAGGACGACGAAGACGTGCAGGCCGTGTACCACACCGTGGGCTAACCGACTGCCTCCCGCTAGCTACACGCCAAATGAACGTCATGCTGAGCGGAGCCGAAGCATCTCTACCGCGCAACTAATTAAATTTTAGTTCACCAGGAGAGATGCTTCGGCTCCGTTCAGCATGACGTTCTTGCTTTTAAGATACTCTTCTGAACTTATCGCCTTTCCGCGCTAACTCATGCCCGCTGCCGAACCCTCTGCCTCAGCAGCTTCATACACTACTTCCAGCCCGTTGGCTTCCCGCGATTACCTGCCAGCCCTCACGG
This sequence comes from Hymenobacter sp. B1770, assembly GCF_049896385.1. Taxonomy (NCBI): domain Bacteria; kingdom Pseudomonadati; phylum Bacteroidota; class Cytophagia; order Cytophagales; family Hymenobacteraceae; genus Hymenobacter; species Hymenobacter sp. B1770. The sequence goes on from NZ_JAFCUF010000009.1 coordinate 21,745, forward strand.
GCTTGCGGGCCATTGCGGCCTGGCTGGTGTTCTTCAATCATTACCCACTGGGCCCCATTCCCCCGCCTGGCATTGCGCGGGCCATCCAGTATTTAGTCGATGAATCCCATGGCCTGCCGCTGCTCTTGCTGCTAAGTGGCTTCCTCATCGCTCTGCGCTACGACTCCGGCACCGCCAACTTTCGCCCCAAAGGCGGGTGGCGACACTATTTGCTTGGCCGGCTAGCTCGTATCTATCCATTGTATGCGTTGCTCACGCTAGCCACGTTTGCACTGCTGTGGTACTGGCAGTCTCCTCATGTCACACCGGGCCTAATAGCGCTCAACCTCACGTTGCTGCGCAGCTTTTTCGATGAGTACAAGTTTACCGGCATTGGCCAGGCCTGGTCCCTCACCTTATTCGAGTGCTTCTACCTGGCTGCCCCTTTTGTACTGAGCCTCCAGCGCCGTGGACTGCCGCTATGGCTGCAGCCCCTCATTTTGCTGGGCCTTGGCACCGGGCTGGTGGCCCTGCTGGCACCGCTGAAACTGCACGGTCTGTTTGGGTCCTACCCCTTCATGCTTAGCTTCACTTTTTTCGGCCATAGCTTGGAGTTCTTCGTGGGCGTTTGGCTGGCCAGGCGCTACCAATCGGGGCGCCTTGGCTCGCCAGCAGGCATTTCGCGCACTCTCGGCGGCGCCTTGCTCTACGTGGCGGTCACGGTCGCCTTGGGCTTCACGCAAGCCCAGTTTCATAACCCAGACCACCCACTTACGCTAGTGTTAAATTTGGTGGGCTTTCCAGCAGCTGGTGGGCTATTATTCGCCGGGCTGCTTAGCGAATACTCTTGGTTCCGGCAATTGCTCAGCGGCAACTTGTTTCAAAAGCTGGGGCGCAGCTCTTACTCCTTTTACCTGCTCCACGCGGGGCCGCTTTCGTTTTGGGTGTACGAGCGGCTGCCCAACTTTTGGCTGCTACAACTTCTGGCAGTACAGATAGCATCTTATATTTTATATGTTATGCTTGAACTACCCGTATACAGCCTACTAAAACCTCAAAGACGCGTTGTCTCAAGTATAGAATAGCAGGCACTTAATATTTCGTCACGATAACTACTTGTTAGGACTAGCTTTAAAAATTTAATTAATACTTAGCGCTTGCAAATCCATTCATTCAAAGAGCATGTATAGCAACCTATCAAAGAAATTAGACAGCTTTTACGAACAAACGAATATTGAAAAGGAAGACACATTAAAGGAGCTTTTAGAAACAATAAATACTGCTCCTGAAGATTTTATCAAATCGTTCTATAATGAACGGTTCAACTATCTAAATAACCTCCCAATTATATACGAGGCATTATCTAAAGACTTGACAAATTGGGCCGATTTTTTCTTAGACGAAATAAGACGTCTTTTTGCTACCGCCGAAACAGTTGATTTTCCTAGACAAGTACTAACTCATTTGGACGAGCTTTCTTTCATAGATGCAGAAGCATTTAAACATCGAGACGCATTCGTAGCCATTTTAAGCACTCACCTTGAAAACCAGCACGTAACTTTTCGATATTACGCCCTTAGTCTAATCCCAGACTTCGTCAGAAATGATGACTTACAAACAATTAATAAAATAAGAAAGCGGCTTAAAGATTCGGACTGGCGAATCAGGTACTGGGCATTTATGGCATTAAAAGACCTAAGCAAATTAAATTCTAGTGACAGACTTTCCGTTATGGATGTACTTAGGTCTAAAATAATGAGTACGATAAGTTTTAATTAAAACAGAAATAATTTTTTTAACGAATTACTTAAACTACCTGCCACCAAAAACGCCGCTCTTGAAAGTTTCAAGAGCGGCGTTTTTAGTAATTAAAGCAACAGATTACTTAGTCTACATTGTCGTGCAAAAACCGGTTATCCCCCAACAGTTCATTATCGTCCGATAAATTAAACCGCGAGATATTCTGCGCCGAGCTGGGCTCCACATTCTCCAGTTTTACCTGGCGACGCAAGTAAGCCGGCGTATCGTATTGGCTCACCGCCTCGGGTGGCAGGCCATTGCTCAACTCCTGCAGGCGCCGACGGCGCTCCAGGGCCTGTGCGTCCATTGCTGGGCGAGTACGGTTCTCCGGAGTTGGAGCCGGCGCTGGAACCGCATTCGAGGTTAAAACAGGCTCCGTAGGGGCACTGGCCGGAATGCCGGCCAAGGGAGGCGCATTGTGGGCCGAAGGACCATTGAGGTCAAACGTAACCCGGGCCGGCTCCGGAGCCGAGCTACCGAAACTGGGCACAAAAGGTGCCGAAGCGTTTCCAACTGCTGGAGCAGCCGGCGCCACGGTCGCAGGAGCCGCTTCAACGGGCGCTGCTGCTACCGGAGCAGAATCTGCAGTGCTGCTGCTCGGAGCGCCGGGGGTGTTGATGGAATGAGCATCGCGGGCAAAGCCGGTGGCAATCACCGTCACGCGGATGTTCTGGCCCAAGGTGTCATCGATGCCGTGGCCGAAAATCATTTCCGCATCCTGCCCGGCTTTCTCTTGGATGTACTCCGTGATTTCGGTCAGCTCGTCCATTTCCAACTCGTGCTCGGCGCCCGACATGATGGAGAGCAGAATTTTCTGCGCCCCCTGAATGTCGGTATTGTTGAGCAGCGGCGAGTTCAGCGCTTCCTCGGCAGCGCGACGGGCGCGGTTTTCGCCTTCGGTCATGCTGCTGCCCATTACGGCGGCTCCGCTGTCCTTCATCACCGTTTTCACGTCTTCAAAGTCGACGTTCACATCGGCCGTCACCGTAATTATTTCGGCAATGGACTTTGCAGCCGTGGTCAAGACGGTATCTGCCTTGGCGAAAGCCGCGCTCATGGTCAGGTTGCCGTAAATCTGCGGCAGCTTGTCGTTGAGAATTACCAGCACCGTGTCGCAATGCTCGCTGAGCTCCTTGATGCCTAGTTCCGCCTGCAGGCGCTTCTTTTTACCTTCAAACAAGAAAGGCGCCGTCACGATGCCCACCGTCAGGATGCCCAGCTCCTGCGCAACCTGCGCAATTACCGGGGCGGCACCCGTACCGGTTCCACCGCCCATGCCGGCCGTGATGAACAGCATCTTGGTGCCGTGGTTCAGTAGCTCGCGAATTTGCTCCTTGCTTTCCAGGGCGGCTTGGCGGCCGCGCTCGGGCTTGGCCCCAGCACCCAGGCCTTCGGTGAGGTCAACTCCAATCTGAAGCTTGTTGGGCACCGTGGAGCTTTGCAGCGCCTGGTGGTCGGTGTTGCAGATAATAAACTCCACGTCCTTGATGCCCTGCTTGTGCATGTGCTTCACGGCATTGGAGCCACCACCTCCCACCCCAATCACCTTGATGATTGACTTGTTCTGGGCAGGAATGTCGAATTTGTAATTCATAAAGTCGATAGGTTGATTGCTAATAGTTAGTTGCCACTCATCAATTAGCGAGCAAATTACTCACTAATCAACAAGCAGCAACCAACAATCAACTGGCGGAATATTAATAAGACTTATCGTCGTAATCGTCAATCAACAACCCTTTGGTGCGGGTGATGATGTCCTTGAAGAAACGACTGGCCGCGCCGGGCTCCTTGGGCTTGGCAGGCTGAGGCGCGGGCGCCGGCGCAGCGGGCACCGAAGCGCGGGTTTCTACAGGCATCGAAGCCGGTGCCTGAACAGGGGCCGGTGCGGCCACCTGGGGAGCGTAGTAGGAAGGGATAATCTGCTCTTCCTGCTCGTAAGGAGCACGCGAGTTATTGCGCTCATCGAGCGAGTGGTAGCCCGACAGCACCAAGCCCACCGTAGTGGCGTACATCGGCGACTTCACTGCCTCAATGCGGCTCTTGCCGAGGTGCTGGTTAGGGTAGCCAATGCGGGTATCCAGACCGGTGATGTATTCGGTGAGCTGCTCCAGGTTCTGGAGCTGCGAGCCGCCGCCCGTGAGCACGATGCCGGCCGACAACTTGTCGTGCAGGCCCATGCGGTATATTTCGGCATACACCAGCTCCATGATTTCCGACATGCGGGCCTCAATGATGTACGCCAGGTTTTTCAGCGATACCTCCTTGGGCGGGCGGTTGGGCAGGCCAGGAATGCTCACGATTTCATAATCAGAAGCTTCTTCGGCAATGGCTTTGCCAAACTTCACCTTAAGCTGCTCGGCTTGGCCGGGGGCGACGTTGCAGCCGGCCTTGATGTCCTGCGTGATGATGTTGCCACCAAACGGCAGCACCGCCGCGTGGCGGATGATGCCGTCCTTGAACACGGCCAGGTCGGTGGTACCGCCGCCGATGTCAATCAGGGCCACGCCGGCTTCCTTCTCCTCTTCCGAGAGGATGGACATGCTGCTGGCCAAAGGCTCCAAAATCAGGTCGGCAATTTCCAGCCCGGCTTTGGTCACGCACTTATTGATGTTGTTGATGGCCGTGCTCTGGGCGGTGATGATGTGGAAGTTACCCTCCAAACGCACGCCTTCGTAGCCCACGGGGTCGGCAATGCCTTCCTCATAATCCACCTTATAGTCCTGCGGCATCACGTGAATGATTTGCGAGCCGGGCTGGGTTACGAGGCGGTACATGTCTTGTGTGAGGCGGTTCACGTCGTCCGGCCCGATGGTATCGTGCGAGTTGCGCGTGATGCTGCCGTTGTGCTGCAAGCTCTTGATGTGCTGGCCGGCGATGCCTACGTTTACCAATCCAATGCTAATTCCGGACTGTTCTTCGGCTTGCCGAATGGCCCGTTTTATTGCGTCGACGGTTTTGTCAATGTTGAGCACTATGCCCCGTGAAACACCTTCGGACACAGCTTTACCCATGCCCAGGATTTCAAGTTTACCGAACTCGTTTTTGCGGCCTACCAAGGCGCAGATTTTTGTAGTGCCAATGTCGAGCCCGACGACGATTTTGTCTTGTTGCATAGGAGCGGTGCTGGCGAGCGTGAAGAAAGCTGGGTTTGGGAATTGAGAAATTGTGGACCTTACGGTCTATTTTTCAGCGAATTACTATTCGCAGATAATTTGATTCTTGTATTCGACGTTTACGCGGTGGTAGGTGTCCCACCCCAAAACTGACGGAATTTGCCGGTAAAATACCATAAGCTTGGCGAATTTCTCGGAAATATTTTCGGGCATACCGAATTCGATGCGCTGGTCGCCCACTTGCTGGGTAAAGGAGAGCTTTCCGCCCGGCTCGATAAAGACCTCCGATACCTGAGCTTTCCAGAATTCATGCTCGTCCACGTACCGCAAAAACTCGAGGTATCGTTGCCCAGTACTGTCCTGGAAAAATGCACTTGGCAAGCTAGCTCCATTGGGGCGCGCCACGGTCGCTACCCGGGCCGTAAACAGCGGTGAGAGGGGCAAGGTGTGCCCTTCCGCATCCACGTAGGTATCGAGGCGGGTGTCGGGGTGGGTGAGGCGGGCAATGGGCCGGTTCTGGCGAATGTCGGCGTGCAGGTTGCCGGCAAGGTCGCGGTACACCTGGGCTTCGCGCACGAAGGGATGCGCCCGCACCCGAGCTTCCAGTTCCTGCAAACGGGGACCTTCGGGAAGCGTGCCCACCACGGGCTCGGCGCCGCCCTTGGTGAGCAAGGCCGTTACGCCCCGCTCGCTGATGAAGTAATTATCGAATTCGTTGGCGATGTTGACGGATACCGCGCTTACGGGGCGGTTGGCTTGGCGCAGGGCGGCGAATACGCCCAACCCGCCCAGCACCAGCAGGCAAGCAGCAGCTACAAGTAAGTTTCTAACGGTGCGGTCCAAAAGCGGAAAGGGTGTTGTGGTGAATTATCAGAAAACGTTGCGGTGTCCTTGTTGAAATGCGACGTTTCTCTCTGTGTTTTTTTTGCTTTCAAATTGATTTTATTATTTCCAACGCTCGGTTAAAATCAATTTTAATTGCGGCACCAAAGTGTCAATATCCCCCGCTCCTACCGTGGCCAAAACATCAAACGTTTCATCGATTTGGGCGGCGGCCAGAACTTGTTCTTTGGTTAGAATGGCTTTGGTGGGTGCCGTGAGGTTGGCCAGAATTATTTCGGAAGTAATTCCCGGCAATGGCTTTTCGCGGGCTGGGTAAATATCTAACAAAAATACCTCATCTGCAATACTTAAGCTCTTAGAAAAACCAGCCGCGAAGTCGCGGGTACGGGTGAACAGATGGGGCTGAAAAATCACCCGCAGCCGCTTGCCCGGATACAATGCTCTAACAGAAAGCAGAAAAGCCTCTATTTCGCGTGGATGATGGGCATAATCGTCGAGATAAACGTTTTTACCAGTGGTAACCACAAACTCAAAGCGCCTTTTTACGCCGCGATACGCTGCCACTGCCGCGCGTAATTTTTCAGAATTAATGTCATGAATTTGTGCCACTGCGGCGGCCGCCAGCATGTTCTCCACGTTGTGGTAGCCGGGCACCGCCAACTCTAAGTTGGCTACCGTCCCATTTGGGCTGCGCAAGTCAAAATGAAACTGGTGGCCTTCAGCCGATATATCGTGGGCGTAGAGTTCAGGCCCCTGTTCGGCCGAGAGCCCGTAGCGAATCACCGTAGTACCGGCCGGAGCCGCGGCCGCCACGCTGGCATCGGCAGTATGATTAATTAATAGCGTACCGCCGGGCTTTATCTGGCCGACAAATTGACGAAACGATTCTATTAATGACTTTTGGTCGCCATAAATATCAAGGTGGTCGGCATCGGTGCTGGTAACGATGGCTACGTCAGGAAACAGCGTTAGGAAGCTCCGGTCATATTCATCAGCTTCTACCACAATGGGGGCTTCCGGGCTCGTTGGCAGCAGCAGGTTGCTGCCCAGGTTCACCGCTATTCCACCCAGGAAAGCGCCGGCATCGAGGCCGGCGTGGTGCAGCAAATGCGCCACCATGCTGCTGGTCGTGGTTTTGCCGTGGGTGCCCGCCACGGCAATGGTATAGCGGCCCTGAGTTAGCACGCCCAGCACCTGGCTGCGCTTGCGAATGTCGTAGCCTTCGGCGCGCAGCCACGCCCACTCCACGCTCTCGGCCGGTATGGCAGGGGTTAGCACCACCAAGGTTTGGTCCCTATTCTGGCGAACCTCAGCCGGTATGTTTTCCACGGCGTCTGCGTAATGCACGGCAATGCCTTCCGTTACCAGCACTTGGGTCAGCGGTGTTTCGGTTTTATCGTACCCGCTCACCTGATGGCCGTTGGCTTGAAACCAGCGCGCCAACGCCGACATTCCAATGCCGCCAATACCAAGAAAAAAAACGTAGGGAAACTGATTCAAAACTTGAATTATAAACTATGAATTAAAAATGAGTTGATGTAGCCTTTGCGTCATGTATCCGCATGGCATTTTTTTAATTCGTCATTTTTAACTTTTAATTAATCTCAACAGCTCATCAACAATGATGGCCGTGGCGTTGGGCCGGGCCAGTTCCCGCACGCGGGTGCTAAGCTGCTGCTGGCGTTCGGTATCACCGAGCAGGCGGAGGGCTTCGTCGTAAAGACGGGCCTGGGCGTGCTCATCGGTAATGAGCACGGCGGCGCCCTTGCTCACCAGAGAGAGCGCGTTTTTGGTTTGGTGGTCTTCGGCCACGTTGGGCGAAGGCACCAGGATGCTGGCCTTCCCGGTCAGGCACAGCTCGGAAACGGAAAGCGCGCCCGCTCGACTGATGACGACATCAGCCGCGGCGTATGCCAAATCCATGCGTTTGATGAACTCAAGCGCGTACAGATTATCGGCTTGGTAGGGGCCAGCGAGCCTTTCGGCTTCAGGGAAATACAGCTTGCCCGTTTGCCAGAGCAGCTGCACGCCCGCATCGCGCAGGCGCTGCAGGGCGGCGGCCGTGGCCAGGTTGAGGGTGCGGGCGCCCAGGCTGCCGCCTACTACGAGCAACGTTTTTTTGTCAGGATTTAAGCCAAAGAACTGGAGCGCTTCGGCGCGGTCGCCATCGGCTATTTCCGTGCGCACTGGGTTGCCGGTCAGCACGATTTTGTCTTTGGGGAAGAACTTCTCCATGCCATCGTAGGCCACGCAAATGCGCCCCACCCGGCGGGCCAGCAGCTTGTTGACCAGGCCGGCGTAGGAATTCTGTTCCTGTATAAGTGAGGGAATGGCCCGCGACGTAGCGGCCAGCAGCACCGGGGCCGAGGCATAGCCCCCCACTCCTACCACGACATCGGGCCGAAATTCTTCAATTAGTCGCCCAGCCTTGCGCACCGAGCGAAACACCCGCACCGGAAACATGAAGTTCTGGGGGGTGAGGCGGCGCTGCAGGCCGCTGATGTCGAGGCCAACTATCTTATAGCCTGCGTCGGGCACGCGGGTCATTTCCATGCGGCCGTTGGCGCCCACAAATAGGATTTCGGTATCGGGCAGGCGGCGGCGCAGTTCGTTGGCAATGGCCACGGCTGGGAATATGTGCCCGCCGGTGCCGCCACCGCTGATGATGACGCGAAGAGGATTGGTCATGAAAAACAGGACGTCATGCTGAGCGCAGCCGAAGCATGACGCGTGCAGCAATAATTATTTACTCTCGTGAGCGAAATGCTTGCCTACGGCGACCTTCGGTTCGGCGGCGCTCGGCATGACGTTCATCAATTTACATTCAAGCATACGCGGCGCGCTTGCTGGGGATGCGTGCTGTGTCGTCGGGTTCGCCGGTCATGGGGCGCACCTCGCGTTCACCACGACTGACCGCCAGAATGATGCCGATGCTGATGCCGGTGAAAATAAGTGAAGTGCCGCCCATGCTAAGCAGGGGCAGCGGCAGGCCGGTGATGGGACCCAGCCCCACGGCCACGCCCATGTTGACCAAGGCCTGCAGCACGAGGCTGAAGCTAAGTCCGGCCGAAAGCAAGCCGCCGAAGGCGCCGTAGCTATTCATGACGGTTTTGAGCCCTCGATAGAGAAACGCCAGATAAAGAAAAAGCACCACCGCGCCGCCAATGAGGCCGTATTCTTCGATGATGATGGCATAGATAAAGTCGGAATACGGGTGCGGCAGGATGTTGCGCTCGGTGCTCTTGCCCGGGCCCTTGCCCGTGACGCCGCCCGTGGCAATGGCAATGTAGCTGTGCTCGAGCTGGAAGGGCACTTTCTTGTTGGGGTCGCTGGCGCTGTCGAAGTGGTTGGTGACGCGCGAGATAACCGTTTTGCCGCGCTGGCCCGTGGCCAGGCCCGCTCCACCCACTACAGCCCCAATGGCAATCATTACGGCCATTTGGCGAAGCGGCACGCGGCCGATGAACATCAGCAGCAGGCAGGTTGCGAACAGCAGCAGCGCCGTAGAGGCGTTACTCAGGATGATGAGGCCGCAGATAATGCCTACCCACAGCATTACCGGAAACAGCGTGGTCCAAAAGTCGTCGAGGTGCTGCTGGCGGCGGCTAAGCATGCTGGCCAGGTGCGAAATCAATGCGAGTTTGGCAAGGTCAGAGGGCTGAAAGGTTTGGTTGATTACCGGAATGGTGAGCCAGCGCGACGCCTCGTTGATGTTCGAGCCCATGAGGTAGGTGAACAGCAGCAGCGGCACCGAAATCAGCAGGGCGTACAGCGCCAGGCGAGAATAGTAGCGGTAATCGATGCGGTGAGCCAGCCACATAAAGCCCAATCCCACCAGAATCAGGGCGGTGTGCTTGAAAAGGAAGTGCTCGGTGTTGCCGTCCATCTTCTTATAGGCCAGCGTGCCAGTAGCTGAATACACCACCGCGATGCTGATAAAAGAGAACAGAAGCACGATGGCCCATAGAATGGGGTCGCCCTTGAGGCTGCGTTGCAACAGGTTTTGTCTGAGTTCCATAAATCGCAGAGGTTCGCTGATTAAATAGATTACGCTGACGCAGAAGATGACAACGCTTTGACCGCCTGGGCAAATTGCCGGCCCCGGTCTTCGTAGTTTTTGAATAAATCGAAGCTAGCGCAACAGGGCGAGAGCAGTACCACATCGCCAGACTCAGCGAGCGCGGCGGCGCGGGCGACGGCGTCGGTCATGCTCTGGGTTTCTTCCACATGAGGCACCACTTCCACAAAAGCGTCGTGAAGTTTCTCATTGTCGACGCCCAAGCACACAAGCGCCTTCACACGGGACGCGGCCAGGCCCAGGAGGCTATTGTAGTTGTTGCCCTTGTCAGTGCCACCGGCAATCCAAACGATGGGCTGCTTGATGCCGTCGAGGGCGTACCAAGCGGCTTCCACGTTGGTGGCCTTGCTGTCGTTGATGAAGCAGACGCCGTTGATTTCGCCTACCAGTTGCAGGCGGTGGTCGGCGTTTTGGAAGGTAGCCAGGCCCGCTTCAATTTGCTCGGTGCTGAGGCCAGCTACGCGGGCGGCGAGCACGGCGGCGGCCATATTCTGCTGGTTATGCTGACCGATGAGCGGCGACTGTGCCACGCTTACTACCTCAACCATGCCTTCGGGGTAGCCGGGCAGGTGCAGCCGTAGCGTACCGTCGGCCCCATACCAGGCAGCCCGGTTTTCGCCGGCGTTGCCGCTATCGAACTCCTTGTCGAAAGCCAGTGCATTTTTCTGAAACTCAGAGGCTGCTACGGCTTTGTTGGTTTCGGGGTCGGCCGCGTTGTAGATGAAGCAACGGCTAACGTTGCGGGCAATGCGCAATTTGGAGTGGGCGTATTTCTCCAAAGAGTACTCGTAGCGGTCGAGGTGGTCGGGGGTGATATTGAGCAGCATGGCTACCCAGGGGCGGAATTCGTGCATGTCGTCGAGCTGGAAGCTGCTCAGCTCCAGCACGTAGTAGTCATGCTTATCTTCAATCACTTGCTCGGCCAGGCTGTAGCCCACGTTGCCGGCCAGGCCCACGCTCAGGCCGGCGCTTTTCAGCAAGTGGTAGGTGAGCAGCGTGGTGGTGGTTTTGCCGTTGGTGCCCGTGATGCAAATGCTCTTGGCTCGGGTATAACGTCCAGCAAACTCAATCTCAGAGACGATGGAAGTGCCTTTTTCACGCAAAGCCTGGACAACCGGAGCTTTTTCGGGGATGCCAGGGCTTTTGATTACTTCGTCGGCGGCCAGGATTCTATCGAGGGTATGCTGGTTTTCTTCAAAGGCAATGCCGGCCTGGGTGAGTTTGTCCTTGTACACGGGGAGGATGGCGCCGCGGTCGGACACGAACACGGAATGGCCTTTCGCCTGCGCCAACAGCGCTGCTCCTACCCCACTTTCGGCTGCTCCGAGGATTACAATATTCATTCTGAATCTAACGCAATTTCAACGTAACCAAAGTAATGACAGCCAGCATTATGCCGACAATCCAAAAGCGCGACACGATTTTGGATTCGTGGTAGCCTAGCTTCTGGTAGTGGTGGTGTAGCGGCGACATGCGCAGTAGGCGCCGGCCCTCGCCGTACTTGCGCTTGGTGTATTTAAACCAGCTCACCTGCACCACAACCGACAGGTTCTCAATGATGAACACGCCGCAGAGGATGGGAATCAGCAACTCCTTACGTACCACCAGTGCCAGCACCGTGATGATGCCGCCGAGGGTAAGCGAGCCTGTGTCGCCCATGAAAACCTGCGCTGGGTAGGAGTTGTACCACAGAAAGCCGATGCAGGCCCCCACAAACGCAGTACAAAAAATAACCAGCTCGCCGGAATCCGGAATGAACATGACGTCCAGGTAATCGGCCAGTAACGCGTTGCCGCTCACGAAAGCAAAAATGGCCAGCGTAATGCCGATGATGGCCGAAGTACCTGCTGCAAGCCCGTCGAGGCCGTCCGTCAGGTTGGCGCCGTTGCTGATGGCCGTCACCAGAAAGATGACGATAGGAATGTAGAGAAAGCCGTAGAGGCCATTGAAAATGGTGCCGGCCGAGGCAAACAAGTTAGCGTAGTTCAGCTCGTTGTCCTTCATAAAGGGCACCGTGGTAATCATGAGGTGCACATCCTTGTAGAACTTGGTAGCATTCACGGTAGAAAACTGCCCGTTCGGCTGCAGGTATTCGCGAATGGTTATCTCGTTGCTATAAAACAGCACCCAGCCCACGGTGATGCCCAGGCCCACTTGGCCCAGCACTTTAAACCGGCCGCTCAAGCCCTCTTTATTCTTGCGAAAAACCTTGATGTAGTCGTCCAGAAACCCAATCAGCCCCAGCCAAACCGTGCTCAGCAACATCAGGATGATGTAGATGTTGCGCAGCCGAGCAAGCAACAGCACCGGCACCAGAATGGCCAGAATGATGATGAGGCCGCCCATGGTCGGCGTGCCCTTCTTCTCGTTTTGGCCCTGCAGGCCTAGGTCGCGCACGCTTTCGCCAATCTGTTTTCTCTGCAGAATCTTGATTAGATGCTGGCCAAAGATGAGAGCGATGAGCAGGGAAATGACCACAGCCAACCCCGCGCGAAAGGTGGTGTATTGAAACACCCCGATGCCGGGCAGATTGTAATGCTCGTTTAAGTAACGAAAAAGGTAATAAAGCATTCAGGTACGGTTAGCAGCAGGCCGTTACTTGCCGAGGGCAGCAAAAACTTCGGTTAAAATCAGTTTGTCGTCGAACGGCGCCTTCACGCCGCGGATTTCCTGGTAAGTCTCGTGGCCCTTGCCCGCCACCAGCACAATATCGTTGGCGCCGGCCAGCTCCACGGCGGCCCGAATGGCCTCGCGGCGGTCGACCACGGTGCGCACCTTGGCCGCGTCGGGTGCTGTCACACCGGCCTGCATCTGCGCCAGAATGTCGTTGGGGTCCTCAAACCGCGGGTTGTCGGCGGTGAGGATGACTTTATTAGAGAGGCGCGCGGCCAGGTTGGCCATGATGGGGCGCTTGGCCGCGTCGCGGTTGCCGCCGCAGCCCACTACCGTAATAATTTGCTGGGTGGGCTGGCGGATTTCGTGCAGAGTTTGCAGAACGTTCTCCAGGGCATCGGGGGTGTGGGCGTAGTCCACGATGCCGGTCACGCGCTGGGTGGGCGACACCACGGGCTCGAAGCGGCCCGGCGCCGTAGTCAGGCCCGAGAGGATGGTGAGCACGTCGGTGGGGTCTTCGCCAAGCAGCACGGCCGCGCCATACACGGCCAGCAGGTTGTAGGCATTGAACACGCCGATGAGTCGAAATAGAATTTCGCGGTCGTCAATTTCGAGGTGCAGGCCGTGCACTTCATTAGCAATGAGCTTGGCCCGGAACGTTGCAGCCCCGCGCAGGGAGTAGGTTTCGCGGCGGGCGGCGGTGTTTTGCAGCATTACCGGGCCGCGCTTATCATCGGCGTTGGTGAGGGCGAAAGCGGTTTTGGGCAGCGCGTCGAAAAAGCCCTTTTTGGCCTTCAGGTAATTATCAAAGGTGCCGTGGTAGTCGAGGTGGTCGTGGGTGAGGTTGGTGAACACGCCCCCGGCAAAGCGCAGGCCCGTGACGCGGTGCTGGGCCACGGCGTGGCTGCTTACCTCCATGCAGGCGTGGGTGCAGCCGGCCGCCACCATACGCGCCAGCAGCGCGTTCAGGCGGATGGCGTCGGGCGTGGTGTGGGTAGAAGGAATCACCTCCTCGTCAATCTGGTTTTGCACTGTGCTTAGCAGGCCGGCGTGGTAGCCCAGCTCCCGCAACAACTTGTGCAAGAGCGTAGCACAGGAAGTCTTGCCATTGGTACCCGTAATGCCAATCAGCTTCAGTTGCCGGGACGGATGCCCGTAAAATGCAGCGGCCATGTGTGCCAGTGCTGCGCCGCTGTTTTCAACTAATATGTAGGACGTGGCCGGATTCAACACCGCCGGCAGTTCCTCGCACACCACGGCCGCCAAGCCTTGGTCAACGGCTCCGGCAATAAACTTGTGGCCGTCGGTAGCGGTGCCGCGCAGGGCGCAAAACGCCACCCCCGGCCCCGCCTCCCGCGAATCGAGAGTGAGGGCCGTGATGGGCACGTCGGTGGGGCCGTGCTGGGCCAGCACGGTTACGTCGGTAAGGAGAGAAAAGAGCGGCAGGGAAATCATGAGGGAAATAATCAGCCGCAGTCAGGCAAAAGCGGCCGGGCAAACAAAGCAGTTAGGTGCGGCGAATCGGGGTTTTTGCGTTGGTTGGAGTCGGCGCTTTTTTGGTACCCTTAGCAGGAGTCTTGCTGGAGGAAGCCTTGGCGGCGGCCTTCTTGTTGGCAATAGCATCTGCTTTTTTTTCAGCCGAGGCTTTGGCCGTGGCCGACGTGGACGGCTTGGCCCGACCCGACGCTACTTTGGCTTTGGCGCTGGTGGTAAAGGGCTTGGCTGCCGGGTCAGCTTCGGCAGGAACAATCAGCTTGTTCTCGGCCACTTTGGTATGCTCCGGCTCGGGCAGGGCCTTGGGAGCTGCCATGCGGGGGCCGGTTTCCACCAGCGTGAGCGTGATGATGTCGCCCCGCTTAATGGAGCTGCCCACTTCCAACGACTGCTCGCGTACGCGGCCCGTCCCCATTGCCCGCACGTGCAAGCCCCGGTTTTCAAGCAGAAACAAGGCATCTCGCAGGGTCAAGCCTTTCACCAGCGGCACCCGGCCGGGCCGCACGGGGTTCACTACCAGGGCCACGGTACGCGCATGAAACGCCGTATCCGAAGCTGCCCGTACCCATTCCTCGCCCCCGGTTGCCTGGGTATTGCCCACCAAGCCCAGCTTCTGGCACACCAGGGCCAGCTCGTCTTGCATGCCGGCACGCACCATGGGCACGCGGCTCTTGTTTAGGCGGGCTTTGGCCAGCAGCGGGCGCTGGCTGAGCAGGTCGCGCGCCATGCACTTATCGGCCACTTCTCGGAATACCGGGGCTGCGACATCGGCGCCGTAGATGCGGCCGTTACGGGGCGAATCGACCACCACGATGCAGCTGTACTTGGGCTTATCGGCCGGAAAATAGCCACAGAAGCTTGTGGAGTAGGTCTTGGTGTACTGGCCGTTTTTGAATTTCCACGCCGTGCCGGTTTTGCCAGCAATGGTGTAGTCCTTGGGCTGAATGCTGCGCGCTGTGCCATGCGACACCACGCCTTCCATCATGGCTTTCACCTTGGCCAAGGTGGCATCGGAGCAGATTTTGGGGTTTAGCACCACTGTCTCGTTGCGTTGCAATACTTGGTCAGCCTGTTTGATTTCCTTCACGATGAGCGGCTGCAGCTTGACACCGCCGTTGGCGATGGCATTGTACAGGGCCAGCGTTTGCAGCGGCGCTAGCTTTAGCTCATAGCCGATGCTCATGGTGGTGAGCGAGGTGCGGCTCCAGGTGCGGTCCTGGGGGTCTTTCAAGTAAGGCTTGGCTTCGCCGGTCATTTGAAAGCCCAAAGGCTTGTCCAGCCCAAATCTCTTAAGTTGGTCGTAATACTCGTTGGGGTTCTTCACGAAGTTCTCATGCACCAGCCGGGCTACCCCAATGTTGGACGACTTCTCGAACACCTGTTGCACCGTGATGCGGCCATAGCCGTGCGAGTCAGACTTAACGGCACCGCCCACGAGCATGCGTCCGTTGCCGGTGTCCACAATGTCGTCAAGCTCAATATTGGGCCGCGCCTCAAACAAAGCCATCATCGACGCCAGCTTGAATGTAGAGCCCGGTTCGGTACGGCCCTGGTCGGCGAAGGCGTAGTTGTAATCCTCCTTGTAGCTACCATCCGACGCTTTTCCGAGGTTAGCTACGGCCTTGATTTCGCCGGTGGCCACCTCCATCAGAATCACGCAGCCATACTGGGCATTGTTATCAACTAAAGACTTGTACAGGGCATTCTCGGCCACATCCTGCAGGTTGATATCGAGGGTGGTCTTAACATCATAGCCGGGCTGGGGTTTGATTTCGGTACCATCGTACACGGGCTTAATGCCGCCCGGCACTCGCTCAAAGAGTGCCTCGCCGGCTTTGCCTGCCAGACTTTGCTCGAAGGTGTACTCCAGACCCGCGCCGTGCTTGTCCTCATTCACGAAGCCAATGGTGCGCTGCGCCAAGCCGCCAAAGGGCCGGAACCGCTTGTCCACCTTCTCAAAAATGGCCCCGCCGCGATTGCGCTTAGCCCGGAAGATGGGCCACTTGGCCAGCATCTTCTTCTCCTGAAAATTGATTTGACGGGAGTTGAGACGGATGTAGCGCACGGTGGGGCGCTTGGGGTCGCGGGCATTCATCAGCCGGCGGCGGTACTCTTGCACGCTCCGGTCGCCAAAAAAGTGCGACAGGTGCCAGGCCAGCGAGTCTACGCCCGCCCTAAATACGGCATCATCAACCACGCCAGGGTCCCAGGCCACCCGGTAAAAGGGCAGCGAAGTAGCCATAATACTCTCGTTATCAGAGTATATGTTGCCCCGCGTGGCGGGCACAGGATGGTAGCTGATGCGCCGCTCCTGCTCCAGGGCGCGCCATTTGGCACCTTCCTGGTATTGAATCTTGGTAGCTTTCCAAAAAATAGCGCACGAGAAGACGGCTACCCCCAGAAAGGCCAGCCGCACCCGCGTGACAATGGACTTCTTAACGTTGCCTTTCATCGAGATTTAGCTCTAACAGTCTGTTTAGTTGCCGATTTGGCTTTGGGCTGGCTAGTACGCTTTTGTGCCTTTGGTTTGTTGTCGAGCTTTTTTGGAGCAGCGGCTTTGGTGGGCCTACTGGCCGCCGGCGCAGCCCGGCGAATCGGCACGGCAGCTTCCGTAGTGTCACCATCCAGCGGCTGCGGTGGGGCAATAATCTCGGGGCCATCGTCGTCGGTGCCCGCGGCCGAGGCGCGGCGACGTCCAGCCAGAATGTCCTTCTGTATTGCAGCGGTCGAGTCGCGGGCCGCCCGAGCCGCTAGCGTATCAGCCGTCAGCACGGGCATGAGTTCCAACTCGGCCGCATCTAGGCGCCCCGCGGGCACGGAGATACGGAAGGGGGGCGAAGAGCTTTCCACTAGCCCGAAGGCGGCCACTTTGCGGGCCACTTCGCTCTGCTTGCTGGCCTCCATGTAGTCTGATTTCAGCGTGGTGTAGTCGGCGCGCAGGTCTTCGGTTTCTTGTTTGAGGCGATGAATGCTGCGGTTCATGCGGTTGCCATAGTGCGTGTTGCCGATGTACAGCAGCGTCAGCAACATCACGAATAGGAGGTGGGGCAGGTAGCGCACCGGCAAGCCTTCTCGGAACAGCCCGTCCACGCTCGTAACCCGGTCCAGAAGCGAAAACAGACTCCAGGAACTCCGGGGCCGGGACTCGAACTTGGGTTTGCGGGGTCGCTTTTCGCGAATCGGGGCCGGTTCGGGCTCCGGCTCGGGAGCTTCCACTACTACCGCTTCGGGCACCGCCACTGGAGCCGGCGCGGCTGCTTCGCGGGGCACATTGGCCCGGCGTGGGGCATCGGTGGGTCTGATTGTATTGGTGGCCATTTTCAGTCGACAATCAGCAGTGAGCAGAGAAGAATTGCCGGAGAAGGCACTTGCAGAGCATTTCCCAAACCACGCTCCAATGCACAAGTATGCCTTGAAGCAACTGCTGGTAAAGCGTGTGTTGATAGGGGATTACTCATTAGCACCTGGCTCCTTTCTTATTATTAATTGCGAATCGCAACACGCAATTTAGCACTTCGGGCCCGGCTATTCAGCGCCACTTCAGCGGCGTCAGCTTCCTCGGGCTTGCGGTTCACGGCCTCAAATGGCTTGCTTTCATTGCCAAAGAAGTCTTTTTCGACAGACCCAAAAAATTTTCCCTTGCCAATAAAATTTTTCACCAGCCGGTCTTCCAGAGAATGGTAGCTCAGCACGACCAGTCGCCCACCGGGCCGGAGGACTTCAGCGGTTTGCTGCAGCATCTCCTGCAGGGCCTGCATTTCCTGGTTCACCTCAATGCGGAGGGCCTGGAAAACCTGGGCCAGGTACTTGTTCTCCTTGCCGCGGGGCGTGCAGGGCTGTATGGCCTGCTTGAGTTCAGCAATGGTTTCGAGGCGCCGGCCCCGGCGGGCCGCACCAATGGTCTGGGCCAGGGTGCGGGCATTGGTCACCTCTCCGTACATCCCGAAGATGCGGTGCAGGTCAGCTTCCTTGTAATCGTTGAGAATATCCGCGGCAGTCAGGGGACCGTCGGGGTCCATACGCATGTCCAGAGGGCCGTCGAATCGGGTAGAAAACCCGCGCTCCGGGGTATCGAACTGGTGAGAGCTCACGCCCAAGTCGGCCAGCAGTCCATCAACTGGTAAAGCGCCAAGCTGCTGTAACTCAGTTGTTAAATCTCTAAAATTAGCCTTTACAAAAGTAAACTGGGGCCGAGTTAACTTTTCTGCCTCTGCTTCAGCATCGGCATCTTGGTCGAAACTGTATAGGTGACCGGTGGTCAGCTTTTCGAGGATGCGGGCCGAGTGCCCTCCCCCACCGAACGTGACATCGACGTAGCTGCCGTCGGGCTGCAGGTCGAGGGCGGCCAGGCATTGGGCCAGCATCACCGGACGGTGGTAGGCGGTATCGTTGGTGTATTCGCTCACGCCATGGGTCCGCCGAGAGACGGGGTTTCAACCGACAAAAACTTTTGCGCCAACTTGCTAAAGCTCTGTTGGTCCTTAATGAGGAAATCATCGTAGCGGCTGGGATCCCAGATTTCGCAACGGTTTCCCAAACCCACGATGATGGCTTCTTTCTCAATTCCTGCATACCGTAACATGCTACGTGGTAGCATGAAACGGCTGATTGAATCAAGCTCCACTTCAGTCATTCCCCGAAAGAAGTTGCGCTGAAACTGGCGGTACTCTTCGTTGAATTCATCGAGGGCCATCACCTTTTCGTGAATGATGCGCCAAGCGGCCCGAGGGTACAGCACCAGGCACGGCTCGAAGCCGCGCACTAGCACGAGTTGATTACCCGACTCTTCCGGAAGATTTCCCTTGACTTTGGCCGGCAGCACAAGCCGCCCTTTCGGGTCGAGCTTGCATTCGTATTCGCCGGACAGCAGGTTCATGGGCACAGACCGCCAAGGGAAACAGGGACGGTATTAGCAAATGTACGGGAAGCCTTTTAAAAATCAACCACGATTTACCATTTCCTACCACAAAAGAAATAGTGCCCTCATTTCAATAGAAAGACGGTTTTTGAGCAAGCTTTAATTGCTGTTCTAACATATTTGACCCTGCCGTCGTGGGAGTTTATCAAAGCTGCAGCAGTTAGATGCCGACAGGTTACAAAGAGACTTTGACCGAGGCACAGCCGGATATTGTGACTTTGGGGCAGGATTGTGCACAGCCTCCCTCCTCTCTCTTCCTTACCTTTGTATTCGCAATGCAAACCCATTCTTTGTTCCGTCGCTTCGTGAGCTTGCTGCTGGCTACGCTGGTGCTTACGGCATCGGTGGGGCTGACTGTGCAGCGACAAACGTGCCGGATGAGTGGTAGCAATCAGGTAGCTGTTTCGGTGGCGGGGCGCGCTACTTTGTCCGGCTGCAAAGGCACCGGTACTCCGGCCTTGGTTGTGGCGGAAGAAGACAGCTGCTGCGACTTTAGCACCCACTTGCACAAGGTGCCAACACCTGCGCACGCACTGGCAGGCAAAGTCCTGCTGCCAGGGCCTCTGCTCGCAGTTTGGGAGCCGGCCATGGGGTGGCTTCCACAGGCGCCAGCCGTGGCGTTGCAGCTGAGCCCTTACTCCTGGTTTGCGGCCGATTCTTCGCCGCCGCTCGCGGGACGCGCCCTTCTTGCTTTTTGTTGCCAGTTAGTGGTTTAGGCTCTTTTGAAATGCTCCGTCTTTAGAAAGAATGGAGCAAGGTGACGCCTGTTGAGGCGTTATTTCAAAGCAGCATAACCCACAGATAACATGGTATATACACGTGGAGCATGTCTGCTCCTTGCACTTTGTGCCTTTTTTATGGCGTTGCTCCATCCCGGCTTGGCGAAAGCACAGTCGGCGGCCATTGCCCCGGTCCGGGGCGAGGTCACAGAAGCTGGCAAAGCCACTCCCCTACCCGGTGCCATCGTCCGCTGGCTGATGGATGACGCAGCAGCCAACTCTCCCACAACCACCGCCGTGTCGGATGCCGCCGGCCGGTTTATGCTGGTGCGGCCCGCCCGTGCGGCTTCACGCCTGGTGGTGCAGGCTTTGGGCTATCGGGCCGATACTTTGGCGGTGCCGGTTACGGGCGCTCCCTACCTGCGGGTGGGGCTCCGCGGTGGCCAGGAGCTGGGTGAGGTAACGGTGACGGCCCGCGGGCCAGCCTATTCGTCCATCACGCCGGCCAACGTGCAGGTGATTTCGGCGAGCGACCTGACTAAGTCGGCCTGCTGCAATCTGGCCGAGAGCTTCGAAACCAACGCGTCGGTGGAAGTCACAACATCCGACGCCGTGTCGGGAGCAAAGCAAATTCAGCTGCTGGGCCTCGATGGCAGCTACTCGCTGCTGACCGTGGACAACCAGCCGGCCCTGCGCGGGCTGGCCGCCCCCTACCGCCTCGGCTACCTGGCCGGCCCCTGGATTGAGAACATTGAAATTATCAAGGGCACGGGCTCGGTGGTGAACGGCTACGAAGCCATTTCGGGCCAGGTGAACGTGAAGCTGAAGGAGCCTGACAAAACCGACCAGTTGCTGTTCAACGTGTACGGCAACGACCTCGGCAAATTGGATGTCAACCTGAATGCGTCGGCCCGCATCAACCCGAAGTGGAGCACGGTGCTGCTGCTACACTCCGACCACCTGGACAACCGCGTCGACCGCAACGGCGACAAGTTTCTGGACTTGCCCCTGGCCACGCAATTCAATGCCTTCAACAAGTGGAAATACCTTTCGGGCACCGGCATTGTTAGCGAAGTAGGCCTGGGAGCATTGCGCGAAACCCGCCAGGGCGGTCAGCTCGGCTTTCGCGACACGGGCAACGATGCGTATCTCCAGCACTACGGCACCACGCAGGCCACCACCCGCTACACCGGGTACTCCAAAACTTCCTACACCTGGCCCACCCGGCCCTTCCAAAGCCTGGGGCTGCTATTGAGCGGCACCGACCATGATTTCACCTCGGCCTACACCCCGGGCTATTCCTCGTCCTCGGCCATTGGCCCGCGCACTTACGATGGCACCCAGCGCACGGGCCTGGGCACGCTGCTTTTCCAAAGCGTACTGGGCAATACGTCGCACGTGTACCGTGCCGGCCTGAGCTTTCTTTATGATGACTACCGCGAGGTATTCCGCGACGGGTACCGCTACTCTACCGAAACCCTGGCCGAGACCTATGCGAGAGAGCACCGCAACCGGCGGGAACTGGTGCCCGGGGCCTTTGCCGAGTACACGTACCAAAACAGCCGCAATCTGACCGTGGTGGCAGGCCTGCGCGCCGATAAGCACAACCTCTACGGCTGGCAGGTCACGCCTCGCTTCAACATGAAGTACGATGCTGCCAAGAACACGGTGCTGCGCGTAGCTGCAGGCCGCGGCTTCCGCATGGCCAACCCCATTGCCGACAATGCGGCCCTGCTGGCCAGTGCCCGTCAGTTCGTCATCGGCAATCAGCTGCGGCCTGAGCGGGCCTGGAACCTGGGCGGCAGCGCTACGCAGTACTTCACACTACTGGGCCACCCCGCCACCTTCGTGGTTGATTACTACCACACCGAATTTGACAACCAAGTGGTGGCGGATATGTACACGGCCTCACGCATTGTCTACATCGACAACCTAGCCCCCAACGGCCGCTCATTTGCCCGCAGCCTGCAAGGCGAACTGCAAATTGAACCCCTGAAGGGCTTGCAAGTAAAGGGTGCCTACAAATACCTCGACGTGCGCACCACCTACGAAGGCACGCTTTTACCCAAGCCCCTTACTCCCACGCACCGCGCTTTTATGAACCTGGGCTACGCCAGCGCCTTCGACAAATGGAGGGGCGACTTCACGGTGCAGTGGTATGGGCAGCGCCCCTTAGCTCCTATCAACAGCATGCATTTGCACGGCAGCGCGCAAGAATTTGTCCTCGCCACGGCCCCGCGCTACGCCTTGCTCAATGCTCAAATAACCCGCGGCTTCAAGCGCCTCGACCTTTACGCCGGCGTGGAGAACCTTACCAACTACCGCCAAGCCAATCCCATTGAGGGCGCTGCTGCGCCTTTCGGCCCCGACTTTGATGCCGCCATGGTGTGGGGCCCGGTTTATGGCCGCCTCACTTATATGGGTCTGCGCTACCGCATTGAGTAGCAGGCCCTCAAAATCAGTTCGTACTTAGACTTTTTGTGGCAGTAATTTTGTTATTGCTGTCAGTAACCAGATATCACCCAACCCCTTGCCATGAAATTGCTTCTTTCCCTCCCGCTGTTTGCGTTGTTGAGTTTCTCCAGTGTACAAGCACAAACTGCTCCAGTGGCTCAAACTAAATCAACTAGCGGCACTGCCACAGCGCAGTTCAAGACTTCGGCCGTTTGCGACATGTGCAAAACCCGCATTGAGAAAAGCTTGGCCTACGAAAAAGGCGTGCAAAGCGCGGTGCTCGACGTGCCCACCCAAATGCTGACGGTGACTTATCGCCCCGAGAAAACGACTTCTGATGCCTTGCGCTCTGCCGTGCAGAAGACGGGCTATGATGCCGACGACCAGGCAGCTGACGCCCGCGCCTACAACCGCTTGCCCGACTGCTGCAAAAAGACCAACGCCGTACACTAATTTCTGTACCGCGGATTTTTCGAATTGCACGGATTTTGTAGACAGTGCAGTTTCTTCGATTGCATACAACACGAAAAGGCCACTCATGCGAGTGGCCTTTTCTGATTTTCACACTTAATATAATCGTCTGCAAAGCCATGCAATCCGAAAAATCCGCCGAATCCGCGGTTCAGCCTACTTGGCTTGCCACAGCCGCCACCACGGCAAATAGGGCTGGTCGTGGTGCTCGTAATGGTAGCCGAAAAAGTAACAACTCACAAAGGCCCACACGTGGTGCCGAAACTGGCTGCGCGACTTGTGCTTGTTATCTGGGGCATGCTCGCCGCGGTGCGGCAGGTATGTACCAAAAAAGAAGAGCTGCAACGTGGCCAGCAGGGCCGGCACCATCCAGAAGGCAATGACATTGGCCTGCGGAAACCACAATTTTAGCACGTTATACGTGGCCGCCATGAGGGCTATTTGCCACCATGTCACGTAGTTACAGGCAAATCGCAGGAACCAGGGCAGGAAGCCAGGGTGCCGGCCATCGTGATAATCGGGGTCGTCGTCGGTGCCCACGTGGCGGTGGTGAGCATGGTGCTTCGGAAGCTGGCCCGGAAACCAGTTATAGGCAAACAATCCGGCGGCGATGGTGCCAATGGCGTTGTTAAGGCGCTTGTTGGAACTCACCAACCCGTGCATGGCATCGTGGGCCGTGATGAAAAGCCCGGTGTAGAGGTGCATTTGCACCAATACCAATAGGTAAGGCACGGGACTCCGCCAGTTGGGCTCGTAAAACGCCAGCAGAAACGTGAGCATGGCCGCCCAAGCCGTGAAAACCGCCGCGGCCACGGCCACCCCTTTCAATCCCAGCGGCGCCAGTGACACACGACGTGGCGCTGGCGCATTAGGCGAATGGTGAGAGGCAGTAGCAGGCATGCAGTAAAAAGAAGGGAACGACTTATACGGTGCCGTCAATCAAAGAATATGTGTGAGTCTAGCGCAGGCTACAGGGCCAAAAGCCGGTCGCGCACCTGCTCCATCAGCCACATGGGGGTGCTGGTGGCCCCGCAAATGCCCACCGACTGCCCCGGCCGGAACCATTCGGGTTGAATCTCGGCCACGTTGGAAATGAAATGGGTTTGCGGGTTGGTTTCCAGGCATACCTGGTAGAGCACCTTGCCGTTGGAGCTTTTGGTGCCCGACACAAATACAATCTGGTCAAACTGCGCAGCGAAACGGCGCAGGTCCTTGTCGCGGTTGCTCACCTGCCGGCAAATGGTGTCGTTGGCATTTACCTGGTGGCCACGCCCTTCCAACTGGTTCTTAATGTTGTAGAAACTGTTGGTGCTTTTGGTGGTCTGGCTATAGAGCGTGATGTTATCGGGCAGTTCGTGCGCTAACAGCTCATTGAGGTTCTCAAAAACAACAGCATTGCCGCTGGTCTGGCCCAGCAGACCCAGCACTTCGGCGTGGCCGTGCTTGCCGTAGATGAAAATCTTCTCCTTTTTGTCGTAGCTGGTCTTGATGCGGTTTTGCAGCTTGAGCACCACCGGACAGCTGGCATCAATCAGGGTCAGGTTGTTCTCCATGGCCATCTGGTAGGTGGCCGGGGGCTCGCCGTGCGCCCGAATGAGCACCGCTTCGTTGCGCAACTCGGCCAGCCTTTCGTGGCAGATGATGCGCAAGCCGCGGGCCTCCAGGCGCTGTACTTCTTCATCGTTGTGCACGATATCTCCTAAGCAGTACAGGTAGCCCTGCTCATCAAGCAAGTCCTCAGCCATTTGAATGGCGTAAATCACACCAAAGCAAAAGCCGGAGTTGGGGTCTATTCGGACGCTGAGCGACATTTTCGGCATAGGCCAAGGTAACCAATAACCTACTCTCAAAGTTGTGAAAACCGGGCTTGGCTCCCGAAAATACGAAAATCAGGCTTAATTCAGTTTTCCGAATACTTTTTTTCCCTTAAAATATTTGATTATTTCCTCTTGCAGGAGCGCAACCGCCAGCAAAGGCGATGCCGGCGCATAAGGTTAAAGTTCATCCACGAGCCAACCAATTGCTCGCAACTAAGCCCGCCCCGACTAAGCCGCACCAGCAGCCGCTACCCTTACAAAAGCATACGCAGGGCCGAATATATCCTGCGGCCCTGTGCAATGCATTTTGATTATTGCAGAGGTTCTATTCGGCTACTTTGTTGAGGCGCTGGGCCTCCTCGTCGGTCACGTGGCCGCGTTCTACCAAAAAGTGACGCACGGTGCGAAATGCTTCGGGGTCGAGGCCCGACTTGGGATGCTTAAGAGCGGCATTGAGCAGCATCTCCTTGTCTTCGTCGACATGCTTGCTCAGGCCGAGGAAGGCGGGCAGGTTGCTTTCCACAGAAAAGCGCAGGAAGCGGATTTCGGGGTTTTGCGGGTCGAGGCTCACGGCTTGCTCAAAGGTGCGGGCAGCGTCCTGCACGTAGCTCATCTTATTGAACATGGAGGCATCGCGGGCCCGGATAGCCTCGGCAGCCCCTTTGTAGCCCAGCACCAGTGCGTCGCGGTCTTTGTAGTTGGCCAGCAGCTTGTAGAATTTCTCGCCGGCAGTTTTGTCGGCGGCGGCTTGCTCGTAGTGGCGGCGCAGGTTGGAGGGGTCGTAGGGAGAAGGCACGTTGTTGTTTAAGAAGGTTAGGGAAGAAGGAAGCGCCGCCTCGGCACCAGCCCCATGGGGCCGGACAGAAGCCACGGCAGCGATGTCGGCGGGCATCTCATCTATACGTAAGTTCACCGCCGGGGTCCCGGAGCCAGCACTTACAATACCAGACAAAAAAAGCGCACTGAGAATCTTCATATTAGCAAAATTACGGAGCACGAAAACATTTTGTTTTCCGCTTTACAAAAGCCGTGCTCAAAAAAATGCCTCAAATGCGCGATAATCGATACCTGAAATACGAGCCCAGGAGCAGCAGCAACTTGGTGTTGTCGGGCACCCGTACCCGCTCGCCCAAAATTCGGGCCGCGGGCAACTTTCTTATTTTATAGAATAGCTTGAGGTAATAAACATACGCCAGGTAAACGCCCAGCTTGGCGCAGCGTGGCAGCTGCACAATGCCTTCGTAGGCCGCCTCAAAATCGGCTTTGATATCAGCCTCAATCTCACTCTTGGTCGCGTCGTTAAAGTGCTGGTACACCACGCCGGGGAAGTAAACCCGGCCCCGCTCCTCGTAGTCGGAACGGATGTCGCGCAAGAAATTCACTTTCTGAAACGCCGAGCCCAGCCGCCGGGCCGGCTCGCGCAGCCGCTCAAACAGGGCCTCGTCGCCGTTGCAAAAGATGCGCAGGCACATCAACCCCACTACCTCGGCCGAGCCGTAGATGTATTCCTTATATAGGCCGGGGTGGTAGCTCTGGTCTTCCAAATCGAGGGCCATGCTGTGCAGGAAGGCCTCAATAAACTCGTGGTCGATGCCGTACTGCCGCACCACAT
The DNA here is from genome assembly GCF_049896385.1 of Hymenobacter sp. B1770. NCBI lineage: Bacteria > Pseudomonadati > Bacteroidota > Cytophagia > Cytophagales > Hymenobacteraceae > Hymenobacter > Hymenobacter sp. B1770. The sequence goes on from NZ_JAFCUF010000009.1 coordinate 47,656, forward strand.
GCTGGAAGGAATGCAGCACTGGGTTGAAGCTGAGGCCGGTTTCCAGCGCCTCGTAGGTTTGGCGGCGGAAGTCGGCCAGCAGCGCAGCCTTGTCATGGTCATGAAACGTGTCCACTATTTCATCGGCCCAGCGCACAAAGCCATACACTGCATACACTGGCAGGTGCAGCTTGGGGTCGAGCGTGCGAATGCCCAGCGTGAATGACGTACTGTAGCGCCCCGTGATGAGCTTGCTGCACGCCAGGCTGGTATCGGTGAACAGTTTAACGTGGTCCATTATAAAATAAGGCCTGATTCAAAAATGAACGTCATGCTGAGCGGAGCCGAAGCATCTCTACCTCAATAGTAAATCAGATTACTTGCGTGGTAGAGTTGCTTCGGCTGCGCTCAGCATGACGAACTATACGGTAATTATTAATTCTCTTTTAGCACCTCTCCCGCCACAACTTGGCCGGAAATCAACGAGGGGGGCACGCCTGGCCCAGGCACGGTCAGTTGACCGGTGAAATACAAATTACTGACTTTTTTACTCTTAAGGGTCGGCTTCAGAATCGCCGTTTGCTTGAGCGTATTAGCTAAACCGTAGGCATTGCCTTTGTAGCTGTGGTAGTCGGACACAAAATCGCGGTGGGCGTAGCTGCGCTTAAACACCACCGCGTCACGGATGCTGTGGCCGCAGTGGCGTTCGAGGCGGTCCATCAGCAGGTCGTAGTAGCGTTCGCGGGTGGCCTCGTCATCAGTCAGGTTGGGGGCCACGGGAATGAGCAAGAACAAGTTTTCCTGGCCTTCGGGCGCTACCGTGGGGTCGGTTTTGCTGGGCACTGAGGCGTAGTACAAGGGCTTGCTGGGCCACTGGGGCTGCTCGTAAATCTCGCGGGCGTGTTGGGTGAGGTCTTCGTCGAAAAACAGGTTGTGGTGGCGTAGCTTGTCCAGCTTCTTGTTTACGCCGAGGTAGAACAGCAATGACGACGGCGCCATGGTGCGCGAATCCCAGTACTTCTCGTCGTAGTGGCGGTGCTCGGGCTTCAGCACCTCCTGCTCGATGTGGTGGTAGTCGGCGCCGGCTATTACAGCATCGGCGGAAACAAAGCCATTGGCCGTGCGCACGCCGGTGCTGCGGCCGTTCTCCACCACAATTTCCTGCACCTCCTCGTTGTAGCGAAATTGCACGTCGTTTTCTTCGGCCAGCCGCACCATGCCTTCCACAATTTTGTGCATCCCTCCTTTCGGGTACCAGGTGCCCAGCGCCAAATCGGCGTAGTTCATCAGCGAGTACAGGGCCGGTGTGTTTTCCGAAGTAGCACCGAGGAATAGAATGGGGAATTCTACCAGTTCCAAGAGCCGCGGGTCTTTAAAGAAGCGGCGTACGTGCTTGTGCATGCTTTGCAACACGTCCATCCGCACCATATCGACGAGCAGCTTGGGGTCGGCGAACTCGAATAGTGAGCGGCTGGGCGCATATACCAAGCGGTTGATGCCCACCTCGTACTTATAAGCGGCCTGCTTCAGAAACTCATCGAGGCGGGCAGCACTGCCGGGCTCGTAGCGCTCGAATAGGGCTCGCAGCTCGCTCATGCTGGCTGGAATATCCACAGCCTCAGGGCCCTTGAAAATCACTTGGTACGAGGGGTCGAGCCGCTCCAGCTCGTAGTAGTTGGCCACCTTCTTGCCAAAGCGGGCAAAGTACTTCTCAAACACGTCGGGCATCCAGTACCAGCTCGGGCCCATGTCGAAGGTGAAGCCCTGGGCGCGGAAAACCCGGGCGCGGCCGCCGGGCCCTTCATTTTTTTCGAGCAGGGTAACGCGCCAACCAGCCTGCGCCAGAGTAGTGGCAGCGGCCAGGCCCGCAAAGCCGGCTCCTATTACTATGGCGCGTTTAGTCGTATCGTTCTGCAAGGTGTGTTACTAAGAGTTCAGTAGGTGATTGGGCCAATAATGAGCTTCTGCCAAGCCTGGACACTTCAACAAAAAAGTAAACAAACTGATTGGGCTAGCTACGCGGCAAAGATGCTACGGCTTCGCTCAGCACGAGTGCTGAAGCCCAGAACCGAACCCAGCAGCTATTCAAAGCGGGCCAAAAAAGAGGCCGCCGGCCCCGCGCCGCAAGGTTGCAGCAGCAAGGCCGGCGGCCAGGGTATTCAGGCAGGTGCGCTAGTCCTCAAGCGTTTCGCTCGCATCACCGGCCGATGCACCTACCGGAGCATAGACCTGCAGCGCCGATTTGAGCTCTTTACGGGCAATGTGGATGCGGTTCTTAACGGTACCAATGGGAATTTGCAGCTTCTCGGCAATCTCCATGTACTTGTAACCAATGTAGTACATCATAAACGGCGTGCGGTAATCGGTGCCGAGGCCAGCAATGGCCTCGTTGATGTCGCGCACCACAAAGTCTGATGTGGCGCCGTTGTGGGTGATGTAGTTCTGGTCGGTGTTGAAATACTGGAAATACTCCGTCGAATCGATGTTGGAGCTGCGCTTGGTAATCTTGTTGTAGTTGTTGATGAAGGTGTTGCGCATAATGGTATACAACCACGCCTTCAGGTTGGTACCAGCTTTAAACTTATCTTTATTAAGGAGGGCTTTCAGGAGAGTTTCCTGCACCAAATCCTTAGCGTCATCAGCGTCTCGCGTCAAATTCATGGCGGCGGGCCGGAGGGTGAGCGAAATTTTCTGCACTTGCGAGGTGAATTCTAGCGAAGTCATGCTGTTTAGCTTTTCGTGGCCGATTGTTAAACAAATATACGATTCGATTCTGATTTTGGCCACCAATTGCCAAAGAATTTTGGTTAACGGGCGTCATCTTCTGTTCGTTATCGCGTCAAAGTAATAGTAGTGCCTAGCACACTAGCCATTCACTCGGCCAATGGCTGAATTACCTCGAGGAACGGCCACATTTACGGGCACCAGCGGCAATCAGATTGCCTCAAACTCAACTTTTCAAGCAGCGAGCGGAGCCGAACTTTTTTCAGCCACCAAAGCCAAAAAATCGGTCATCAAGGGGGGCGTCACGAAGTTGGGGGGCAGTGCCAGTCCTTCCTGCCGGGCCAGGTTGCCGTAGAGAACCACTCGCTCGGCCGGGCACAGCTGGTGTAGCTGCTCGGCAAACTCAGCAATGCGAGTACGTTCGGGCTGGGTAGTGAGCACCGTCACCAGGTTTTCGGGCCGATAGGTTGTGCATACTGCGCCCAACTCTTTGATGGGCATGTTCTGGCCCAGGTACAAGGTGTGCTGCCCACGCGCCCGCAGGACGTAGTTCATAAATAGCAGGGCCAGTTCGTGCAACTCGTGCTCCGGCAAAAACAAAAGCCAGCGGGAAGCCCCGGCCAGGTTGATGGGAGGCAAAGCATCGGTGGCGGCCAGCAATTTCTGGCGCAGCAGGTGCGAGAGCAGGTGCTCCTGCGCCAAGTTCATGGTGCCGGCCAGCCACATCAGGCCGATGCGCTGCAAAAGCGGGTAGGCCACGTGCAGCATCATTTTTTCAAACCCAAGCTGCCTGGTTGAATCTTCGAGCAGCCGGCTGAGGGCGGGCTCGTCCATGTTGAGCATGGCCGCCAGCAGGGCATTGACTTGGGCCGCCTGGTCGTGAGCATCGTCGCAGCAAGCGACTACGGCGATGGCTATTTCGTCGTCGCTGAGGCGGGCAACCTGAGAGATGCGCTGGCCCCGGTTGCAAAGCGTTGCTACGTTAAGAAGGCGACGCAGGTCGTCGTCGCAATACAGCCGGATGTTGGTGGCAGTTCGCACGGGACGCAGCAGGCTGTAGCGCTGTTCCCACATCCGAATAGTATGCGCTTTGATGCCCGAAAGCTGCTCTAAGTCGCTGATGGAGAAATGACCCATGTTTTAATTAAAACGATACTCTAAGGTGTATAAATGGAATCTGAAATATTTGTTCGAAATAATTAAAATCAACTATTGAAATCTGTATTGGTGATTTTCGCTCTCTTATTTTCGGCCTGTTTGCGCGCCAGCTTGAAGTATTTTGGCGATACCCACAGGAGGCCAAATTCCGCCGAACCGTCACGACCAGTGGTTTTGTGATGAGTTTTGTGGGCCATGTTGAGGGCCCGCAGGTAGGTGTTATGTGATTTTTTCCAGAACCGCAACCGGCCGTGAATCAACACGTCGTGCACGAAGAAATAAACCGTGCCGTAGGCGGCAATGCCCACGCCCACCCAAAACCACCACCGCCCGCCGTTGTCCCCGGTAATAAACAGGGCGGCCGAGATGCCGCCGTAAATCAAAAAAAACAAGTCATTCCGCTCTACCGGGTGCGGGTGGCGCACATGATGCGAGCGATGCAAAAACCATAACGGGCCGTGCTGCACGAATTTGTGCATGAACCAAGCCCAGAACTCCATAAAGGCGAATGTGGCGACGGTGATACCAATTGCGGCCAGAATTGTCATGCTGAAGTAACCACGCCGGGGAAAGTGTTGTTTGAAACGAAGCTGAAACGCCGTTCCGCTCCCCACAAATTTCGGGAGCGGAACGGCGTTCCAAACGATTGAACCACTAAGAAACGGTTTTTCCAGCTACCAGCTAATCTTTTCTTTGCTCAGAAAAGCCGCAATACCCTTGCGGCAGTCCTCCGAGCCGCGGGCTTCGGCATTGCTTTGAGCAGCATAACGCAGGCCTTCTTCCAGGGCCATTTCGGGCAAGCGGGCCAGCATCTCCTTGGTTACCTCCATGCTCTCGCCCGAATTTTCGCGGCACAGGCGCTGGGCATAGGCTTTCACGGTATCGGCCAATTCTTCCTTGGTAGTAAGAAAGGTGATAAGCCCCATGTCGAGGGCAGTTTGGGCCGACACCACGTCGCCGCTGAGCAAGAGCTGCTTGGTACGAGCCTCCCCTATTTTGCGTAGCAGAAACACGCTGACAATGGCCGGGATAAAACCAATTTTCACCTCGGTATAGCCAAACTTGGCTTCGGGCACGGCAAACGTGAGGTCGCAGATGGCAGCCAGGCCGCAGCCCCCGGCCAGGGCATGGCCCTGCACCTGCCCAATCACCACCTTTTTGAGGGTGTATATCTGGTGGAAGAGCTGCATGAGGTGGGTGCTGTCCTCTAGGTTGTCGGTGTAGCCGAAGCCTTGCAGGTCCTGAATGTAGGCCAAGTCGGCACCGGCGCAAAACACGTCGCCGGCAGCCCGCAGCACAATCACCTTAACGGTTTCGTCGTCTTCGGCAAAGTCTAAAGCCTTCTTCAGCTCCGTAACTACGTCGGCATTCAGGGCGTTGCGCTTGTCGGGCCGGTTCAGGGTTATGTAGCCGATGCGGTCCTGGGCTTCGTAGCGAATGTAGCGGAGGGCTTCGAGTTCGGGAGTGAGAAGGTTTTCCATATAGGACAGTAACGGCGCGGGCGGATGGTTGATTCTAAGAGGTGCACCAGCAGAAATTGGTGGCATCTGTTGGGACAATTAACGCAAAAAACTCGCGAGGGGATTATTTTACTCGACCAACAAACTCGCAACGCCCCCGAAAGTGGTCGAACACTGGTACATACGGTTTGTTGGTAAGCGCCCCTAACCCGACAGCCCGGCCGGTGCCCGGAGAAGAAGTACTCAACCGTGGCTTTCCGGTTCGCTTAGGTGAAAGCCTAGTGCAGGGCTTTGGGTGGGCGGCAGCGAAAAGCACCTTGGGCGGTGACGTCCCAGGTGCGAAACCCCTGGGCCCGCAGGCTGGAATCTTGCCGGGCTACGTACCATATTTTGCACGACGAGTCGAACACCACTTGCGCCTGCGGGCCGAATACCGCGGCCACGGTTTCGGGCTTGAGCCGGGCGTTGCGGCGCAACACCAGCACATCGACGGACGTAGGCTGCGTGGCCGATGAAATACGATTGGAGACGAAGCCGATGCGCAGTCCGCGCCAGTGGGCCAGCACCACAGGGCCAGGCTTCAGGAACAGGTGTTCGTTGGCGCTGTCGGGGTCGGCGAGGCGCTGCACGGGAATGCTGCTGTTGCGCCAACCCACGGAGTAGGTGGGGTGCGTGGACTGGCGCAGTATCAGGCCGGGCAGCAGCCGGTAGGTGCGCTCGGTTTCGTTGAGGGCAATGGAATCGGGCGTGACAAACTCCGCCGCCGCGCCCTGCCAGAACCCCACGGCCGAGCGGCGCGGAATGCTGTATACAATAAACTCCTCGGTGGGCGCCACGGTGCGGGCCTCAGCTACGCGCGTGCCGGCATACAGCACTAACAGGCCGGCCGCCCAGCGCAGCCACCCCAGGCGCCGGGTGTTGGCCCAGGCCAGCAGCACTCCAATCACGCCGAAAAGCAGCACGGTTTGCAGGGCCGTCACGTGCACTTCGCGGATAACTGACCCCGACATGACGCGGCTTACCCAGAAGATGTATTCGTTGAAAGCCCACACCATCCATTCGAACACATACGCCACGGTGCGGGGCAGCCAGTCAACCCACCAGGCTGCGGCGGGCACCACGGCACTCAGCACCACGGCTATCCCTTTGAGGACCAGCAGAGCCAAGCCCACATACACCGCCCCGCTTGAAATAGGCACTGCCCCTAGGTTCGAAAGCAAAAAGCTGAGCGGAAACTGATGGAAATAATAAAGCCCCAGACCGAATGTAGCCACCTGAGCGGCCAACGACAGCGCCGTAGCTTTCCACACCAAGTCCAGAAACCAGCCGCTGCCCCGCCAGGCACACTGCATGGCCTTGGGCTGCCACGGCCGGCGCCGGGCGTAGAAGTATCCTTCCACATCGAGCAGGCGCGCAATGCGCGGTTGCAGGTACACGATGCTCAGCACCGCCAGAAACGAGAGTTGGAACCCAACATCGGCCACGATAAAGGGATTGTAGACAAGCAGAACAAAAGCAGCCGCGCCCAGCGTGTTGAATATCATGTCCTGGCGCCCGGTGGCGCGCCCCAGAATGACGAACGTGCACATAACCGTGGCGCGCAGCACCGAAGCCGACAAGCCCGTGACAAACGCATAGCTCCATGTGACCGCTAGGCCCACCAGCGCCGACCAGATTTTGAAGCCCCGCATCCGGCCAAAAAAGAGTTGCAGCAGCCACGACATGGCCGCGAACAACAGCCCCACCTGCAGGCCCGAAACCGCCATAATATGGGTCGTTCCGGTGTTGGTGTACGCCTGCTTGGTTTCGGCATCGACATCGTCCTTGATGCCCAATACCAGGGCCGAGGCAATGGCATACTCGCGTTTGGCTTTGATGTAGTGCCGAAAAACCCCATCGAGCTGCTCGGCTGCCTGCATGCTGAGCGCCACCAGAACGTTAGGGGGCTGCATCCGCAACACCCGGTACTGGTCGGGGTGAATGTATTGCTGGTGATACACCTGCCGGTACTCCAGGTACCGACGGTAGTCAAACTCGCCGGGGTTGAGCGGGCCCTTGCTTGAGTCGGGGTGCCCGCGAATGAGCCAGACTTCACCGTAGCGAGGCTGGGCAATGCCTGCCACTCGCGGCAGCGACACGCGCACACCGCCCGTGGCCTGACGCCAGCGGCCGGATACGCGCACCGCCTGCACCCGCAGCGTGGTGGCGTAAGTAGCGGCGCGAACCACAACGTAGTCATCCACCACGGCCTGGTACGACTCTACCTCGTCGGCAAAGTGGTGCAGGTGGTCGGCTCGACGGCTTTCGGTGGCGCGCTGCGTGAGAGTAGCCCCCAGCGCCACTACTGCCAGCAGGGCCACCGTGCCCGCTACATCGACGGTTGCAGGCCTGCGCTGCCGCACGCTCCAGGCGATGAGCAGTACGGCCAAGCCGGCTAACGAGACAGTGTAGGGCCACAGTTCAGGCCACGCTTCGCCGAGGTAGAGGTAGCCTACCACTCCACAAATCAGCGCGGGGGTGTACCGCACAAAGGGGAAGGTGGCCCAGGTTATCATGTATGATAGGAGAAAGAAGAGTATTTAACTGGCAATGTAGGGATTCGTGCCAGAAAGCCCGGCCATATACCCGCTTCCACCTCCCAGGAGCCCTATCTTGGTACTTTGAAATTTGGCACCCATGTTCTCTCTACTGCGCCGTCTTAAGCTCAGCTACTCGCTTTACAACGTGTTTCAGCGCCGCAAGCTGGCGCACAACTTGCCTCTTTACCAACGGCTAGGGCTGAGCAAGCGCTACTTCTCCCCCATCAGCAGCCGCGATTTTGCGAACCTGCCCCCCACTGCCGGCCTGCCGCCTGTGCCAACCCTAGCCGAGCGGTTGGCGAGATGCGCGGCTTTCAAAGACCTTCCCGTAGCCAGCCAAGCCAGCCTGCTGGCGTTTGAGGACAATGGCTTTGCCGTGCTTTCCGGCTTCTTCGGCACGGAGGCGGTGGACGCCATCAATCAGGAATTAACCCGCCTTGTTGCGTCCCAGCAAATTGCCTTGCGCTACCGCAACAAATTTATGTTTGCCTTCCGGCAGTCGGTGCGCATTCGCGAGGCCGGCGAAGGACACTTACGGACGCTTATAGCGGCCTTGCTCGGCCATGAAGCCACCCTCTTCCAGAGCATTAACTTTCTCATGGGCAGCGAGCAACGCACCCACTCCGACAGCATTCACATGAGCACCTTCCCGCTTGGCGGCATGGCAGCCGCTTGGGTGGCCCTGGAAGATATTACCCCACACAACGGCCCCCTGCACTACTACCCCGGCAGCCATAAGCTGCCTTACTACCTCAACGCCGACTATGCCAACGAAGGCACTACCTGGCTCACCGGCGACAAAGAATACACCGAGTACGAAACCACCATTGCCCGTAAGATTGTAGAGGCCGGTATCGAAAAGCAGGTTTTCCTCGCCCGGAAAGGTGATGTTTTCATCTGGCACGCCAACCTGATGCACGGCGGCGAGCCTCACCACGATAAGGCCCAGACTCGGAAAAGCATGGTGTTCCATTATTTCAGTCGGGCCCACATCTGCTACCACGAAATCACGCAGCGGCCTGCTTTAATGGGCTAGTTATTTTTTAGCTGTATAATTTAGAAACGTCCTGCCCAAACGAGCAAAGCTGTTTGCTCCGTTCTGCAGTGTACGCAGGCCTGTAAAACCCTACCCCAGCACCATTTTATAGTGCTGAATATTAGCTTCCTCAAACATCTCCCCTTCTTTCTTGAAGCCATGCCTTTCGTAGAACGGAATGGCGCGCAGCTGCGCATTGAGGTAAACTTCTGCGTCGGGGTGTTCTGCTTCCACGTCGGCCAGCACGGCGTGTAGTAGCGCGGCTCCGATTTCCTGATTGCGGAAATCAGCCAGCACGGCAAAGCGCTCCAGCTTCACCCCGTTTTCGGTTTCGCGCCAGCGGGCGGCGCCGGCGGGCGTGCCATCGGCGGCACGGGCCAGATAGTGGCGAGCGTCGGTGCGGTCGTGCACGTCGTGCTCTTTGGAAGCGGGCACCCCTTGCTCTTCCTGAAAAACTTTTTCGCGGATGGTGAAAGCGGCGTCGAGGTCACGCAGGTCGGTGACGCGGTAGGCAATGGCGGACATGGCACAAAAGAAGTCATCCTGCGCTGGAAAAGAACCTTACCGGAGTGAATGACAAGTTCACCTTCGATAACGGCCTTTCCCAACGCAGGATGACATTGAAAATTAATTAGAGCGGCTGCTCCTGATTCACGGGCAGCTCGGCTACAGGCACTTCGGACTGTTGCTGCTGTAGCTCCAGCAGGCGGCGTTCGTGGCGCTCGTCGCGGCGCTGGCCGCTTTGTTGAGCCTGGCGGCTCATTTCGTCGGTATCGAACTTGTCGTAGGCTTCCACAATTTCCTTCACCAAACGGTGACGTACCACGTCTTCCGACGTCATTTCGACGTAGCCGATGCCCTGCACATTCTTCAGAATGTCCAGCGCCTGCATCAGGCCCGACTTCTGGCGGGTGGGCAAGTCAATCTGGCTACGGTCCCCGTTCACCATCACCTTGGCGGTGGGGCCCATGCGGGTCAGGAACATCTTAAGCTGCGAGGGCGTGGTGTTCTGGGCTTCGTCGAGGAGCACGAAGGCGTTGTTCAGCGTCCGGCCGCGCATGTAGGCGAGCGGGGCGATTTCGATGATTTTGTTTTCCTGGAAGAACTTCAGCTTTTCGGCCGGAATCATGTCTTCCAAGGCATCGTAGATGGGCCGCAGGTAGGGGTCCACCTTTTCCTTCATGTCGCCGGGCAGGAAACCGAGGCTTTCGCCGGCCTCCACCACGGGGCGGGAGATGATGATTTTCTTTACCTCCTTGTTCTTAAGAGCCCGCACAGCCAGGGCCACCGAAATGTAGGTTTTGCCGGTACCGGCCGGGCCCAGCGTGAAGGTCAGGTCGTGCGCCATCACGGCATCAACCAGCTTCTGCTGGTTGGGGGTTTTGGCTTTGATGACGCCGCCTTTGGCGCCAAACAGAATAACGTCGGGGGAGGCGGCCAGCACGCGGCCTTCGGCCTCCTCGCTGGTTGCGGAAAGGTACTGATTGACGGTCTTGTCGGTAATCTGACCGTACTGGTGGTAGTGCTCGATGAGCGAGGAAAGCAGGTCGTTGATGCGGGCAATGACTTCCGTCTGGCCCTGGATTTTTATTTCATTGCCTCGGCTGATGATTTTCGACCCGGGAAAGGCCGCAGCCAGCTGGCGAATGTTCTGATTGTCCGGGCCAAGGAAATCGACCAAGGACATGTTTTCGAGGATGATGATTTTTTCGACCAAGTGGGAAGAGAGGGGGAAAAGAAGTAGGGTAACAAAAAAGGGCCCGTTTTCACCCTAAACCGGCTACTTTTGCCCCGGTTCGAGTGAATGAACAATACTACGAAAAACTGCGGAACAAGGGCATGGGGTTAATAACACTGCTGACTGATTTTGGCTACCGCGACCATTACGTGGCGGCGCTGAAAGCGCGGCTGTTGCAGCTGGCTCCTACTACAACTGTGGTGGATATCAGCCACGGCGTCGAACCCTTCAACATCGCGCACGCCGTTCACGTTCTCCAATCGGTTTTTCGGGATTTCCCTCTGGGCACGGTGCACGTCATTGGGGTCGACGACCATGGCGCCGGACCCGAACCAGGCTGGCAGGCTGCGCTTTTCCAGGGCCATTACTTCGTGGCCGGCGACAACGGCATTATTGCCCTGCTTACCAATAGTGCCCCCGAAGAGCTGGTGGCCCTACCGGCAGCGGTCACCTCCTCGCCTACCCGCGATGTGCTGCTGCCCGCCGCCGTGACCCTCGCTCAGGGCGAGGCACTCTCCAGCCTGGGCCCGCTCATCACCACCTTTCACCAGCTAAACAACCGGCAGTTGCGCCTCCAGGACCACCGCGTTACGGGCCACGTGGCTCACGTAGACCACTACGGCAACCTGGTTACCAACATTTCCCGCACCGCTGTCGACGCCGTGGGCCATGGCCGGAACTTTGCCGTGCACTTCGGCCGCGATGTGGTGAAAGAAGTGCACCCGCACTTTTCGGCCGCTCCTCCCGGCGAGGCCGTGGCCGTGTTCAACAGTCAGGACTGCTTATGCCTGGGCATTTGCCAAGGCAATGCGTCGGAGCTGCTGGGCCTGCATTTTGATTCGCAGATAGACGTACGGTTCCAAGTAGAATAACTGAATTCCAATACAAGCACGAATTCTAAATCGGCAATCATTCGTTCATAACAAGGAACGTCATGCTGAGCTTGCCGAAGCATCTCTACTGCGCTACTAATCCTCTTACTTGGGTTTAGTATTGCGGTAGAGATGCTTCGGCAAGCTCAGCATGACGTTCTTTTTGCCAGCGCTGTAAAGGACCAGTGTTGTTAGATACCGGCGCTAACTCTTACTACTAACTATTTCAGCGCCCCTTTCAAGTCGCTGGTAGCCAAGTTTTGCGCATCTTTTGCTTCGGGTACCACGGCGGCCATGCCGAAGAATTCGTGGGTGGTGCCGTCGTAGAGCTTGTAGTTGACTTTTACACCGGCTGCTTCAAGCTTTTCGGCCAGCGTTTTGCCCTCGCTCAGCAGTGGGTCATACTCAGCGGCGATGATGGTAGTGGGCGGCAAGCCCTTCAAGTTAGCCGCTACCAGGTTGATGCGTGGGTCTTTGCCATCGGCGGGGGTGCGCAGGTAGTGCTTAAAGAACCATTCCATCCCGGCCTTATTCAGGGGCATGGTTTCGGTGTTGCTCTGATAAGAAGGTGTATTCGTGGCCGAGCCAGCAATGGGGTACACCAACAGCTGGTATTTGGGCAGAGCCACTTTCTGGTCGCGCGCCATCATGCTCACGGCGCAGGCCAGGTTGCCGCCGGCACTTTCGCCAGCCAGAGCCACCCGGTTTGGGTCGCCTTTGATGCTGGCGGCGTTTTGCAGCACCCACTTGTAGGCCCCAAACGAGTCGTTGTGGGCGGTGGGAAATTTATTCTCGGGGGCTTGGCGGTAAGCCACAGACACCACTACGGCGCCGGTTTGCTCACAAAGCGCCTGGGCCGAAGCGCCATACGTATCGAGGTTGGCAATTACCCAGCCGCCGCCGTGGTAATACACCACCACCGGATAAGGCGCCGTGCCGCCCTTGGGCGTGTAGATGCGCGCCTTTACTCCGGGCATCAGGGCTTTGCTCATCGTGTCGCAGTTCATGGGCGGGGCGGCAATGTTGCTGACCCGCATTTGCTTCATGGCTGCCTCGGTGGGGCCGGCTTGCTTGCGTGCCTGTGCCGGAGTCAGTTCAGCCAGCGGCTTGGAATTGAAGCTTTTAAGCTGTTCGATAACGGCCTGCATCTCAGGCTCTAGTTTAGGACCCCAGGCTGGCTTCTCGCCGATTGGTTTCACAGAACCGGTTCCGCTGTTCGCATCACTGCCTTCGACGGGGACGCCCGTAGCCGTTTGTTCGGTTTCGGCAGTGGAAGATGGGCTATTACAGCTGCTCAGAAACAGCCCGCCCATCAGGGCCGGAGCAAGCAGCCAGCTTAGTGATGTTGGCTTGATTTGAAATGATTTCATGAAAAAGATGAGTTTGAAGATGGATAATGTTCAGCTTAGAACAAGCTGTACGGGGCCACATGCCCTTAGTTGGCATTATTACCTTTTTATCTTGCACTTAGCATTTTGGGATTTAACTCTAACAGCTAAAAGATGCCGACCCATACGGCTATCTGTCAATCTACTATAGTGTATTTAGCTCGCTAAATGACTGATACCCTACTATTGGGTCCACTTATATTTTCCTTATAGCTGAGCTTATACGGCAGCACTTAATACCGATGCTAACCCACTCAGAGCGAGCAGTCGCTCGCCACTGCCTAGCTCCAACAGAAAGCCCAGCTTCATAACAGAAGCTGGGCTTTCTGTTGGAGCTAGGCAGTGGCCTTAAGGAATGGTTGGGCTAAATAACTTAAACCTAACCTCCCGGCTACCTTTTGTTATCTAAAGACTAGTAATGCTACTAGCGGGTGCCCGCGTCGGTTGCCATGGTATCGGTAGCCGTAGTTGCGGAGCTATCCGAAGCTTCATTCATATCGCTGGGAACTACGGTGGCGGTTTTGTCAGCTTCGGTGGCGGTGGGCTCGCTGTTGCACGAGCTTAATAGCAGGCTGCCAGCTAAAGCAGGAACGAACAGCCAAGCCAGCGCTTTGGAGGAGAAATGCGTGGTACGAATCATAAAATTGAAAACGAGTAAAGAATAGAGAGAGAACTGTAAGAATCAGTGAATACGTAAGAATGCCCGCTTGTGGCTGAAACTAAACCGCTCTGAAGCCGAACCGTACCTTCGTGCCTGCACTATTCCTTTTCAGCTGCATGTTGCTTCGCATCGTTCGCATGACTTTCGACCCGGCCCAGACGGCCGAGTTCTTAACTATTTTTCGGGACTCTGAAGCCCGCATTCGCCAGCAGCCCGGCTGCCGCCATCTCGAGCTGTGGCAGGATGCCGACAACCCGGCCATCTACTGCACCTATAGCCAATGGGATGATGCGGCCGCGCTCGATACCTACCGCAAATCGGCCCTTTTTGGGGAAGTGTGGCCGGCTACCAAGCGGCTGTTCGCCGCGCCGCCCGTGGCCTTTTCGGTCGCTCAGGTGTTGTAGCCGTACTAGCTAACTCTTGCATTCCTGCCGTGTTCCCTGCCCATGCCAACCGACTACTTCGCCTTCTACGGCCTGCCCGAGTCTTTCCAGCCCGACGAAGCCGCCCTCAAGCGTCTTTACTACGCCAAAAGCCGCGAAACTCACCCGGATTTTCACGCCACTTCCTCGGCCGAGAACCAAGCCGACATGCTGCAGCAGGCCACCCTCAACACCGATGCCTACCGCACCCTGAGCGACCCCGACAAGCGCATGGCCTACATCCTGCGCCAGCACGGCCTGCTGGAAGAGGGCAAGCAAGAGCAGCTCCCGCCCGATTTTCTGATGGATATGATGGACCTCAACGAGCAGCTCATGGACCTCGAAACCGACCTTAATGCCGACACAGTGGCCCAAGTTGCGGCCGAAGTGCAGGCCCTGACCGACACGCTGGATGCCGGCATCCAGCCCGTACTGGCTGGCTATGAGGGCCTACCAAGCGACCACCGGCCGGCTGCCCTCCAGCAGATCCGCACCTACTACCTAAAAAAGCGGTATCTGTTGCGCATACAGCAGCAAGTTGCTACCTTTGCAGCCCGCTCCTGATACCGGCAGAGCGGAATCGTTCTAGATTTGCCCAGATGGCGGAACCGGTAGACGCGTTGGTCTCAAACACCAATACCGCAAGGTGTGCCGGTTCGACTCCGGCTCTGGGTACTAGGAAGGTCTAACGACCACCCCCAATTCAAGCCTCAAAAGCTGTAAATCTGTTCGCAGATGCAGTTTTTGAGGCTTTTTTGCGTTCCGCCCAAATGGCATTTACCAACGCTTGTACCTGGACTTACCAACGACTTTCTGCCACCTCCTCTGCCACCTATTTTCTAACCCCCATGAAAATTTCATTTGAGTTGCGGAATGACAAACAGGATAAGACGGGCACGGTGCCCATCTACGTAGTGGCTTGTTTTGACGGGGTGCGGCTGCGCTGCTCGACGAAGGAACGGTGCGAGCCCCGGCATTGGAACGAGAAGGAACAGGAGTTCCGGCGGTCGTTTCCCGGCTATACCTCGGCCAACCTGGGGCTACAGGCCTTAGTGCGCCGGCTGGAAGACAAGTACCGGGAGCTGCGGGCGGCGAACATTGCGCCGAGTGTGGCCCTGATGCGGGAGGTAGTGAATCCGTCGGCCGTGGTAGTGAAAGAGGAACCCGCGCTCGTGGCGCGCTTCATGGAATTTCGAGACGTGCTGGCCGGACGGGGGTATGCCTTTCACACGCTGCGCCATTATAAGACGGCTTGTAATCATTTGGAGACGTTTTTGACCAAGACCAAGCGCAAGGGGCTGCTACTGGCTGGCTACACTTCGGCAGTGCACGACGACTATGTGAGTTACTTGCGGACGGTCTGCGGCTTGTCGGCCAACGGAGTGTACACGTTGCTGAAGGACTTGAAAACGTTTTTGCGGCATGCGCAGGACGAGCGGGGGCTAACGCTGGGCCTGGACTTGAAGCGGCTGGAGGTGAAGTACACCGACCAAGCGAAGACGTATCTGACCGGGGCTGATTTGGCGGCGCTGGTGGCGGTGAAGCTCTCGAAGACGCTGGAGCCGGCGCGGGACGTGTTCTTGTTTTGCTGCTACACGGGCCTGCGCTACTCGGACGTGGCGGCGCTGCACGCGGGCAACCTGCATTTGTTGGGGGCTAATGGCGACGGGGACCGGGTGCTGCGGCTGATACAAACCAAGACGCGGGCCACAGTGAGCATTTACCTGAGCAAGCTGGCGGCGGAAATACTGGACCGGTACGCGACGCCGGAACGCCAATTTGAGGGGGCGCGGCTGCTGCCGGTGTTGGCTAACCAGCCGATGAACCGGTATTTGAAGAAAATAACGCAGCTGGCGGGGCTGTCACGGCCAGTGGAGGTGGTGAGCACGGCCGGCGGGCAGGTGGTGAAAACCGCCGTGCCGCTGCACGAGCTGGTGACCATGCACACGGCTCGCCACACATTTGCGGTACAAAGCCTGCTGCGCGGCATGCCGGTGACGGTGCTGCAGCGGGTGATGGGCCACGCCAAGATTCAAAATACCATGCGCTACGCGCAGGTGGTGGAAGAACTGCAGCACCAGGCCATGCGGGCGGCCTGGGATGGGCCAGCGATGACGGCAGCCAGCGCCACCCTGGATGGGGCGGTTTGCACGGTGATGGTGGCTTGATGCTATAGAAACGCAGAAGTGACAATGCCCGGCCGGAGTGACTTCCTGGCCGGGCATTTTGGTGATTGCGTGGCTGTCGAGGTGGCTACGAGGTGGCTACGAGGTGGCTCGGAGTACGCTCCGAGGTGCCTAGCCCTGCGGTTGCCGCTAGCGGGTGCTGGGGCCGTTAACTACGCAGACCGATGGTTGATGGCGGCGCTTACCTCGGCGGCGTCGAGGCCGGTGAGGCGGCAGAAGTCTTGCACGGTGACGAGGGCCCCGGCGGGTTTGCCGGCGGCCTGGCGGGCTCGGCGCACGAGCCGCTTGGCGGAGTCGTAGCTGCGGCCGGTGAGGGTGGCCACGTCTTTCGGGTAGAGGCAAATGCGGGGCACGGGACTGAGGCGGGGTAGGTGGGAGCTAACCGGGCTATCCGGGGCACTGCGGTTGGATTGTCAAATTTACTTGAAGTATTTCGACTCCACAAACAGCGCCCGGGCTATGATTGCGGGTTTTGGTGCTGGCCGCTATTGGCACTTCAAGCGCAATCAACAACTTACTTTTCACAATGGCACAACAAACAGGAATTTTGGGCCTGCAGGGCACGGTGGGCGGGCTGGTCTTCCGCAAGGATGGCTCGGTTTCGCAGAAGCCGGCCAGCAACAAGGCGGCCTTCGCCAGCGCCCCGAGCCGGGCGCGAACCCGCGAGAACGCGGCCGAATTTGGCTTGGCAGCCAGCTACAGCAAGGTGCTGCGCGACTCGTTGCGGGTGGCCATCGCCGCGGCCAGCGACAGCCGCCTGGCCTCGCGCCTGACCAAGGCCATGCGCGAGGTTATCGGGCTCGACGACACCAACGACCGAGGCCAGCGGGTGTTCGACTCGACCAATTCGGCGCCGCTGCTGGGCTTCAACTTCAACGCGGGCGCCGGCATTGGGCAAACCATGTACTTCCCCTACGAAGTGAGCGGCAACGGTGCGGACGTGACGATGAGCATTCCGGCACTGAATCCGGTTTCGGACGTGGCCGCGCCGCAGGGGGCCACCCACTTCGAGGTGGTGTTTGCCGCTTCATCGCTGGACATGGAGCTGCTGACTTTCACCAACGCCGTAGTGGCGGCTCCGCTGGGCGTGCTGCCCATCAACAGTGCTCCCCTGGCCAACCAGGCGGTGGTGGCCAGCTTCCCGGCGGCTCCGCCCGCGGCCAACCTGGTGGTGGGCGTGGTAGGCATCAATTTTTACCAGCAGGTGAACGGGAAATTGTACCCGCTTAATAACAACAGCACCAACCCGCTGGCCATTGGGTACGTGGCCTAAGTCGCGGCAATGATGCTTGAAACGGCTGGCCTCCTACGGCTGGCCGTTTCTCTTTTCTTTTCAACTTCTAAATCTTCTTCATTATGGCACTTACGGCCTATCAAACCCAATTCAAGCGGCGCATGAAGCGCGCTATCAAGCTTCGCGCTAAAGCCGACCAAAAGGCCCGGCGCTATACCCAGTTGCTGGCCGATGCCATTGGTGCTGCTGAGGACGCGGCCATGCAGATGAACGCGCTGAACCAGATTTATAACGTGGACGTGAGTACCTACACCTTGCTGACGCAGGCGCTGCACGCAAACAGCGGGCAGGAAGTGCTGGTGGACCACCTGGCACAAAGCACGCCGGGCGAGGAGCTGGTTATCTTCAACCAGGTGCCGGACGGCAACGGCGGGCAAGAGCTGCCGTCTAACCCGCTGTTTGGGGAGCTGGTGACGGGCATTCCGATAATCTCGCCTCCGCAAGTTGACGTGCTGCAGGCGTAGCGATGAGTCGCTCTAAAATGAAAAGCCCCGTTTGCAATGCGCAAGCGAGGCTTTTTTCGTGCCAAGGGCGGCGCTTTTAGAGGCCAGGTGGCGAAACAATCAACCGGACTGGCGGTTCGTGGCCGGGCAGACCTTGCTTGTTACGCCTACTAGATGTTGCTTATTACCCCTATAACTGATGGATACTTACCGCAGTCTTATCCCCGAAAACGACGGCCAGCGCTTGGCAGCTTTGCGCGCCTACAACGTGTTGGGGACTGCCCCGGACGGGGTGTTTGACGAAATCGTGCGGCTGACGGCCAAGCTCTTCGGCGTGCCGGTGGCGTTGATTTCGTTGGTGGAGCAGGACCGGGTGGAGTTCAAGGCCAACTATGGGTTGGGCGGGGTGCAGCAGGTGCCCCGCACCGACAGCATATGCTCGGTGGCGGTGCTGCGGGACGAAACGACCGTGTTTGAGAACCTGCACGAAAGCCCCTGCCTGCTGACCAACCCGGCGGCCGCGGAGCTGAACAACTTCGGCTTTTACGCGGGGCACCCGCTGGCCACCCGCGAGGGCCTGAACATCGGGGCGCTGTGCGTGCTGGACCGCAAGCCGAGGGCGGTGTCGGGCCCGGAGCGGGAGCGGCTGGCCACCATGGCCGGCCTGGTGGTGCAGCTTTTTGACCTGCGGGCCCTGCTGGAGCGGCAGCCGGCCACGGGCGTGGCCACCTGGCTGCTCATTTACCGCAGCATTGAAGAGTCACTGGTGCGCATTGACACGCTGCGGGAGCTGGCGCAGTGGGAAGAATCGGACGAAACAGAAGCAGCGCGGCGCTACCGGGCTGCGGTGGACGAGGAGGCGGAGCGGGTGCTGCAGGCCTTGCAGGCGGAGCTGGAAAGCGTGCGGAAGCGGCTGAGCTAAGCCCGGTGCGTGGGGCTGGGTGCGGGGTGCGGGAATTCTAAACCCACGCCTTCCCGGCGCGTACTGTTGATAGAAATCTATTGCTCATGGCCCTGCAAACCCTTTACGACGCGCCGACGCTCACTATCTCCTACGACCACGTCAACAACTGGCTGTACCTGGACTGGCACGGCGCCCTGGACGACGAGTCGGTGATGGCCGGCGCCCTCAAGCTGCTGGAGCTGCTCAAGCAGGAAAATTGCCGCAAGGTGCTGAACGACAACACCCACATCACGGGCCTGTGGGCCGACGCCGCCCAGTGGGGCAGCGACGTGTTTTTCCCGATGTTGCACGAGGCCGGGTGTCGGTACTTTTCGTGGGTGTATTCGCCGGAGCGCTATAGCCAGCTGTCGGCGCAGTTGGCTGTTGAGCACACCACAGCTGGCATCACCATCATGACTTTTCAGACGTTGGACACGGCGGCCGAGTGGCTGCAGCGCATGTAAGCATGCGTACGGCTGTGTTTTTGCCGGTAACTTTGGTACTTACTTATTCCTATGGCCCCTTCGCACTCTGCTCCCGGCACTTTTTACACCTTGTGGCAACTGCCCGAGTACTATCTGCTCCTGGCGCCGGACTTAACCATCTTGGACGCCACTGACCGGTTCCTGGCCGTGACCATGAAAGAGCGAGAGGCCATCGTGGGCCGCGGCGTGTTCGACGTGTTTCCGCGCGACGAGCAGAACGCGTGGAAAGTGTTTGTCGACTCGGTGGACCACGTGCGCGACACGGGCACGTCCCACGAAATGACCCGCATTCGCTACGACCTCCCGCGCCCCGCCGAACAGGGCGGCGGCCTGGAGGAGCGGTACTGGGAAACCACCAACTACCCGCAGCTCGACGCGCAGGGCAACGTGCAGGCCATCCTGATTAAAACCCGCGACGTGACCGCGCAGCACTTTGCCGAAAAGAACGCCCAAACGATGGAGCACAACCTGCGGGAAATCCAGGAGCGCTCGGATTTTATCATCGAGTCGTTGCCGGTGATGGCGTGGACCACCCGCGCCGACGGGTCGGCGGACTACTTCAACCAGCGTTGGCTCACGTTCACGGGCCGGGAACTGGCGCAGGAACTCGAGTCGGGCTGGCTGGAGAGCGTGCACCCCGACGACCGGGCCGCGACCGGCGCGGCGTGGCAACGGGCATACGAGTCGGGTGAATCGTACCAGACGGAGTACCGCCTGCGCTGCGCCGACGGCGACTACCGCTGGGTGCTGGCCCGCGGCATTCCGCGCCGCGATGCGCAGGGCCGGGTGACCATGTGGGTGGGCTGCTCAGCCGACATCCACGACCAAAAAGCTTTGGTGGCCGAACTGCTGCAAGCCAACGAGGAGCAGGCGGCCCTCTCCGACCAAGCCTACCAGGCCCACCAATTGGCCGTGAGCCAGCGCGAGTCGTTCTACGCCTTGTTCATGCAGGCCCCGGCGTTTATTGGGATGCTGCGCGGGCCCGAGCACCGGTACGAGTTCGTGAACCCGCCGTACTACGAGCTGTTTCCGGGCCGGGAGCTGCTGGGGCGGACCATCGCCGAAGCCGTGCCCGAAGTTGTGGAGCAGGGCTTCGGCGCCCTGTTCGACCAGGTGTACCAGACCGGCGAGCCGTGGGTGGGCAACGAGGTGCTGTTTCAGGTGCAGCGCCGCGACACGGGCCTTGTGGAGGACGCGTACTTCAACGCGACGCTCCAAGCCTTGCGGGAGAACGGCGCTATCGTGGGCGTCTCGTCGTTTGCCTTCGAGGTAACTGAGCTGGTGCGCGCGCGCCAGAAGCTGGAGCAACTGCTCAACGACACGACTACCTCCTGAGCGAGCGGTGATGATGGATACTAATTCCCTCGATTTTCAGCAGGCGCGGATTAAGCAGATTCTGTTTAAGTCGCAGCTGCGCTCGGTGCTCTACGGCGTGCGCGAGGCCGACGACGCCTTGTTTTCGCCACAGGGCAACGCGCTGGGGCAGTGGCTGAGCACCGTTATTAAGCCCAAGTTCCCGCTGCGGCCCGAGGTGCGCGAGGCCGAGCGCCTGCTGCAGGACATGCTCCGCACGGGGCACGACCTGGCCGCGCAGTACCGCCGCGGCCACATTGAGGAAGCCCGCCAGGGCCTGACGCGGATTGACCGCATTGGCGAGCAACTGGTGACCGTGCTGCAGCAGCTGGGGCAGGACGCGGGGCGGTTGGGAACAGCGGCTTAACACCGCGCTTTGCCTCCAGGGTTGCGGGGCCTGATGACGGAGGGATGTTCAGCGAAAGCCCTGAGCAGGCGGGTGTACTTTTTACGGCCCTGCTCGAGGAGGCTGGGCGTGGCGGTTAGTTCAACGCGCAAATCGGCGTGCGGGGCCTTCTTCTGCACGTTGATGATGAGGAAGCGCGTGGCCCCGAGTACGGCGAGGTACAGGGCGGCCTGTCGGTCGTAGTCGTTCTGCTCGATGGTAAAGAGGAATTGGGCCAGGTCGGACGCGTGCGTCAGCTCGGCCAGGGTTTATATTATAAGGTTGTGGCAGAAGTGTTGGCAGCGGACGGCGGCCAGCGCTTTGACCAGGGGGCCAGTTGCAGCGCTAGTTGGTGTGGGCGGAGTGATGGGGTTCCAGGGTGGCGGCGTGAAAATGGCTGCCAGCCAGCAACGGCGGACTGGAGCTGCCGCCCAATCCGCTGTTTGGGGAGTTGATAGCGGGTACGCCGATTCTGTCGCCTCCGCAGGTTGACCTTCTGCAGGCATAGCACAAGCTTCCTTCACATAAAAAGCCCCATTTGCATCCTGCAAGCGGAGCTTTTTGCTAGGGTTGGGCCAGCTTTTCCAGGGCCTGCTTGAACTCGGGGGTGTCGTACTCGGCCATGCCGTCGTGGCGGGCGGCTACTTGACCGTCGGGACCAAGGACGACGGTGGAGGGAATCGAGCTGGAATTGAACGGGGCGGGCAGCGGCCCAGTGGGGAAGTAAACCGGGAAGGTGTACCCCCGGCGTTGGACCAGCGCCCGGGCCTTGGCGGGGTTCTCGTCCAATGAAATCATGACGAAGGCCACCTGGGCCGGGTCCATTTTCTGGTAGAGAGCGTGGATGCCGGGCATCTCCGCCACGCAGGGCGGGCACCAGCTGGCCCACAGGTTCACGAAAACGACCTTGCCTTTTAGGTCGCTCAAGTTGACGGACTGGCCGGCTAGGGTGACCAGCGGCAGCTGGTGGGGGTACGTCTGGTTGCCGGCCAGTTGCCCGGGCATTTTAGCGGGAGAAGCAGGGACCTCGGCTTTCCACAGGCCCGTGGCCAGCAGGCCGCGCTGCAGGCCACCGAGCACCGGGGTGCGGAGGTCGGTGAGCATGACCACGGCAAACAGGGCCAGGGGCAGCCACTGCACTATATTCATGCGGCTCATGGGCAGATATGATGAACGTGAGGGAACAAATGTAGGGGCCACCCTTGTATGAATGAACAAATGTTCATAAGTTTGTACGAGTAATGAGCACTTCCCTTTCCTTCGGTCCGGTTGACATGAATCTCACCAGTGAGAAGATGGAAAAGGTGGCCTTTATTCTCAAGACCACGGCCCACCCCACCCGCATTGCCATCGTGCAACTGCTGGCAGCCACCGAAAGCCTCTCGGTGACGGACATCAGCGAGAAGCTGAACGTAGAACAGAGCCTGCTTTCGCACCACCTCTCGGGCATGAAGCTCAAGGGCATTTTGAGCTCGCACCGCGACGGCAAAAACATCTACTACGCGCTGAAAATGCGCGAAGTCATCGACGTGATTCAGTGCCTGGCCGCGTGCACCTTTTTGTAAGGTGCGCGGCTTTTTTTAGCGCAATACATGAACAACCTTTCATAATTTCATACGTCACCCTCCCTCCCCATGTTGGAATACCTCGGCTATTTCGCAGCCATCTTCATTGGCCTTTCCCTGGGCATTATAGGCGGGGGCGGCTCCATTCTCACGGTGCCGGTGCTGGTGTATTTGATGGGCGTGAGCCCGATACTGAGCACGGCCTACTCGCTGTTCGTGGTGGGCTCCACCTCGGTGGTGGGCGCCTCGGGCTACTTCCGCAAGGGCCTGGTGTCCATTCCCACGGCGCTGGTGTTTCTGCTGCCGTCGCTGGCAGCGGTGTTTCTGGTGCGCAAAGTCCTGATGCCGGCCATCCCCCTTGAGCTGTTCACGTTGGGCAGCATCGTCTTCACCAAGGATTTGCTGGTGCTGGTGGCTTTCGCGGTGCTCATGGTGGTGGCGGCCACGTCGATGATTCGCAGCAAGCCGACCGCTGCCGGATTGGACGACGAAGCGGGTCCTGGTGCGCCGCTTAACTACCCCTTGGTTCTGGTCATTGGTCTGGTGGTGGGCATACTCACCGGCTTTGTGGGCGCGGGCGGCGGCTTCCTGATTATTCCGGCCCTGGTGCTGGGCGCCCGCCTGCCCATGAAGCGGGCGGTGGGCACCTCGCTGGCCATCATCGCCCTGAACTCGCTTATCGGCTTCACCGGCGATTTGAGCGCGGGCACGCCCATCGCCTGGTCGTTTTTGCTCGGCTTTCTGGCTTTTGCCCTCGGCGGCATCGTGCTGGGCACCTACCTGGCCCGCTTTATTCCGGGCGCCAAGCTCAAGCCGGCGTTCGGCTGGTTCACGCTGGCCATGGGCACCTTCATTCTGGTGCGCGAGCTGGTGTTTCACTAAGCGCGCCTCCCCTTTGCTACCCAACATTTCACCCCAACCCACTCGTTGTCATGAAAATCGAACAGTTTGAAGACCAGGGCCTGTCGCATTTCTCCTACGCCATTCTGAGCAAAGAGACCCGCGAAATCGTGCTGGTGGACCCGGCCCGCAACCCGCAGCAATACTACGACTTCGCTAAAGCCAACGACGCCAAAATTGTCGCCGTCATCGAAACGCACCCCCACGCCGATTTCGTGAGCAGCCATGCGGAAATTGCCCGGGCATCCGGGGCCACTGTCCGCGTTAGCAAGCTGTTGGGCGCGGGCTATCCGCACCAGGCCTTCGACGAAGGCGACACGCTGACCCTTGGCAAGCTCACCTTCCGGGCACTGAACACGCCCGGCCACTCGCCCGACTCCCTCAGCATCGTGCTCGCCCGCGAGGGAAAGGACCAAGCCGTATTCACCGGCGATACCCTGCTCATTGGGGACGTGGGCCGGCCCGACCTGCGCGAAAACGCCGGCAACCTGACCGCCAAGCGCGAGGAGCTGGCCAAGCAGCTGTACCACTCCACCCGTGACAAGCTCATGAAGCTCGCCGATGACGTGCAGGTGTACCCGGCCCACGGCGCGGGCTCGCTCTGCAGCAAGGGCAAAGGCGGGGCCAGCAGCAGTACCATAGGCACCGAGAAAAGCGGCAACTACGCCTTGCGTCCCCTAAGCGAGGAGGACTTCGTGCAGGAGCTGCTGGCCGACCAGTCCTTCATCCCCCAGTACTTCGGCTACAACGTGGAGCTAAACAAAGCCGGCGCGCCCGACTTCGCGCCCAGCGTGGCCAAAGTAGCCCACCTGGCTTCCGGCGCGGACCTGGAACCGGGCGCGCTGGTAATCGACGCCCGCCCCGAAGCCGACTTCAAACAAGGCCACCACGCGGGCGCCCTCAACGTGCAGCAGGGCGGTAAGTTTGAAACCTGGCTGGGCTCCCTCGTGAGCCCCGAAGAGCGGTTCTACCTGGTCGCGCCCGACGAGCAGACGCGGAAAGACCTAATTGCGAAAACGGCCAAGATTGGCTATGAATCCCTGATTCAAGGGGCAATGGTGGGCACGCCGTCCACGGAAACCACTTTGCCCAAGCTGGACGTGGACGCTTTTCGCGCTCACCCCGAGCGCTACACGATTGTGGACATCCGCAACGCGTCGGAAACCAAAGCCGAACCCTTGTTTGCCAACGCCCTCAACATTCCGCTGCCCGAGCTGCGCGGGCGGGCCGCTGAAATCCCCACCGATAAGCCCGTGGTGGTGCACTGCGCCGGCGGCTACCGCTCGGCGGCAGGCAGCAGCATCGTGGCCCCCGCGCTGCCCGGCACCGAGGTGTTCGACTTGGGCGAGGCCGTGAAAACGTTTCTCCCCGCGGCCCACTAATTCGGTTGGGGCGACGACTAGCAGTAGCTACCGCCTCATCCTTTTATTTTCCTTCATGTTTAGCTACTCCCTTTTACTTTCCCTCCTTGCCATGTTTGGTCTTTTTCAACCCACGCCGCCTGCCCACCACAACCTGACCCCTGCGCAGTTTGCCGAGGGCCTGCGCCGGTCCGGCGCAGTGCTCGTGGACGTGCGCCGCCCCGACGAGTACGCCCTGGGGTACATTCCCGGCTCCGTCAACATTGATGTTACGGCCGCCGACTTTGCCCAGCGCGTAGCCACGCTCGACAAAACCACGCCCACCTACGTGTACTGCCGCAGCGGAGCCCGCTCCGCGAAAGCGGCCGCGCAGCTCAGCGCCGCCGGCTTCACCGACGTGCACAACCTGCTCGGTGGGGTGCTCGACTGGCCCACGCCCCTCACCAGCTAAACTAACCCACCTTCATGCTGGACTTCTTGCATCAACCCTGGCCCTGGTACGTGGCCGGGCCCCTTATTGGCCTCACGGTGCCGGCGCTGCTGCTGCTGGGCAACAAGGCGCTGGGCATCAGCTCCGCGCTGCGCCACGTGTGCGCGGCTTGCGTGCCGGCCGGCATTCCCTTCCTGACCTACAACTGGCGGGCCGAAATCTGGAACCTGGTGTTCGTGGTAGGCATTGCCCTGGGCGGCTTCATCGGCTACCAGCTGCTGGGCCACCCCGACACCATCGCCATTTCGCCCGCTACCGTGCGTGACCTGAAGGCTGAAATGAGGCTAACCGACTTCTCGGGCCTGCTGCCCCGCGAGCTGTTCGCCTTGGATAACCTCGCCAACTGGAAAGGCTGGGTGTTTCTGGTGCTCGGCGGCTTTCTGGTCGGCTTCGGCACGCGCTACGCCGGCGGCTGCACCTCGGGCCACGCCATCTCGGGCCTCTCGAACCTGCAGTGGGTGTCGCTGGTGGCCGTGGTCGGCTTTTTTGCCGGCGGCCTGCTCATGACCTGGGTTATCTACCCCCTGATGTTTTAATCTACTGTTATGAAATACGTTAAGTACCTGGTGCTGGGCGCCTTGTTTGGCATCATTCTCACCAAGAGCGAAGTCATCAGCTGGTGGCGCATCCAGGAGATGTTTCGCTTCCAAAGCTTCCACATGTACGGCGTCATCGGCTCGGCCGTGGTGGTGGGCATGGTCTCCATCCAGCTCATCAAGCGCAACCGCCTCAAAAGCCTTGATGGCGAGCTCATCACCCTGGCCGACAAGAAGTACAACCACGGCACCTGGATAGGCGGCACCATTTTCGGCCTGGGCTGGGCCCTGACCGGCGCCTGCCCCGGCCCATTGTTCGCCCAGATTGGCGCCGGCGTGGGCGTGGGCGCGGTGGCCGTCCTCATCTTGGCTGCCCTGGCCGGCACCTGGACCTACAGCGCCCTGCGCGAGAAGCTGCCCCACTAGCTTTCGAAAATCATAACCCACCGCTTGAGTGAAGCTGTTCCTTGATGCACACCCCACAGCCAGGACATAACTATACGCTGTGGGCAATACAAAAAAGCCCGCTGGCAAATTGCCAGCGGGCTTTTTTTGTGGCAAGTAGTACGGCTAGCTCAGGTCCTGTACTTGCGCCTCGGGGGCTTCGCGGATGACGACTTGGAGGCCGTGGTCGCGGGCCTGGGCGGTGGTGTACTTTTCGCTGCGGCCGATGATTTCGCCGTTGGTGGCCACGTGGTTGAAGCCGTACTGGCCGGCGGTGAAGAACGACTCGAAGCGCTGGGGCTGGCAGTTGGCTTTGACGCTCTGGATGCCGTTTTCGCAGCCGGCTTTGCTGGTGTAGCCTTCGCCGGACTGAATAATCTCGCCGTTGTCGGCGCGTAAGCGGTACCAGTACTGGCCGCTGGTGTGAGAAATTTGAAAAGTTGCCATGGGAAAGGTGTTGAAATGGAAGGTGGTGTTAGGCTGCGTGCGCCAGGAGCTGGGGAGTGACCGGAAGCCTGGCGGCAGCTGGCATACGGTGATTTTGCCGGGCGTGGTGCCGCAGCAAGGTGCTGTACTTCTTGCGGCCCTGCTCCAGCAGGCCGGGCATGGCGGTTAGCTCGACGCGCCACACGGCGTGCGGCACCTTTTTCTGCACCCCAATGATGAGGAAGCGCGTGGCACCTAATACGTCAAAATATAAGGCGGCTTGGCGGTCGTAATCGTACTTCTCGATGGTGGTGAGTAAGTGGGCGAGGTCTGGGCTGCTGGTGGTTTTGAAGTCGATGAGCGTGAGCTGGCGGCCGGCGCGGCTGCGTACCAACAGGTCGGGGCGCAGCTTCACTCCTACCCCGGTGGCCGTGTGGGTGGCGGTGTATGACTGTTCAGCCTGGCCGCGGTAAAGCAGGTCGCGGCAGTAGCGTTGGCGGCGCACCTGGCGGGCCAGGGTTTCCAGGTCGGCCCACCGGATGCCGCGCTCGTCGGTGCGCTGGTAGTGCGGGGGCTCCAGCACAGCCGTGTGGAAGTGCGAGCCAAAGGCCAGGGCTACGGGGTTGAGCTGGCGGGGCTGGCCGAGCAAATCGTTTTTCAGGGTACTCAGGTCGGTGTTGCTGACGTGCGGCAGGGCGCGATGCTGGGCCTGGGTCAGGTCGGGGTGATGTGTGAGGGCGTGAAACATGAGCAATAAGAGTTAGAAGCTATGGATTAGGACTAGGGCTAGGGCTAGAATTAGGGCTACTTCGGCCCGCTGGGGCCGCCCACTCCGGAATGAAGCAGGCGGCCGGTGGGCGGTGCGGCTAGGCGGCCATAGGCAGTGCGGCCGCTTCGGCGGCAGGCTCGGGGTCATCCTCGGTGGGCACGGTGTAGCCGTGCTGGATGCGCACGTCGGCAGCTCCGGTGTAAGTCTCAGCGCGCCAGATGGGGAAGTCGCGGGCGAAGTCGCGGCGGGCTGCTACCTCGGCCGCGTCGGCGGCTTCGTAGCTGAACTGGGCGATGTAGTAGGTGGCCGTCTTGCCGTCCTTAGTGGTCTGCTTCTTCTCGGCGGTGACCTTCACCGTGACGTCGGCCAGGGTCAGGTCGTCGTAGAACAGTGGCTCGATGAGGCGGTACAAGTTTTCCACGCTGTAGCCGTGGAAGAGCACGGCGCAGATGGCGCCCTTGTCGTCGGCAAAAAACAGCTCGGCCCACAGCTTGCGGCCCATGTTGAGAATGTCGTCCTGGAATACGCGCCAGGCCAGCGGGATGAAGCTGAGCGCGCTACCTAGGGGCACGGTACCGTTGATGTTGAACTGGCCGGCCTTCGCATCGAAACGCACTTGGCGCGGGTGGCCAGGCAGGTAGCGGAAGCGGTTCGACCAAGTTTCTTCACCGGTGCTCTCGTCCACGCCGGCGACGAGGTAGGCCGGGCGGGAGCTGACGGTGAGAGTGGCGGCCGACTCGGTAACGAGGACGGCGGGGGTAGCATTAGCGGCGGTTTTGGAGGTGGTGGCGGTGGCCATAATGAGAAAAGGTTGGGAAGTGAAAAAAGTGGGACCAGTTGATGGCCGGCCCCTGCGCCGTTTTTGGTTGGGTCTAGCGGAATTGCTGGTCGTGGCACACAATTGCGCGGCCCACGATGGAATCCTGGCCCCGCGCCTCGGGCTGGTGCTGGTACCAGAGGTAAGTGGCCAGCAGGTTGAGGTAGGCCGGGTTGCGGAACTTGCCCTCGTCGTCGATGATGAGAATGAGTTCGGGGCTGAGGCGCACCACGTCGACGGTTTGGCAGTCGAGCAGGGCGTATAGCTCAGGCAGCTTGAAGTTGCGGCCGTTGGCCGGGCTGACTGGCTGCGGCTGGGCACTGTGCGGGTCCAGCAAATGCGGCTGATAGGTAGTAACGGTTTGGGGCATGATGGGGGCTTATGGGGCCCGCGCCTAATGGGCGCGGGCCTGGTGGCTAAAAGCGGGGGTACTTGGCGCGGGCGGCCTGCAAAGCGGCACCGGCGGGGCTGGCGTGGAAGGCGGCGGCAGCAGCGGAGTAGGCGACCTGGGCCTCGCGGCAGCGCAGGATGGCGGCGCGCAGCTGAGCAAAGCGGCCGGGCCCGGAGCGGTAATCATCGCGCAGCGCATACTTGGCGGCGCGGGCATTACATAGGGCCGAATGAGTACGGGCCAGCGCGGCGGTGGCGGCCACGGCAGCCGGCGAAACGGGCGCCGGGGCGGGCCGGGGGGCTGCTGGTGAGCGGGGTGGGTACTTGGCTTCCAGCCGGGCCAGGGTGACGCGCAGGGCAGCTAGCTTGCCGACAGCCGCACCCGGAGCGGGCGCGGCTGGGGCTAGGACTAGGCTAAGCATGAGCGGGGACGCCGGCAAACTCATCCTCCGCCTTAATAACCTCCCACACGGCGGCGAAGGCATAGGCAGGGTGCGCGGCCCGCAAAGCGCGGAAGGCCAGGCGCAGCGCCTCAAACGGGCAGGGCGACATGCCGGCGAACCCACCGGCGGGCTGGCACTCCGGCCGCGCAGCCAGGCTGAGCATGACGTGCCAGGAGGTGCGGCCCTGGCCATAGGTGGCGGCGGACTGCGAAATGTAGATGCCCGAAAACGAGCACAGGGCGGGGCCTTTCCAGGCGGCAGCGGCGAGCTGCAAAAGTTGATTGGGTTGCATGGCTGTAGGAATTAGCCGTGGGTGCCCGCGCCGTAGGCCTCCGGGTGGGCAAGTAGCCAGGGCCTTCCCGACTACAAACCAAAGATACAAACTTACTTGAACTATAACAACTACTTTGACAAATAAATATGCTTGTTTGCCAACTTTATTTGCTGTATCTTGTAGTATGGAAAAACACAAAAACAAGGCGGTGGCGGTGGTGGGCAGCCGGGGTGTGAAAAGCTGCGCGGCCCTGGCCCGGCGGCTGGCCGAGCTGGCCCCGGCGGAAGTGGTGAGCGGCGGGGCTGCCGGCGTGGACGCCCTGGCCGCCAGCTGGGCCCGGGCCCACGGGGTGCCGCTAACCGAGCTGCGGCCCGACTATGCCGCCCACGGCCCCACGGCGGCCACCCACGTGCGCAACGCCGAGATAGTGAAGCGGGCCGCCCTGGTGCTGGTGGTGTGGGACGGCCGGAGCAAGGGCACGCTGAGCACCTTGAAGGCCGCCCGACGCCTGGGCCGCCCGGTGGAGCTGCTGCCCCTGGACTGAGGCGGCCCCTACCCGACTGGAAACGGCCCTGGGCAGGCGCCAGAACAACCACTAAAAGCCTTTTTTAGGGGGTTTGGGGCTGGCCCCAACTGTTACTCGGCGGAGCCGGCCGCTTGAGGGTGGAGCGGCCGACCAACGGGAGGCTGCGGAGGCCGAGGAAGATGACCGGGCGTTAGCCGGGGCATGGTGGCGGGGGTTTGGGGTACTCCCCAGTGAGACCCTCCGCGAAGCGGGCCTTGCTTCTGCCTGCGTGGCTCGAACGCAAGCTTTATGGGCAGGTGGCAGGCTTTTTCCGGCCTGTGGCCTGCTGCCGAATCAGGGGGGTGGTGACGGGCGGCGTGGGGCCTTTTTTCGGGCCTCATGCGGCCCGGCGGCGGTGCGGGGGTTGGTCGTGGGGGTGAGTCTTGGGGGGTCGATGGTGGCTTGGGAATCGGTGCGGTGGGCTGAGGGGCGGGACGAGGCTGGAATGACCGGAGCGACTAGAGCGCAGCAAGCGGAGAGAACGAGGAGCGCAGCAGGGCGCAGCGACGAATGAACGGAGCGCCGCGTGGCGGAGGGAGTGCAGGGAATGGAAGCCTTGGCCGGCCCCGGGCGGGTGCGGTAGCTGACGGGCGGCGTGGGGCCTTTTTTCGGGCCCTGCGCGGCCTGGCAGCGTGGGTGAATGAGGCTGGAGAATCAGCTGAAACGGGAGTTGAGCTGAGGGATGGGAAGGGCGCGACCAAAGGGAGCGGTGCGCAGCACGGGAGCGCAGCGCACCCCTGGACAGCCCGACCCCGGCCCGTAGCAGCGCGGAGGGCCGGGGGCAGCCCCGAAAAATCATCTTGCTTGAATTAATGCAAAATCTATGTAGACCATAAAGGCGTGTTGTTCGTACAACAAACTTGATAAATCATAGCTTTGTCAAATAAGTTTTACTAAAACAATACACGCCATGTTTAGCAGCACGAAAGCAGGACATATTTCTCACATTGTGACCACGGCGTTGCTGGGGCAAGTGGTGAGCAGCGGGCTTACGCCTCCCGACCCATCGAAAATTGAGCACTATGGGCAGTTGATAATTCAGGCGCTGGTGGCCTTGGTTACCATTTGGGCCACGGTGCGCAAGGCGTTGCAAAAACCGGTGGAAGTGGTGCCGCAG
The DNA here is from genome assembly GCF_049896385.1 of Hymenobacter sp. B1770. NCBI lineage: Bacteria > Pseudomonadati > Bacteroidota > Cytophagia > Cytophagales > Hymenobacteraceae > Hymenobacter > Hymenobacter sp. B1770. The sequence continues at coordinate 78,859 of NZ_JAFCUF010000009.1, forward strand.
GAGAAGACTGGAAACAGCAGCGCAGGGAGCAATGGAAACGGGGCTGAGTAGCACGTCGACGGGGCCGCGCGTAGTCAGGTCGGTATTGGCAAGGGCGGTGCCGAGGCTGAGCAAGGTGCAGCAGCGCATCCAGGATGCCAGGCTGGCGCAGGCGGTACCGAGTCTCGGGGCAGCGTATGCGCAGGCCCTGGCGCGGTGGCTGGGCGACCCGGTGCTGCGGCTGGCCGGGGTACCGTTTGTGACGGAGTGCTACCGCAGTCCGGAGCGGCAGGAGGAGTTGTATAAGCAGGGACGCAGCAAGCCGGGGCCCATCGTGACGTACAAGCGTGGTGGGGAATCGAAGCACAACCGCCTCCCCTGCCCGGCGCTGGACATGGCGTTTCTGCTGGCTGATGGGGAGGTGTCGTGGTCGGGGCTGCTGCTGAGCAAGTTTGCGCGGCTGATGAAGGCGGCCGATGCGCGGGTGCGGTGGGGCGGTGACTGGCCGGGGTTCAAGGACCGGCCGCATTTTGAGGTGTAGGGTGGAAACGAGCGGGCCAGAAGGTCCGCTCGTTTTTTTATCGGGGAAAGGGGCAATGACAAGCGTGAATTAGGGCTGGGGCTGGAGGTGCTGGATGGCGGCCTGAATTTGCTGCTGCAGGGTTGTAGCGATGTCGGCCGCTTCTTTCCGGCGCGCGGCCTGGTAGTTGAGGGCGGCCGGGTTATTGGGGGCCGGTTCTCCCTGCCGAAGCTCGGCGAGGGCGTCGAGCCGGCCGATGGAGTCGGCAATGGCGAGGTAGATGGCGGGCCACAGCGCCGGGGCCGGGCCGGGCGAGGCAGCCAAGGCCACCTGCAGGTCGAGCAGCCGCAGGGCCACGTCGGCTAGCTCACGGAGCAGCACGGCCTCTTCGGGCTCCAAGAAGCGGGGTTCGCGGTCGATGACGCACAAGGTGCCCACGGCTTCGCCGGCCGCGGTGAGCATGGGGAAGCCGGCGTAGAAGCGCAGGCCGAGGTCGTCGACGGCGGTGGGGTCGATGAGGGCGCAGGGGCGGTCGGCCAGGTCCTGAAACATGGTAGTCTCGTCGCTGAGCACGGCCACCGAGCAGAGGCTCCCGCCGCGAGGCACCCGCTCAGGGGCCTCTTCCAGACCCGCGTTGCCGCGAAACCAGACCGTGTCGGCCTCGACCAAGGAAACCAAGGCAATGGGCACCTGAAACAGCTTACCGGTGAGGCGCACGAACTCGTCGAAGAAAGGGACATCGCCGGCTACCTGGTAGGCTTGCAAGGCGGCCAGGCGTTGGGTTTCGTTAGGGGCAAACAGGTGGGACGGAGTACGCATAGCGGGAACACAAAAGCAGGCGAAGGTGCTGGTCGCAACCCAGCGCAAAGATGCAACGTGCATTTTGCCGTTGGCGTTTTTCCGACCCCGGGGCTGAGGGGCGGGCAGCCGGCGCGACTGCGCAAAACGGCCGATACTGACCAGCGCTTCTTAACAGAATAAACGCATAATTCTTAGTTACTTCTGCGCGATACAGGCCCCCTCGTGTACCTAATGAGCAACACCAGCAAGACGGACGTTTATTCATGTTTGGGGCAGTTACCCTCCTACCCTTTTTCCCAGGGCCTTGCTGTAGGCCGGCCCGGGATAAAAACCGTTCGCATACGGAAGTGTGGGGTTGCCAGCCGCCAATGGGTAGCACGTGTGGCACACTACGGCGGTGCTTATCCCGGCCTAGCGTTTGGAGTTAAAGGGAAAACGAAACGCTGGGCCAGTACATACGGCGCCAATAAGCGGTACCTTGACCCTCCTCCCTCCTCAGTTTCCACATGAGTTCCGCCATGAAAACCCCTGCCGAAAGCTTAACCCTCGAACAAGAAAACGCGGCCCTGCGGGAAGAAAACCGGCGGCTGCGGGCCGGCCGGACGGTGGCGCGGGCGGAGCAGGCCGAATCCGACGACCGGGAGCAGCAGCAGGAACGGTTCCGGACGGTGTTTGAGAACTCGCCGTTCGGGCAGAAAATCATCACCCCGGATTTGGTGATTCACCAGGCCAACCGGGCGGTGGTGGAAATGCTGGGCTGCGTGCACCTGGACGAGGTGGTGGGGCACCAGATTCGGGAGTTTGCCCACCCCGACCACGAGGCGGACTGGCACTTTCTGCAGGAACGGCTCTGGGCCCACAAGCTGCCGAGCTTCACGCTGGAAACCCGGCTGGTGCGGGCCGATGGGTCGTCGTTCTGGTGCCAGGTAACGTCCATTCGCTTTCCCGATGGCGACGTGGGCGAGGAATTGGGCTACACCCTGCTGGAAGATATCAGCGACCGGCGGGCCCTGGAGCTGTCCTTGAAACGGCTGTATGACGCGCAGGAAACCATTCTGCACCTGGTGACGCACGACTTAAAGGCGCCCGTGGGTCACATTCAGTTGCTGACCGACCTGCTGCAGCGCCAGGTGGACGCGGCCACGTTTGCCACGGACGATACGGCGGACACGGTGAAGTACCTGGGCCTGATTCAGGCGGCCTGCGCCACGGCTTACAAGCTGCTGCAGGACGTGCTGCTGCTGGGCTCGCTGGACGCGGCCGACTTGAAAAAGGAGCCCACCGACCTGGGGGCACTGCTACAGGAGCGGCTGGCCGCGCACGAGCTGGCGGCTCGGGAAAAGGGGCTGGCTTTGGAATTGAACCTGCCGGCAGAGGCACAGGAGGCCAACCTGAACGCCGACACGTTTGGGCGGGTGGTGGACAATCTGGTGAGCAACGCGCTGAAGTTCACCCCGACTGGAGGCCGCGTGACGGTGGGGTTGGAAGAGTGCCCCGGCTGCGTGCGCCTGACGGTGCGCGACACCGGCATAGGCATTCCGGAAGCGCTGCAGGCCGACCTGTTTGAAAAGTTCAGCCAGTCGGCCCGCCTGGGCGTGGGCGGCGAGGCCAGCACGGGGCTGGGGCTGTTCATCACCAAGCAGATTGTGCAGCTGCACCGGGGCAAGGTGTGGGTGGAAAGCCAAGAAGGCGAAGGGGCGTGCTTTGTGGTGGAGCTGCATTAAGGGGCCCATTCCGGTGGGCAAGGCGTGGGCAGACCGGCCCTTGAGCAGGCAGCTCGGGCAGGCTCATCAGTCTTTTTGAAGCCAGCCCTGACTGATGGCGGCCTTTACCAGCGCAGCGGTGTTTTTGGTGCCGGTTTTATATATAATGTTCTGGCGGTGGGTTTCGATGGTGCGCTTGCTGGTGAAGAGCTGGTCGGCAATCTCGGCGTTGGTCAGGCCGTTGACCACCAACTGCAGGATTTCCTGCTCGCGCGCCGAAAGGCGACTCGCAGCCGTGTGGTCGGGCGTGGGCGTCCCGGCCAGCACCTTTTCCAGCATGGCCAGGCCCAACTCGGAGCTCAGATACCGCTGACCGTCGGCCACGGTCTGCACGGCAGCTACGAATTCGTGTCGGCCGGCGTTTTTCAGGACGTAGCCCGAAGCCCCGGCCGCCAGCACCTCCCCGATGGCCGGCGCGTGGGCGGCCATGGAGAGGATGAGGATGCGCACGTCGGGGAACTCGGCGTGCAGCCGCCGGGTGGTGGCCAGCCCGTCCAGGACCGGCATGTCCAGGTCGAGCAGCACCACGTCGCAGGGCGTGGCGGGCAACCGGGCCAGCAGCTGCTCGCCGTTCTCGGCTTCGCCGACCACCTGCAGCCAGGCTTCCGGCTCTAGCAGTGCGCGCAGTCCCTGGCGCAGTATGGCGTGGTCGTCGACGAGAAACAGGCGTATCATGGGGCTAAGGTAGGGGCGGTGGAAAAAGGCGGCGGCGGGGTGAGGCAACTAACACAAGACGCGGTTGGTCAGCGCGATTTTTAACAAGCGGGTTTGCAGCGCAAACGGGCCGCAAAGGCCAAGGTTACTATGGTGAAGAGCCCCCGGGGCGAAAGCTGGCCGGCTGCTGAGGGATGGGGTGGAAAAGAAACGAGCGGGCCAGATGGTCCGCTCGTTGTTGATTAAGCAGCTACCTCCATTAGATGGCGGGGCAGAATGGCCGAAATACTGCGGTAGCACCTGCTTGTTTTGTCGCGGGCGAGGTAGCCCGAGCGGGTACTCGTCAAACCCGAGCCGTACAAAACGAACGACTTTACGGTTCAGGTTAGCTCTATGAAAAAGGTGGTGCCCTCGTTCTCCTTGCTTTCGAGCCAGATGTTGCCGTGGTGCATTTCCACAATTTGCTTGGTGATGAACAAGCCCAGGCCCGTGGTGGTGTCGCCGTACAGGCCCGCGCGCGAGGCCTTGCTGAACTTGTCGAACACGTGGGGCTGCAGGTCTTCGGGAATGCCCAAGCCGGTGTCCTGCACCACCAGGCGAACGCGGCCTTTGAGCTGGCGCAGGGCCACGCGAATGGTGCCCCCGGCAAATGTGAAGTTCAGGGCATTGGTGAGCAGGTTGTCGAGGATGCGGCCAAACTGGTCGGTGTCGATGTCGGCGTGAACCGGTGATTTGGGCAATTCCAGGTGCAGGTGAATTTCCTTTTCCTGGGCCGCGAGGCGAAACACCTGCAGGCGCTTGTCGAGCAGGGCCCCTAGGTTGGTGCGGTGCTTCCGGGCGCGGGTGGCCTGCATCTGCCCGAGAAACAGCACGTCGCCCAGCAGCGCGTTGGCCGTGCCGCAGGCTTGCTCCACTAGGACCAGCATCTGCTCCACCTCCTGCCGGTCGGCTTCGGGTTCGATGCGGCGCACGCCGTCGTGGCGCCGCAGCACGTCCATCAGCAGCTGGATGTGGGCCACGGGCGTGCGCAGGTCGTGGGCGGCCAGGTGCAGCATGGTTTCCTGCGTGTCGTAGAGGCGCTGGTTGGCCAGCTCGAGTTCCTTGCGCGCGGTGATGTCTTCCAGCGTGGTGTAGCCCATCTCGCCTTCGTCGTCGGGGAAGAGCACCGAAGTAACCCGGCACCAGAACGAGGACTTGTCCGCGCGGATAAGGCAGGTTTCCAGCGCAAACCAGGGCTTTTTGTGGGCCCAAAGCTGCTCCTGCAAGTGCTGCCAGTCCTGGACAAAGTCGGGGTGGGCAAAGTCGAGGATTTTGCGGCCTTCGACTTTCTTCACGGTTTTCAGACCCAACATGGTGGCCAGGGCCTGGTTGGCCTGGCGGATGCACAGGTCCGGGTCAATGATTTTCTGGCCCATCGGCGAGTTCTCGAACACGGCCCGGAACCGTTCCTGGCTGTGCTGGTAGCGCTCATCGACGGCCTTTTGCCGCTCGGCTTCGACCTTCTGCTGGCGCAGGCGGGTGTTTTTCTGCTGCAGGGATTTCACCTGCTTCTTTTCGGGGGTGGACGACGCCGGAGTGGACGGGGGGGAAGGCATAAAAGAAACGGAATACCGAAGGGGTAACGGCCGCCGGGAGCGGGATGAAGGTAGCGGCGCAGGGCCCAAATATCCGCGAAACGACGCGCCCACGCGCCGTTCCCCTTCGCGGTGGCCGATGGTGGACGCTACTAGGGCCCCTTTTGGGGCGGAAAGTGGTCGGCCAACACCTGGGCGACCTTCTCCTCGGTGAGGGGCTTGGAAAGGAAACCGTCGACGGGCAAACCTTGCAGGCGCGACTGGTCGCGGGGGCTGACGGAGCTGGTGAGCATGAAGATGACCACGCCCTGCCGCTCGGTTTCCGGCACCTGCTGATAGGCTTGCAGGAACTCAAACCCGTCCATGAGGGGCATGTTGATGTCGAGCAAGACGAGGGCCGGGCGGCTGGGCGCGGGCGGGTGGCAGTGAGTGCGCAGCAGGTCGAGCCCTTCTCGGCCGTTGAGGGCCGTGAGCACCTGCACGTCCGGGTCGAGGTAGCGCAGCAGCTTGGTGTTGAGAAAGTTGACGGTGTAGTCGTCGTCGATTAACAGAATGAGGGGCAGGGCGGGCATGCGGGTGGCGGGTGGATAGGCGTCAGGACGCCGGGTGTACGGGGAAAAAGACGGTGAAGGCGGTGCCCTCCCCTATCTGGCTGGCTACGTCGATGCGCCCGCCGGCGTTTTCGACTATCTTCTTGACCATGTGGAGCCCGATGCCCGAGCCCTCCACGTGGGTGTGCAGGCGCTGGAACATGCCGTAGAGCTTGGCCTCGGACGTGGCCGCGTCGAAGCCGAGGCCGTCGTCCTGCACGCGCAGCACGTGGTGCTGGTTTTGCCGGTGGTAGGTGAGTTGCACGTCGGGCGTCCGGTCGGGGTGGCGGTACTTAAGGGCGTTGCTGAGCAGGTTGTAGACCACCGAGCGCAGGTTCTTTTCGGAGAACGGCAAGTGGGCATCGGCGGGCACGTTAACGGTGAGGCGGGCCTGCGTTTGCTGCAGCAGCGGCAGTAGGTCGAGCCGTACTTCTTCGACTACGGCGGCCAGCGGCACCTGCGTAGCGGGCTGGGCGTGGGCCTGCTGCAGCTTGCTCACGTCGGTGAGGTGAGCAATGGTGCGCTTGAAGCGGTCCACGGAGTCCTGCATGAGCCGGAGCATTTCGGGCACGTCGCCGACCCGGGCCGTCGGGGGCAGTTCCCGGCCAAAGGCCTGCAACAGGCCCTCGATGTTGACGATGGGGACCCGCAGGTCGTGGGAAGCGGTGTAGATGAAGTTATCGAGGTCGACGTTGGTGCGCGTGAGCTGGTGGTTGGCGGCGGCCAGCTCGGCGTTGGACGCGGCCAGCTGCTCGTTGAGTTCCTGCACCTGCTGGCGGTCCCGGACCTGGCCTGTGACGTCGGTGCCCACCGCCGCCACGCGCGTAATGGTGCCGTCGGCGTCGCGCAGGGGCTGGTACACGTAGTTCAGGTACACTGTTTGGACGGCGTCGCCGCGCAGAAACTGGGCGGCGACGCCCTCGGCCACGAAGGCCTCGCCGCTTTGGCGCACCTCGTCGAGCAGCTCCTTAAAGCCCTGGTCGCGCGCTTCGGGCAGGGCCTCGAACACGGGGCGGCCCAGCACGTCGGCCGGGGTGCGGCCCCATACCTGGGCCACCAGCGGGTTGGCCACTTCCACCACGTAGTCGGGCCCGCGCAGGATGCTGATGGCCACCGGGGCCTGCTCAAACAGGTCCTGCAGCTGCTGGCGTTGCGCCTCGCGTTCCTGGCGGGCCAGCACCTGCTCGGTGACGTCCAGGGCAAAGATGGAAACGCCCACAATCCGGTCGTCTTCGCGGTAGGCCTGGTAGGTGAAGGTGAAGTAGAGGGTGCGGGGCGGCTCGCCGTTGACCGGCACGGGCGCGAAGGGCAGCTCGACGCCAAAGTAGGTTTCGCCGGTTTGATACACGCGGTCGAGCAGCGCCCCAAACCCTTGCACGACCAGTTCAGGCGCCACGTCGGCGACCTCGCGGCCCGCCAGCTGGCCCCCGGGAAAGAAGGCCTGGTAGGCGGGGTTGACGTACTCGAAGCGGTGGCCGGGGCCGCGCAGCAAGGCCACCGGGGCTGGAGTCTGCTCGAACACCTGGTAGAGCCGGGCCTGCTGCTCGGTCTGTTGCCGGGCGGCGGCGAGCAGGTCGGCCTGCAGGGCCAAGGCGGCCCGGGTGCGCTCGTCGACGCGCGCTTCGAGTTCCTGGTTGAGCTGTTGGACCTGTTGGCGCGCCACGACTTGCTCGGTGACGTCCAGGCCCACCGTGATGAGGCCCGTGACGCGCCCCTGGGCGTCGTGCAGGGGCTGGTAGGTAAAGTTGTAGTAGCCCAGCGCCGGCGGGCCGGCCGGGTCGCGGGCCAATAGCGTCGGGCGTTCCTGGAAGACCACCGGCTCGCCGGTGCGCAGCGCCCGGGCCAGCAGCTCCTCCAGCCCCTGCCCGGCCAGGTCGGGCAAGGCTTCGAACAGGGGGCGGCCCAGCGCGGGCCCGACCGGTCGGCCCCACAGCTCGCCGAGCGAGGGATTGGCCAGCTCGACGATGAACTCGGGCCCCCGCAGAATGGCAATGGATACCGGCGCCTGCTCGAAAGCACGGCCCAGCGCCGCCCGCTGCTCGTCGGCGTCGGCGCGGGCGGCTTGCTCGGCGGCCTGGCTTTCGCGCAGCTGCTGGTCGGTCACGCGGCGGGCGGTGATGTCGGTGGCGGCGTGCAGCACGTGGGTGACGCGGCCATCGGCATCGAGCGCGGGGCGGTTGGTGCACAGCCAGTGGCGTTCGATGAAGTGCCCCGGCCGGTCTGGGTCGGGCACGTCGTAGTGCTGCGGGGCCATCTGGTGGGGCTGGCCCGTGGCCAGCACCTGGGCCAGGGAGGCGCGCAGGTTGCGGGTGCCGTGGGCCTCGGGCGCGGCGGGGTTGTCGGGGAAGGCCTCAAAGACCACACGGCCCACCAACTGCTCTCGGGTGGTGAGAGTGGCAGCGAGGTAGTCGTCGCTGACGGCCTCAATCACGGCCTCAGGCGTGAGCAGCAGGTAGGCCCCGGGGAGGATGTTGAAGACGGGCGCGGGCAGCAAGTCGGGCGAAGGCATCAAAACAGCGTTGGGGCGGAGTTGTCAATACGGAAGTCGGACTTATGGGGCCAAGGCGGGGGCACAAAGAAACGAGCGGGCTAGGTGGTCCGCTCGGGCTGTTCGACTCGTTGCCAGTGATTAACCAGCGGTGGCGGAGTGGCCGAAGTGCTCCTGCAGCACCTGGGTGATTTTGTCGCGGGTGAGAGGCTTGGTGAGGTAGCCCTTGATGGGCAGGCCCTGCATCTGCTCCACGTCGCGGGGGTTGACGGAGGTGGTGAGCATGATGATGACCACCGTGGGGTTTTCCCGGGTGGGGCGCTGAGCGTAGGCTTTCAGGAAGTCGATGCCGTTCATGAGCGGCATGTTGATGTCGAGCAGGATGAGGGCCGGGCAGGTGGGCGACGTGGGCAACTCGCAGTGGGCGTGCAGCAGGTCGAGGGCCTGCTGGCCATTGCCGGCCACCAGCACTTGGTCGCTGACGGCCATGCGCTGGAGCAGTTTTTGGTTGAGGAAGTTGGTGGTGTCGTCGTCGTCGACAAGCAGGGTGCAGGAAATGGCAGCCATCGGTCTAGGAAGGAGAGAAAGCGGGAAAAGGGGCCGCGCCGGCACGGCCCGCGTGGGGCAGGAAGACATAAAAGGTGGTACCGGCGCCGAGCTGGGAATGGACTTCGAGGCGGCCGCCGGCGTTCTCGACCATGCGCTTGACCATGTAGAGCCCGATGCCCGTGCCCTCGACGTGGTCGTGGAAGCGCCGGAACATGCCAAAAAGCTGGGGCAACTGGTGGGCGGCGATGCCGAGGCCGTTGTCGTGCACTTCGAGCACGGTGTGGCCCGGGCGCACGTGGCCCCGCACGTCGACGCGGGGCGCGCGGTCGGGCGAGCGGTACTTGACGGCGTTGCTGAGCAGGTTATAAATCACCGAGCGCAGGTTTTTCTCCGAGAACTGCACGGGCGGCAGGGCGGCCACGTCAATAAACAGCTTGGCCCCCGCTTCCTGCAGCAGGGGCTGCAGGTCCTGGCGCACGCCTTCGAGGACGGCGGCCAGGTTGACCTGGGTGGTGGCGGGTTCGTGCTCTTTCTGGAGCTTGGACACGTCGGTGAGGTGTTCGATGGTGCGCTTGAAGCGTTCCACTGCCTCCAGCATGCGCGTAAGCGTGGGGCCAATCTCGGGGCCCTGGGCCACCGCCGGGGGCAGCTCCTCCTGCAGCAAGTAGAGCAGGCCCTCGATGTTGGAGATGGGGGCTTTGAGGTCGTGGGAGGCGGTGTAGATGAAGTTGTCGAGGTCCACGTTGGTGCGCGTGAGCTGCTCGTTGGCGTGCTTGAGGTCGGTAATGTCGATGGCCGAGCCCACGTAGCCGTAGAGCTCGCCACCCGCGAGGAAGCTTGGGGCGCCCTGGGACAGCAGCCAGCGGTACTGCCCGTCGTGGCGCCGCATGCGGTGTTCCAGCACGAAGGGCCGGCGCTCGGCGATGGCCTGCGACAGGGCCTGTTGGGTCTGGGCGAGTTCCTCGGGGTGGAGGTAGGGCCCCCAGCCCGTGGCCGCGTATTCCTGCTCGGTGCGCAGGCCCACAAAGTCGAGAAAGGCGCGGTTGATGTAGCGGATGGTGGAATCGGGGTTTACGGCCCACACCTGGTTGGGGGCGGCATCGGCCATGGTGCGGAAGCGGGCCTCGCTCTCCTGCAGCTCCGCCACAAAGCGTTTCTGCTCGGTGATGTCGCGGGCAATGGCAAACAGGTAGGGCTGGCCGTTGAGTTGCAGCCCGCCCATGCTCACCTCGACGGGATAGATGTGGCCGTCCTTGCGCCGGTGCAGCGTTTCGAACTGCGGAATCCTGCCGCGCTGCGCCTGGGCAAAGGCCTCGTTGAATACGGCGTCCTGGTAGATGGGGTCCACGTCGGGTACCCGCAGGCGGGTGCTTTCCTCGGCCGAGTAGCCCCAGGCATCCAGGGCTTTGGGGTTGAGGTAGGCGAAGGTGCCGTCTTCGCGCATGAGGATGAAGGCGTCGCGGGCCTGGTCGGCCATAAACTGAAAGCGCTTGAGTTGCTCCCGGCTTTCTTCGGCCCGCTGCCGGGCCTGCACCTGCTCGGTGACTTCGAACGCGAACACCAGGGCGCCGTCGACGCGGCCGTGCTCGTCGCGCCGTCCTTGGTACACAAAGGAGAAGTACCGGTCCTCCAGCACGCCATCGGCGGGCCGGACGATGGGAATGAGCAGGGCCTTTTCCTCGTGCGTTTGGCCCGTGGCGTACACCCGCCGCAGCAGCGCTTCCACGGGGGTGCCGACGAGTTCGGGCAGGGCCTCAAAAGTGGACTGGCCCAGCCGCGCCCGGCCGTGCACCAGCTGCTGGTAGGTGGGGTTCACAAACTCGTACACCAGCTCGGGCCCGGCCAGGATGCAGATGGCGGCCGGGGCCTCGGTGAACAAGTGCAGCAGCTGCTGGCGCTGGGCTTCGCGCTGCTGGCGGGCCTGCACCTGCTCGGTTACGTCGTAGGCAAACACGGACACCCCCGCAATCTGGCCGGCTTCGCGGTAGGCCTGGTAGGTGAAATTGAAATACGTTTCCTTGCGCCCTCCGGCCGGCTGCTCGATGTCGAGCTGCACTTCCCGCCCAACAAAGGTTTCCCCGGTGCGGTACACGCCGTCGAGCAGCGCCACGAAGCCTTGCTCGGCGGCGTCCGGCTGAATTTGGGCAATGGTCAGGCCCCGCATGTGGCGGCCGGGAAACAGCTCCTGGTACGCTTGGTTGTGGTACTCGACCACGTGTTCCGGCCCGCGCAGCAGCACGATGCTGGCCGGGGTTTGCTCAAACACCTGGTAGAAGGTTTCGCGCTGCTGCGCCTGCTGCCGGGCGGCGGCGAGCAGGTCGGCCTGCAGGGCCAACCCGGCTTGCGTGCGCTCCTGCACGCGGGCCTCGAGCTCCTGGTTGAGCTGCTGCACCTGCTGGCGGGTCCGCACCTGCTCGGTGACGTCGTACGAGAAGTTGAGCAGGCCGTCGACGCGCCCCTGCGCGTCGCGCAGCGGGTGCAGGCAGAGGTTGAAAAACAGCTGCTGGGGCGCCCCCGTGTCCTCGAAATCGAACCAGCCCTCCATCTCGTACCCGTAGTAGGGCTCCCCGGACCGGTAGACCTGGTCGAACAGGTCCGCCACCCCCAGCGCGATGGCCTCCGGCATGCTTTCGCGGAACGGCCGGCCGGGAAAGGCGCGGTGCGGGAACATGCGCTGGTAAGACGGGTTGACGAACTGGCAGCGGTGGTCGGGCCCCTGGTACACGGCCACGTAGGCGGGCAGCCGCTGGAGCGCCTCGTGGAAGCGCTGGCGCAGGGCGTCGGCGTCGGCGCGGGCGGCTTGTTCGGCGGCCTGGCTCTCGCGCAGTTGCCGCTCGGCTAGTACGCCCGCCGTAATGTCCTGCACGGACTGAATGAGGTACTGCACCTGCCCGGCGGCGTCGAGCACGGGCGTGTGGCGCGGCTTCCAGTGGCGTTCGACGAAGTGGCCGGGCCGGTCGGGGTCGGGCACATCGTGGTGCTGCAGGGGCGGTTCGTGCGGCTGTTTGGTGGCCCGCGCGGTTTCCAAGGAAGCGCGGATGTTGGCCCCGCCGTTGGCCTCGGGCGTCTCGGGGTTGTCGGGAAAGGCGTCGAAGAGGTTCTGCCCGACGAGGGTGGCCCGGTCGGCGAGGGTGGCGGCCAGGTAGTCGTCGCTGGCGCCGAGTATCACGAACTCCGGGGACAGCAGCAGGTTGGCGCCGGGCAGGGTGTTGAAAATGGACAGCAGGTCGAGTGGTGGCAGGGCCATAGGCGTTGGGGCAGCAGTGGAGGCGGTTTGTCAATACGAGAGCCGGAACTACGGGGCTAAGGCAGGGGCACAAAAAAACGAGCGGACCAGTTGGTACGCTCGTTTTGGTATGGGACAACGGGTGGATGGTGACGCTACCCGGCCGCTACCAGCGGGCCGAAGTGGCGGTGCAGCAGGGTATTGATTTTTTCCTGGTTCAGGGGCTTATCCAGGAAGCCGGCAATGGGCAGAGCGTTGGCCCGGCCCAAGTCCTGGGGGCTAAGCGAGGAGGTGAGGACGACCACCACGGCGCCCTCCTGCTGGGCCAGGGGCAGGGTCTGGAACGCCTCCAAAAATTGAAACCCGTTCATGACGGGCATGTTGAGGTCGAGCAGGACCAGCACGGGGTTGGCGGTGCCGAACGTGTTACCTGGCTGAGACAAGATTTCCAGGGCTTTGCGGCCGTTGGTGGCTACCAGCACCTGGTCGGCGGCGTCGAGGCGGGTCAGCAGCCGCTGGTGAAGAAAATTGGTGGTGTCGTCGTCGTCGACCAACAGAATGGTGGGAATTCGGCGCATAGCAAGCATAAAATAAGGAACGGGGGCAGGCCTCTAGAAGCAGGTTTAGCAGGATAATTAAGCAGCCAGGGGTGTCGGGACCGGCGCGGGGAGCATGATGGTGAAGGTGGTACCCACGTCGGGCGTGCTCTGCACGGCGATGGTGCCGCCGGCGTTTTCCACGATGCGCTTGACCATGTAGAGGCCGATGCCCGAGCCCTCGACGTGGTCGTGCAGGCGACGGAACAAGCCAAAGAGCTGGCCCTGTTGAGTATCATTCAAGCCGAGGCCGTTGTCCTGCACGTCGAGCACCACGGTACCGTCTTCGGCACTGCGGCAGCGCAGTTCTACCCGCGGCGGGCGGTCGGGGTCGCGGTACTTGAGGGCGTTGCTGAGCAGGTTGTAGACGATGCTGCGCAGGTTTTTGGGCGCGAAGGACACCCGCGGGCAGGCGGTCACTTCCACGGTGAAATGGGCATCGGTGAGTTGATGGACCAAATCGAGGGAGATGTCGTTCACCAAGGTGGTCAGGTCCACGGATTCGGTTGGTTGGTCGGCGGCCCGCTGCAGCCGCGTCAGGTCGGTGAGCTGGGCAATGGTGAGCTTGAAGCGGTCCACGGCCAGCTGCATGCGGTCGAGCAGCGGGGGCACGTGGGGGGCCTGCAACAGGTCGGCGGGCAGCTCTTCGCACAGGGCGTGCAGCAGGCCTTCGAGGTTGGTGATGGGGGTTTTGAGGTCGTGCGAGGCCGTGTAGATGAACGTGTCCAGGTCGTCGTTGGTGCAGGTGAGCTGGCGGTTGCTTTCGGTCAGGGCCCGGTTGGCGGCCTGCAACTGCCGCTGCTGGGCCTCGCGCTCGCGCCGGGCCAGCACCTGCTGGGTCACGTTGAACCCGAAGATGGAAACGCCCGCCACCGCGCCGCCTTCGCGGAAGGCCTGGAAGGTGAAGTTGTAGTACTCCCGGCGGGCCGGCTGGCCGTCGGTGGGCGCCACCCGCACGGGCAGCTCGGCGCCGAAGTAGGTTTCGCCGGTGCGGTACACGCGGTCGAGCAGGTCGATGGTGCCCCGGGCCTGGAGCTCGGGCAGGTCCACGACTACGTCGCGGCCCGCAAACAGCTGGCCTGGAAACAGGGCCTGGAGGGCGGGGTTGACGTATTCGATGCGGTGGTCGAGCTGGCGCAACAGGGCCACCAGGGCCGGCGTTTGCTCGAACACCTCGTGGAAAGTGTCGCGCTCGGTGAGCTGCTGCCGGGCGGCGCCGAGCACCTCGGCCTGCAGGGTTTCGGCGCGGCGGCGGGCCAGCACGGCGTCCGTCACGTCGTAGGCGAAGATGGACACGCCCGCCGTGCGGCCGTGCTCCTGGTAGGCGTCGAAGGAAAAGGTGAAGTAATGCGTGCGGGCCGGCTGGTCGTCGGCGGGCGCGAGGGACAGGGGCCGTTCGATGCCGAAGTACGACGTGCCGGTGCGGTACACGCGCCCCAACCGGGCCGCGAGGCCCTGCTGCAGGGCTTTGGGCAACACGTCCGCCAGCGGGCTGCCGGACGGCAGCGGGCGGCCCGCCAGCCGCTCAAACGTGGGGTTGGCGTAGTCGAGCACTTGGGCCGGGCCGCGCAGCACGCAGATGGCGGCATGGGTCCGGCCGAGGTAGCGCATCAGGGTGGCGCGCTGCTGCTGGGCGTCGGCGCGGGCCACGGTCTCGGCGGCCTGGCTTTCGCGCAGGGCCGTTTCCACGGCGGTGCACGGGTCGCCGGCCCGGTCGGTGAAGCTGGCCGCCAGCAGCGGGCCCTGGCGCTGGGCGGTTATCCGCACGTAGCGGCCCGGGCCGTCGGCCGGGTGGTCCACCTCGAAATGGTCGGCCTCCTCGGCGGCAAACACGCGGCAGCAGAAGGCAAACAGGCCGTTTTCGCGGGCGTCGGGGAAGAGCGTGAGGAAGGTTTCGGCGGGCCGTTCGGGCTGGCCGAGCAGGAGCTGGCCGGCAGGGTTCAGGTACGTGCAGGCAAAGTCCGTGAGGGTAGTGCCATCGGGGCCGTAGTGGGGGCGCCACAGGGCCAGAGCGGTGAGTGAAACCGCCAGCAGGGCCCGGAGGTCGGTGGCGGAGGGGATTGGTGGAACGGCCAGATTAGAAGCCATACGAAGCGTAAAAAGGCCGGAGCCCGAAATAAGAGTGAACCTTTCGGACGGGCCGAGGGCTGCCCGAGCGTCAGCACGGAACGGGTGGGGAGGTATTGGGGAATTAGAGCCAGGAGGACTACTCTGCGGCTTAATCCGGTGCGGGGAGGCTTAGCACGGGACCGAAACCTAAGCGTACTTCGACCTGGTCAAGCGTCAACTCGCCCCACACAAAACGGTCCAGCAACTCTCGCTCGTAGACCGAGGGTGCAAAGTGGGTGTTCTCGGTCAAGGTAAGGACTGCGGCCAGCGCGCGCCGACGTCCATTTTCAGTTGCCAATAGGCTATTTTTCATCCACAAAGAAACACCAATGACGAGCCGGTGTTGCCAGAGAAAACACGTAATTTGGAGGGGGCACTACGGAGCAATTGTACGTATTTTGAGTTCCATGCCCGCCAAAAAGCCCTTTTCGTAAACGGGTGAGTTGCTTAACCGGAGTGTACTGAAAACGCAATCGAGCGGGCTAGGTGGTCCGCTTGTTGCGGTTGTGACCACCAGCAATGGCCTTGTTGCAACGATGCTGGAGCATCATGCCAATAGGAATGAGGAAAGAAGTTTGCACATAGGCAAGCTAATTTGACAGCGCCTGTGGCATTTTACTAATATTATTGACATAAGCACAACTAATATTATTAGTAATGCCGTATACTTGCATCCCGAAACAGGGCGTAAGCATATGGAAAACGTGATTTTACTTGGTGAGGCCCGGATGGAAGCCGTGCTGCTGCCCTTCATCAATACGCTGCTCTCGTGCGGGTTTCCCTCGCCGGCGGCGGACTACGAATCGGAGCTGGTGGACCTGAACCAGTTGATGCTGCGGCACCCGGACGCCTCTTTTCTAGCGCGGGCCCACGGCGACAGCATGACGGGGGCGGGCATTCACGACGGGGACGTGCTGGCGGTGGACCGCAGCATGCGGGCGCAGGACGGCGACATTGTGGTGGCCTGCGTGGAAGGCGAGCACACGGTGAAGCGGCTGCGCAAGCGGCTGGACTCGGTGGTGCTGGAGGCGGAGAATCCGGGGTACAAACCTATTGTGGTTAGCAACCCGGATGAGCTTAGAATATTTGGCGTGGTGGTGCTGGTGCTGCACCCGCTGGTGACGGAGGGGCGGCGGGGACTGAGCTACGTGCGGGCCAAGTAGCGGGGGACCTCACGGGACCCTTATGGTACGGCCCTGATTCGCTTAATGCGCTAAGTCGTTGGAGAGGGGCGCCTGATTACTAACAAATTATACTAACCTGGCACCCCTCTATGACGGGAGCCTACTACCCTAATGCCTCATGTTCGGCCTGGTTGATGCTAATAATTTCTACGCCTCGTGCGAGCGGGTTTTTCGGCCGGCGCTGGAGGGGCGGCCGGTGGTGGTGCTTTCGAATAACGACGGCTGCGTAGTGGCGCGGTCGCAGGAAGCCAAGGCGCTGGGGCTGAAAATGGGGGTGCCCTACTTCCAGGTGCGGGAGCAGTTTGAAAAGCAGGGCGGGGTGGCGTGCTCCTCGAACTACGAGCTGTACGGGGATTTGAGCCGGCGTTTGATGTGGTATTTGCAGCAGGTGGCGCCGGCGGTGGAGGTGTACTCGGTGGACGAGGCCTTTCTGGATTTGCACGGCATGCAGCGGCATTACAACCTGGCCAACTGGGCTGGGGACGTGCGCGGGGCTGTAAAGCAGCGAACCGGCCTGCCGGTGTGCGTGGGCGTGGCCCCGACTAAGACGCTGGCCAAGGTGGCGAATCGGCTGGCGAAAAAGGCGGCTATTGCCGGGTCGGGCTCGGGGGTGCTGGTGCTGGAGGACGAGGCGCAGCGGCGCGAGGCCTTGGCGCAGGTGGCCGTGGAAGACGTGTGGGGCGTGGGCCGGCAGTCGGCCGCCAAGCTCTACGCGGTGGGGGTGCGAACGGCAGCGCAGCTGGCGGGGGTGGGCGATGCCTGGGCTCGCAAGAACCTAGGCGGCGTGGTGGGGGCGCGGCTGCTGCACGAGCTGCGGGGGTTGTCGTGCTCGCGGGTGACGGTGGAGGACGAGGCGCGCAAGTCGCTGTGCTGCTCGCGGTCCTTTGGGAAGGTGCTGACGGAATTTGAGGACGTGGCCGGGGCGGTGGCCACCCACGCGGCGCGGGCCGGCGAGAAGCTGCGAGGCCAGGGCCTAGCGGCGCAGCTGCTGACGGTGTTTGTGGAAACCAGCCGGTTTGCGGGCACTCCCCCGCCCTACTCGTACTCTTCGCAGCTGACGCTGACCCTGGCCACGGATGATACGCTGACGCTAACCAAGGCGGCCCGGCGGGGGCTGGAGCGGATATGGCGGCCGGGCCTGCGCTACGTGAAAGCGGGCGTGCTGCTGGACGGGCTGGAGCGGGCGGGCAGCGGGCCGCAGGCCACGCTGTTTGAGGAGGCGAAGCGGGTGCCGGAGCGGGCGAAGCTGATGGCGGCGCTGGATGCGCTGAACGGGCGGTACGGGGCGGGCGCGGTTAAGGTGGGCGCGGCGGTGGCGGCGCCGGGCAAGCCGGAGCCCTGGGCCATGAAGCGGGACGCGAAGAGCCCGGCGTTTACGACGAAGTGGGCGGAACTGTGGGGCGTGAAGTGCTGACGGGGCGGCTATTTATTCTATACCAACAAGGTTATGGCAAACGCTCGAATGCTGATGGGGGCCCGGGTTGCGGGCAGGCCGGGACAGGGCCGCACCATGGAAATTACGCGGCCGGGCAAAGCACCGTGGCGTACGCTGCTGCCGGCGGAGCTGGACCGGGACGGGGCAACGCCGGCCCTGGTGGACTATGTGACGGCGCAGTACCTGGTGGACCTGCCCAAGGAAGGCCTTCGGCTGGGGTGGGAAACCATCTACGGGCTGGTGCGGACGACGCTGATGGAAACGGACGACCCGGCCACCGACTCGGCGGGGGAAGTGGCGCGGCCAACTGAATAGAACCAGAAAACAGATTTTCAACTCATTTACCCTCACTCTTATGGCTCATCCTACTCCTCCTGCTCACCTGCCCGGCAGCCTGCCCCACTATGAAACCCGACGCGGCGTGGTGCGGCGCCTGCACAACCGGCGCGTGATGATGCTCATCACGCCGGAAGGCGACTACCAGATACAGATTGCCAAGGCGCTGGCCCCGGGCGAGGCGGCCGAGCTACGCCGGCTCGGGCACCGGGATGCCGTGGACGACTTCATTTTGCGGGACCGGGCGCGGTACTCCATTGTGCAGCTCACGGCCGAGGCGTTTGAGGCGGCGGTGTCGTGCTATGAGCAGCTGAAGGGCCGGCGACAGCGGAAGAAGTAGCGGGGAACCGCTGCTCACACGCTGCAATGGGATATGCTAAAAAAAGCCCTGGCTCCTGAATAAGATGAAAGCAATGACCTTTCCCCTACGTAAATAGATGTGCAAGAAGGCACTTGTTGCGAAAAGGATGCTAGAAACCGTCAAAAAAAAACTGCCACTACGGGATGCAGTGGCAGTTTTGCTAGATTTAGTACCGGAGGCGAGTTCGATTTGTAATGCGCTGCGCTGGTATTAATACACGAACTGGGTCGTAAATGCGCACATCAGTTTTATCATGTTCCAATGTGGCAACCAAGGCATAACGTTGAAAGGAATCTTCGCCCGAAAAGCGTTTATGACTTCCTACCAGTACATGAAATTTGCGGGCTCTTCCGCCGACCGCGAGTTTACTACCAAGTTTTGCTTCAAACGAGGCAGATTGGACAGTAGACCATTCTAATCGGGTTTCGGTGGGCGTTAAGCTTTCGGATTTAATTTTGTGACCTACAGGCAATGTTCCAGCCATAAGACTTTGTATTTGAGATACTGTCTTATCCCTAAACAACTCAAACCACATTGTTTTGCCAATGTATTCTTTCCTTGAACCCCGAACAGGCGGGTCATAAGCAAGCGTGAATCGAATACGGCGCCGGTCATTCCCTGCAATAAACTCTTCTGGAAGCTTCAATTCATAGAGCTGGTACTGGTCATCTGCTATTTCATCTTCAGCATAAAGCACAACCCTTGTATCCGAAGAGAAAAGCGCTCTCTCAGCGTTGGGCTTCCCATAACCCATCGCACGCAATACACTTAGCTCAGTGTCTGCAGGCCGGTGTCCAGAGATAAAATCTATAGCAGCCTGTGTATGCCTTGCACTATTTACAACTAATGCCCTAATAAGATTTAGCGATGCGACGCGGCCACGTTTCCTAAATTGATGCTCAACCCTAGCGGCTATGTGTGTTACAAAAGGTGCTGCAAAACTTGTTCCACAAGCTGCTGCAAAGGGTCTGCCGCTACTTGCAAAATTGAAAGCAAGAGAGGGTTCACCAAGATGGGGGTCATTACCAGCCCATTTGTAAGGTGGAATAGCAAGATTTAGTAGATAATTCCCTCCATAAGCGACTAGCTCAGGCTTAATACTTCGGTGTAGCCCTCCCCCTCGGCCTTCACATATACCGGTTCGGGTAAATGCCGAAGGTGCTTCTTCAGGTGAGGCAACGGGCGGAAATGTTTCGGTTGGAAATCGTAAGTTGGAGGCAGCAGGCTGCTCACTTCTTGCGACTGAACCAACGGTTAACGCGTTTGCTGCGGTTGCTGGGTCTATAAGAGAATGGTCAGTACCGTAAATGTTTTCCAATACGCCTTTACGAAGGTCAGCTCGAGTACTTGCTGAGGGAACTGCTGGCGATTGGTTGTTACCTGCTGATACCACAATTACGATATTCAGTTCACTGGCTAACTTATCAATTAGGAGTGCCCATGGCAGCTGGTGACCACGGCTGTACTTTCTAGCTAAATTGCCTAGAGACAAATTAAAAACTCTACACTCATAAGCTGAAGCCGCCCATCTTATGGCGTCCTCAATTTGTGTTTCAGCACGTTTTTCATCGGTAAACTCTGCACCTCCGAAAGGCCCTTTATGCAACACCTTTGCATTAATAACACGGACTTTTGGCTCCCATATATTGCGTGGAATACATTTCGCAACATCACCATAAACCACGATGCCCGCCACGTGAGTGCCATGGCCAACCGTATCGACGGATGTTCCATCGCCCGAATCGAAATCATTAGAATCAACGACTGCCCCCCTTAACAAAGGGTGTCCTGGCATAATACCTGAGTCGACCACGCAGGCTAAAGGCATATCTTCCTCAAAGTCTAATGTATCTGGTAAACTGGTGTTTCCAAAGACATCAAATAATTGAGGTGGCAAACTTGGAGGCAAATCGAGTCGTGAAACTCTGTCGTAAGCCAATAGCTTTCTAGCTACTTCCTCGTTGCCTTCGACTCGTGCAATGATGAGCATGTCACCAATAGCCTTGATGTCGGTAACACGACCACCTGCTTCCTGGATTACGTTCCTAGCATTTAATTTTTCCGCATTTACATCCTCTCCTGTATGCCACAGGTCAAGGTCGAAAAAGAAGTCATCTGCTGGAAAACCAACTTCTTGCAATTTTGCACCGAGCCGGTCTTGGGAGGAAACAATACCAATACTAACAAATGCATCAAAGAGCAATGCTCGTTGAATAGTAGTTAGCCGAATCTGGCTTGCTCCCTGTCTATAGTTAGACAACTCCGCATTAAAGCGTCCTATCGATGCCTCATCATGAAATTGAATAAGCGTTCTGTAAAACGTTTCCCGTTCTTTCTTAGAAAAATCAGAAAATTTCCACCCGACCCCTATTGCACTTCTCTCTAGCAGGCTCTTAAATAGAACAGCATCCTCCTTGCTTCTAAAAACAAAGCGTACTTTTTTAGGGTCGTCTTGACCAACATTAGTACGCACAGATTCAACTGACTTAACCTTTAATCGTGCTAGGTCTAATCCGTTTAGCAATTGACCTTTGGTACGAGTTCTAAGACTGAGCGCGTCAATAGTAAATATTGGCTCATCTAGCTCCTCCTCAACAGCTACCTCAGATAATATGTGTAGACCTAAACGGTCTTCGAGAGTAGTTCGTGTTTCCGAATCAATCAGAGATGTAAACTCTAGCACCAACATTTGAGTTGGGCTTAGCCCCAACTTCTGCCTTTCATCCTGTATGATGCTCAGAGCACTATTGATGCCTTCTTCAAGTGCCCTCCCATGTGTGGGTTGGTTCCTAACGGGTAAAGAAGGAGGTGTGAAATTTCCAGATTTACGTCTTGCAGTTGGAATATCCAGCCTCTGCCAGGGTAGATGGGCGTAGTCAGGCATCTTAATCAGGGTCAATGGATGGCGGTTCAGCCAAACCGGGGCGGACAAGTAAATGCTTACGCCGTTGTTGGCGTTGAACAGCGCTGGTTAATAAGTTTGGAGTCATTACTCTTTTCCCTTCCAACGCTAAACGTTTTTGCACATCAAGACACACGCGTTCAGCGTCTGCAAAACTCATCCCGAGCAAACTAGTTGCTGCAGTTTCAAGAGTTTCTTGTGGGGGTCGCAAATGATGAAGACGACGTTCTAAAAGGAATATCAGTTGCTCATGAGAAGGTTTATCGAAACGAATAACTTCGTCAAACCTACGCCATAAAGCTACATCTAGTGCTTGTTCAAAATTGGTGGCAGCAATTATGAGGGAACGGCCTTTAAAACTGTCAAGCAATTGTAAAAAGGCATTTACCACACGCTTTAACTCACCGTGTTCAGTGGGGTCATCACGCGAACGGCCAACGGCATCGAACTCGTCGAATAGTATTACCCATGAACCATTCGCAGCATAGTCAAATACTCGACGCAGATTAGCAGACGTTTCGCCCAAGAGGCTCGAAACTACCGCATCAAAACGTATATAAAGAAGTGGGAGACCTATTTCACACGCGATGGCCTCCGCCGTGGCAGTTTTACCACAGCCAGGCGGTCCGCAAAAAAGCATTTTTTGACTTGCAGCAAGCCCGTTCATTTCGAGTAATTCCCAATGCCGAAATTCCTCGAGGACAAGACCTAATGATTCACGCTGCTCATTCGATAGTACTAGTTGGTCAAGTGGCTGATTCGGCCACCTTACTTCCATTAATGGGGTTCCTCTGTCAGGGTCTTTAGGTAATGGTTCTAAGCCATTACTCGGTTTCGGCGACCGAGAGGTGCTGGTATTCTTTAAAATTCGGGTCAGTTCATTAGCTAATACGACATGGTGTTTTTTCCGCTCTTCCTCTGCAATAACCGTAGCAGTGGCGATGAACGACTCATTATCTCCTCGTTTGTAACTGAGGAACAATTCTTTGATTAAGTCCCCTCGTGCCATTATCTGTTTCGTTACTACCCTTGGTAAACAATCAACACAACGCTTGTCAAAGTCGTCGAATCTTTGCGGAGTAGGTTTCAAAGGTAACACTTACCTCTTGCTAAAGATGCCCGCACTTTAGCTATTTAAGTTAGTA
Source organism: Hymenobacter sp. B1770 (assembly GCF_049896385.1). Classification (NCBI taxonomy): domain Bacteria; kingdom Pseudomonadati; phylum Bacteroidota; class Cytophagia; order Cytophagales; family Hymenobacteraceae; genus Hymenobacter; species Hymenobacter sp. B1770. The sequence continues at coordinate 101,071 of NZ_JAFCUF010000009.1, forward strand.
AAAATCAATATCATAGAATAGGAGTTCAGTGCGTTAGTATTTTCGCTATATAATCTTAATTATCAAATTATTAACTCGCGAACATTATTAGCACAGCAGAATTCTTAATTGAGTACTGCAGTTCGCATGCCAACCACGGCGTTCCTTGCGCTGGGGGCTTGGTGCTCCTCAAGACGCTGCTCAGTTGCTTGCTCGGGGGTGATGAGACCACGGACCACGCAGGCCTTAGTCATGGTGAACTTCTGGCTGAAGGTCGTGATGTTAAGGCGTGTGTGCGCGGCATAACGGGTGTCTCCAAATTTTAGTAATAGGTTAATATTTGACGGCAACGTTCGAGGAAGTGAGGTTTGAGAAAGTACCCCGACGCATGGAGCAAGCAGCAATGACTTCGTCGGTGGCGCCGTTGCGGTGCTTGGCGATGTCGAACAGGACGGTATCGGCGGTGGCGGTGCCGTTCTCGTACTCGGCGATGTTGTAGTATTCGCCGCGCCACATGAACACGATGCAGTCGGCGTCCTGCTCCAAGCTGCCGGATTCGCGCAGGTCCGAGAGTAACGGGCGCTTCTCTCCTCCCCTTTTTTCCACGTCGCGGGAAAGCTGGCTGAGGGCGATGACGGGGGCGTTGAGCTCCTTGGCTAGTTCCTTGAGGCCGCGGCTGATGCTGCCGACTTCCTGCTCGCGGTTGCCTTTGGTGTCGCCACGCATGAGCTGGATGTAGTCGACCAGGACCAGGCCCAAGGGGTGCTGGGCGTGGAGGCGGGCGCATTTGGCGCGCAGCTGCTGGATGCTGAGGCCGGGGGTGTCGTCGAGGTGCAGGGCGTGGCCGTGGGTGCGCAGGCGCTGGGCTTGCTCGCGGATGTGGGCCACTTGCTCCAAGCCGCCGGGGAGGTTGCCGCGGCGCAGGTCGGAGTTGGAGTAGCCGGGAACTTCGCTGGCCACCATGCGCTGCATGAGCTGCAGGGTGGGCATTTCGAGACTGAAAATGGCGGTGTGGTGGCCGTGGTCGAGGGCGGCGGTGCGGGCGAAGTGCAGCAGGGCGGCCGTTTTGCCCATCGCGGGGCGGGCGGCGAGGAGCACCAGGTCGCCGGGCTGCCAGCCGCCGGTGAGGCCGTCGAGGGCAGTGAGGCCGGTGGGGATGCCGGTGAGGCCGCACTGTTGGACGGCTTGGGCGAGGCGGTCGAAGGTGGGGTCGAAGGCAGCGGCGGCGGTTTGGCCGGGGCGAGTTTCGAGGGTGCGGTGGAGGCTGGTGAGGCGGTTTTGGGCGTCGGCCAGCAGCTCCAAGGGGTCGCGGGTCTGGTCGTAGCCGTGGGCGGTTAGCTCGGTGCCGACGCGGATGACGACGCGGCGCGCGTGCTGCTCCTGCAGCAGGCGGCAGTGGGTTTCGAGGTGAGCCGCCGAGTTGATGCGGCTGGTGAGGCCGGCGACGAAGTGGGGGCCGCCGGTGCGCGCCAGGGTGCCGCGGTGGCGCAGTTGGGCCACGACGGTGAGCAGGTCGGCGTGGCTGCCTTGCTGCACCAGGTCGCGGATGGCCAGGTACACCTGCTGGTGGGCGGTGTAGTAGAAGACTTCCTCGTTGGGCAGCAGGGCCAGCAGGGTGCGCTGGGCGTCGGCTTCGAGCATGGCGGCGCCTAGCACGGCGGCTTCGAGGTCGAGGGCCTGGGGTGGCAGGTGGCCGCCGGCGGGCGCGGAAATGGCGGGACGGCGGGCGGCGTAGGGTTGGAGTTGATTTTCGGACATGACGAGTGGGATTAGCTCCAGCGAGTGGGGTCTAGGGGTTTGGGAGACGTGCGGGCCCGGGTTGGGACCGGTGGGCCGCTGCCGTGGCGGGCGGCAGCCGAGGCCTGGAATTGGGGGCGGCGTCGCATCCAGTTGCGGAAGGCGGCGCGCCAGTTGACCATGGGGGTTTTGCCGCTCACGCGCCAGCCGTTGCTTTCGTAGTGGTCGCAGAAGGCGGCGGCCTCGGTTTGGGCGTCGGCGCTGTCGGGGTGCTGCGCGGCGGCGTAGGCTTGAACCTCGGCCAGCGTGGGAACAGGGTTTTTATTATTCGCAGACGTGAGTGCGGGTGTGGGGGCGTCAGCCTTTTCGCCTCTCTCTACTTCTTTAGAAGTAGTGAAACTGAAATTAGAAGCCTTTACAATTGCTTTCGATTTTGGGGGCTTTTGCTTTTTGCTGGAAAGCTTTTGCTTAGCCGGGGAAAGCAATTGCTTTGCGGGTGAAGCTGGGGGCGCGGCGGGCAGATTTTGGGAAACCAGTTGGTTATTTTCAGCAAGCAATTGCTTTTCGGGCCGGCCGCCTTTGCGGCCGTTGGCAGCCAGGCGTTGGCGCTTTAGGAGCTGCTTTACGGCTTCTTGCACCAGGCGCGGGTTGTGGCGGTGGGTGGGGTCGTCGGGAGCCAGCGGGAACTTGCTCAGCAGCAGCTCGCGGCTGATGGCCCACTGCTCGGTGGTGAGGCGGGCGGTGCGGCGGATGCGGTGCTCGTCGTCGGGCAGGTAGCCGGGGCGGTCGGACTGCCAGGAATTGAACAGCAACAGGCAATAGGCCCCGACCTCATGCACTTCCATGAGCTGCACATCGGGCGAACTCAGAAAGTCGCCCGTGTAAAACATAAATGCGGGGGCCTTCATGCTAGCGGGCCACCGTTAGCTGGTGGGGCGCGGCGGCCGGCTGCTCGAACAAGTCGAGCTGGCGGTAGTCGGTGCATTTGCCGCGCAGGGCGGCTTCGACCTCGGCCAGGGCCTCCAGCAGCTCGGTTTCGAGCAGGGGCGCGTAGGGGTAGTTGCCCTGCTCGTCGTCGAAGGATTGGTAGGGCGTGGTGAGATTGAGCACCCGGCCACCGGTTAGCTCGCGCTGGCCGATGAGCGTGACACCACCCTGGTGATGGCCCATGGAGAAGCCGGTGACGGTGAACTGGGCGAATAGCGCCGGGAGTTCTTCGGCGGTGTCGGGCCAGTAGTTGGGCGTTTCGGTCAGCTGCTCGGCGAGCAGGCACAGGTGGGGCACCAGGCGGCTGAGGCGGTGGGTCAGGTCGGGGTGCACGAGCTCGGCGCAGGTGAGGGCAAAGGAACGGGGCGGGGCGTCGTCGGCGCGCTGCTCGGTGAACTCGCAGGTAAGGTGCTGGTCTTTGAGCTTCACCTTTTGAATGGTGATGATGGAGCGAGTGGCCGCGGCGGGGTTGGGTTCGGCCGCAGCAGGACCAACCAGGGAGAGTAGCTGGGACATTGGGAAAGGGTGGTTAGGCGGCGACCTTCATCGTCGGGGATGCCGTGGGTGGTGGGCCGTCGAGCGGGCGGCGGTTGTAGCGGGACAGGTAGCGGTCGAGCTCGGACTGGCGGAAGCCCCACTCCTTCTCGTTGAGGCGCAGGCCGGCCAGGCGGCCGGCGCGGCGGGCGTTGCGGACGCCTTCGGGCTTGAGGCGCATGTAGTGGGCGGCTTCGCGCACCGTGTGGATGCGGTCGGGCGGGGGCGGTGGAGCTTGCGGGGCGCGGGCGACGTCGGCTTCGGTGGACTTGAGGCGCTGCACGTCGGCCAGCAGCTGCCGCCACTCCTGTTCGGGGACTAGCAGGGCAACTTGCATGGCTTAGGCGGGGGTTGGGGTGGCGGCAGCGGCGAGGTTTTGGCGGTTGGCGAGGGCTTCGAGGTCGGCCCGGCGCTTTACTTCGGCATCCAGCTCCTCAAAAAAGGCTTCGGCCACGTCCATGTTGAAGTAGCGGCCGGACACGACATTGTAGACCTGCTGGCGCGTAAATGCTTTACCCTTAGCTTCTAAGTTGGTGAGGATGCGAGCGGCGTAGTCGCTGCGCTTACCAAAAAGATGGCGCTGCTCTGAAATTTTCTTTGCTATGTGTTCCATTTTGTTTGCCGGTTGTTTAACTTTGTTTTCGAGACAGGGCAATTTTACGACAACAAGTTTGAACTGCCAAATAAGTTTTAACAGACAAGTAAAACAAAATGGACGAGCAAAAGCAAATTGGTGACCGTTTAGCGTCTATAATTGAGCATTATGGCGACTCTGTCTATGGTGCTGCAAAGAAACTTGGACACGACCGACCCACTAAACTTTACAACTTTATTGGACACAAATTCAAGCCCGGCTTTGACACGCTGGTGGAGGTGCTGGAGCATTACCCGGAGGTAAACCCGGGCTGGCTACTGCTGGGCAAGGGCGACATGCTGGACATCCCGACCGACGCGAAACCAGACGCGGCCAAGCCCAAGAGCCAACCGGAGCATAAGGAGGGCCACCGCTACGGAGGGCTACACGCCCCGGCGGTTATCACGCTGGACAAGTCGGGCCAGGAAGGCATCATGCTCGTGCCCACGCCGGCGCAGGCCGGCTACCAGCTGTCGCGGGAGCGGCCGGAGGTGCTGACCGAAATGGACCTGGAGCTGTTGACCATGCCGCAGTTCTCGGGCAAGTCGCATCGGGCCTTCGAGGTGGAAGGCTCCAGCATGGAGCCAACGCTGTGGACCAGCGACGTGGTGGTGGCGCGCTGCGTGGACAACTGGCGCATGGTGAAGCCCCGCCACGTGTACGTGGTGGTGACCGAGGAGAACATGATGGTGAAGCGCATTCCGCGGCCGATTCAGGACGAAGACCAGGAAGTGGAGCTGCTGTCGGACAACGCGTACTTCTCGCCCCACGTCATCCCCCGCGAAACCATCTGGGAAATCTGGGAGGTGCGGGGCATCCTAACCACGCGGGTACCGGCCAACAAGGAAGAAGCTTTCGAGCGGGTGGCGGGCCTGCTGGAGGTGATGGCGCGTGACTCCCACGACGTGCGCGGGCGGCTGCTGGAACTGATGGACCGGGTGGCCACGCGGCCGGAAGAGCAACTGCGGCTGAAGTAACCTCTCCCCTATTGTAGGGCCAAAAAGGCAGTTCAGTGGGTTATGCGCCCTGGCGTGCCACCTGTTTGAAGTAACACCAAATTTATTTGAAGATTACCAGCAGTCAATCAAAGGGTTAGCGTCTCGTTTTTGAGGCTGGACGCTACCCCGGCTCTGGGTACTTGTAGAGGTTGACTCCCCTACCAAAAAAGCAAGCCTCAAAAGCTGAATATCTGTTTTGCAGATGCAGCTTTTGAGGCTTTTGTTTTTCCACAGCCCCTAAGCCCAACAAGGTATTATGACTGCAGTTGACCACCTGTGCTGGCGATGCCTGGCTACCCACCTGGTCGTTTGCCAAGTATTTAGCTGCGCTTAGTCGGCCTTGGGGCAGCCGGCATTCTCAGCCGTGCCGGGCGTATCGGGGCACTTGTCCTCGGCGTCGGGCACGCCGTCGGCGTCTTTATCGGGAGAAGTTGCAGGTGTGGTGGCCGGCGCAGTTGCAGGAGCAGCAGCCGGCACAACGTCAGATGAAGGAGAAGAAGCGGGCTGAGCGTCCTGCACAGGAGTAGCTGCAGGCGCAGGAACTGCGGCATCTGGCGTAGCAGCTGGAACCACGGGGGCCGGGCAGCCCTTATACTCCCAGCTTCCTTTCACTTTGGGGCACTTATCGAGCTTGTTGCTGACCTGGTCGTTGTCTTTGTCTTTGTGGCGCTTCTTGTGAAGGGCCAGGGAAAGGCCAAAGTAGAGGTCGGCGCCGGTGGTGGTGGTGAGGCCCATCAGGCCCCCCAGGTTGTCGGAACCAACGACTAGAGGACCCAGCCGGACCATGGCGCCCAGCTGCAGCTTGCGGTAGTTGTTCGCCAGCATAATCGGAGCGGCTACTTCGGCGCGGGCAAACTCGATGCGAGGCGTAAGCGCCAGGCTGCTAAGGCTGCGCTGGCCAATCGTATTAGCCGGCAGCAGGTTCTGCGTCCAAAGCAAGCCGGCAAATAGGTGGTTTACCAGCCGGTAGTCGCCCGTCAGGCGCAGCGTGGTGGGCAGGTAGCTGGTGAAGCGGGTGGTTTGCTCGCTCAGTCCAATCAGGCGCTGGAAGGTGGGACTAATGTCGTTGGCATCGTCAATATCCACGTCGTCAAAGTCTAGTTTGACCACGCCGTTGTTTGCAATGCGGGCCTGCTGCACGTATCGCTCGTTGCCGTAGCGAATGGCTCCGATGTCGGTGAGAGCCAAGCCAACCCGCATGCGGTACTTGTTTCTGGAGGGGTCGGTCCAGTCCTTGCCATCCATGTGGTACTGGTACTTATCGTACTTGGGCCGCCACTCATACATTACTCCCAGGTCGAAGCCGAAGCCGCTGCCTAAACGCTGGCTGCCGAAGGGGGTGCCAGCGCCAAAGCCGGACTGGTCATAAAAGTCAGGATTCGTGAAGCCGTAGCTCAGCTTGCGGTCGCGGAGCTCCACGCTGTTGTCGTCGTACACGTGGTATTCAGTGCCTTCGTTCAGCAGAAAGGCGCCGCCCAGCCCCACCAGATACTTCACCGTTCCCCCAACTTTGAGAAAATGTTGCGTATTGGGGGTGAGCGTGCGGCCATAAGACAGCGCAAACTCATGGTAAGAGCCGCCGCTGAAGTTGAAATTATTGTCCGACGACAGCTGATTCAAACCCAGCCGGCTGGCCGTATCAAACCCATTAAAGGCGAGCCGGGCGAGGTTTTCGCTGACGTTGTTTGCCTGAACAAAGGCGCGCACCCGATTTGTGAAGGCCAGTCCTTGGTTCGGGCCCAGCGAAAACATGAAAGACGGCAGACGTCCTTCTCCCGTGACGCTGGCAAACTTGGCTTCGCCACTGAGTTGCTCCTTCAGGTATTCCTTGCGGATTTCGAGGTCGCCGTTGATGAACTCCCTTGCGGGTGCGGGTAATTCCAGCTGCAGGTAGGTATTGTAAAAATTGACATTGGCGGCCCCTAGGTTCAGGTAAAACCTGTGCCGGGAATCGGCCAGCGAAGCCGGATTGATGTAGAGGTTATTGGTGCCGCCGTAGTTGCTGTGCGCCAGTCCCGTCCAGCCCTGGCCGGCCCCGGTGCGGGCCCCCAGTAACAGCATGGCAAACAGAAGGGGCCGTGGCCAGTGCTTAAGTACAGGTGTATGCATAGAGCAGAAATAAGGTATTAAGAAAAGCGGAGGAGTGAATAAGTGACTTTGCCTGAGCGAAATGCTGAGTTAGCATGGCCGCTAAACCGCCTACCTGGGTGTGCGGCGTATTAGCCCAGTGGGCATGAAGGAATCAAAGAGCAACCCGAGAGTTGCTGCAACCGTGGTCGACTATTATAAGAATTGCCTTGTTCTACGTAAAAAATAGACCTCCAGAAGCGGTAGAGCGTATTCTGCATAGCTGGGCCTATTTATTGGATCGATTTCAAATCACAAAGCTTCGAGGCTTCTGCTCTCTTCACAATACCCACTTTTCAGTATTTGCCCTGAGCAGGCACGGCGCACTGTTTATTCTGCCGAATAATCAATACCCCAAATAGGGTATTTTTATTTGATATATTATGACGATTTAGATTTTTTTCTACCCTATATAAGTTTATCACCACTATATCAGGTCAAAAGCACGAGCGTATTCGGTCAACTCATAAGAGGTCCGAATGCCCAACTTCCGGCGCAGGTTGCGTCGATGAGTTTCTACGGTGGCAGCCGATAAGAATAGCTCTGCCGCAATCTCGGGGGCACTCAGGCCCAAGGCCAGCCGGCGCAGCACCTCTCGCTCCCGGGCCGTAAGCGTGCTAAAGCTGGCAGAATGCTGGCGCAGGAAGTTATTTTCTTCCAACAGCCGGCTCACCTTGTGCGTGACGTGATGCAGGGGGTCGATGGGACATGCCGTCGTAATCAGCAGCAGCGGCGAGCCATCGGTATCGCGCAGCAACACCCGGCTCAGCGAAAAATACCAGGAGTATTCAGGACTTTGCGTGGTGCGCACCTGTTGAAAAAAGCTGACCATTGCCCAGGGGTCGGACGAGCCTGCCATCTCAAGTATTTTGGGCAAATAATCCGAAACATCGGTTGGGTTGAAGAACACCTTATGATACTCGGGCCCCATTGCGCGCAACGCCGGCAAAGTCGTTTGCAGCAACACCATGCCTTGGCGCGACATGTACTCCACTGAATCAGTCAGGATGTTGTGGATGATAGTAACCCCCGGATGCAAATCCGCAGTAGCAGCCACCTCGGCCACCGCATAGGCCATGCGGTTTTGTTGTAAGAGCGTACGTGCGTTTGTTTCAGAGCCGGAAGAAGCCAATGCCGTTATTGCAGAAGTATTCTCAGAAATCATAGTAAGCCAGCTAATGATTTGCAATATACCTGCTTCCAATCATCCTGAAAGGATGTTAAGTGCGCTTGATGAGGGAATTATTGCACTTTTGTAGCTCATCCCTAACATCTGCGTTTATGATGGTTTTCCTCGCCCGATCTACCTCTTTTTTTATAATCGGCGGCATTTGTCTGCTTACAGCAGCTGCTCTGCTGGGTTGCGCAAGGCCAGCGAGCAGTTCGAAGGCGCAGGACTACCTGGTGTATGTGGGCACCAACGTGGCTTCGGCAGAGGAGAACACGATTTTCCTTTACCGCCTCTCTCCTGCCACCGGCGCCCTCACGCGCGTAAGCGCCCAGCGTGGCGGGGCCAGCCCCACTTACCTGGCCTTGTCGAAGGGGCAGCGCTTTTTGTACGCGGTCAACGAAACCCAAACGTTTCGGGGAGAGAAAAGCGGGAGCGTGAGTTCCTACGCCGTGGACCGGCGCACCGGCAACCTCACCCTGCTCAACGAGCAGCCCTCGATGGGAGCTTTGCCCTGTTTCATTAGCCTTGACCGAGGCAGCAAATCGGCGTTGGTTGCCAACTATGCGGGTGGCAATGTGGCCGTGCTGCCACTGCTCGCCGATGGCACGCTGGCACCGCCTGCATCCACCAGCCAGCACGAAGGCAAGGGGCCTCACAAAAACCAGGACGGCCCGCACGCCCACTGCATCATTGCAGACCCCGCCAATGCCTATGCCTTAGCTGTAGACTTGGGCACCGACCAAGTGTACCGATATCGGCTGAACGCTCGTACAGGCCAACTCACGCAGATGGCCGAGCCCGCCTTTGTGGCCCGTCCCGGCGCCGGCCCCCGGCACCTCACCTTTCATCCCAACGGCAAGCGCGCTTACCTCATCAACGAGTTGAACTCAACCGTTACGGCGCTGGAATATGAGGCAGCGGCTGGACAGTTCCGCGAGCTCCAGACGGTGTCGGCGCTGCCCGCGGGCTACGAGGGGGCCAATTCCTGCGCCGATGTTCACATTTCGCCCAATGGCCGGTTTCTGTACGCCTCCAACCGGGGACACAACAGCATAGCCGTATTTACTATCGACGAAGCCACCGGCGCGCTGGCCATAATTCAGCACGTTGAAACACAAGGAAAGACGCCCCGCAACTTCACTCTCGACCCCTCTGGGAGCCTGCTGCTCGTGGCCAATCAAAACTCCAACAACGTGGTGACGTTCCGCGTGGACCAGGCGACCGGCCGGCTAGCCCCTACCGGCCAAACGGCAGAGGTGCCTTCGCCCATGTTTCTGCAAGTAGTAAGCGACTTTACCAAATAGCCGCCTGTTGCGCAACACGTTGCAGGAAATAGCGCCAGCCAGCGCAGCGGCCAAGTTGTATAACAGCAGGTACGGCCGCTGGCTTGATGGGGGACTGCGGCCTAGGTTGTCGAAATAGCTGCCCTCGCCTGCACTGGGCCATCCTGTTCCGCAAACAGGCCCTGCACCACGGCCACAGCTTCTTCGGCGTTGCTGGCCCAGGCATCAGCGCCGGTGCTCTCCCACAGGCTGGCATCATGCCCAAAGGGGCGCCCTCCTACCAATACCCGCACGTGCCGAGTGCTGGCATCGCGCCGCAACGCGGCCACCAATTCGCTCAGCAGGGGCACGTGATGCGGCATAGAGGCCGCTGTGAGCAGCAGTTCCACCCCTTGTTCGGCTACCATGCGGCAGATGCTATCAAGGGGCGTGCTGGCACCCAGGTAGCACACCTCCCACCCTTCGTATTCCAAAAAATCGGCCACCATTTGCAGGCCGAGGGTGTGCAGGTCGCCGGCCACGCAGGCAGCCAGCAAGCGGCGGCCGTTGCGCGGTGTGCGTTGAAAGTATGGCTGTAGCTGGGCCATCAGGCTGGCGGTGGCAGCCGTGCAATAATGCTCCTGGGCGACGCTGATGGTGTTGCTGTGCCAGAGGCTTCCCACTTCACGCTGGGCAGGCTGCAGCACGTGCAGATAAAGGTCGCGCACGTCACTGCCGCTTTCCGCTTCGTCAAGCACTAGGCGCTGAGCCCCAGGGCGGTCGCCGGCCAGAAGCAAACTCAAATAATTTTCGGCCATATGGCTGAAGCGGCTGGTAGCTGCTGAGGACTCAGCTGGCTCGCTCGTTACGGGCTGCTCAGGTTCCGTAGCTGAGGCAAGTGCATTGATGGCCGCGCTCAACACGCTGGCCACCAGGACGTACTCTCCCACGCTCAAGCGCAGGAGCACCGCCTTGCGCACAGCAGCTATTTGCTCAATGGTTGCTTTGGGGCCCTGACGCTGGCTTAGTTGGAGCACGTGCGCGTCGAAAAGAGCCGGACTGGCCATCAGCACGGAGTTGGCGAGCGAGAGAATGTGCTGCCTATAGGCTTCCTTGTCAACTGGCTGGGCGCTATCGAGAGGCCCAGCTGCATTCATTTTGTTGGGAATGGGCTGCTGATTAGCGGCATAATCAGCCAAGGCATCCAATTCTGTGTACAGTCGTTGGGCTACCTGCTCGCGTAGCACGTCTTTAGTGGGCAATGGTTCAAATCGATTAACGGTATAGGATAGTTGGCTATAAAAGCACCACTTCCTTACGTATTATAAGCGAACGGGATACATACCCACACTCATTCAAGGCAGAAAATTCTGCTTAAAAGCATAATTTCATCCGCCCTGGCTGATACTTTTTTTTGAGGGTTTAGACCTTTTTCTAACAACAGGCTTACTTAAGCAGAAATCTTTATTAGGTAATTCTCAGTAGCCCCAATCGTTGAGAAACGCTAGAAAAAAAGTTAGCAGGTGCAGCAGCTAGCACCGATTGGATGAAAAGCCCGTGAAGAGGATTAGCTCCTTGTATGATTGAACTGCCTTACATTAGAAGGTAGCCAGAAAAGAAAACGGGGACACGCAACGCTCCTAACGGCGGCCCTTCGGGACTGACCGTGCGTTGAAGAGTCGGTGCCCCGTTTTCCGTTTTTGCCCGAAGACTGCACAGTATGGAGGGAGCCGGGCCTGCGTCCGGCATCCCGCATTTGTACAAGGAAAGTTGCGGTAAAAACCTGCCTAGCTGCTTATTCACCTTTTCCCCTTCGCTTATGCCCACCGCTCGTTCCGCCAGCGTCCCCCTGGAATACGTGGTGGGGATTGACATCGCCAAAGACACCTTTGTGGCCTGTGTTGGCCGCATCGATACCCGCCAGCACCTGTGGTTCGGCAAAGAAACCACGTTTGCCAATACGGCGGCCGGCTTCGCGGCGCTGCTGGCCTGGACGGCCAAGCAGCAACTCGCCGCAGCTCCTTGCTGGTTTGTGGTCGAGGCCACGGGCGTCTACTACGAAGAGCTGGCCTACTTTTTGGTCGACAACGCACAAACCTTGAGCGTCTTGCTTCCGAACAAAGTCAAGCACTTTGCCCAGAGCACCGAGCAAAAGAGTAAAACCGACCAACTCGATGCCCGCCTGCTTTGCCGCTTGGGCTTGGAGCGCGCCTTGCCGGCCTGGCAACCGCCCACGCCCGCCCTGCGCCAGCTGCGCGCGCTTTCCCGCGAACGGCAGAGCCTCACCCAGCAGGCCGCCCGGCTCAAAACGCAGCGCCACGCCTACCAGCACCGTTACCAGCCGGATGCGCGCACCCTGGACCGATTAACGGCCCGCCTGCACCTGCTGGACCAGCACCTCCACGCGGTGGACCAGGACTTGGCCGCGCTGCTGGCGGCCGAGCCGGAACTGGCCCGCAAACTGGCCCATCTCACCAGCGTGCCGGGCATTGGCCTGACGACGGCGATTGTCGTGGTCACCGAAACCACCGGCTTCGCGTTGATTGAAAACGAGCGGCAATTGGCCTCTTACGCCGGGCTGGACGTGGTGCAGCGGCAAAGTGGCCTTTCCGCCGGGGCCACGCGCATCTCGCGTCGCGGCAACGTGCGCTTGCGGACGGCCCTCTATTTGCCCGCCGTCAGTAGTTTACGCTTCAACCCGCAGCAAATCGCCTTTTATGCCCGGCTACGGGCCCGCCAGCCCAGCGGCAAGCCCGGTGTTATTGCCGTCATGCGCAAGCTGCTGCTGCTTTGCTACTCGCTGTGGAAGAACGACTGCGCCTACGACCCCCAGTACCACCCGGCCCGTTGCCTGGAAAAAGAAGTAGCCCCGACCAGTTGACGGGCCGAGGCTACGCAGGATGGACCCACAGGCCCTCCTTAAAGGGGCCTAAAGGTAAAAAACTTGCCCCATCTCTTGCTTTTTATCACAGCATCTTCAACAATGGCACAATGGCGGGTGCGGACCAAGCTCATGGCCCGGGGTAGGCAATTGTCTATAATCCATTACTGCGCAGCGCCAGTGAGGGGCACGCGCCCTTCGTGCTCCGACAGGATTTTGCGGGCGCTCGAATTCAGCTGCACCAGTACCTGTCCGTAAAATATTTTTATCAGCTCCAGGCCACGTGCACAAACCCACCTGGGTGATAACACAGCTTGCCAGCCACGCTTTGAAAACAATGAGTTTCCTTAGCAGCGGGCAGCGAATTCATAGGATAGGTGGGCAGCTGCGAACGGGCAAGCATGCCTCGCGGCTGGCAACTTTACACGCCCCTGCGCCAAGCACGGCCATTATTTCACTTGGTGTTAGGTATTACTCTGCAGCAAAAGCGCAGCCCCAGCTGGGTCAATTCTACGTTCCGAATGGCTGGCTAAGTCAGAACGAGCTCGGCCATGAGCGCGGTGCTGCCGCCGGCATCGTCGTCGGTCACGAGCAGGAGCTCCCAGCGGCGAGGACCCAGGGTGCGGCGCACGGCCAGGCCCTCGACCTTGCCCAGGTACGGGCGCCCCCCTGGCCAAGTGAGGCGCGCAAACGTGGCCGTGTTGTCGTTGCCATCGACCAGGCCCAGAAAGGAGCCCAACACGGCTCCGTCGAGCACGGCATCATCGGTATCCTCCACCGAGGCAGTCACGAAAAGCCGGCCCTGCACAAACGTGGCGCCGGAGAAACCGGCCGGCCTGTTGCCAATGTAAGGAACCGGAAAACGCAGCGGCGCTGATACCTTCGGCGCAGGACCGCTGCCCATCAGAAATTGCAGGGTAGCCGACAGCGGCAGCCGAAACTGCAGGGCGGCATCTACTTTGCCCACGGTGCGCTGAAAAAGGAGCAGCTCGGAAGCGGTAGTAGCCGCGGCTTCCAGATTAAGGACCGCGCCGGTGCCCAGCTGAGCCCGCAATAGCTCATAGAGCGGCCCCAACGCCACCTGCTGCGGCTTGCTGCCCGACACAGGCACAAACCAGCCCTTTTCGCGCGCCGGGGTGCTGCCCGAGCCCAGCGCCAGCACCCCGGCCTGCCCATCGGGCCAGGTGAGCGCCGTAAGGGCTTCGAGGTCGGGCTTGGTGCCTTTGGGAATGCGCCCCGTGCCAAACTCCGTGCTTTCGAAAAGCCGTACCTGGGCCAGCACGGCCAGCGTTGCCGAATCGAGCAGGTAGATAAACGGCGCATCGTCGCTGATAACGTAGGCCACCGGGCCAATCAGCTCGATGCCAGAGGCCGAGGGCAGGCCAGGAATGGGTTTCTCGGAGAGGATGGTCGCAGTCATGCGCGTAACCTCAAACGGGGCTGGTCGTTCGATAAAAGACATGCGGGTATGGCTATTCCAAGCCAAGCTTGGTTTCTTGGTACTGTCCCTACGCTGGCTGGCGGCTGCGCGATGTAATCCTACTTGACAATGACTAGCTCCACGCGCCGGTTGAGGCGGCGGGTTTCCTCCCGCTCGTTCGAGAACTTGGGCTTGGAGCCACCGAAGCCTACCGTGGTAATGCGCTTTTCGTCGACACCGCGGCCCACGAGGTAGCGCTTGACCTCGGCCACCCGGTCTTCGGAGAGCTGCTGGTTTTTGTCGGCCGGGCCCACGTTATCGGTGTGGCCTTCGAGGCGTACTTCGGTTCCGGGGCTGGCTTGCAGGGCGATGGCGAGACGGTTCAGCTCGGTGTAGGACGAGCCCAGCAGACCGGCTTTGCCCTGGGCGAAGATGATGCTGGGCAAGTCGACCTTAGCGCCCACAACCGCGGGCAGCAGCAGCAAGTCGCGGCGGGGCGAGCCGCTGGCAATAAGGGTGTCGCCTACTGTGAGGAAGCCACCGCCCGTGGCGGAGAGGTAGTACTTGCCGGGCAGCAGCGACATTTGGTAACCGCCGGTGTTGTCGGCCCGGCTGGTGGCATTGAACTGGACCCCGGCCGCGTTGGCTTGCAAATTGGCTTTCACGATGGCGCCCGGCACGGGCTGCTTGGTGCGGGCGTCCAGCACCCGGCCGCTCAAAAAGGCGCGGGGCGACGCTTCAGTAACAGCGGCAACGGGCGCAGCCGGCAGCGAATCGGCTGGCACGGCGCGCCCGGTACGCCAGATGTCCTTGGTGGCATTGGCAGTGGCCGACAACGAGAAATAGGCCGTTTTGCCGTCGGGCGTCAGGGTGAAATAAGCGTTGAAACCCGGGCCGTTTACGGCGGGGCCGAGGTTGCGGGGTTCGCTCCAACGGGTCCAGCTGTCGTCGAGGCGCTGGCTCACGAAAATATCGGCCGAGCCGTAGCCCATGTGGCCATAAGAAGCAAAATAAATGGTTTTTCCATCTGGTGTCAGCCAGGGCGCAAAGTCAAAACCGGGCGAGTTGAGCACCGGCCCTAAGGAAGCCGGCTCGCCGTAGCCGCCGTTGCCATCGGGGCGGCTCAGGTAGATGTCGTTGCCACCTTCCGAGTCGCCGCGCTCCAGGGAAAGCAGCAATATTTTCTCGTCCTGGCTCAGGAAAAAGCCCGAGCCCGGCACGGCCGTGTAGTAGCTGGCAATGCGAACCCCGTCAATCCGTACATTTTTGGCGGCTCCGCTGGTGGCCACCGTGCGGGCTACTTTGCTCATGCCCTCGTCGCGGGAGGCACCGGCCTCGTAGGTGCCGCGCAGATAAAGCGTTTGCCCCTGCCCCCCCACGGCGGCTACTACTTCGTTGTTCTGCTGGGTGTTGATGGCGTCGAGGCGAGTGGGCGGACCCCAGGTTTTGCCTTGGTCAGCGCTCTGGCTCATCCAGGCATCGCCAGAATCAGTGTTGCCTTCGGTGTTGCCCGCAAACTTGGTACGAGCGAAGTACAGCGTGTTTCCATCTGGGCTCAGCACCGGGTGCAGCTCATTGCCCGTGGTGTTAATTGCTCCGGCTAACGGCTGCGGCGGACCAAAGTGCGATGGCCCTTCCAGCACGTTCATTCGGAGCAAAAACAAGCGCCATTGCTGGCTGGCCCGGCCGTTGCCCTTCTGGGCCTGCACGGGCGTACCGTTAAATTTATCGGCCGCAGCCAGGGCCGCACAGCGGTTTTCGCTTTTGTTTTCGAGTTGGTAACTGCCGGCCGGGCCCGCTTGTACCAGCCGCCACTGCTGCTCGGCGCTGCCCTGGAAGGGCCGCTGCACCAGGGCCATGCCCTCGCCAGCCTTGCTGATGGTAAGGCACTGGTTGCTGTGGCGCGCTTCGATGCGGTAATACTCGCTGCCAGCCCGCAGGGGCACAAAGCGCCATTGCTGGCTGGCCGCGTGTGTAAACTCCCACTGCACGGCTGGGGCCCCGCTCACGGTGCTGGCGCTGGCAATGTCGAGGCTTCGGCCGCTGCCGCGGTTAATTAGGCCATAGTAAGCGCGCTCATCGGGCACGAAGGACGCTTGGGCGTGGGCAAACAGGGGCAGCAGCAGGAACAGCGAAAGCAGTCGAAACATCAGTGAGGGCGCGCAGGAAAAGAGCACGCGTGGGTGAACAATGCAAAAGAACGGCGGGAATGGCGAAATCTCCCGCTACCGTTCCGCTACTGGGGTAGTTGCTACAGCCCGTATTTGCTCCGAAACTTCTTCTCCAGATACGTTTGCTTGCTTTCCAAAGAGATGCTGCGGCCGTCGATAAAGGCGCGCGAAACGGCATTGGTGCGCATGTCCAGCAGGTCGCCTTTGCTGAGCACGAGCGTGGCGCTTTTGCCCACTTCCAGGGTTCCGTAGTCTTTATCGATGCCCATAATCTGCGCCGTGCTAAGGGTGACGGCCGTCAGGGCCTGCTCCTTGGTGAGGCCAAAGCCGGCGGCCGTGCCCGCCACAAACGCCAGGTTGCGCGAGCCGGCCGTTTCCTGGTCGCCTTGGTAGTCGAGGCAGAAACGAATGCCCGCGGCCTGAAGCTGCGCGGGCAGCTTGTAGGGCTGGTCGTAGTCGTCAGCGTCGCGCCGGGGCAGCGCGTGAATCCGTGACACGACCACGCTGATGTCGTTTTGCTTCAGGAAGTCGAGCACCATCCAGGCGTCGCGGGCACCTACCACGGCGACCTTCTGCGCACCCATGCGACGGGCAAAACGCACGGCTTCGATGATTTCCTTGCCGTAGTCGGCGTGCAGGTACAGCGTTTTAGAGCCGTCGAAAATACCGGCTAAAGCAGCAAGGCGCAGGTTTTCCTTGCGGCTGGCGGGCAGCTGGCGGTAAGCGCTGGCTTCGCCGAAAAGCTGCTCCAGGTCGCGCAGCTGGCTTTCGCGGACCTTTTGGCGCCGGTCAAGCGCCGTGGCATCTTCGCTGGGGCTGAGGCGGAACACCATCTGAGGCCAAGTGAGGTGCTGGCCGTCATCGGCGCGCACCACGGCATCCTGCCAGTTCCAGGCGTCGAGCTGCACCACGCTGCTCTGGCCGGCCAGCAGCCCACCGCGGGGCGTGGTTTGGGCCAGCAGCACGCCGTTGGTGCGCACAGTAGGTAAAATGTCCGAATCGGTGTTGTAGGCAATAAGGGCACGTACGTTGGGATTCATTGTGCCCACTTCCCGCTCATCCACCGTGGCCCGGACGGATTCTACTTCGGTCAGACCCAGCGTGGTATTGGGTACTATCAGACCCGGATACAGGTCCTGGCCGGCCGCGTCGATGGTCTCGTAGCCGGCTCGGTCGGCGTTGAAGCCGCCCGCTGGCCCGGCATAGGTCAGGCGGCCTTTGTCAAAGGCAACGGCAGCATTGGGCACCACTGTGCCATTGCCTACGTGCAGCGTGGCACCAGTAATGAGCACCGGCTTGGCCTGGGGCGGCGCGGGCGTGGGCACCTGAGCAAAGGCGGCGCAGGTGGTACTAGCAAGGGCGAGGGTTAGAATAAGGCGCATGGGTTCTTCTATTGCTAGTCGGCTAGTTCTTTTTCTTGCCCGATGGTGTCGCAGTGCCACAGGCCCTGCGGTTTGCTGGAAGCCGCTTGGGTAGGCGCGCCTCCTTTCTTGGCGGCCAGCATGGCCTGCACAATGCGCTGCCGCTCCTTCTGAATATCGGCCCGCAGGGCGGCATCGGCGGTGAGGCTGAACATCTCGCGGCCGTCGACGAAGGTGTATTCTGGGCGGGCATAAACGCTCAGGGGGTGGTCGGTCCAGAGCACCACGTCGGCGTCCTTGCCTTCCTTGATGGAGCCCATCTTAGCGTCGAGATGCAGCATTTTGGCCGGGTTGATGGTAACCAGGCGCAGGGCTTCTTCCTCGGTGAGGCCACCGTATTTCACGGTTTTGGCGGCTTCCTGGTTGAGGCGACGGCTCATCTCGGCATCATCGGAATTAATGGCCACGTTCAGGCCGGCCCGGGTCATGATGGCCGCATTGTAGGGAATGGCATCGCGCACTTCGTTTTTGTAAGCCCACCAGTCCGAGAAGGTGCTGGCGTTCACACCGTGCGCCTTCATTTTGTCGGCCACCTTGTAGCCTTCCAGAATGTGCGTGAAGGTGTTAACCTTGAATCCGAGGCGGTCGGCTACGCCCAGCAGCATGTTGATTTCGCTTTGCACGTAGCTGTGGCAGGTGATGAAGCGCTGGCGGTTCAGGATTTCAACCAACGCATCAAGCTCCAAGTCGCGGCGCGGGCCCTCGGTTTTGTTCTGCTTGCCTTTCCCGAGTTTGTTATAAGCTGCGAGGTCTTTCTGATACTCTTTAGCGCGGGTGAAAGCGTCGACGAACACCTGCTCGGTGCCCATGCGCGTTTGCGGGAAGCGCAGCACGTTCAGCTCGCCCCAGTTACTTTGCTTCACATTTTCGCCCAGAGCGAATTTGATAAACCCCGGTGCGCCGGCAATTTTCATGGCTTCGGGCGTGGCGCCCCAGCGCATTTTTACCAGCGCCGACTGCCCACCAATGGGGTTGGCCGAGCCGTGCAGCAGCTGCGCGGCCACCACGCCGCCCGCCAGGTCACGGTAAATACCCACGTCCTCGTTATCGACCACATCGGCCACGCTCACCTCACTGGTAACAGCCTGGGTGCCCTCATTCACGCCACCAGCTACGGCAATGTGGGAGTGTTCGTCGATAATGCCCGGCGAGAGGTGCTTGCCTGTGCCGTCGATGGTTCGGCCGCCCTTGGGCAGCGCCAACCCCTTCCCTATTTTGGAAATTTTGCCGTTTACCAGCAGTACGTCGGTGTTTTCGAGCTTGCCGGCGGCATCGCTGGTCCACACCGTGGCATTCTTAATTAGAGTGGTTTGCTGGCTGGGCATTTCAGCTCGGCCGTAGGCGGCGAAAGGAAAAATGACGTTACCTACCACCGGCGGCGGCGTCACCTTGGCCGAGTCCCGCTTGGCAGCGCGGCTGGCCTCTTCCAGGCGGGCAGCGCGCCATTTCACGGGCGTGCCATCGGCCAGCAGGCCATCGCCCTGGAATACGCGGCCCTCTTGCGTGTAGTAGCCGCTGAGGCGCACGGAACCAGAAGCCGCGTCAGCTTTTAAGGGTGCAGGAGCTTTAGCACCCTTGCCCCTTTGCTTGTCGTTGGGGTTGAATACCACTGTGGCCAGGTCGCTGGTCACGGCCACGTTGCCGCGGATTGTGTCTCCGGCAGTGGGCACAATTTTCAGCTCCGGTGCTTCGGGCTTGCCCTGTATCAGGAAACGGCCTTCGGGCTGGTCGCCGATTTTCAGGCTGTAGACGCCGCGGTAGTCGGCAGGCACAGTGCTCTGCTGGTAGCGCTCGCCCTGCACCCAGTTATCAAGCAGCACGTTGTCGTCGGCCAGGAAGCTGGCCGAGCACACAATGAAGTTGGCTTCCATGCCCGGCTTCAGGGCACCGATGCGGTCTTGGGCGCGGAGCAGACGCGCAGGGGCGTCGGTTAGGGCCTGCAGCGCGGCGGTTTCGCTCAGGCCGTACTGGGCAGCTTTGCGCAGGTTGGGCAGAAACTTCTTTTTGTCCTTTAGGTCAGCGGCGGTAATTACGAACGGCACGCCGGCCTGGCTGAGGCGGGCGGCATTGGCGGGTGCCAACTCCCAGTGCTTCAAATCCTCTAGGGGAATGCGCAGGGCGTCGTACACATCCTCCACATTGTAGGCATCGGGAAAGTTGAGGGCCAGCACAAAGGTGGCGCCAGTGGCTTTCAGGTCGTTCAGGCGCTGGTATTCGTCGCCGCGCCCTTTGATGATGTATTGCTGGCCGGCCTCATCGCCCACCTTATCGGCCCGCAAGGCCGAGAGCTTGTCGCTCACCTGAAAAATGGCGGGCAGCGCCTTTTGCTGGGTCAGGGCCTGCAGCGAGAGGTTCTGCTCGCGGCGGGGGTTGCGCTGGTTCCACTGCGCATCGAGGTAGGTTTGACGGAGCAGGGAAATGCTGCCCATCAACGAGCCCGGGTAGTCCTGGGTGCTGGTGCCCTTGTCGAACGACAGCCCCGAGGCCGCCTTTTCCAGCAGTATCACCTCGTTTTCCTTGCGATTGGTGTTCAAACTCACCAAGGCGGCCGTTCCGCGCATGATGCCGTCGGCCTGCTGCGTGAGCACGGCCCCGAAGCCCAGGGCTCGGTAGGCGGTGGCTTGGTCGGCGTTTATCTTGAAGTGCTCGGCTGCGTTCACTTCGGGGTGAATGGCTTGGTTCCAGTTGAAAGCGCCGGTTTTTTGGCTTTCAAACTGCGGCGGCACGCGGCGGCCCTGGCGTTCCGCTGGCTTTATTTCGGGCACGCCGTAGCTGGTGTACACGTCCACAAAACCGGGGTAGATAAACTTGCCGCGCAGGTCCTGCACCACGGCGCCAGCCGGTATTTTCACCGATGCCGCAGGGCCGGCTGCCAGCACTTTGCCGTCCTGCACCACCAGCGTGGCATCGCTGATGCGGGTTTTGTAGTCGTTGAACAGCGTAGCGTGCGTGAAGGCAAAGGTGCCCGGCCGCTGGTCAAACACGCCATTGCGCGGGTAAGTACCAGGCTGGGCCTGCGCCCCCTGAACCAGTAAGCCCAGCACCGCAAGAAACGGCACTTGCTGAACAAAAATCTTCATGCAAAAAGAAGTTACAATTCCTTAAAAACTTGCTTAAAAAGAGGGTCGCCCTTAGCTCGGCCATCAAATGTAGTTCCTCAAGCCATGGCGCGGCAACGGTTCTGTACAAATGCCAGTAATAATGTGGCAAGAGCCCGAAAACACCTTGGCATTTTCACCCCTATCCCTACCCCACCATGCGCAAAGGCACCAAAGTCACCTGGAAATACGGTACCGGTACCGCCACCGGCAAAATTGAATCGGTGCACAAAGAGCCCATTGCCCGCACCATCAAGGGCTCAGAGATTCATCGCAACGGCTCGCCCGAGGACCCGGCCCTGGTTATTGTGCAAGACAATGGCGACCGGGTGCTCAAGCTGAAGAGCGAAGTAAAGGCAGCATAGCTGCGGCCGCTAGCGCCCCAACCAAGTCACGCGCTCATTATTTTTATTACCATCGGCTACAATGGCGGCACCATTCAATACAAAGCGTCGCCGCACATTCTCGCCGCAGCTGCAGCAGCTTTTAGTATTGCCCGGCCCAGTTACTATCTCCACGTTGCTGATGTCGTAGGTGCGGTTGATAGCCGGCAGCACAAAGCGGTAGTTGTGCTCATTCAGGTTATAGGGCGTGGTATTTAGCAAGCGGGGCCAGGGCAGCATACCTAAGCTGAAGCCAGAGCGATAAAAGTCGACCGAGTTGCGCGATTGGCGCAACGTGTCAATTGGCATATTGAAACCGGGTGCAGTGTAACGCACAGCGTAGCCGCCATTGATTTCGGCCTTGCGAAATCCCCCTTGCAAACTGTCGCGGTCGAAAGCCAACGCAATATCCCCAATGAAAGGATTGCAGGGCGCACAATCTACGTTTTCACACCTGTCGCAGGCCGTTAAAACGCTGGCCAAGCCGAACGATACGAGGAGGCCGATGCACTGTAGGGTAGAGAAGGATTTCACAGGGGAAGCGGGTTTGGCTAAAGGTATTGCTTATCAGTTAAGATAAAAGCCCCGCTGGCACAAACCAGCGGGGCTTTTATGCAGCAGCAGTTAAGCTACTACAAGGCTTTTACAAGTTGTCTTTGTCAGGCTCGATGAAAGCTTGCTCGTCCATCTCCTTGGGCACTACCACAATGCCTTTCTGCAGCAGCGAGTTGCGCTTGCCGTAGAGGAAGTACACGATGAAGCCGAGCAGCATCCAGCCCATGGCCACCTTCAGGGTGAAGGCGTCGAGGGCCACAATCAGCAGCAGGCAGACAAGGGCACCCATCACCGGCACAAATGGGAAGCTAGGCGACGAAAACGGCGAACGGAACGGGCGGGGCTGGTCGGGGTCGGAGCGGCGCATAATCCACACGCCCAAGCTCACCAGCACAAAGGCCAGCAGGGTGCCGAACGAGGTCAGGTCGCCGGCCAGGGAGCCGGGCACGAAGGCCGCGAACAAGCCCACGAACACCATCAAAATCAGGTTGGATTTGTAGGGGGTGTTGAAACGGGGGTGCAGCTCCGAGAATGCCTTCGGCATCAGGCCGTCTTTGGCCATGGAGAAGAACACGCGGCTCTGGCCCATGAGCATCACCAACATTACCGACGAGAAACCAAGCAGGATGGCAACCGTTACGGCCGTGCCCATCCACTCGTAGCCGGGCATGTGCGCCTTAATGGCGTAAGTTACCGAGGCTTCGCCGCCCAGGGCGGGGTCAGCAAATTCGCGCCAGTTGGCAACGCCCGTCAGCACGTGGCCGAACAGAATGTAGAGGACGGTGCAAATGGCCAGCGAACCGAGAATGCCAATGGGCATGTCGCGCTTGGGGTTTTTGGCCTCTTGTGCGGCCGTGCTCACAGCATCGAAACCGATGAAGGCAAAGAATACGATGGCTGCGCCACCCAAAACACCTCCAAAACCGTGCTTATTCCACTCGGTGTACTCCCGAACCACGTCACCGGCGGCGTTCTTTACAGGCTCAGCATTTTCCGGAATCAGGTAGGGCGTGTGGTTGGCGGGGTCGATAAACTGCCAGCCCACTGCGATGAACACCAGCACGATAACAACCTTCAGCACCACTACTACGGCGTTGAACAAGGCCGATTCCTGCGTGCCTTTCACCAGCAGCAGGCTCAGGGCCACGATAACCAGCAGCGCGGGCAGGTTGATGATGCCGTGCTCGGTTACGCCGTTCACCACGGCGCTTTCAAATGGCGAGTGGCTGAGACTATACGGTATACTTGTGCCAAAAACCTCCAAGAGCTTGTTGAGATACTCGCTCCAGGCAATGCTGACAGTAGCCGCGCCCAGAGCGTATTCCATAATCAGGGCCCAGCCAATAACCCAGGCTACAAACTCGCCCATGGTCGTGTAGGCGTAGGTATAGGCCGAGCCAGCAATGGGAATCATAGCCGCGAACTCGGCGTAGCACAAGCCCGCGAATACGCAGCCAATAGCGGCCACAATGAAAGCCAACGTAACACCCGGGCCCGATGCCTGCGCGGCGGCGGCGGCGGTGCGCACGAATAGGCCGGCTCCAATGATGGCGCCGACACCCAAAGCCACGAGGTTACCCGCGCCCAATGTTCGTTTCAGGGTACCGTGCCCGGTGGCGTTGGCCTCACCGAGAAGCACACCTAAGGGTTTTTTGGCGAAAATACTTGCCATTTGTTAGGGATGAGGAAAGAAGAAGTTTGAAATAAAAATGACTTTAAAACGGAGCCGCCGAGTACCGCTTCCACGAAAAATCAATGGCAGCGGCAGCGGCGGGCCCGAAATATAGGCAGCAAATTCGCTCCGGTCCTGCTTTTTGGCCCAACCGTAGCGAGCGAATGAAGGCGCTGCTTCGATTAAACCCGGGCTACCCGGCAGCATCCAAGCCAGCAAATCATTGATTTAATCCCTGCCCCGACCATGACGAAAACTTTTGTTCTGCTGGCTACTCTGGCTGCTACTGCCACCCGCTCCTTTGCGCAATCGCCCGCCAGCGCTGGCCCCGCGCCCCCGGCCCAAGCCGGCGCCCGTCTTCAGCCCTCGCCTGAGCAACAGGCCGAACGCCGCAGCCAATATCTCGGCAAAGAGCTTGGCTTGAATGCCGACCAGAAAGCCAAACTGCAACCCATCTTGCTAGCCCAGCGCCAGGAAATGCTGAGCTTCCGTGACAAGACCCGCGCCGGTGGCAGCCGCCAGGGCA
The DNA here is from genome assembly GCF_049896385.1 of Hymenobacter sp. B1770. Taxonomy (NCBI): domain Bacteria; kingdom Pseudomonadati; phylum Bacteroidota; class Cytophagia; order Cytophagales; family Hymenobacteraceae; genus Hymenobacter; species Hymenobacter sp. B1770. The sequence continues at coordinate 124,627 of NZ_JAFCUF010000009.1, forward strand.
TGGGCCAGCAGTTCAAAGCCTCCCAGGCCAAATACGCAGAGCAAATCCGCGCCGTGCTCACTCCTGAGCAGTTCTCCAAATTCGACCAACTGAGAGACGAGCGCCGCGACCACATGCCCGAGCAGCAGCCGGGTGGCCGCGGCAAGAGAGCGAATCAATAGTCCCCAGCCGAACGATGTAGAGACGCCACACTTGGCGTCTCGGCGGCCGCGCCGTTTGAATTGATTTAACGTCATCGTTCAACGCCGAGACGCCAAGTGTGGCGTCTCTACAAACTCGAAAATATTGGCTCGACCATTGCAATTAGCCTATACACCCGGCCCCGTTTCGGACGGTTCCCACCGCACATCTCCCCCTTTGCTATACCATCCCTATGAAAAAGACCCTGATTCTGCTCGCCGCCCTAGCCTTCACCACCGCCGGCACCAGCTTTGCCCAAACCGCTCCTACTAAGACTCACGCCAAGGCAAAAACCAAAAAATCGCCGGAGCAGAAAGCCGACCACAAAGCCAGCAAAATGGCCAAGGAGCTCGGCCTCACCGCCGACCAGGAAGCCCGCGTGGAGCAGCTGATGCTGGCCCGTCATCAGGAAACCGCCGCTTTCAAGGCCAAGTACGGCAATGATAAACAAGCCGGCCGCGCCGACATGAAAGCCGCCCACGACCGCTACCAGGCCCAGCTTAAAACCATCCTGACTGCCGACCAATACGCCAAGCTCAGCCAACTCAAGCAAGAGCACCGCGGCCATAGCAAGACAAAGGACAGCAGCAAAATGAAGGCGAAAGCCAAAGCTTAACCGCTTTCCACCCCTTGTCCTTTCCAAAGCCCCAGCTCCTACAGCTGGGGCTTTGTTGTACGGGCGGCTAAGCTCAACCAAACCCTCCGTTCCGCGACTTGCTTATATTTGGCGAAGCCACCCGGCTCCAGATTTCGCCATTTACCTCCCCTTCCTCATGCCTCCCCTCCCCAGTAGCACGGCCTCGGCCGTGCAAATCCAACAGTTTTACGACAAGGGCCTGGCCCAAGCCAGCTACGCCGTGCGCTGCGGCCGTCAGGTCGCCATCATCGACCCCGCCCGCGACCCGCAGCCCTACTACGATTTTGCCGACGAGCACGAGGCCGACATCATTGCGGTGATTGAGACCCACCCGCACGCCGATTTCGTGTCGTCGCACCTGGAAATTGCCGAAGAAACCGAGGCCGACATCTACTGCAGCAAGCTACTAGGCGCCAAGTACTCCCATAAAACGTTCGACGACGGCGACCGCATCAAGATTGGAAATTTTGAGCTGCACGCCATCAACACCCCCGGCCACTCCCCCGACAGCATCAGCGTTCTGCTCATGGACGACCTCGCCCAAAGCCGTGCCGTGTTCACCGGCGACACGCTTTTTGTGGGCGATGTAGGCCGCCCTGACCTGCGCGAAGACGAAGCCATCGGGGGCCACAAGCGCGAAGAGCTGGCCGCCGAGCTCTACCGCAGCACCCGCAACAAGCTCATGACCCTGCCTGGCACCACGCGGGTGTATCCCGCCCACGGCCCCGGCTCGCTCTGCGGCAAAACCACCAGCACCGACCTCGACAGCACCATTGCCAAGGAGCTAAAAACCAACTACGCCCTACAGCCCATGTCGGAGGAGGAGTTCATCAAAGTCCTTTTGAAAGACCAGCCCTTCGTGCCCAAGTACTTTGGCCACAACGTGAAGCTGAACAAGCAGGGCGCCCCCAGCTTCGAAGACAGTATCCGGGCCGTGCCGCACCTGCGCCCTGGCACGGCGCTCGAGCCCGGCGTGCTCGTCATCGACACCCGCCCCGCCGCCAAGTTCCGCGCCGGCCACCTGCCCGGCGCCATTAACCTGCAGGACGGTGGCAAATTCGAAACTTGGCTGGGCTCGCTAGTAGGCCCTACTGAAAAGTATTACCTGCTGGCCGATTCGCAGATTGCGCTGGATACCGTGGTGCGCAAAACCGCCAAAATTGGTTACGAGGGCAACATAAAAGGCGCTATGTTGGCTCCCCTGCAACTGCCCGCCACCAGTTCCGACGTCGATGTGGAAGCAGTGCGCCAGCACCCCGAGACCTTCACCATCGTGGACATTCGCAACCACGCCGAGGCCAAAGTGCCTGTGTTCGAGAATGCCTTAACTATTCCGCTCCCCGAGCTCCGCGAACGGGCCCGCGAGATTCCGACCGACAAGCCTATACTGGTGCATTGCGCCGGTGGCTACCGCTCGGCAGCGGGCGCCAGCATTGTGCAAAGTGCGCTGCCCGGCGCAGAGGTTCTGGACTTAGGCGAGGCCGTTACGGAGTTTCAGAAGCAAGCGGTGCATTAGTGGCGGTGAATAGCTGAGGTGCAGTAGCGACAGGCAAGCTGGTTAGGTTTGCCTTCCGATATTTATTTATATAATTACTTTTACATTTATGCTAATAACAAGTTCCAATAATTACGGAATTAAAGATGTATTGCGCAATGCTTTACTAGCACCTCAATGATTATTGAAAAACTCCTAGCGACACAGGGAATTCCGGCAATTTTAATTTGCTTAACAACCTTAATTTTTATAGTCTTTTAGTTTTTTCCTCTTTTTTGTTTTTGGTACAACTGCAGAAGCAGCGGCTTGGACCTCATTTTTTGGCGCTACGGGAGAATATTTTTATCATTCGAATATCAGAACTCCAAAATGGTTAGGCTATTTTTTGCAAAGACCGGAACATCATTCTATCCACCATCAACTTGATGTTCACAAGTACAACTATGGAGATATTACATGGTGGGATAGAATATTCGGCACATTTAAGGAAGCAGATGACTTTGCACCTAATTGCGGCTTTCCAAATAATAATGAACGAAGAATCTGGGAGATGCTCAGATTCAAAGACGTGTATAATAAGCAGTAAAACAGGTTGATAGGGCCCACTAAAAGTCAGTCAGGCAAGCAACAGTTATGAATCCATAGCTTAATGGCACCTATTTCCTATATTGTTAAATTATATTTTGCTTTCCGCCACAACGCGGAGAAACACCCATGGACTTTCAAGCAATTATATCTTGCATTTATTAATTGACACAATGTCCTGACAATATTTAGCAAATACATTTTCTTTCAATTACAATAGCGTTTCTCTATTAAATTCACTCTACTTGTACTCTGCCAGATTAGCCCCTGCATCTACTGCCGGGGCTTTTCCATTCCTCCCCGTTTGGGTATCTTCGTAATTATCTCTACCCTATGCGCGTCCTCCACACCGCCGACTGGCACCTCGGCCAACATTTCCTCACGGGCCAGGAACGCACCACTGAGCAGCAAGCCTTCCTCGAGTGGCTGCTGCTAACAGTGCAGGTCCAAGGCATTGAAGTACTAGTAATTGCCGGCGACATTTTCGATACCCAAACGCCGTCCTACACCGCGCAGGAGCTGTATTACACCTTCCTGGTGAAGATGCAGGCCACCGGCTGCCGCGACATTGTGGTGGTGGGCGGCAACCACGACTCCCCCACCATGCTCAACGCCTCGCGGCAGTTGCTGCGGCAGCTGCGCATCCACGTGGTGGGCGGCGTGCCCACCGACCCCACCGAGCAAGTGCTGCACCTCAACGCCGCCAATGGCCGGCCGGGGCTGGTGGTGTGCGCGGTGCCATTTCTGCGCGACCGCGACATTCGGCTGGCCGTGGCCGGCGAAACCCTCGACGACCGCCAAATCCGGATTCGCCAAAGCATTGCCGGGCACTACGCTGCCCTGGCCGAATGCGCAGCCGTTATGCGCCAGCGCGAACAAGACGTGCCCGTGCTTGCCACTGGCCACCTCTACGCCGCCGGCGGCGAAGCCCGCGAAGGCGCCGAGCGCGACGTGCACATCGGCGGCCTGGGCCTGGTGGGCGCCGAGCAATTCCCGGCTGCGTTCGACTACGTGGCACTGGGCCACCTGCACCGCCCGCAGGTTGTGGGCGGGCGGGCGCACATCCGCTACTCGGGCTCGCCGGTGCCGCTGTCATTCACCGAGGCCGACGACAAGCAACAGGTGCTGCTGCTGGAGTTCAAGGGCGCGGGCGCGCCCACCATCACGGCCCTGCCCGTGCCGGTGACGCGGCGCCTGCAGCGCTTCCACGGCACGCTGGAGGAGGTAGAAGCCGATATTCTGGCTTTCGATAACTCAGCCTTTCAGCTCGTGGCCTGGGCCGATGTGCTGGTACGCTCCGACGAAACGCCCACCGAGGTGCAGCGCCGCATACAAGCCGTGCTGCAACTGCAAAAAGCCCACGTGCTGGCCCCCCGCGGCGTGCGTCACCAGCGCGCCACCGAAGCCCCCGACCTGGCCGACAGCGCCATCCCGCTGGCTCTGCTGCACGAGCTGACTGTGGACGAAGTGTTTGGCCGCCGCGTAGCTGGCCTGCCGCCCGAGCGCGCGACGGCCCTGAAGGCTACGTTTGGCGAGCTGCGCCAACTGCTGGCAGAAGCCGACCCACAGGCCTGGCAGTAGCCCCACCCCTAATCCCTGAACTTAACGGCTCTACTTCATGGCCACCTCCCCTCTTGTATAGGTAGGGGGTCAGGGGATGGGGTCACGCCAGCAAGCCGTATCTTCGGGAAGTATTGATGGGAAATATCTTCGCATGAAAATTATCAGCGTCCGCTTCGCTAACCTTAACTCGCTCCCCGGTCCGTTTCTGATTCGCTTCGACGCCACGCCCTTAGCGGATACGGGGCTATTTGCCATCACCGGCCCCACCGGCGCGGGCAAAAGCACGCTGCTCGATGCGATTTCCGTGGGCCTCTACGGCCGAGTGCCGCGCCACGACCGCCAAGTGGGCGAAATGGTGAGCCGCCATGCCAAGGACGCTTTTTCAGAAGTAGAGTTTGAAGTGCACGAAACCAACCCCGACACCGGCGTGGTGGACCGCGTGCGCTACCGCTCGCGCTGGGAAGTGAAGCGCAAAGTGCGCGGCGAAGACAAAGGCAGCCTGAACGCCGATGCCATGAGCCTGGTAATGAGCCCCTCTAATGTCGCCGTGATTAGCGGTAAGGAGGCGGTACCAAAACGGGTAGGTGAGTTGTCGGGGCTCGATTTTGGACAGTTTGAACAGTCGGTGCTGCTGAGCCAGGGCAAGTTTGCGCGCTTCCTGCATGCGCCCGAAAAAGAGCGCAGCGCCCTACTCGAGAAGATGACCAACGTGGGCATTTACTCGCGGCTGTCAGTGGCAGCCTTTGAGAAAGCCAAAGAAGAAGAATTAAAAACCAAGCTCCTACGCGCCAAGCTGGATGCCACCCGCCTGCTGACAGAGGAAGAGCGAGCCGAGTTGGAAGCCCAGCTCGATGTGCTGCACCAGCAAGCCGAGCAGCACTACGAAGAGCAGCAGGACCTAACCATCTGCCTGACCTGGCGCACCATCCTGGACCAACTCGAAAAGCAGCTGCGCGACACTGCTCGCGAGTTGGAAAAGCTCAGCCGGGAAGATGAAACCTTGCAGCCCGATTTTGCGCGCCTCGATGGCCATACCCGCGCGGCTGCCCTAGCCAAGCCCCTGGCTTTGGTGGCCGCCGCGCAGCAGGAACTGGACCGCGACACCACCCAGTTGCGCGACTTGGAGCAGTCGCTGCCTCTGCTGGCCGAAGCCACCACGGCAGCCGAGGCAGCCCACGGGGTAGCCACTGCCGCGCACGCCACGGCTCTGGTTGAGGAAAACCGCCTGCGGCCCGTGCTCAGCAGGGCTCAGCAGCAGGACGCCGAGATAGCCGCGGCCGAGCGTCAGCTTACCCAAAAACGGGAAGCTCACGCCCAAATCCAGCACACCAACAAAGAAGCGGAAGTAGCCCTAAGCCAGCAAGCCGCAGAAATTGAGACGCTGCAGAACCATGACGCCATTCTCAAGCGCTGGCTGATTGACCATAGCGCGGAAATTGACTTGAAAGACCAGGTTCTGGAACTGAACCGCGAAATTATCGACCTGCAGGGCGCCCAAAAGGAAATTGCCACGCGCGAAGCCCGGCGCGCCGAATTGCGCAAAAGCCAAAGCGAAGCGACGGCTGACCTAGCCCGTCAGCGCGACCTCGAAAAGGATGCCCTGACCCGCCAGCAGGCCATCAAGGACGAAGGCCAGCCCTGCCGCACCGAGCGCGACGCCTTGCTGAACGGCACCACAGCTGCCGCCCTGGCTCAGCGCGCCGACGAGCTTACTACCTACCAGCAAGGCCTGCAGCTGCTGCTGCCCAAAGCTGAAGCTGTGCAGGAACAGCAAGCCCGCGTCGAAACGTTGAGCGCGCAAATTGACCAGGAAGCCCCTACCCTAGCAGCGGCGGAAACGGCCGTTACTCATCTCGAAACCCGCCGCACCGACGGCCAGCAGCTGCTCGAAAGCTACCGCCGCGAGCTGCGGGCCCAGCAAGCGCTGGCCGACCTGAACGCCCACCGCCAACACCTGCAGCCCGGCCAGCCCTGCCCTCTTTGCGGAGCGTTGGAACACGCCTTCACCGCCGATTTTGCCGCCGAAGCCGACGAGCAGGAGCAGCGCGTGGCCCGCCAGCAGCAGGTGCTCATGGCTCTGGACGATGAGCTGCGCCGCGCCACCTCCGCCTGCACGCGCCACCAAACCGAGCAGCGCCAACGCCAGATGCTGCGGGATGAAGCGGCAGCCGCAGCCGAGGCGGCCCAGCAGCAAATTGCGGCGCTGGCGGCTGCTCTGGTGCCAGCGCCGGCCCAGCCCACCGACCCGGCCGCAGTTCGGACCCTGTTGGCCGAAGCCACGACACAACAGGCCTCGGCCGCCGCCGACCGCCGCCGCCTAGCCGTGCTCGACGAAAAACTGACGGAATTGCGTGATAAATACACGCGAGCCGGAGAAGCGGCCGCCGCCGCCCAAAACGAGATTCCGCGCCTGCAGGAGCGGCAAAGCAGCATAGCGCTTCAACTAACTCAACTGGAAGAAGAACTAGTTGAGTGGAACGAGCAAGCCGCTATTTTCCAGCAAACCGTGCAGGACTTCCTGCGGCCCCACAAGCTCGCGTTGCCCGCCCGGCCGCCGTATGATGGAATTCTGGCCACCCTGCGCGAACGGGCCGATATTTATGAAGCTCAGGTAAAAACCTTAGACCAGCTTGGCAAAGCCTTGCTGGAAAAGAAAAGTGCGCACAACGCCCGCACCGAAGAGCTAAGCAGAAACAAGGGGCAGCTCGCCGCAGCCGCAGCCGCGCTCGAAGCCGAGCAGCAGGCGCTGGAGCAGCAGCAGGCCGCCCGGCAGGCTTGCTATGCCGGCGCCAACCCCAGCGCCGAAGCCGAACAGCTGCGCTTGGCCACCCAACAGCTGGCCGATGATGCGACCCGGGCCCAAAACCAGCTCGCCCGCCAGCAACAGGAGCTCGCCATCAAGCAGAATGCCCACACCTCGCTGCAAGCTCAGTTAACCCAGCACGCCACGGCCCACGCCGACCGTCAGGCCGAGCTGCTTGCAGCCCTTGCCGAAGCCGGCATTGCCACCGCGGCCGAGGCCCAGGCCCTGCTATTGCCCTCCGCCGAGGCCGAGCGCCTGCACCAGCGGCGCCAGGAGCACCTCACCGCCCAGGCCGCGGCCACCCGTCGCCTCACTGACCTCACCGCCGAGCTGAACCACCACGCCGAAGCCGGCCTCACTCCGCACACGGCCGCCGAACTCACCACCCAACTCAATACTCTCTCGGCCGCCGACGACATTCTGCAGCAGAAGCTGGGCGCAGTGGGCAACCAACTGAAGCAGGACGACGATGCCCGGCAGCAGCAGGCTAACGGCCTGCGCGAGTTGCAGCAGCGCCAGCTGGAAGAGCAGCGCTGGCAGGACTTGAGCGAGCAAATCGGCTCGGCGCGGGGCGATAAGTTCAGCCAGTTTGCCCAGGGCCTGACTCTGACGCACCTGGCCCGCCTGGCTAACCTGCGCCTGCGCCAACTCACGGGCCGCTACACCATCCTCAAGACGCCCCACCGCAACCTGGAGCTGCAAATCATCGACCACGACCAGGCCGACACCGTGCGGCCTATGGCCTCGCTCTCGGGCGGCGAGAGCTTCCTGGTGAGCCTAGCGCTGGCGCTGGGTCTCAGCGAATTGGCCGGCCACAAGGCCCGCATCGAGTCGTTGTTTATCGATGAAGGCTTCGGCACGCTCGACCCCGACGCCCTGAACACAGCCCTGGATGCGCTGGAGCGCCTGCAGCACTCGGGCAAGATGATTGGCATTATCTCCCACGTTTCCGACCTGAAAGACCGCATCAGCACCCAGATTCGGGTACGGCCCGGGGCGGGCGGCAACAGCACCGTGCACCTAGTGGGCGTGATGGGCAACGAAATCAGCTGCGCGGTGCAGTAGCGCCGCGGCTACTTCTTACCACGCCGGTTCACGATGCGCTCCACGCGCTGCCGCCGAATCCAGCGTAGGTACGTTTGTAGCTCTTCGGCACCGCGCAGCGCTTCTACGGAAGGGTAGCGCCGGGCCAGGTCGCGGTTGCTCAAAAAGCGGTGCACACTGCTGTGGCAGGGTTGGCACAGCTCCACGGTGGGGCCGTGGCGGCCGCCCTCTTCGCGAGGCACCAAGTGGTGTCGGGAGGTGGACTGAACCTCCCGTTCGCACAACCCGCACTGCGGGCCCGCAGGCGCGGGAGAAGGAAGTGGCAGTCCTGAAAGAGACCGGGTGTACCGCCGTGCCATGAGCTGAAATGAGCAGACCTGAAAAAGGACTTAATTAAAATATTAACAACTCAAGCTTAAGGCAAGTTGCGAGTTCATTCCCCACGCATTAACTTGGCCTGCATTGAGCTTAATTACACTGCTTTAATACCTGTTTATAGCACATCACCTTTTTCATCTTTCACCCCATGATGACATCAGTACCCTCTTTTTATGCACCCAAGCAGCGGTCGCTGGTTGGTCGAGTAACCGGCGCCCTTGCAGCGCTGTTGCTACTGGGCGCGGCGCCAAAAGCTCACGCTCAAACGTGGATGGTCAGTACTAATGCTCAAATAAAATTGGGCATACTGGATAAATACGGGCAGCTTGGCCCTTATTCTGCCACCTTCATTGTGCACAACGAGCGTACCGGCAAAGACTATCTGTTGGTTAAGGACTTGTCCACCGGCCAGACTGGGGTCGACGTGTTGTTTCCCACCGACCCCTCCGACCCAAATTATTTCAAAACCGAATCCGGCGAAGCGGCTGTTGCCTCCCCCGGACGCTACACCTGGGAGTGCCGGGTGAAGGGCGTAAAAGCTGTAGGCGGACGCTTTGTGTTTCCTGAAGTTGCAAACGACGTGACGGTCATCACCCGCTAACGAGGCGCTAACTAAAGTTTTCCATACCAAACACCCTAAAAGCCTGGCCAAGCGCCAGGCTTTTTTCGTTAAATGAGTTGCCGCTCCACCTATAAAAAGGCGGCTAGTCAGCTCTAATTGTTCATTTTCCTCTGTTTATACCGTGCCTCGCAAGTCTTTTCCCGAACTCATCAACAGTCCTGGCATGCCCGTGCTGGTCGACTTCTATGCTACCTGGTGCGGCCCCTGCAAAACCATGGCCCCCATTCTGGAGCAGGTAGCGGCCCAGCACGGCGGCAAGCTGCGCGTCATTAAGATTGATGTAGACCGCAACGCGGCCGTGGCCCAGCAATACCGGGTGCAGAGCATTCCCACCCTCATTCTTTTCCACCAAGGGAAGCCCGTTTGGCGGCAGGCCGGGGTGGTGCCGGCGGCGCAAATTGCGCAGGCGCTTCAACCTTATGTGGGCAAAGCATAGCATCGGCACAGACTGCGGCTAACGAGCAGGGGCTCAAACTATCGGGCCGGTCAAGGCGTTAGGTTAAGCGTTACCTTTGCGCTCTCACTGCTTGCTACCGTATGCTTCTCAGTTTTGCCGCGCGTTACTATCTATTATTATTTTTATTTATTGGACTTAGCGGGCCGCAGTTGGCTTGGTCGCAGCAGGCTTCTCGGTATACCATCAGCGGCACTGTGCGGGGGGCCCGCGGCGAAACCCTGCCGGGGGCCAGTGTAGCGGTGCCGGAATTGAACACGGGCACGGCCGCCGACTCGCTCGGGCGGTTTTCGCTGGTATTACCCGCAGGCCGGCATCAACTAGCAGTCGCCTTTATTGGTTACCAGCAGCTTACCCGCGACATCAACCTGACCCGGAACCAACGCTTCAGCTTTGTGCTGGAAGAAAGCGGCAACGAGCTCGGCGAAGTGGTGGTAAGAGGCTCGGCAACGCTGCAGGAGAAGCTCAAAACCACCCAGATGGGCGTAGAGCGCCTGACCATTCGCGAAGCTAAGCTGCTGCCTGCGCTGTTTGGGGAAGTAGACATTCTGAAAACCTTGCAGCTGAAGCCCGGCATTCAGAGTGGTGGCGAAGGCACCAGCGGGCTGTTTGTGCGCGGGGGCTCCTCCGACCAAAACCTGGTGCTGCTCGACAACACCCAGGTATATAACCCCACCCATTTATTTGGCTTGTTTTCGGTGTTCAACTCCGACGCCGTGCAGAGTGTCGACCTCTACAAATCGGGGTTTCCGGCTGAGTTTGGCGGCCGGCTGTCGTCGGTGGTCGACGTGAAATTGCGCGAAGGCGACCGGCAGAACTACGTGGCCACCGGTGGGGTAGGCCTGATATCGTCGCGCCTTACCTACGAGGGGCCCATCAACAAGGGAAAAGGCTCCTTCATCGTGTCGGGGCGCCGCACGTATTTCGACATTTTCACGCGGGCCCTCAACGAGGCCAACAAGGACAAGGAAGACTACAGTCCCATTCCCGACTATTACTTCTACGATTTCAACGCCAAGGCCAACTACTCGCTCAGCGACAAAGACCACCTTTTTTTAACAGGCTATCTGGGGCGCGACACGTTTGGGTTCAACAGCTCGGGCGGGTTCAATTTTGACTTTAGCTGGGGCAACACCATAGGCTCGCTGCGCTGGAACCACATTTTCTCGCCTAAGCTGTTCTCCAATACCTCGGTCTCGGTTTCCGATTATAAGTACAACCTCACCAACCGGCTCGACCAGTTCAGCTTTGGCCTGGGCTCGCGCATCACCGATTACAGCGCCCGCACCGATTTCGAGTACACGCCCAACGACCAGCACGTGCTTAAAGCGGGAGCCCAGCTCACCCAGCACAAGTTTGGCGTGGGCCGTCTCGACGCCAACTCCAGCGACGGCCGCATCAACTTCGGGTCCGACGTCAACTACTTCGGCCTGGATGGCGCTCTTTACGCATCCGACAACTTCAAAGCCTCCGACAAACTACAGTTGGAAGGCGGCCTGCGCCTCTCCGGTTTCCGCAGCGGCAGCAACCAGTACGGCGGCATCGAGCCCCGCGCCTCGGGCCGCTACTCTATCAACGACCACACATCGCTGAAGGCCAGCTACGCCCAGATGTACCAGTACGTGCACTTGGTCACAAATTCGGGCGCTTCGCTGCCGACGGACATTTGGTATCCGTCGCGGCTGTCGGTGAAGCCCCAGCGCTCGCAGCAATTGAGCACGGGCGCGAGTTTTTTATTGGGCAAAGGCGACTACCTGCTCACCAACGAGGTGTATTACAAGTGGGGCCAGAACCAGGTCGACTTTCGCGACGGCGCCCAGCTGTTTGTGAACCCCGAGCTCGATGCTGAATTTATTTTCGGCAAGAGCTGGAGCTATGGCAACGAGCTGTACCTGGAAAAGAAAACCGGCAAAACCACCGGGTGGATAGGCTATACCCTGGCCTGGAGCTGGCGCAATTTTCAGCCCCAGCGCGGAACTAACGGCGTGAACAACGGCCGCGACTTTCACCCGAACTACGACCGCCGTCATAATTTGACGGTGGTGGTACTGCATCAGCTCAACGCCCGCATCAACCTGACGGCAAGCTTTATCTACACTTCCGGCAACCTCACCACGCTGCCGCTGGGTCGCTTCGGCGTGCAGGACATTCCCGGCTCCAGCGTTGGTCTCGACCCGCGCCCGGTTCCTATTTACCCCGACCGCAACTCCTACCGCCTCATTCCCTATCACCGCCTCGACCTCGGCGCCGTGTACAAAATCGGAACGCAGCGCAACCAGGACCTGACCTTTAGCATTTACAACGCCTATAACCGGCGCAATGCCTACTTCGTGTATTTTGATACCGTGCGCGACCGGGCCTCCGGCCGCACCACCGGCTTCCAGGCGCGGCAGGCGTCGCTGTTTCCCATCATTCCCTCGCTCACTTACAACTTCCGTTTTTAGGCCCTGGTCCTCTAGGTGCCACGAGGTGCACGCACGCCGTCGGCGGTCCTGGCCGCGATTTTAAACACACTGCTTCTTCTTCTATGTCGGTATTAAGTAAATGGATTGGCGTGTTAGGGTTTGCGGGCCTGGGGCTCGGCCTGACGGGCTGCGACAACCTGGAAAACGACATTAACGTGGAATTGCCCAGCTACTCGGCTGAGTTGGCGGTGGAGTGCTACCTGGAGGCCGGCAAGCGCCCGAGCCTGACTGTGACCACCACGGTTCCCTACCTGGGCGCGGTAGTGCCGCAGCTGCCCGGCAACGTCGCCGTCCGCCTCACCCTGCCCAACGGCACCGTGGTGCCCCTCGCCTTTCAGCCCAATTACCAGGCCCTAACCGACACGGTTTCGGGCATAAAATTCTATACCCACATTGGGCGCGACACCCTGGTGGCCCGTCCCGGCGATGTGTTTAAGCTGGAGGTGAGCGACACCCAGGGCCGGCGCGTCACGGGCACCACCACCATGCTGGCACCCGTTCCCATCGATTCGGTCGAATACAAGTTCAACGACAAGACCGGTTCGGAGCGAAGGGCCTACTTCCTTACTAACTTCGTCGACCCGCCTACCCCAAACGACTGCTACCGCCTGCAGCTGCACCGGGGAGACCCAGCCAAAGGGGCGTTGCTAAAGCGGCCCGAAACCGATAATTCCTTCGAAGACCGGCTGCTCAACGGCAAGCCCTTTGTGGTGGGCACCAGCTACCGCTTTTTCAGCGGTGACACCGTAACGGCCACCCTGTACCACACCGATGCTGCTTTCTACCGCTTTCGGCAGTCGGTGCGCGATGCCCGCAACGCCAACGGCAACCCCTTTGCCCAACCCTCGGCCATCTCCAGCAACGTACAGGGCGGGGTAGGCATCTTCACGGTACTGAGCCAAACCCGGGTCACCAAGATTTTGCGCTAGCGCTCAATTTATTTTTCCTTGCAACCTATTGCTGCGTCGTCGACTCCGGCTGGTAGCCATTCCATTCATTATTTTCCGCTTATGTACTCTTATCAATTACGTTTTTTCTTGTTTCTGTTCCTTGCCACGGGCTTGGCACTTAGCAGTTGTAATAAGAATCACGACGCCCATCCTCAAACCCAAACCTTAGAAACCAAGCACCTCACCCACGGCAGCTGGCGCCTGGACGAAATTCAGCAAAATGGCCAGACCACCAGCACCGGCGCAGGCATTAAAGACCGGTATTCATTAAAGTTTCGGGACGATGGCACCTACCTGCAAATCATGCTGGGCACCACCACCACCTACAACGGCACTTGGATGCTCATGAACAATAACAGCGCACTGCACATGGTCGACCACAAAGGCGATGCCATGCACTACAAGCTGGTTTCCCTCACGGCGTCCTCCCTGCGCTACAGCTTTACCAACAAAGCCAATCAAGCTGAAGAGCTGGTGTTTTCAGCTCAGCCCTAAAATCACCCGCTTTTCAACTACGAAAGGCCCGTCGCACGAGGCACTTGTATTGGCACAAGTTGGCGCGTCTGTGACGCGCTATTGCCTGGTTTCGCGTCTCAGACGCTGGTATCGAACGACTTGCTACTGGCGCACCCAGCCTTCAGACATCTCCTGCAATGTGCAGGGCGGCGTTGGCACTTTTTCGGTACTGAGCTTGTCGCGGGCCACGAAAAATTTTACGATAGCTGCCATATTTGCTCGTCCTTGCAGCCTATTCCCCAGTCTATGACTGAGAGTGGTATCCATCTCATGTGTTTCCCAGATTATGCCCGCTTATCGTTTACGATTCCTGCTCCTCCTGCTTTCGGCCGGCCTAGCTTTCAGCAGCTGCAAAAAGCACGAAGAATTGCCCCCACTGGGGCACACCGTGGATGCGCAACATCTCACCAACGGCAGCTGGCGACTCGACCAAATCAGTAAAGACGGCATTGTGACTAGTAGCGGCAGCAACATTAGTGACCGATACATTTTCAAATTCAATACCGATGGCACATTTTCTTATCGTTACACAGCAAATAGCATTTACTTCATTGCAGGTTACTGGACGTTGAAAAACAACGACACTATTATTAATCTCACGGACCGTAAGTTCACTGATATCGATTACAAACTGTTTAATCTTACATCTGCTGAATTGCGGTACAGCTTCGCCGACCCAAACAACAATGGAAAGGTGGAAGAGCAAACATTCTCAGCTCAGCCTTAATTGGCGAACACGGTGGTTGAATTGCACTTTAGAAACTAGATTTTTGCCACTATTTCCCGTATCAAGGCCGTGAGCCGGGGCTCTGCCATGGCGGCGGCGGCGAAGATATCGGCCAGCACTACTGGCTTAAGGTTGCCAGGCGCGCACAAGTCGGTGATGACCGACACGGCCAGCACGGGCAAGCCCAGGTGCCGGGCAGCAATTACCTCGGGCACGGTGCTCATGCCCACGGCATCGGCCCCGATGATGCGTAGGTAGCGGTATTCAGCCGGGGTTTCAAGCATAGGGCCGGGCACGCTCACGTACACGCCACGCCGGGTGCTCGCTGCCTGCCCCAGCGCTTGGGCTGCGGCTTCGGCCCGGGTCAGCAGGTCGGCGTCATACGGGGCAAACATGTCGGGGAAGCGCGGGCCCAGCTCGTCGAGGTTGGTCCCAATGAGCGGGTTGGTGGGCTGCAGGTTGATGTGGTCATCAATCAGCATCAAATCAGCCAGGTTAAAATCGAGGTTGAGGCCACCAGCGGCGTTGCTCACCAGCAGCTGCTTGATACCCAGCAGCTTGAGCACGCGCACCGGCATCACTACCTGCTGCATGGTATAGCCCTCGTAGTAGTGAAACCGGCCTTGCAGCACCGCTACTTTTTTGCCGCCCAACTGGCCCAGCAGTAGCCGTCCGGCGTGGCTTTCCACGGTGGAAAGCGGAAAGTGCGGAATGTCGGCGTAGTTGATTTCGTACTCCACCTCCACCTCCTTGGCCAGCGCACCCAGCCCCGTGCCGAGAATGATGCCAACTTGAGGCAGGAAATTATTGGAATGGGCCTGAATATAGGCGGTAGCTTCGTGGAGGTGGTCCAGCATTTGGGTTTGGTTGAAAACTTGTCATCCTGAGCGGAGCGAAGGACCTTGCCACGCTAAACGACTGGTTTAAACGTGGCAAGGTCCTTCGCTCCGCTCAGGATGACATGTGACGGTTGAAGTTATTTGATTTCAAGCTCGTAGGGCAGCTTGGCCTGCACGCCACGCATGGTCATCAGCTGCTGGTACTGCTGATAAACCGGGTAAAGCGGCCCCAGTTCGACTTTCATGGCCTTGGCCTTCACCTCCGCATTATCGTCGTCGCCGCCGAACATGGAGAGGAGGTTTTCGAGGCCCGACTTGCGGCGGGGTAGGCGCTGCACCCGGTAGTCGTCGGCTTTGAGCTTGGCGCGGGACGCTGCAATTCGGAGAGCATCGTTGTAATCGCCGAGCACGTCAACCAAGCCGTTGTTCTTGGCTTCAAGGCCGCTCCAGACACGGCCCGAGGCCAGACGGCGCAAGCGTTCAACGGGCATCTTGCGGCCCTTGGCGGCCTTGGTCGTGAAGTCGGTATAGATGTTGTCGACCTCGCGCTGCAGGGTGCGCTTCTCAAATTCCGTAAGGCTCCGCGTGATGGTGGGCAGATCAGAGAATTTGCCGGTCGTGACGCGGTCTACCGTGATGCCGAGCTTGTCGGCCAGCAGGGGCTGGATGTTGGGCAGCACCCCAAATACACCAATAGAACCCGTGATGCTGTTGGGGTGGGCCACAATGGTGTCGCAGGCCATGGCAATGTAGTAGCCGCCCGAGGCCGCCACGTCCGACATCGACGCGATGATGGGCTTCACTTTTTTGGTCAGCAGCACTTCGCGATAGATGATGTCCGACGCCAACGACGAACCGCCGGGCGAGTTGATGCGCAGCACCACGGCCTTCACCTTGTCGTCGAGGCGCGCCTTGCGGATGGCCTCGGCAAACTTGGTGCTACCGATGTTGTCGTCCGAGCCGTTGCCGGTCACGATGTCGCCCTCGGCATAAATCACGGCAATGCGGTTGCCGCTGGTTTTGCCTTCGTTCTCAATGTCCTTGTTGTCGCTGTAGTCGTTCAGGCTTACCACGCTGGGCTTCTTGTCTTTGGCCACGCCCAGCTTGCGCCGCATGTAATCCTGCACTTGGTCGAAATAGCCCAGTTTGGTGACCATGTTCAGGCGCAAGGCATCGGGCGCGTTGCGCACCAGCATCGAGTCGGAGATGACCTTGAGGCGGGCGGCCGGAATACCGCGGGCAGCCGCGACTTGCTTAATCATGTGCCCGTTGATGGAGTTCAGGAACGACACGGTCTGGTAGCGGGCCGAGTCGGAAAAGCTTTCCCGGAAAAACGGCTCCACGGCGCTCTTGAAAGAGCCCACCCGAAAGATGTAGGGCTCGATGCCGGCCTTCTCGAACAGCCGCTTGTAGAACATCACCTCCGTGCTCAGGCCGTTGAACTCTAGCGTACCCTGCGGGTGCAGGTAGATTTCATCGGCCACCGACGAGAGGTAGAAGCTTTTTTCGGAGCAGATTTCGTGGTACGCCACCACGAATTTGCCTGACTTCTTGAAGTTGAGCAGTTCGTCGCGCACTTCTTCGAGCGACGCCATACCACCCTGCACAATGTCGAGGTTGAGCAGAATGCCTTTAATGTCGTCATCGCCCTTGGCCCGGCGAATGGCCTCTTTCAGGCCCACCAGCCCCGTAGACGTGTTGCTGCTCAAACTGAAGCGCCCATCGCGCCCGCGCTCGGTTAGAGGTTCGTTGAGCTTAAGCTCTAGCACCGAGTTGGCGGCGGTTTCCTTGCGCTCGCCTGCGCTCTTGGCGGCTCCGATGATGGCCGCCAGCAAGATGAAGCCCAGGAAGCTGAACGCCACCAAGCCCACGATGGTGGCGAGCACATACTTAAAAAATTGCCTCATAAGACCACAGATTGAACAGATTTTTTCGGATTAAGACGATTTTTTGTGGCTCGGCGCACACTTGGCTCTGCCAGTAGCCTGCCAAATCAGCCGGCAAGTTACAAGCGGTTATATCGTTTGGTTTCACGATTCATTACATCCATGCGAAACACCGTACTTAACCGTTGAAATCCGTCTTTGTCCGTTAAAATTCGTTCAATCTGTGGTTAATAGCCGTATTTCTGGCCCCACCAGCCGCGCAGCCGTTCCTGAATCTTCTGCTCGCTGGCGTTGTGGCCGGGTTCGTAGAAACGGGTGCCGCTCAACGCATCGGGCAGAAACTCCTGCTCCTCAAAATTACCCTCGCCGTTGTGCGAGTAGGCGTATTCCTTGCCGTAGCCCAGCTGCTTCATCAGGCGCGTAGGGGCGTTGCGCAGGGGCACGGGCACCGGGTACACGCCGTTGGCCTTCACCTCGGCCTGCGCCGCCCTGATGGCCATATACGAAGCGTTGCTTTTCACCGAAGTGGCCAGGTACACCACCGTTTGGGCCAGAATCAGGTCTGACTCGGGCAATCCGATGACCGTGCAGGCCTGGAAGCAGCTGGTGGCCAGCATTAAGGCATTGGGGTTGGCGTTGCCAATGTCCTCGCTGGCCATAATTAGCATGCGCCGGGCAATGAACTTCACATCCTCGCCGCCTTCCAGCATCACCGCCAGGTAGTAGAGTGCGGCGTTGGGATCGGAGCCGCGCATGCTTTTGATGAAGGCCGAAATGACGTCGTAGTGCATCTCGCCGCCCTTGTCGTATTTGGCCAGGGGGCGCTGCGCTACCTCCTGCACCACGGCATCGGTAATGATAACCACGCCTTTTTTATCAGCAGGCGTGCTTTGCACCACTATTTCCAGCAGGTTGAGCAGCTTGCGGGCATCGCCGCCGCTTAGCGCCAGCAGGGCGTGGTCTTCGGCCAGCTTCACTTTTTTCTGTTGCAGGGCCACGTCTTCCTTCAGGGCTTTGGCCACCAGCTCGCGCAGCGTTTCGGCACTTAATGCCTCCAGCACATACACCTGGCAGCGCGAGAGCAAGGCGGGAATGACTTCAAACGAAGGATTTTCGGTGGTGGCGCCAATCAGCGTGACGGTGCCTTGCTCCACTGCCCCCAGCAGCGCATCCTGCTGGGCTTTGCTAAAGCGATGAATCTCATCAATAAACAGCACAGTACCCCGCTGTCGTTTGGCTTTCTCGATAACGTCGCGCACGTCTTTCACGCCCGCATTGATAGCCGAGAGGGCCGAAAAAGGCTGTTTCAGCTCCGAAGCCAACAGGTGCGCCAGCGTGGTTTTGCCCACGCCGGGCGGGCCCCACAAAATGAGGCTGGGCAGCCGGCCCGAGTTGAGGTAGCGACGCAGCACGCCGGTCTCTCCTACCAAATGTTGCTGGCCGGCATAGTCGGCCAGGCGGCGGGGGCGCTGGCGCTCGGCCAACGGGGCATCCGGCCCGGGGGCAGGAGGTGAGGTAAAAGCGGTGGGTTCTTCGGGGAAGAGCGATGACATGGCAAAGGAGCGCGACCTTTGTGGCGCGTGCTTCCAGAACGATTATCCGCAAAGCGGGTTCTGACGGCGCGCCGACGCGGGCCACAAAGGTCGCCGGACTGTTCTTTCCAACCTATGCGTAATTATTTCCGCGTCCACGCGGCTCTGTTTTTCGTCTCGCTCATCTACGCGGCCAATTATAGCTTGTCGAAGGATGTGATGCCGCACTACATGGGGCCCTTTGGTATTGTCACGCTCCGCATCGTGGGGGCGGTGCTATTTTTCAGCATTGCCAAGCAAATAGTAGCGCCTCAGGACAAACTCATTGGCCGGGCCGACAACCTGCGGGCCATTGCCTGCGGCATCTGCGGCATCGGCGTCAATCAGCTGCTGTTTTTCTCGGGCCTGAACCTGACTTCGCCCATTAGTGCCTCGCTGCTGCAAACCATCGCGCCCATCATCGTGGTCATTGCTTCGGCTTTTCTGCTGAGCGAAAAAATCACGTTGCCGCGGGTGCTGGGCATTGCTGTGGGCGCTTTTGGAGCCGCGTTGCTCATCATGAGCCGCAACGCCCAAGCCGCCATTTACCCGCACGCCACGCTGGGCAATATTTTTATTCTGATGAATGCCACCGTTTTCGGCCTCTACCTGGTGCTGGTGCAGCCCCTGATGCGCAAGTACCACGCTTTCACGGTGCTGTCGCGCATCTTTCTGGTGGGTGCCATCATCGCCGTGCCCTTCGGCTGGCGCGAAGCCTTGACGGCCGACTACGCGCATTTCCCGCTCTACATCTGGCTCGAAATCGGCTACATGATAGTCTTTCTCACCATACTGGCTTACCTACTGAATAACTGGGCGCTGAAGTACGCCTCCCCTGCCCTGCTGGGCGTCTACATCTACCTGCAGCCGGTGCTAGCCGTGCTCATTGCCGTGAGCCTGGGCAAAGACCACCTCACCTGGGGCAAGGCCGGACAGGCGGTGCTTATTTTTCTGGGCGTGTGGCTAGTGAGCCGCAAGCCGAAGGCTGTGGCTGCGGAGGCTGAGGTACCGCTGGTGGCAGTGCAGGATTAGTTTACACTTTTGCTATTGAACTGTTATGAAATCAACTTTTTTTGCTTGTGTTCTATTCCTTCTGACCGAATTCTGTGTATTTGGTCAAGGCCAAAAGCCAAATAAGATTTATGTCTTTGTTGGCGAGAAGATTGAAGTGAAAAGATTTCATAAAGAAGCAACGCCCGGAAGTATCATTATGGACAATGGCTTCAAAGCCAAATATAAAGTCCTTAAAAACCTGTATGGTGACTACTCCAAAGACACAATTGAGTTTGAAGCTTTCGACCATTATGGTTTTCCTGGCTTTGCTAATTACAACCAAGTCCTATTGTACGTTTCGGAATACAGCGGACATCTATACCATGAGAAATACCAGTTTTCTCCCGTTTATAAAACTGACAATAACCGCTGGGCCGGTCCTTATGCAAGACTGGATTATGAACATCCATTTGCTAAATCCACGACCGTAAAGCCCGAAAAAATTTCATTTCCTGCGGAGGCGACAGTTGATGTAACGAAATATTCGCCGGAGAGAATCCAAGAGGTGTTTCCTAAACCATATTATACTATTGGCAATGGTCAGGCGACTCCCTTAATGGGTAATTATATCGAAGAATTATTCCAGTTGAAAAAGCAGGGAAATTTAAAAGCCCGCGGGCTTTTTTAACATGCGCACAAAAAACAAAAAGCCCCTGTTGTAGCAGGGGCTTTTTGTTTTGCTTTGAAGTGCTCTTACAAGTGAATCACCTCGCCATAAGCTGCTGCCGCCGCTTCCATAACAGCTTCCGACATTGTCGGGTGTGGGTGCACCGACTTAATGATTTCCATGCCCGTGGTTTCGAGCTTGCGGGCTACCACCACTTCGGCAATCAGTTCGGTCACGTTTGCGCCAATCATGTGGGCACCAAGCCACTCGCCGTACTTCTTGTCGAAGATGACTTTCACGAAGCCGTCTTTCACACCGCCTGCGCTGGCTTTGCCTGAAGCTGAGAATGGGAATTTGCCCACCAGCACGTCGTAGCCTTTTTCCTTGGCTTCTGCTTCGGTGTAGCCCACGCTGGCAATCTCGGGCGAAGCGTAGGTGCAGCCGGGGATGTTCTGGTAGTTGAGCGGCTCGGGGTGATGGCCGGCAATCTTCTCAACGCAGATAATGCCTTCGGCCGAGGCCACGTGGGCCAGGGCGGGGCCGGGCACAATGTCGCCGATGGCGTAGATGCCGGGCACGTTGGTCTGGTAGTAGTCGTCAACGATGACGCGGCCGCGCTCTACTTTGATGCCCAACTCTTCGAGGCCGAGGTTTTCGAGGTTAGTAGTCACACCCACGGCGCTCAGCACCACGTCGCACTCAATTACCTGCTCGCCTTTGGCGGTTTTCACGGTCACTTTGCAGCCTTCGCCGCTGGTGTCCACTTTGGTTACTTCGGCGCTGGTGAGCACGTTCACGCCAATTTTGCGGAACGACTTCTCCATCTGGCGCGAAATCTCTTCGTCCTCTACGGGCACAATGCGGGGCAGGAACTCCACCACCGTTACCTCCGACCCCATGGTGCGGTAGAAGTAGGCAAACTCGACGCCGATGGCGCCGGAGCCCACCACTACCAGGCGCTTGGGCAGCTGCTCCATCACCATGGCCTTGCGGTAGCCGATAATTTTCTTGTTATCGACGGGCATGGTGGGCAGCTCGCGCGAGCGGGCGCCGGTGGCCAGGATAATGCTTTTGGCTTCGACCGTTTCCTTGCTGCCGTCGGCCTTGGTTACTTCCACTTTGCCGGGGGCCAGCACTTTGCCGGTGCCCATCACGGTCTCAATCTTATTCTTTTTGAACAGGAAGTTGATGCCCTTGCTCATGCCGTCGGCCACGCCGCGGCTGCGGTTGATGACGGCGGTGAAGTCAAATCCTACCCCTTCGGCCTTCAGGCCATAGTCGCTGGCGTGGTTGAGGTATTCAAAAACCTGGGCCGACTTGAGCAGCGCTTTCGTTGGGATGCAGCCCCAGTTCAGGCAGATGCCACCCAATGATTCGCGCTCGATAACGCCCACTTTCAGACCCAATTGCGACGCCCGGATGGCGGCCACGTACCCGCCGGGGCCACTGCCGACCACGACCAAATCAAATTGCAATGCCATAAACTGCTCTGGAGGAAAAAAGTACACCGGGCCCGGCTGGGGGACCCACCCATTGTGTTGCAAAGATAGCCGCGCCCCCGTACCGCACCGCTATTCTTCGCAATGCGGCCTAACTTGCTTCGATATATAGTGCAACCTAGCGGCTAGCAGCCAATCTTGTTTCGTCTCCGTATAAGTCCCTGGCTTGGGCATAGCCTGTCTGCGCCTCCATCCCTTTGAATCTATGAACTCATATTTCCGCATGCCCCTGGCAGCTCTCGGGTTGTTGGCTTTTCTTAGCAACTGCGCCAGCACGGCCTCTGAAAAGGAAAAGCCTGCAACCATGAGCCAGCCCATGGAAGCCCCGGTTGCGGCTGAGGTTACGCGCCCTGATACGGCAGGTGCCGCCGCAACATCCCCCGATGCCAGCCTGAGCAATGGCGTAGCCCCTCCTCCTACTGTGACCGGCGCCCCTGTCGACGCGCCCATAACCGAGGCGGCCCGCCTCACGACAACTCCTGCTGCTACGGCCGAGGTGGCTGCTCCCAACGCTGCCGCGGCATCAGCCGAGCGCGCCAAAGAGAAAAAGATGTCGGTGGCGGAATACCGCACCATGCTGGAAAATGCTGAGGCGGCCGTCAAAGCCAACCCCAAAGACGGAATGGCCCTGCTCCAGCGCGCCAAGGCCAAGAGCTACCTCAAGCAATACAAAGAAGCCCTGCCCGACTACACGAATGCTTTGCGCTACCAGCGCACCAACCCCGACATCTATTACAATCGGGGCGTCAACCGCCTGATGCTAAAGCAGTACAAAGCAGCTACCTCCGATTTTGCTGGCGCCATCAAGTATCGGCCCGATGATAAGGACGCTTTCTTCGGGCGCGGCGTGGCCAAAATGCAGATGTACCAATACAAGTCGGCCGTGGGCGATTTCACGAAAGCCATTCAGCTCGATTCAACCTACGCCGATGCCTGGGAATATCGCGGCATCAGTTATTCGTCGTTCGAAAAGCTGGCCGAAGCGCGCCGCGATTTGGAAATGGCCGCCAAGCTCAACCCCGATGCAGCCAAAAGCCTGCGCAAATACGTTGGCAACGAGCCCAAGGAGCCTGCTAAAAAGCCTGCTTCCCGGACTGCTCCACGGCCGGCGGCCACCAAGCGCTAGCCGCAATTGTGCTAATGTGTTAAACAAGAAACACATAGCCCGTCAAGCAGAGCGAGCGAGATGCTGCGCTCTGCTTGACGATTGGCACAACTACTTTCCGCCAAACAGCAGCCGGAAATAAAAGCTGGGCTGGCGCAGCCGCTCCCGCAGGTCCAAATCCATAAACATGGCGGACAGGGTTTCGGCCAGCGTGGGGTTGTTCACGGCGCGGTTGGCCACAATGTTGAACAAGCTGGGGAAGTTGAGCAAGCGTTGCATCACGCGGCTCAGGCGCAGTTCCTGCCCCAGTCGGTTGTACACGGCTTTGTCATAATTTTTTAAAAACTCAGGACTGAAATCTTCTTTGGCCACGGCCTGCGCGGCCCAAATGGCCGCGTGCCGGCCGCTGACCATGGCGTGCGAAATACCCTCGCCGCTAAACGGGTCGATGAGTGAACCTGCATCGCCGAGCAGCATATAGTTTGCCCCGGACAGTGGCCGCCGCTTGGAGCCCAAAGGCAAGCCAAACCCCCGCACCGGGCCCAGCCGCTCAGCCTGCGCAAAGCGCGGCGCCAAGGTGGGATGGGTAGCTAGAATCTCGTCGAGCCGCTGGCGCAGATTGATTTTTTTGTCAGCCACGGTCTTCGACAGCATGCCCACGCCTACGTTGGCCTGGCCATTGGGCAGGGGAAATACCCAGAGGTAACCCGGCAGAAAGTCTTTGATAAAGTGCAGCTCGATGAAGTTATCGGGGCTGAGGCCAGTGACCTTGTCGTAGTAAGTGCGCAGGCCGGCGCAGTGGTGGTCGGGCTCGAGGGCATGACCGGCCACTTTGCGGGCAAACTCTGACTGGGCACCGTTGGCAACCAGCAGCATGCGGCAGGTGGCTATTTCCCGGCCGGCTTTGTCGAGCAGCTGCCAGCCGGTGGCCGTGCGTTCGGTGCGGGCCACGTCCACGTTTTCGCGGAAGTCGATTTCCGGGCGCTGGCGTACTTCTTCCACCAGAAAATTGTCGAAATCGATACGCTTGGCTACGTGGCCGGCGGCGCGGTCGGTGGCTTTGTCAAATTTGGGCTTGAAGGGAATGCCAAGTTGGCGCCCGTTGGGAGCAAAAAAGTCGATGCCCCAGCTGGGAACCTGCATGGGAGCAGCGGCCAGCTGCCCGGTCAGCTTTTCATCTATGCGCTTCAACTCGCTCAATACCTTGCCGCTGAGGGCATCGCCGCAAATTTTATCGCGCGGAAAAGCGGCGCGGTCAAGAAGTAAGCAAGGTTGGCCGGCGTTGGCCAGGTGCAGGGCCGCCGTGGCTCCGCCGGGCCCGGCGCCGAGGATGCAGATGTCGTGATGAAGCATAAGGAAGGCGAAGTTAGCCCGATGTAGCGCGGACTTTTAGTCCGTGGGTAAGAACGAAGCGGGCGCGGACTGAAACTCCGCGCTACTTACCTTCGCCCCATGACTCAAACGCTGACCGGAAAAGTGGCCCTCGTAACGGGCGCTTCCAAAGGAATTGGCCGCGCCATCGCGGCACATTTTGCCCAATTGGGCGCTCAGGTGGCCTTCACCTACCTCTCCTCCGTCGAAAAGGGCCAGGCCCTGGAAACCGAGCTCTCGGCCCACGGCACCAAAGCCAAGGGCTACCGCTCCGACGCCTCCGACTACGCCCAGGCTGAAAAGCTGATTGAGGACGTGCTAGCCGATTTCGGCAAGCTCGACATCCTCGTCAACAACGCCGGCATCACGCAGGACGGCCTCCTCATGCGCATGAGCGAGCAGCAGTGGGACAACGTGATGAACGTGAACCTGAAGTCGGTGTTCAACCTCACCAAAGCCGCCACTAAGCCCATGATGCGCGCCAAAGCCGGCTCCATCATCAACATGACCAGCGTGGTGGGCATCAAAGGCAACGCCGGACAGGCCAACTACGCCGCCAGCAAGGCCGGCATCATCGGCTTCACCAAATCGGTGGCCCTGGAGCTGGGCTCGCGCAACATCCGCTGCAACGCCATTGCCCCCGGCTTCATCGAAACCGAAATGACCGATGCGCTGGACCCCAAGCAGGTAGACGAGTGGCGCAAGGCCATTCCGCTCAAGCGCGGTGGCACCCCAGAGGATGTAGCGAAGGCCACGGCGTTTCTGGCCTCGGATGATTCGAGCTACATCAGCGGCCAGGTGCTGCAGGTGGATGGCGGCATGCTTACCTAAAGAAAATACCAAGTTGTTAAAGCATGACGTCCCACTATACCATAAAATGTGTAGTGGGACGTTTCTCTTTTTAGTGATGACGCCACATGAATGCTCTTGCTCAAAAAGCCTCTACATTCGCGATAACTACAGCTCACATCATTGTTTGGAGTGCGTTTGGGTTATCTGCACTCTATCTCGTATTCCTTGCCTACGTCAACATTTACGTTCCTTCTATTAAGGGGAAAGTTGTAATACAGCGCGCTGAGAAGTTTTACCGAGAGTCCTCCAAGAGCAATTCATTTTTGAACCAACTCCACGACGGCGACCTAATCTTCCAAACCTCACTATCGGCGCAAAGCCAGGCCATTCAGTTGGCCACTCATTCACCCTACAGCCACTGTGGAATTTTGTATCAGAATAACGGCGCGTGGCAGGTATTTGAAGCCGTGCAACCTGTAAAATTGACGCCGCTGTCCAGTTGGATAGCCCGTGGCAAGGGTGGCCATTTTGTGACTAAGCGGCTGCGCGATGCCCAGACTGCGCTGACACCCAGTGCCCTGAAACAACTGAAAACAGCTGGTCAACCCCTGTTCGGCCACAACTACGACCTGTACTTTGGCTGGTCCGATGACCGAATCTACTGCTCCGAATTGATTTGGAAAGTGTACGAGCGAGGCATGAATCGCAGAATAGGTAAGCTGCAACAGCTGCGCGAATTTGATTTGAGCCACCCCGCCGTGCAAGCCAAAATGAAGGAACGCTACGGCAATCGTCTGCCACTGGCAGAAACCGTAATTTCACCGGTCAGCATCTTTAACAGCCCCGAACTGGTTACTGTGCTGAACCGTTGAACCCGGGCGGCCTGCAACCTCGCGGCCGGTGACGACCTTTGGCGCTGATTCTATCCGATTTTCATTTGCTGACCACTCAATATTCTTCCTGGCTAATCCTGCTGTGCCTGGCGGTAGGCGCGGGCTATTCCGCCCTGCAATACTCGGCCAAGGCGCCCTGGAGCAAGAACCTGAACTACGCGCTGGGCACTTTGCGCTTTGTGGTAATAAGCTTTCTGTGCTACCTGCTGCTGGCGCCGTTTATCAAAACCACCACCACGCGCACCGAGCAGCCTACCGTGGTGCTGGCCGTCGACAACTCGCAATCCGTCGAGCTTTTCACGCCTAAAAACCTGCTGACCCAAGCCACCACCGGCTTGGCTGGCCTGGCCGAAACCCTGCGGGGCAAGGGCTTTACTGTCGAAACCCGCACCCTGACGCCCACCCCGGGCCGCCCGGCCCGGCTCGACTCGCTGCGCTTCGGTGCTGCCACCACCGACATCGACCAATTGCTGACCGGCACCCGCGAGGCTTATAACGACCGCAACCTGGCCGGCGTAGTGCTCCTCAGCGACGGCCTGGTAAACCAGGGCCGCAGCCCCTCCTATTCCGACTACAACTTTCCCATTTACAGCGTGGCCGTGGGCGACACCGTGCCCAAGCGCGACCTCCGCCTCACTGGCCTCACCTACAACCGCGTGGCTTTTAGCGGAAACAAGTTCCCTCTGGAAGCTGAGGTAGGATTTGAAGGCTACACGGGCGGCACAGCCACCGTGGAGCTCCGCGAAGGAACCCGCGTGCTCGACACCCGCCGCGTGGCCCTGCCTGCTGGCCGGCGCCGGGTGAAAACCAGCTTCCAAATCACAGCGCCGGCGCCGGGCAAACGGCGCTACGAAGTGCGCGTGGTGCCCCAGCCTGGTGAATTTACCGAGCTCAACAACGCCCGCACGGCTTTTATTGAAATAGTAAAAGGCAAGCTGCGCGTGCTGCTGGCTGGCGCCGCTCCCCACCCCGATTTGAAGGCCCTGCGCGCCGCCATCGTGGCCAACGACAACTTTGACCTCACGCTAGCCCTGCCTGGCGTAGCGCCACTGCGCCCCGATGCCGATTTCGACGTGGCCATCCTGCACCAGCTCCCGGCGCAGGGCGGGCTGGGCAATGAGATTCTGGCCCAGGTGAAAGCCAAGCGCACACCGGCCCTGTATGTAATTGGCGCACAGTCGGACCTGGCGGCTTACAACCAACTCGGCACTGGCCTCACCATTCAGGCGCGCGGCTCCCAAACCGACGAGGTAACGCCGCTCCCCAACCCCGCTTTTGCCCGCTTTGCCACCGATGAGGAATCGGCGCGCCGCTACGCCTCCTACCCTCCCGGCACGGTGCCCTTCGGTGACTTCCGCCTTGGCCCGGGGGCTGAAGCTGCTTTGTGGCAGCAAGTAGGCCGGGTAGCCACGCAAAAGCCCCTGCTGGTTTTTGGGTGCCCAGCCGAGCGCCGCCAGGGCACCCTGCTCACCGATGGCAGCTGGCAGTGGCGCCTAAGCGAAGCCGTGGAGCACGACGAAAAGCCCGAAGCATACGACCGGCTCGTTATCCGAACGCTGCAGCTGCTCACCCAGAATGCCAATAAAAAGCGCCTCGACGTGTACCCCACGCAGGAAATTTTCGGCACCCAGGATGACGTAACGCTGGGCGCCGAAACCTACAACGCCGTGTTTGAGCGCATCTACAACCAAAAAATTGACCTCACCCTCACCGATGAAAAAAAGCAGGTTCGCCGCTTCTCGTTTGCCAACCTCGAGGATGGCTCACCCCTACGCTTAGGTCCGCTGCCTACCGGCCTCTACCGCTACCAGGCCCGCGCTACGCTGGGCGGCCAACCTCAGCAAGATGCCGGGGAACTGTTGGTGCAGTCGCAGCCACTCGAAGCCCTGGAATCGCGCGCCGACCACAATCTACTGGCCCAGTTATCGCGCCGCAGCGGCGCTCAGCTCTACTACCCGGCGCAGTTCGACAAGCTGGCCGAGGATATTTTGAAGGCGAACTACAAGCCGGTTATCACGGCCGAGGAAGAGTTGAAGGATTTGATAAATCTGAAGTGGATTTTCTTTGTGATTTTGGCCTTTTTGACGGTGGAGTGGGCTGTGCGAAAGTATTCGGGCAGCATTTAAAGAGCTGTGCGGTTAGCCGGCTAAATAATCGACGAACTCGACTCTAAACAAAGTAGAATCGCCGCAAGAGCGTTACTACTGGGGCACGGACTATTTTCCTCGTGCCAACCCATGAAAATCAAAGCCATAATTACCGGTGCTACAGGCATGGTGGGCGAAGGCGTATTACTCGCATGCCTGCGCAACCCCGATGTGGAAGCCGTACTACTGCTCAACCGCAAGGCCAGTGGCTACACGCATCCCAAGCTGAAGGAAGTGCTACACGCCGATTTCGAGCACTTGAAAACCATCGAAGCCCAGCTCAGGGGCTACAATGCTTGTTTTTATTGCGCCGGCATCTCTTCACTGGGCGTGAGCAAGGAGGAATACGAGCGCATCACTTACGATACCACCCTGGCCGTGGCCCACACCCTGCTGCGCCTCAATCCCGAGCTGACGTTCTGCTACGTGACCGGCGCGGGCACCGACAGCACTGAGCAAGGCCGCAGCCACTGGGCCCGCACCAAAGGCCGCACCGAAAACGAGTTGTTGCGCCTGCCATTTCCGGCTGCCTACATGTTCCGGCCTGGTTTCATGCGGGCCACGCCCGGGCAGCGCAACGTGCTCAGCATGTATAAATACATAGGCTGGCTATACCCGATGGCACGGCAGGTGGCGTCCAACTACGTTTCTACGATGCAGGAAGTAGGTTTGGCCATGATTAAGGCTGTACAAAATGGGTATCCCACACCGGTGCTGGAAGTGCGCGACATTGTGGCGCTGGCCCACGGCAAAGTGGCCGCGTAATTAATGAGCAACCCCCTGAAAATATTTCTTATGGCATCTGGCAGCATCATTGGCGTTTTGCTAATCGCAGCAGTAGCTTTCACCGGCTTCAGTCCGCAGTTTGGTGGCAAACCCAGCAAAGCCGAGGAGGCATTATACGCAAAATCAGGCCATTACCGAGACGGTGAGTTTGTGAACTTGGTGCCAACGTCGGTGTCCACGGGCGGCAACTTTTTCTCGATGATGTGGAAGTTCCTCTTCCGCAAAGCCCCTGACGCCAAGCCCGCTGGTCCGCTGCCCATGCTGCCGCTCGACTCGCTCAGCATCACGCGCAAAACGCCGGAAATGGTGCGCGTCACCTGGTTTGGGCACTCGGCCAGCCTAGTGGAGCTGGCCGGCAAAAACATCCTGCTCGACCCCATGCTCAGCATCGAAATGGGTCCGGTGAAGTGGGCCACGCCCAACCGTTACAACCCCAGCCTGCCCATCGGGCCCGACCAGCTGCCGCCTATTGACGCGGTGCTGATTTCGCACGACCACTACGACCACCTGGACTATGCCACCATCCGGCGCATCAAGGACAAAGTGGCCCGGTTCTACGTGCCCCTCGGCATTGGCCCCCACCTGCGGGCCTGGGGCGTGGCCCCGGAGCGCATCACCGAAATGAATTGGGGCGACGAAGCCACCGTAGATGGCCTCACGCTGATATGCACGCCCAGCCGCCACTTTTCGGGTCGCGGCCTCACCAACCGCAACTCCACGCTTTGGAGCTCTTGGGTGATGAAGTCGGCCACCAAACGCCTCTTCTACAGTGGCGACGGTGGCTACGGCCCCCACTTCCGCACCATTGGCGCTACCTACGGTCCTTTCGACCTGGCCTTAATGGAATGCGGGCAGTACGACCAGCAATGGTCGCAAATTCACATGGTGCCTGAGCAAAGCGTGCAGGCCGCCCGCGACCTCCGCAGCCAATTGATGTTGCCCGTGCACTGGGCCGCCTACACCGAGGCCAACCATGCCTGGAACGACCCCATCAACCGCGCCACCGCCGAAGCATCGCGCTTGCAGCAGCCCATCACCACGCCCCGCCTCGGCGAACCGGTTACCTTGGGAGCCGAGCTGCCCACCACCCGCTGGTGGGAGTAACGCACGTAGCGCGAACTTTGCAGTTCGCGTCACCGCCGGAAATCCGAACAGCTAGCTGAACAATTTATAACGGCACGGGGACGTGAACTGCAAACTTCGCGCTACTACGCTGCCTTTTTCCCCTCATATGCGCTACATCCTCCTCAACAAGCCCTACGAAGTCCTCACCCAGTTCACCGACGAGCACGGCCGCGCCACACTCAAGGATTTAGTGCCCGTGCCGGGCATCTATCCCGTGGGCCGGCTCGACTTTGATAGCGAAGGCCTGCTGCTGCTCACCGACGACAAAGCCCTGCAGCACCGCCTCAGCGACCCCAAATTCAAAGTACCCAAAACGTATTGGGCCCAGGTAGAAGGCACCGTCTCGGAAGAAGCCCTGGACAAGCTGCGGCGCGGGGTAAAGATTAAAGAAGGCCTCACCGCCCCCGCCCAGGCCGTGCTACTACCCGAGCCCGCCGAGCTCTGGGAGCGCAGCACGCCCATCCGCTACCGCGCCAGCATTCCCACCAGCTGGCTGGCCATCACCATCTCGCAGGGCATGAACCGCCAGGTGCGCAAGATGTGCGCAGCCGTGGGCCTCCCTTGCCTGCGCCTCATCCGCGTAACCATCGATGAAATGGACCTCGGCGAGTTGGCCCCCGGCCAGTGGCGCGAGCTGACGCCGGAAGAGTCGCGCAAGCTGAAGGCAAAGTTTTCGGCGACGAAGAATCCCGCGAACCGGAAAGTAGCGGTGAAAGGCGACAAGGCGCCACAAACTGCCCCGCGCGGGCCGGCAAAGCAGTAGTTGCTTTGAGGCACTGGGGTCCCGCGCTAAAACTGATAGTGCCTTTATCCACTTACCAGAATCGAAAGCGTGGCATGATTTCCTCAGCTAAAGCCTTCTTTAAAGCACTATTTGGGGGTTTAAAAGCAGCAGGCACGAGCTTTTGATAATCATGGCTCTGACTTTAATAGGCAGACCTATTTGTAGGCTGACTCCAGCACATTTAACCCCGCTTGAGCAATGCCATTCTCCGGAGATAAATCAAGCACTCGCCTGTAGTAAATCGCGGCTTTCTTGCCTTCTCCCATTTGAGTATAGCAAAATTCAATATTGCATAAAGCCATTTCACGGTAAGACATACTACTGGCATTCAAGAGTGTTACGTACCGGTACTTATCTAGCCATAGGTTATCTGAAAAGAATTTGTAGCTGGCTTCAAAAGCAGTTATAGCGCCTGCGTAGTCTTGTTTTTTAACATGCTCCATTCCTTTTTTATGGTCTTTAGCAACAGTATTTCTTAGGATATAGCCAAGCAAGAAGTAAGTCGCTGCCGCAGGAAACACTGGATTTGTTGCTCCGCACAAATAGCAAATCCATCCTATTAAAAATAAGACTATGGTTTGTGGGATTACCGCTATCCAAGCCACTTGTTTTACTACAGGTACATTCGATGCCATATATTTTGACGTGTTGAGGATTGTAATAGCAAAGTTTGTTTGCTTAAGCAAGTAGCATTAAAACCACAGAATCTTTCTGCAGGCCTGTCAGGCAGCCCCCCGCATTGACTTTAAATTAAGTCAGCAAGTCGGTCAACTAGCTAGGGCGCGCCCGTTCGGTGACAATCTGTCACCAAAATCACGCTGGTACGTTGCTTGTAATCCCTGGGTAGCGGCTTCAACAGCTGCTTAGACCTGACATTCCTTACCTACACTATAAAAAACATCCCAACATGGGCAAAATAATCGGCATTGACCTCGGCACTACCAACTCGTGCGTGTCCGTAATGGAAGGCAACGAACCCGTTGTTATTCCCAACAGCGAAGGCCGCCGCACCACCCCCAGCATCGTCGCGTTTCTCGACGGGGGCAAGGGCGAGCGCAAGGTGGGCGACCCTGCCAAGCGCCAGGCCGTGACCAATCCTAAGAATACCATTGCCAGCATCAAGCGCTTTATGGGCCGCAACTTCTCAGAAGTTTCGACCGAAAGCAAGTACGTGGCCTACGAACTCACGCCCGGTTCGAACAACACCGTGGCGGTGAAAATCGGTGACCGCAACTACACGCCGCAGGAAATCTCGGCGATGGTGCTGCAAAAAATGAAGCAAACCGCTGAAGACTACCTCGGCACCACCGTGACCGAAGCAGTTATCACGGTACCGGCTTACTTCAACGACGCCCAGCGTCAGGCTACCAAAGAAGCCGGTGCTATTGCGGGCCTCGATGTGAAGCGCATCATCAACGAGCCCACCGCGGCTGCGCTGGCCTATGGCCTCGACAAGAAGCACAAAGACCAGAAGATTGCCGTGTACGACCTCGGTGGTGGTACGTTTGACATTTCCATCCTCGAGTTGGGCGATGGCGTGTTTGAGGTACTGAGCACCAACGGTGACACCCACCTCGGCGGCGACGACTTCGACCAGGTTATCATCAACTTCTTGGCCGACCAGTTCAAGTCGGAAAATGAGGGTCTCGACCTGCGCAACGACCCTATGGCCCTGCAGCGCTTGAAAGAAGCCGCTGAAAAAGCCAAAGTGGAGCTGTCCAGCTCGACCGAAACAGAAATAAACCTCCCCTACATCACCGCTACGGCCTCGGGCCCTAAGCACTTGGTGGTAAAGCTGAGCCGCGCCAAGTTTGAGCAGCTTGCCGACGACTTGGTACGCCGCTCGATGGAGCCTGTGAAGAAGGCCCTGCAAGACGCTGGCTTGTCGACTTCGGACATCAACGAGGTTATCCTCGTGGGTGGCTCGACCCGCATTCCCCGCATTCAGGAGGAAGTGGAGAAGTTCTTCGGCAAGAAGCCCTCGAAAGGCGTGAACCCCGACGAAGTAGTGGCCATCGGCGCTGCCATCCAGGGCGGTGTACTGACCGGCGAGGTAAAGGACGTGCTGTTGCTCGACGTGACCCCGCTGTCGCTGGGCATCGAGACCATGGGCGGCGTGATGACCAAGCTCATCGAGTCGAACACGACCATTCCGACCAAGAAATCGGAAACCTTCTCGACGGCATCGGACAACCAGCCTTCGGTTGAAATTCACGTGCTGCAAGGCGAGCGTCCGCTGGCCAACCAGAACCGCACCATCGGCAAGTTCCACCTCGACAGCATTCCGCCCGCACCCCGCGGCGTGCCACAAATTGAGGTAATCTTCGACATCGACGCCAACGGCATCCTGAACGTAACCGCCAAGGACAAAGGCACCGGCAAGGAGCAGAAAATCCGCATCGAGGCCAGCTCTGGCCTGAGCGAAGCTGACATCAAGCGCATGCGCGACGAAGCCGCCGCCAATGCCGAATCGGACAAAGCCGAAACCGAGCGCATCAGCAAAGTGAACGCCGCTGACTCAATGATTTTCCAGACGGAGAAGCAGTTGAAAGAGTACGGCGACAAGCTGAGCGGTGGCAACAAAACCGCCATCGAAGGCGCACTGGCCGACCTCAAATCGGCACACGAAAGCAAGGACCTTGCTCGCATTGACTCGGCCATGGAGGCCATCAACGCGGCTTGGCAGGCAGCCTCGCAAGAGATGTATGCCGCTGGTGGTGCCGATGGCCAGGGTGGCCAGCCCGGCGGGGGCTTCCCCGGCGGCGACGGCCAGAGCAGCAATGGCAATGGCAACGGCCAGCCCCAGGGCGACCACGTGACCGACGTTGACTACGAAGAAGTAGAAGGCAAGTAATTCGGTTGCTGCTTAAAAACAAAAAGGCTGGAAGCGCACCGCTTCCAGCCTTTTTGTTGTGCTTTGCAGATTGAGAATCAGCTTGTCTATTGCCCGCGCCTACTTCCGATTTTGGCAAAGGCTCCGTAGTAGCGATGCAAAGAGTTAATTTTAACCCAGCATTAACACATTCTCGCAAGAAGGCCCATCGAGGCCCTCTGGCTTTTTTCTACCCGACTGCTTGCTTATAGCTTTTACTTATGAAATCCTTCCCCTACTTATCCCCCATCCGTATTCTGACTTTGGGCGCGTTGCTTGTTGGCACCACACAGTGCAGCTTGAGCGAGCAAGTTAAAGAATCGCCCAACTCGAAGAAAAGCAACCTGTCGGTAGAAGCGCAGGAAGATATGGCGTACGACCAGGTTCAGTTCCGACTGAATTTCATGGATGAGGCCAAGCTGGGCGGCCAGGACATCCTGTTTGTGCGTCAAGCCTCCGACCTCAGTTCCGACCAACAAACGAAGTTGCAGGCCGCTCTCAAGGCCAATGCCCTGCCCCTGCGCCTGCGGATGCGTCTCTATGCTCGCAACCCCAGCCAGATAAATCTGCAGCTCAAGCAGCTCGATTACGTGCTGCTGCTCGATGGCAAGGAAATGACCAAAGGCGTGACCGGCACCAGCGCCCTCCTCGAGTCCAGCTCCATCGTGACGCTGCCCGTAGAAGTAGACCTGAACGTGCCCCAAGCCCTGATGGCTGGCAGCACGCCCGCCGCCTTTGCCGCCGGTCTGGCCGATTTTACTGGCAGCGGCCGCCGCCTCACCATGCAGATTCGGCCCACTTATGTAAACGCGACGGGTCGGGTGTCGCAGCCCGGCGATTTCACGCCCGTTGAACTGGTAACCGCCAAGCGGGCTGCCAAGTCGGCCAGCCGCTAAACCACATCAGCCGCAACAAAAAAGGTCATGCTCTATAGAGCTGACCTTTTTTGTTAGCCCTTTCCAAGGGGCGTTTAGTCGGCATTCGGGTCAGCCGCTTCGGTTACGCCCTGCACTATTTTTTCTTCGGCTTCTTCGTGGTCACCGGCGTCGGCGGCTTCGAGCTGCTTTTCCTGGTCTTGCCAGCCACTGGGCTCGTAGCTCAGGCGGATGTAGATGGGAAAATGGTCGGAGCCAATATGGGTAAGCCTTTCCAGGCGCTGAAGCCGGAAATGCGCCGAGTGAAACACGTGGTCGAGGGGCCAGCGCAGCAGGCGGTGGTCGGCGTGGAAGGTGGGCAGCAAGCCGCGGCCCACGCGCGGGTCGAGCAGGCGCGAGAGGCGCCGAAACAGCTCGGAGGTGTGCGACCACGCCACATCGTTGAGGTCGCCGGCCACAATGGTGGGACGGCCGTTGTGTCCCTGTATCACCTTGCCCACCACCAGCAGCTCGGCGTCGCGGCGGGCACTAGTTTTTGATTCCTGCGGCGCGGGCGGCTTCGGGTGCAGGAAATGCAGGTTTACCGACACGCCGCTGGGCAGCATCACGCAACCGTGGAAGGAAGGAATTTCCTTGTCAAGGATGTAGCGAATCTGGGGTTCGCGCAGCGGCAGGCGCGAAAACACCAGCATGCCGTAGGTATTGGGCAGCGGGGCGTGGCAGGTGAAGGGAAAGTCCCTTTCGATGCGTTCGAGCTGGCTCAACCACCAATCGTCGGTTTCAACGGCCAGCACAATGTCGGGCTCCAGGTTTTTGATGTGTCCCAGGAGTCGGGAGGCGTCGCGATTGTACATCAGTACGTTGGCCACCATCAGGCTGATGTGATTGTCGTGGTCATCGTCGGGGCGGCTGGCATCGTGCACTTGCCGGCGGTGCAGCGGGGTATAGGGCCATATGCGGCTGGCTTGGTACAGCAGGGCCGCAGCCAGGCTCACCACAAAAATGTCGCTGGCCAGGCTGGGTTCCTCGGGCAATAGCAATTCTGCTATCAGGCTCAAGCCCAGGCCAGCTACAATCTGCAGACGCGGAAAATCACAGGCCCGAATCCACCATGCGGTTTGGCGTAGTATGGGCAGCAGGGTAGCCAGAATCGTTAGGCCGCCCACTATCCACACCACCCAATGGCCGATGGCAAATAGCAAAGCAGAAAAGTCAGACATGAATGCAGAGCAAATAATTATACATCATCCTGAAAGCCTCCTTTACGCAGTTCTTCAATGGTGCGCATCACCCGGTCTTTGAGCGTGATGCGATACTTCTCCAGAGCATCGGCCAGACGGGCGTTGTTCAGCGCCAGCATTTGGGTGGCCAGCACAGCGGCATTGGCGGCGCTGTCGATGCCCACCGTGGCCACGGGCACGCCGTTGGGCATCTGAATCATGCTCAAAATAGAATCGAGGCCCTGAATGGAAATGGTGCTGTTGATGGGCACCCCAATGACGGGAAGGGTGGTAAAGGCCGCCACCATACCTGGCAGGTGGGCCGCCCCGCCCCCGCCAGCGATGAGCACCCGCAGGCCGCGCTTGCGGGCATTTTCGGCGTACTCCACCATGCGATGGGGCGTGCGGTGCGGCGACACCAGGGTGATTTCGTAAGTAATGCCGAACTGGCGGAGCATGTCGGCGGCCATCGACATAATTCTTAAATCCGATTTCGAGCCCATGATGATGCCTACCAACGGCGTTTCAAGGATGGGCCGGTCGTCATCGGAACTGGATGAGGGGCCCCCGGCGGGAGAATCTGGAATCATGTAAAAGTGCGGGAAATGGACAGGATTAATACGGAGAAGCCCTAAACTCCGCCGTTGAAGCGGCAAAATAAGTCTTTTCCGTCCACCCCGGGCCTTCCCCTACCTTTGCGCGCTATGGAAGTTCTGCTCGCCACCTTCACCACCCTGTTTTCCATCGTTAATCCCTTCGGGGCGATGCCGGTTTTTTTGACCCTTACGGCCGATGACCGCGCGTCGGACCGGGCCAAAACAGCCCTGCGCGCCTGCATTTACATGGTGGCTATTCTCAGCGTGGCTTTCTTCGGCGGGCAGTACATCCTGAACTTTTTTGGCATCAATATTCAGCATTTGCGCATTGCAGGTGGTATTCTGCTCATGCGCTCGGCCTTTGAGCTGCTTACCCCCGGCGCCAACCGCGACCGGGTGGGCCCGGCCGCCCTCGAAGAAAGCAAGCACAAGGACGACATCAGTTTCACGCCGCTGGCCATGCCCATGCTCTCGGGCCCGGGCTCCATGGCCATCTGCATCGGTCTTATTCGGCCTACTTATGTCGACAAGGCCATGACCATTGCCGGGTTCACGCTGGTAGCGTTGGCCGCCTTCATTATCCTACTGTTCTCGCTGCGGCTCACTCGCGTGCTGGGCAAGCCGGGCATGGCCGCCATGGCGCGCATTATTGGGTTTATTACGTTGGCTATCGGTGTGAACTTCTTCGCAACAGCTATAGCCGCCCTTTTTCCTGGCCTGACGCGGTAAATGATGTTGAGACGCCACGTGTGGCATCTCAACATCCTTCTTCCATCTGTAATTACTTAATCAGCTTGTATTTGCGTTTGGTGAAAGCTTCTTCGTGGCTGCCGAAGTGCAGTTTCTGCTTGGGCATCATCACATCGCTCACTACTATGTTGGAGTACTGCTGCCTCAACAGTTGCAGGCCTGCCTCACCATTGGCCGCGCACTCAACCGTGAGGCCGCGGCTTTCCAGACTGTCTTTGACCATAAGCCGGCGCGAGGGCTTCACTTCAATAAGTAGAATATTAGGCATCATACCTAGCTTTTTCAAAATACTAAAAGCGCACAAGCACTCTTTATGATATGTCATAAAGAGTGCTATGCCTTTGCCAAGCCATGCTCAACTCCATTCTCTTCTACTCCCTCGATAAGGCCATCCGCAGCTACCGTCGGCTGGCCCAGGCCAACATTGACCGGGCGGGGCTGGACATCACCATCGACCAGTGGCTGGTGTTGCGCGTGCTGCTGGAATACGATGACCTCACCCAGCAGGAAATCGCCGAGCGGGTCTTCAAGGACCAAGCTTCGGTGGCCCGCATGTTGGCACTGCTCACCAAGCGCGGCCTGCTGTCTGCGGTGCCCCTGCCCCACGACGGCCGCCGCACCCGGCTTCGCGTCACGGAAACCGGGCAGCAAATGCTTGACGCTGTGCACCCCATCATTCTCGAAAACAGGGCCACGGCACTCTCCGGCATCAACGAGGATGAACTGACCATGCTCCGTTTACTGCTCGAACGAATTGCGCTTAACTGCGCCCCGGTCGTTAGCTAAATTTTAAAGAATAAATCAACTTATTTTTTAGAAAAAGAGCCAGCCCGAAGCAGCTTTTATGATACATCATAGTCTTTTGTATGACACATCATACTCTTTGCTATTGCCGGCATCACTTCCAGGCTCTCTTCCTGTCACGCTTTCGCCTCCTTTCAAAAATCTCACTTCCATTCTGCAACCTACTTTCCTATGAATCAGCACTTAATTCCAACTTGCACCCCCTGCTTGCTGCTGGTGGCAAATTTACTTACCGGGACCCAGGCAGCCCAGGCACAAACGCCGGCAGACGTGCGCGGCACAGTGCAGAGCGCAACCAGCAGTCCCATTGAGTTTGCTACCGTCACGCTGCACCGCGCGGCCGACTCAACGGTGGTTAAAACCGAATTCAGCGACGTCAAAGGCGCGTTTCAGTTTGAGCGGGCGGCCACGGGGCACTACCTCGTTTCGGCCGCGCAGGTGGGCTTTGTGCGGCAATGGTCGAAGCCGTTTGAAGTGGCCGGGCAACCCGTGGAGCTGCCCACCCTGGCATTGGCGACCAGCGCCGCCACGGCTCTGAAAGAAGTGACGGTGGTGGGCCAAAAACCGCTGTATGAGCGCGAAGCCG
Organism: Hymenobacter sp. B1770; assembly: GCF_049896385.1. Lineage (NCBI taxonomy): Bacteria > Pseudomonadati > Bacteroidota > Cytophagia > Cytophagales > Hymenobacteraceae > Hymenobacter > Hymenobacter sp. B1770. The sequence continues at coordinate 163,207 of NZ_JAFCUF010000009.1, forward strand.
ACCGAATTATCGTGAACGTGGAAGGCTCGACCATAGCGGCGGGCAATACCTCGCTCGACGTGCTACGCCGTTCGCCGGGCGTGACCGTAGATGGCAGCGACAACTTGGCCCTGCGCGGCCGGCAGGGCGTTTTGGTGCTCATCGACGGCAAGCGCCAGCAAATGACCGGCACGGAGCTGGCCGAGTACCTGCGCGCCCTGCCCGCCGAGCAGCTCAAAAGCATTGAGCTGATTACCAACCCGCCCGCCAAGTACGACGCGCAGGGCGGCGCGGGCATCATCGCCATTAACCTCAAAAAAGACCAGCGGCTCGGCACCAACGGCACCGCGAACCTGAGCTACGGCCGCAGCCAGTACAATTTCAATAAGTACACGGGCGGCCTGAGCCTGAACCACCGCCGAAAAGACCTCAACCTATTTGGCACTTATAACCACGCCAACCGGGAGGGCATTTCCCTGCTGACCATTCACCGTGATTTTTACGAGCTGGACACCGGCAACAACCGGCTGCTGACCGAGACGACCGACCAAGACAACCGCCTGCCCAACCAGCAGCGCTCGCACAGCTGGCGCGCTGGGGCCGACTACAACCTAACGGAACGCACCACAATTGGGGCTGTTCTGAGCGGTGTCGACAACCGCAACTCGGCCAATGGCACCAACCAATCTATTTTGCGCGACGTAGCGAGCGGCGGGGTGCAAACCTACAATTCCATCAACGTACGGGACGCCTACTCGACCAACGCAGCCGGCAACCTGAACTTCCGGCACACTTACACCAATCCGTTTGGTACCCACGAGCTGACGGCCGACGCCGATTATGCCCGTTACCGCACCGACCGCAACCAGCTGCTGCAGACTTTTAGCCTAGGCGAACGGCCCGAGTCCGACACTAACGACCAACTGGGCCGGCTCACTATTCAGTCGGCCAAAATTGACTATGTGCAAGCCCTCAGCAAGCTGCTGCGCCTGGAGCTGGGCGCCAAAACCAGCTTGGTGACGGCCGACAACGACCTCAAATTTTACACCGCCGAGCAGCTGGACCTAAACCGTTCCAACCGGTTTCGCTACGATGAAAACATCAACGCAGGCTACGCAAACCTGAACTACAGCCAGCCCAAGCTGACGCTGCAGTTTGGCCTGCGAGGCGAGCAAACCCGGGCCGTGGGCAAACAGGACCGCGAAGTAGCCTTCCGTGACTTTACCCGCAACTACTTCCAGCTGTTTCCGAGCGCGGCCATCAAGCGCATCCTCAGCGACAAGCACGAGCTTTCCATGTCGCTGAGCCGGCGCATCGACCGGCCCTCGTACGGGCAATTAAATCCGTTCATTCAAATCATCGACAGAACCACGTTTGGCGGTGGCAACCCCGAACTGCTGCCCCAAACCAGCTACAACCTGGAGCTAACCCACACCTTCCGACAGAAGTACAGTGCGGCCCTCACCTACAGCATCACCAGCGACCCGCTCATTAGAGTGGTGCAGCCCATGGCCGGCAACACCGTGCTCTCGACCATCCGCAACCTCGACCAGCAGCACTACTACGCCCTCAACCTGACGGCGCCCGCCGATATAACCAAGTGGTGGAAGATTTTCAACAACGCGGTGCTGTACTACAACCGCTTCACGGGCGAGCTGGCCGGCACCAATCTCAACCGGGGCGGCGTCACGTTGAACTTGAGCTCCAACCACACCTTCGCCTTCGGCAAGGGCTGGGGCGCGGAGTTGAACGGCAACTACGAGTCGCGCCAAGTGTACGGCTTTCTGGTGCAGCGCCCCAATGGGGAAGTAAGCGCTGGCTTTCAGAAAAGCCTATGGGAGCGCAAGGGAAACCTCAAGCTTAATGTGTCCGACATTTTCTTTACCCAAACGGCACGCGCTATTTCCAGTTACGACAACTACGTGGAGCGCTTCTACCAGCGACGTGATTCGCGCGCGGTTACCCTAGCCTTTAGCTACCGCTTTGGCAACGACAAGCTGGCGCCCACGCGCCGCCGCAGCAGCGGGGCCGAGGAAGAAAAGCGTCGGGCCAACTAAGCCGGGCCCCGCCTGCCCTCACAGCTTTTCGCAACGGCCGACTTTTGAATGGGATTCAAAGCACAGGGCCGGGCAGCGTACCTTTGCCCCGTCTATGCTGAAAAACGACCTTTTCCTCCGCGCCGCTCGTGGCGAAGCCACCGAGCGCACGCCCGTGTGGCTGATGCGCCAAGCCGGCCGCATCCTTCCCGAATACCGTGCCCTGCGTGGCCGCCTCTCCGGCTTCAAAGAGCTGGTAGAAACGCCCGAGCTCGCCGCCGAAGTCACCATCCAGCCCATCGATGCCCTGGATGTGGACGCGGCCATCATCTTCTCCGACATTCTGGTGGTGCCCGATGCCATGGGCCTGCCCTACGAGATGGTGGAAGCCCGCGGCCCGCTGTTCCCAAACGTCATTAAGTCGGCCACCGACGTGGAGAAGCTCCGCATTCCCGACCCCGAGGAAGGCCTCGGCTACGTGCTCGAAGCCCTGCGCATCACCAAGCGTGCTCTGAATGGCCGCGTGCCGCTCATCGGTTTTGCCGGCGCTCCCTGGACGCTGCTGGCTTATATGGTGGAAGGCCACGGCTCCAAAACTTTCAGCAAGGCCCGCGGCATGCTCTACCGTGAGCCCGCCCTGGCCCACCAGCTATTAGCTAAGATAACGGCCACCACCATTGCCTACCTACAGGCACAGGTGGCTGCGGGCGCCCAAGTAGTGCAGGTGTTCGACTCCTGGGCCGGAACCCTTCCGCCCGACCACTACCGCGAGTTTTCGAGCCGCTACATTGCCGAAATCTGCGAAGCGCTGGCGCCGCTGGTACCCGTGACCGTATTTGCCAAAGGCGCCTGGTGGGCCGTGGAAGAATTCGCCGCCATGCCCTGCCGCACGATAGGATTGGACTGGAACCAGGACCCCGCCCAGGTGCGCCTGCAAGCCGGCGACAAAACCCTGCAAGGCAACCTCGACCCCTGCGCTCTCTATGGCACCCGCGAGCAGGTGAAGACCGCTACCGAAGCCATGCTCCGGCGCTTTGGCACCGGCCGCCACATCGCCAACCTCGGCCACGGCGTGTACCCGGACACCAATCCGGACAACGTGCGCGTGTTTGTGGACACGGTGAAGGCCTGGCGCGGGTAATAGCCGCGCCAACATATTGAGGATAAATTTTCCTTTGTTGGCCTGCTAAGGCTGACGGCAAGTCGTTTAAACGTTTAAGCAGAGCGTGGCAAAGCATGTGGCTTGCTTTAACCTTCGGTTCGCCGCGCTCAGCCGGCCGTTTGAACGCTTGCCCTATACCATCTAAGGCTTACAGGTTAACTGACAACCTCTATTTGTGCCTGAAAAACATTAACCATGGCTTCTTCATTCGGCTTCACTTTCTACGCCACCTTAGTCCTACTGCTTGGCCTTCTCTTTTTCATGTGGCGCTGGTTCCTAAAGAAACCAGAGCGCACGGGCATGGAAACCTTTATGGTGGTCCTGATTTCCCTTGGCAGCCTGTCGCCGGTGCTTTTCCTGGCGTATCTATTGCTTTTTCGCCGCTAGCCCCGGGCCCCTATCCAACTACTTCATCTTCCCTTTCTACCCATGGATGTTAAAGACAGCAACGGAACCCTTCTCGCTGAGGGCGACTCGGTCACCCTCACCAAAGACCTCAAAGTGAAAGGCTCTTCCCTGACCTTGAAGCGTGGTACGATGGTTAAAAACATCCGCCTGACCAACAGCGCAAGCGAGATTGAAGGCCGGGCTGGCGGCAGCACGATGGTGCTCAAAACCGAATTCCTGAAGAAGGCTTAAACGCCTAATTAGAACGTAAAACGCAAGAGGGCGCCGGATGTACATCCGGCGCCCTCTTGCGTTTTAACAAGTTTTACCCATTACATTTCTGCCTCAATTGCCTCCTGAAGCAACAACTCCTTCTCCACCGGCACCACTCCCACTTGCTCGCATACCAGCCCGCCGCCAAGGTTGGCCAGCGCGGCTGTGAAGGCTGCCGGGCAGCCCAGCGCCACGCACAGTGCCGCAATGCTAATGACGGTATCACCCGCGCCTGAAACATCAGAAATCTTGCGCAAATGAGCCGGCAGGTAGGTCTTTTGCCCGTCACGCTGAGCGAAAACTCCGTATTCCGAGAGTGTGACCAGCACCGTTTCGGGCTCCAGCACATCGCGCAGGCGCGCCACAGCTGCCTCGAAGCCAGGGCGGTCCGAGTCGGGGTCACCAAATTCTAGTTTAAGCCCTTCGCGCAACTCCTTCAGGTTGGGTTTGAAGAGGGTACAATGGCGGTACGCCAGGAAGTTCTTCTTCTTTGGGTCCACTACCGTGGGGATGCCGCGCTGGCGGGCCCGGGCAATGCATTCGGTGATGATGGCCTCGTTGAGCACTCCCTTGTCGTAGTCCTCGAATACCACCACGTCGGCGCGGGTCAGCAAGTCGTCGTAAGCGGCCAATAGCTCCGTGCCTTCGGCGGCGGTGATGTCGGTTTCTACCTCGGCGTCGATGCGTAACAGTTGCTGGCCGTGGGCAATAATGCGCTGCTTGACGGTGGTGGGCCGGTTCGCGCTGCGGATAATGCCATCTGAAGACAGGTGCCGCTCGTGCAGCAATTGCAGCAGCTGGTCGCCCCCCGTGTCGGTGCCGATTACGGCGCAGAGCAGCGGCGTAGCGCCCAGGGCCTGCACGTTCAGGGCCACGTTGGCGGCACCGCCCAGGCGCTGCTCGGTGCGGGCCACGTGCACGATGGGCACCGGCGCTTCCGGCGAAAGCCGCGTGGACCGGCCCCACACATAAGCATCGACCATCACATCGCCAATGATGAGGACGCGCAGCTTGTTAAAATTATCGAAAAGGGTATGCAGGGAATCAACAGACATTTTGCAAATGTAGGAACGCGCCTTGGCGTGCGGGTTTTTAGAGCTTGGCCAAGCTCTCCTTCACGCGCCGAAACGCCTCCACCAGTTTGTCATCGGCCGCGGCGGTGCTGAACCGGATGCAGTCAGAGGCACCAAACGCCTCGCCCGATACCGCCGACACCAACGCATCGTTCAGCAGGTACATAGCCAAATCGGTCGCGTTGCCAATGGTGCTGCCATCGGGGGCGGTGCGGCCGAAATAGGCCGACACCTCTGGGAAGATGTAGAAAGCGCCACTAGGAGTGGGCGTTTTCAGCCCGGGAATGTCCTTTACCATTTCCAGCACCAAGTCGCGGCGGCGGCGGTAAGCGGCCGTCATTTCGTCGGCCGAGGCGCGACCACCGTTCAGGGCCGCCACCCCCGCCCGCTGGGTGATGGAGCAGGTGCCCGAGGTAATCTGGCTTTGCATCTTCTCGCAAGCGGAAGCAATATCCGTGCGCGCCGCCAGGTAGCCCAGGCGCCAGCCCGTCATGGCGTAGCCCTTTGAGAAGCCGTTCACGGTTAAAACCCGGTCTTTCACCTCCGGAAACTGAGCCAAGCTCACGTGCTCGCCCACAAAGTTGATGTACTCATAAATCTCATCGGCCAGCGCATATACATGGGGGTGCCGGGCCAAAACGGCAGCAATGGCGCCCAGTTCTTCGCGGCTAAACACCGACCCGGTCGGGTTGCAGGGCGACGAGTACATGATGAGCTTGGTGCGCTCCGTGATGGCCGCCTCAAACTGCTTGGCCGTAACTTTGTAGTCGTTTTCGAGGGTGCCCGCCAAAGGCACGGTGGTCCCTTCGGCCAGCTTCACCATTTCCTCGTAGCTCACCCAATAGGGCGAAAACACGATGACTTCATCCCCGGGATTGACCAGGCTGAGCACGGCATTGGCCAGCGACTGCTTGGCGCCGGTGCTTACCACAATTTGGTTGGGTTGGTACTCGAGCTGGTTGTCGCGCTTGAACTTATCGCAGATGGCCTGGCGCAACTCCGGAATACCGGGCACGGGGGTATAAAAGGTATAGCCGTCGTCCAGAGCCTTTTTAGCGGCGTCCTTGATGTATTGAGGGGTTTGAAAATCAGGCTCGCCGAAGCTGAGGTTGATGACATCGAAGCCCTTGGCAACGAGCTCACGGCATTTTTTGGCCATGGCGATGGTCGCCGATTCATTCATCGCCTGAATGCGGTCGGAGAGCGGCGAAGAAGTGGCGAGAGTAGCGGTATTGGACATATTTATCGTGAGTGGAAATGAGGGTATAAAGCTACGCCGGCCTGCGGGCGGAGTCAGCCTAGCTGCCGCCAGCAGTGCCAGAGCACGCTCAGGTCCATGCTGGGTTCGTAATCCTTGGCGTAAAGTAGTTCCAATCGACGTAATGTGACTTCGGTGAGGGGTGCCCCCGACACGGCGGCATCGGCGGGGGACAGCACGGCGGGCACCGCCCGGGCCGAACTAGCCATGTGGCGCAGCCCCACCCACGTGCGGTTCCCGACCAGCACAGAAAAGCAATTGCGCAGAAAACCTGCCTTTGTGGTCTGAAACCAAATCAGCAACGGAGCCAGCACTAGCAGGCCAACACTGGCCAGCACATCGAGTAGGCGCTTGGCCCGGGCCTGCCGGGGCTGGTACAGGTTCAGGGCAATGTCGAGGGTGTAGTAGTCGCCCGGGGCGTCTTTGCTGCTGCTCCCGATGATGTACTGGCTGTCTTCGGGGAGGATTTTGTAGGCCACCGGCGGGTCGGCGGGCAGGCTGAGCATCAGGGCAATGATTTGGCTGGCAGGCAAGTCCTTACCGCAGAAAATCAACTCGTCGAGGGCGTACAACCGGATGATGTCGGCTAGCTGGCGTAGTTCACCCAGCGGCTCTTCGAGCGGTTCGGCATTGGAGTAATTGAAGGCAGACGCATAAGCCATTTCCACCGCGACGGCTTTGGGAGCCATGGTCACGTAGCCTATCACGCGGGCCTTCACGCCGGCCGCTTCCAGCAGGTGGCGCACCCGGCGGCTTTCGGGCCCCGAGCCCACAATGGCGATGTTTTTTTGGCGGCGCTCGCTTAGGCGCAAGTCGCGATACTTGACGAAGTGCGCCAGCAGTTGCCGCCCCACCACGGCCGCTACTGCCCAGGCTCCGCCCAGAATTATCAGGGCCTTGGAAAAGCGCCAGGCGTCGAGAAAATTAGAAGCAGCCGAAATCAGGAGCGTGCCCACAAAGATGCCGCGCACCACCCGCGAGGTTTTCACAGGCGGGTCGTAGGCGCCACTCAGGTATGCCGAAATCAACCAGACCAAAATGTAGGCGGGCACGGCCACGGTCATGTACTGCGGTGGGTAGTCGCCGGGCACAAACTTGTGGTTGTTCTCCCAGTACGATTTCAGGAAATACATCCCCACCCAAATCAAGCCGGCGTCGAGCAGCACCGGGGCTACCCGTACGGCCAAGCGCTCAAACACGGCCGCGCCGGCCCGTAGCCAGATAGCGGCGTTTATCAGCAGCGAAAACAGGCCGGCCCGGCCCGGGGCGAAGTGTTTACGGGCGAAAATCACCATGGCCCGGTAAAACACAAACACAAAGTTGACGCTGGTGCGTTTCGTGCTTTCGCCCTTGTAGTGGATGATGCGGGCGCCGGGGAAGTAGTAGTTTTTCCAGCCGCCCCGGGTGAGGCGGTACGAGAGGTCAATGTCCTCGCCGTACATGAAATAGTCCTCGTCGAGTAGGCCAATCTGGTCGAGCGCGTCCCTGCGCAGCAGCATAAAGGCACCGCTGAGCACTTCTACTTCGTGGGTTTCTTCGGGGCTGAGGAAGCCGAGGTGGTAGCGGCCAAAAGTGCGGGACTTGGGCATCAGCTTCGCCAAGCCAAACATCTTATAGAAGGCCACCGCGGGCGTGGGCAAAGCCCGCTTGCTCTCGGGCAGGAACTGGCCCTGGCCATCAAGCATCTTCACGCCCAGGCCGCCGCAGTTGGGGTGCGCGTCCATGAACTCGCAGCAGGCCCGGAAAGTATCTTCCTCCACCACGGTATCGGGGTTCAGCAAGAGCTGATACTGGCCAGAGGCGCGCCGCAGGGCTTGGTTGTTGGCCTTGGAGAAGCCGGGGTTGTCGCGGTTGGCAATCAAGAACACTTCCGGGAACCGGTCTTTCACCATGGCCACCGAGCCATCTACCGAGTTATTGTCGACCACAAACACCTCCACCGGCTGGCCCAGCTTCTCCACCGCTCGCCGAACGGATAGCAGCGCCTGCTCCAGAAAATAGCAGACGTTGTAATTAACAATAACGACGGAGAGCTTCACCACAGGGGGCGAAATTAAGGGCTTCGAGGTCATTACGAGGCGGCCCATCGAGTTAATCCGCTCGGGTAGCAGTCCAAGCCCCGAAAAGCAACGAGCCCTTGGCGTCCGCATTGGGGCCAAGGGCTCGGTAAACTAAACAACTTTAAAGCGTTAGCGACACCCCCATGGGCGCAGCAGCCAGTTCCTACCGCGCTTGGCGCAAGCGCTCCACGATGCTGCGGCCCAGCGTGATTTCGTCGGCGTACTCCAGTTCTCCGCCCATGGGAATGCCGCGGGCAATGGTGCTGATGTGCACGTTAGGCAAGTCGCGCAGGCGGCGCGAGAGGTAAAAGGCCGTCGTATCGCCCTCCATGGTGGGGCTGATGGCGAGGATGACCTCGCGGATTTCCGAGTCTTCGATGCTGGCGCGCTCCACCAAGGAATCGATGTGCAAATCGGACGGCCCCACACCCTCGATGGGCGAAATAACGCCGCCCAGCACGTGGTACACGCCTTTGTACTGGCCCGTGTTTTCGATGGCGATGACGTCGCGCACGTCCGACACTACGCACACCAGACTGTGGTCGCGCAGCTTGTTGGCGCAGATGCCGCACTCTTCGGCGTCGGAAATGCTGTGGCAAGTGCGGCAATAGGTTATTTCAAACCGCATTTTGGCCAAAGCTTCGGCCAGGGAGGCGGTGGTATCCATTTCGGCTTTGAGCAGGTGCAAGGCCAGACGCAAGGCCGTCTTACGCCCAATGCCGGGCAGGCGAGACAACTCGCCCACTGCGTTTTCAATCAGTTTAGAAGGGAATTCCATTCAGGGTCAGCTATTGGCTTATAGCTGCTAGCTGTTGGCTCAGGGTACTGCCGCCGGGGCCAACAAATGACCGAAAAGCGAACAGCCAATAGCTACAGGCTAACAGCTTAATTAAACGACATCGGCCGAAATGCCGCGGTCGTGGATGGCGGTGCAAAGCGGCTCCAACTCCTCGTAAGTGCCAATCTTGACGGCGCACTGCCCTTTGTAGTGAATGAGCAGGGTGCATTGCTCGGCCTGCTCGGGCTGATGGCCACACACGTCAATCAGGGTTTTGATGACGTGGTCGAAGGTATTGACCTCGTCATTGTACACAACGAGGTTGCGTAGCTCGACTTCCTCTTCGAGCAGCAATACCTCCTCATCGTAATCAATTTGCGGGCGAGTGTTCATAAGGCAAATTTACGCGGTAGAAAGGCGATTGATGAGCGTTTTTTTAAACCCCAGCGGTGAGCAAAACGTTTCGGCCAAACAGATGTTTTCCAAATCAAAAGGCTTCGTGGTCCCTTGCGGGGCCACGGAGCCATTTCCGTTGAAATTGGCTGGCCATAGTCTGGCGTATAGGGCCAAGGCAAGTCAATCAGTTCCTGCAGCTCATTGCCGCAACACTTTGCGGGTTAGCTGCTGGCTGCCCTGCACGGTGCGCAGGGTGTAGCGGCCAGTGGCCAGCGCCCGCACATCAACTTGGTAGCGGCTGGCGCCCAGGGGTGCCACTTCTTTCTGGCTGATTACCAAGCGGCCGGTCATGTCGTAGAGCTCTATCTGGAGCGGTCCCACAACCGGCGGCACTAAGTCCAGAGTTAGGTAGGCCTGCATGGGTATGGGGTAGGCTTCCACCGCGAACACAATGGTTTTGTTGAACCGGACGTGTTGCACTCCGCTGTAGCCGTCCCGTCGGCATCAATTTGCCGCAGGCGGTAGTAAAAAGCGGCTGCCTTGCGGCCGGCAAAGGCCGGATGCTGCGTAAGACAGCGCCGAACTGCTGTTGCCGGCTTGCTGCTTTGCGGTTAATTTCGGTCCAGTTCCGTCCGTCTGCCGACCGCTCAATGGCATACCAGGCACTCGGTTACGCTCAGCGTGCCACCAATGGAAGTGGTCCCTGGAGAAGTAGTACCGGCAGTAAAGGGCGCTAACGTAGTGACACCGCCCACATTCAACGTTGAACCGATTTGGCCGGTGCCATTGATTCGGAAATTTGCAATTTGAGCGTTTACGTTTTGATTTAATAATGGCAGAATCTGAAGCTGCAATGCTCTGCGCACTCAGGTTGCCCGCGCCATTGGACACTACTAAACGAGAACCACTTCCTGCGAGCGTTGCAAACGTGGGAGCGCCCAACACGGACAAGGTGCTCTTCAGGCTGTTTATGTCCAGGCCGAAGCATTTGGAGTGCGCGTACCGATTCCGGTTTGAGCATGCACCGCCGGCGTAGCCGCCAGCAACAACAAACCTACTGCCCCAAGCGAGCAGGAAAGAGAGGAAAGTTTCTTTATACAGAAATGTGGAGGACGAGATTTGAGGTTGTCATTAATTGAATTAATAATATTTATGATTGAATACATGTAATTTACACCATTAATGTCAATATTATTTTACTTCTGACCTTTGCTCAACTCGTGCGTATAAATGGTTACCACCTTACAGCCAAAACTCTAGCAATTCAATAATATTATTTTATATATACTTGCTAAATGCCTGTTCCCTCCCCCGATTTTAAAAAAGCGCTCAAACGTTTATCCGAAAACGAAAAGGAGGCCCTGCTCCTTCGAGCCGTGCGCCGCGATGCCGAGCTCTACGAAACCTTCCGCTACGAACTGGTGGCCGACGTAACGCTGGCCCAAATCCAGGAAGAAGCCGCCGACCGCATCCACGAGCTGTTCAACCTTGCCGTTTCGGGCCGCCTGCTCAACCGCAGCTTGGTAAAGGCTTTGCGCGCCAGTGTGCAGGAAGCCGCTCGGGCCCGCCGCATCACCAAAAACAAACAGCTGGAGGTCGACCTGTTGCTGTACATTCTCCGGCAGTGCATCGACAACTATTCCGGCCAGTTCGACAGCGTGTACGACGGGTTTTTCAACGCCACGGCGAGGCTGGCGGCGCGGGTCCCAGCCATGGTACTCAAGACGCTACATGAAGATTTGTGGGTCGAATACAAATCAGAAATAGACGATATTTTGAACAGTTTGCACCAACGCAGTAAAAGCAGAAATTTAAAGTTTGAACTGATACGAAGCTTTGAAATTCCACAGTAGCTTTGGCGTTCATTTACCTACTAAAGAAATATATGAATTCACGTTTTACCCACGTTTTTGCAACCGGCCTGCTGGCCCTCACCACGGGCTGTGCTGGCTCCTACGCCCCCATTCGTCCCGAAAGGATAGCCACCTACATCTCTTCGCCCTCCTCAGGCCCGGTGGAGATGGCGTATCAGTTTGATGCTTTGCGCCTGCGCGGCAACAAAAAATACGTAAAGAAAGAAGCCAAGAAAGGCTACCACGTGGCAGCTGTGCGCGTTACCAATAACTGGGACCGGGAAGTAAACTTCTCCCGCGACCTAACCTTGATGTACGGTGACCGACCAATCACGCCCATCCCCGGAGCCATCGCGGCCCACGATATGAAGCAAGGGGTCGCCATCTACCTGCTGTACTTACTATTGAATCCGACAGTGGGCGCCACCCAGGACCCCCTCACAGGCCGAATGACCGGGGGTACTACGCTCCCGATAGGCCCGTTTATTGCCGGCGGCAACATGCTGGGCGCTAGCGGCGCCAACAAAAACATGCGGAATGACTTTGCATCCCATGACCTTACCAACCGCACGCTCAAGCCCGGTGAAACCGTCTACGGCATCCTGAGCCTGCGTGAAAGCGCCGTGGCTCCCCTGCGGGTTGAGATGCGGGCAGCCACTCCTCCTCCCGCAGTGGCGTTACCCGCCGCGACTCCTGCCAACAAACCAACCGAGACGATTCGCTAGGCATCTGACATTACAAAAAAAGCCCCGTCATATTGGCGGGGCTTTTTTTTATACTAACAAGGGCTATGCGAAGGTTGACAACTAGCATTGGCAGCCCAATCAACACTTACGCCTTCTTGGCAATCACGTTGAAGGTCAGGTCAAAGGTGTCGTTGATGGCCTTGTCGCCAATGTTGTCAAAGAACGACTTCGAGCCGTACTTCAGGCCAAACTTGGTGCGGTCGATGGTGGCTTTGCCAGTAGCGGCGGCCACACCGTTTTTCACGCCCACCTTGGCGGGGAAGCTGATGCGCTGCGTAACGCCTTTGATGGTCATGTCGCCGGTAATGGTGGCGTTGTCGGCATCTTTGGCTGCACCTTTGATGGGGGCCACGCTCACGATTTTGAAGGTTGAGGTCGGGTTTTTCTCTACGCCGAAGAAGTCGTCGCTGGTCATGTGACCCACGAATTTGCCATGCGACTCAGCATCCTTGATGTCGGTGGCCTTCATGCTCTTCATGTCGACGGTCACGGTGCCGCCCACAATGGCGTTGCCTTTCACCAGCAGCTCGCCATCGGTGAAGTTCATGGTGCCGTTGTGGCCATGAGTAACGGCTTTGCCTTCCCAACCCAGCGTGCTCAGCTGCGGCTGTAGCTTGTAGGCCGGGGCGTTGGTGGCCATCTTCTCGCTGTTATTTTTTTGGGCCGAAGCAGCAGGAGCAGCGCCTAGTACAGCAACAGCGAACAGGGCGGGCAACAGGAATTTTTTCATCTGAAAAAGAGATTTAAAAAAGGTAATTAATAAAAACGAAGGCGGCGGATGGGCCACAACGGGAAAAGGTATCAGACTTATTCTGGCCTTCAGAAAGAAGGACTACTTACTCCACGGAGCGTATTTTGTCGAGCAGGGTGTTGAGTTGGTGTAATTCAGCTGCGTCAAGCTGAGTAATTCCGCTGCACTGGGTCACGCCGGCTTCCTCAATGCGCTCAAGCAGGTCGAGGCCAGCTTTGGTGATGCGAATGTCGACGGCGCGGCGGTTGGCGGGGCAAACGGTGCGTGTCACTAACTCCTTCTCTTCCAGCCGGTCTACGATACGAGAGGCGTTACTCGTCTTGTCCAGCATCCGGTCGATTAGCAAAGCCACGGTAGCAGGCAGCGGGTGCTGACCACGCAGAATGCGCAGGATATTAAACTGAGGCAGGGTCAAACCAAAAGGCTTGAATGCCGCAGCCTGACGGAGTTGCAGCCACCCTGCGGTGTACACCAAGTTTATATGAGCCTTCTGGTGCTCGTCTTTAAAGATGGGCTGCTTGATTTCGTCTTCGATGCGCATGGGAGATTGTGGAATCAGATGCAAATTTATGTAGGTACATTTAATGTTGCAACATTGTTCCCACTTATTTTGAAAAATTTAATTGTTGGCTGAGCGGTAGTTCTTCAAATTGGTTAGAAACCCGTATCCTCGCAGATTCATCCTCCATTTCAAAGCTTTATGAAACATATTTTCTTTGCGCTGCTTGCTGCTGCTTGCCTGGCCACTGCCCCCCGCCCCGTGGCGGCCCAGGAAGGAGGCTTCCCTGTTAAGACCACTGCCCGCACGCAGTTCCTGTTCAAAGATGGCGTAGTTGTGCGCCGCGAAGGCAACCAGATTACCCCCCTCACGCAAAACGTGAAGCTCGCCGGCGGTGTCAAAATCAACTACAAGAGCGGCATTGTAGAAATGCCCGCTGACAAAGTTCACCCCAACGGCAAAAAGCTAACCCTGCGCGAAGGCGACTACGTGCGGCCCGATGGCGGCGTAGTCTTTGCCACGCCAGGCAGTGCCGCGGCGGCGCGGGGAGAAGCGCCCAACGGCCCCAGCGGCAAGTTCACTACCTACGTGGAGCGGGGCTCTACATTCGTCGACCCCGCCGTGCAAATGAGCCTGCTCAACAAAAAGGTGGAATTGCTGACGCAAAAAGTCAATCTGCTCAGCCAGGGCCGCACCGACATGCCTGACACTAAAGAAATCGATGCCCAGCTTGCCCAGCTCGATGCGCAGATGAAATCGCCGAAGTAAGACAAACGTTGCCCAACAACGTCAGGGGCCCGTACCACAAAAGAAGCCAAACCCCAGCCCGGTGGTTTGGCTTCTTTTATGGGCGATGGTCTAATACGTGGTGAAAGGCGTATAGGTGCTCATGGTTTCAACGCAACATCTTTGCGCCGTATGCGGCAGTGAGCACATCCGGCGCAACGGCAACAGCCAAGGCCACGCCAAGTACCAATGCACCGCGTGCGGCCACCAGGCCCGCTTTGCGCCCGCGGCCAGTGCGCGTGCCGTTCGTTACGCGCAGGTGGAA
>NZ_JAFCUF010000010.1:0-129786 GCF_049896385.1 Hymenobacter sp. B1770
AGTCATTGGCCATGCACTCCGCGCGAATTAAAATTGTCATCGACAATCACAATACCACCTTAACTTAGACCACTGCCCTTTTATGATACGGGCCCCTCACTCGGCCTTTCCTTCCTGCAGGCAGAGCTGCCCTGCCTCCTCCCCCACCAAGCCAAACGGCTCATCTTTCACAATTAGAAAGCCGTCGAGGTCGTGCACCTCGGCCAATGCGCTGATGTGGAGCGCCGCGGCAATGCCCACGCTGGTTTCTACCATGCAGCCGAGCATAGGCGTGAGGCCGTGGGCCCGCGTCTGCCGCAACAGGTCGATGCCGCGCCGGAAGCCGCCGGCTTTCATCAGCTTCACGTTCACACCGTGAAATTGCTGTGCGATGGCCGCAAAATCGGCCGTATCGGTCACCGACTCATCTGCCAGGAGCGGCACCGCGCTGCGCGGGCGCAGGTAGCGGTAGTCTTCGGCCTGGTCAGCGGGCAGGGGCTGCTCCAGAAAGCGCATGCGCAGGCCGGGCAGTGCCCCCGCCTGTTCCAGAAACTGCAGTACGGCGTCGGCATCGGTCCAGGCCTCATTGCCGTCTACCAGCAAAGAATGGTTGGGCAGGGCTAGGGCTACTTCCGCAAGCAAGCCGAGGCCTTCGGCTTGATTTACTTTAATTTTAAGCAGTTCAAACCTCGCTGCATTCTGCTGGCGCAGGAAACCGGCCACTTCCCCCGGCTCCATAATGGGCAGCGAAAAAGCTGTGGGCACCCGGCGTGCCGGCGCGGGCACGCCCAGCCACTGCCACACCGGCTGCCCGGCACAGGCGGCCAGCCATTGCACCAGGGCCGACTCCAGAGCAAAGCGAAGAGCCTGAGCGGCGGGCTGCACAGCCAGCAGGGTATCTAGTGCGGCCAGCGAGGTCACATCGGCCAGGCCATTGGCCTGCAAGGCTGCAAGCTGTTGCGCCAGCAGCTCTGGCGACTCGCCGTACCGCACGTTTGGAGCGGCCTCGCCTATGCCCTGGTGGCCCTGGCCCGCCACGCGCAGCAGCAAGTTGGTTTTAGTAGCGGTGGCGTTGCGGGATATTTTCCAAACGTAGTTGAGGTGCAGTTGCCGGGTAGTAAGGGTCCAGGTGGGCATGAAGGAAAGGGCATGGGGCCGGCGCCGAAGTTGCAGCCAAAAGTTTGGACTGCCTACGATGTGGCAGTTTTGGCTGTCTCAGCCAAGCCCGACAACTACCCAAAACGCTCTGATGCAGCTCGCGTTGAGGTGTTTTTTGCGGGCTGGGCGAGCCGAGTTGAGAGCTGCGCCGGTTTGCTGGCGGAAGAATGCCGTTCTTTATGCCCTCATTCCATTCCCACGGCCTTTTAAGTTGCATGACGAAATCTCGTTTATTCCTCGTTGCGGTTGTCCTAGTAGTGATTGGCATCCTGCTCACTATACTGACAGCCAATAATATACTGGCGCTACCCGCGGCAGTACCCGTAGCAGCGCGATGGGTGGCGCTGGTCGCCCTGGCTGCCGCAGTGGCCCCCCGCCGCTCCCTCACCCTCTGGATTGTGTACAGCATGCTCGTCGGCATCGAGCTCGGACACGATGCGCCGAGTGTTGCCATGAATTTCAAGGTGCTGAGCGACGCTTTCTTGCGCTTGGTGAAAACCATCATCGCCCCGCTCGTATTTGCCACGCTGGTGGTAGGCATTGCCGGCCACGCCAACCTGAAGCAGGTAGGCCGCATGGGCCTCAAAGCACTTATTTACTTCGAGGTAGTTACCACCTTTGCTCTGTTCATCGGGTTGGCAGCCATCAACCTTACCAAGGCCGGCGTAGGCATCAGCCAAGCCGGCGTGAAGGAAGAGGAGCTGGCCGCCGTAGCCCCGCAGTCAGCGGCCGACATCATTCTGCACATCTTCCCCGAAAACATCGCCAAGTCGGTGGCCGAGGGCCAGGTGCTGCAGGTGGTAATTTTCGCCATTCTGTTCGCCATTGGTCTGGCTCTCACCCCCGAGCGGCCCCGCCGCGTGATGCTGGAATTCTGCGAAAGCCTCTCGGAGGTGATGTTCAAATTCACCAACGTGGTGATGTTCTTTGCCCCTCTCGGGGTGGGCGGCGCCCTGGCCTACACGGTGGGCAAAATGGGCTTTGCGCCCCTGCTCAATGCCCTGCAGCTGCTCCTTACCCTCTACGGGGCCCTCATTGCGTTTGCCATTCTGATACTGCTGCCGGTGGCCTTGCTGGCGCGCATTCCGTTGCGCCGCTTCCTGGCGGCCGTAGCCGAGCCGGTGAGCATTGCCTTCGCCACTACCTCGTCGGAAGCGGCCCTGCCGCGCGCCATGGAAGCCATGGAGAGCATTGGCGTGCCGCGCCGCATTGTGGCCTTCGTAATGCCCACCGGCTACTCCTTTAACCTCGACGGCACCACACTTTACCTTTCGCTGGCGGCCGTTTTTGTGGCCCAGGCGGCTGGCGTGCCCTTTACATTTGGGCAGCAGCTGCTCATGGTGTTCACCCTCATGCTCACTAGCAAAGGTGTGGCCGGCGTGCCCCGCGCTTCGCTGGTTATTCTGCTCGCCACGGTTGCTTCCTTCAGCTTGCCGGCTTGGCCCGTGTTTATCATTCTGGGGATTGATGCCCTGATGGACATGGCCCGCACTGCCGTGAACGTGCTGGGCAACTGCCTGGCTTCGGCAGTGGTGGCCCGCTGGGAAGGCGAGTTTATCGACGACTACCAGGGCCCCGACCCTACCGAAGTAGAAGCCCCCCAGGAGCTCGCCGGCAGCGCCCATTAAAGCACAACCTGTAGCAAGGCAATGGCCTCGGCTCAGCCAATACTATTTGCATAAACGTTAAACAATTTAGTTACTTATATACGTAAGGCATTTGAGTAAGCCGGGCGGCCCGCTGCCAGGGCTGGCCTCTCAACTCTTGCTTTCGCTGCTAACTACATCCCTCAACCGGTATGTTCCGTGCTGGTGGGGAGCAAATTTTGTTCATTCGCCGAAAAAGGATTCCGCGGGCCCGCTGCCTTGGCTAACTTAGCTTTTCGTTTCCAAACAGTGCCGGTGAATCAGCATCATTTGGCTTTTTCATTTACTTTTTCCTCATTGTTATTAACTTACATCTATGAAATTTACGCGTCAACTCGCCATATTGGCTTTTGCCCCAGCGCTGCTGGTGGCTCCGGCTTGCGTGTCGGTAAAGTCCATGATGAAAGGAACTCCTTCGGCAGCCATCTCTAATCGCCTGCCGGCCCTGGAAATTTTGGCTGACCAAGGCCCGCTCGCAATGAACGATGGAGCCTTGCCCGAAGACCCCCTCAAACTGTTTCAGCAGGAATGCCAGACCAACCTGATTGAACCCACCGATACGGCCACGTTTGGCTACGCCAAGCTTGTGGTTAAGAAGGTGCGCACCCTGCGCACGGGCCGCGGCCTGCAGGGCATTCAGGTGCTGACCTTTATGCTGCCAGCGGTATTTGGCATTCCCCTGGAGTGGTACAAAACCACCCTGCAGGCCGAAGTACAGGTGAGCGACGCCTCCGGCAACTTGCTGGGTTCCTACGTAGGCAACGGCACTTCGGCAGTAAAAGTGGCCATGTACCACGGCTACTCGCAGACCACGGCACCGCGTCTGGCCGACATTATTGCCCTGCGTGGCGCCATGGCCCAGATTCGGCCCCAGCTCGATACGGCCACTGCCCGCCTGCGCCCCCTGCTGATGGCGGGCGGCACGGTTGAGAACCCGACCCTGCCGTCGTCGTCGGTTGTGACGGGCAGCCGCTAAACCGCGCTGGTGCCTCTACCGCTATTTTAGTAACATTGAGTGGCCCGTAGTGCCCTGCCTCGCCCCGGTGAGGTGGGTGCTACGGGCCTTACCTTTGCCCCTGCCATGGCCTACCCTCTGTCTTCCCGTTTCGCAACGTTCATCTGCTTGGGCCTGGGCTTGCTGCTGAGCAGTTGCTGCGCCAACAACGTGTGCGACTGCCAGGACAGCGAAGCCGATGCCGTCAGCATCAGCTTTTCGCCGGCTTTCAGCGCAACTGAGCTCGACACCATCATCCTCACGCGGGCGCCGAAGCTCTTTCAGGCGAGCAACAAGGTAGAATCGGTAACCTTGATTCGAACAGCGGCCCGGGCTCGCGATGCCATTCAGCTGAACAACGCCACGCCCTTTGGCCAGGTTGGCACCAGCAAGCTCAACGAGTACCGCTATGAGGTGCAATACCTTGTGCAGCCGCCACGCAGCAAGCCCGTGCCCACTACCGTACTGGTTATCGACAGCGTGCAGCTAAAAGGCAGCTTGGAAGGTAATGGCTGCTGTACTTGCTACATCAATAGCCAGAAAACGGCTTTTACCAAATATCCCTCACGAAACGGCACTGCGCTAGACAGCGTGGCCGTCATAGATTTAAAGCAACGGCCTTCCATCGAGGTTATTAAATAGCCGGGTAGCCAGCAGTGCTCGTATAGTACCTGCCGGGCTGCAAGGCCTGGCCGAAATTTTTGTTTTTCGCTTATATGCCTGCTGAACCTATATCTCCAGTGGCTGCGCCGGTGCCCACGCCCCGCAAAACCGTTCCTGTTTCGCATTTTCCATTCCGCTCAACACTCAGCCTGGAACCGCTGATTACGTATTGGCAGGAGCGTGAGCGGGCCAGCAATGCGGGCGTGGCCCTGCTGGCCCGCGCCATTGGCGAAAAGGTAGCGGAAGCAGACTGGTGCCGGGGCCCGCTCACCGACAACAAGGTGCTCGACTGTAACTGCGACCTAATTGAAACGCTGATGCTGGCGGTGTTTCCGCCGGCGTCGTTCGCAACCGACATCACCGGGGTAATAGGGCCGTTTCAGCGGCGCAGCTTCTACTCCACGCGCCATTTTCAGGAGGTGATGCTCCACAAGGACCGCACCATCAAGCAGCCGCTGAACATCGACATGGTGGCCATGGAAAAGCAGATGGGGCTAATGGCGTATCACCTGGTGCTCCACCGCGTGTATGGGGCCGAGCTGCCATCGCTGGGCACCATCATCTTCACCGTGCCAGATTACCAGATTGGGCTTTACCGGCACTATGGCATCGACTTTAACTCGGATTTTGTGACGGTGAAAGTAGTGGGCGAGCCGCCCGTGCTCACCCCCGAGCAGATGGACACGCTGATTCACAACCGCCACCGCGTGGAATTGTGGCAGGAGATGCTGCCGCCCGAACACTTCGAGCTGGAGGGGTTCAACATTATTCAGCTGATGGACGTGACCGAGCAGGAAATTCTTTCGGAGTTGAAGTACGACCTGCTCGAGCGCGATGTGCTGCAAACGCCCGCCCGCTTTGAGCAGATTCAGGAGAAGCTGCGGGTGCTGTTTGCCGAGCCAGCCCTGCAGCTAGGCATTGCCGCTTACGACGAGAAAAAGCGGGCTTTTGTGGATTTTGGCCGCAAAATCAACCATAGTTTCCTCACCAAGCAAGTGCAGCATCAGTCGGCCGAGAGCAGCTTCCGGCAGATTTACGACCGACTCTTGCGCGAGCGTGAGCCTCTGGTGCTGAAGGATGTGGCCACGGCCGATATTCCCGAGGACCTGCGTCGTCAGATTATGGGGCTGGGGATTAATTCGGCCATTCTGGCCCTTCTGCCCTACGGCAACGACACGGTGGGCCTGCTGGAGCTGGGCACTCCCAAAGTGGGTGGCCTCGATGAATTTGAGTTGGACAAAGTAGCGCAGTTTCTGCCCCTGTTTGCAGTGGCCGTGAAACGCAACGCCGAAGACCTGCAAACACGGGTGCACGCCATCATTCGAGAGAAATTTACCGCCATTCACCCCACCATGGAATGGCGCTTCATGGACGCGGCCCGCAACCTACTCACGCAGCTTGACTCCGGCAACCGCACGGCCGAGATGGAGGCCATAGTATTCGAGGACGTGTATCCGCTGCACGGCTCCTGCGACATTCGTAGCAGCAGCACAGCCCGCAACGAAGCCATTCAGCAAGACCTTATTGAGCACCTCAACCTGGCCAACAAGGTGCTCAAAAAAGCTTCTGAATACCAACAGCTACCCATTCTCGACGAGCTGAAGTTCTACGTGACCAAGAACCTGCGGCGGCTGAAAGACGGTATCCTGTCGGGCGACGAAGCCAATATCTACGACTCGCTGAGCAGAGAAATTGAGCCGTTATTCGAATACTTGGCTACTCACACGCCCGAAATGCGGCCGGTTATCACCAAGTACTGGGACGGCATCGACCCCAAGCTCGGCATTCTTTACAAGCGGCGTAAAGACTTCGAAGTCAGCGTTACGATGCTGAACGAAGCCGTAGGCGACTACCTGGACGAGGAGGAGGAAAAGGCCCAGCAGATGTTTCCGCACTACTTCCAACGCTACAAAACCGATGGCGTGGAATACAACATCTACGTGGGCGCGGCGCTGGTCGAAAACAAGCCCTTTGACCTGGTGTTTCTCAAAAACCTGCGCCTGTGGCAGCTCCTGACCATGGTGGAGATTACGCGGCGCACCGCGGCACTGAAGGAAACCCTGCCAGTGCCGCTCGAAACCACGCAGCTCATTTTGATTCACGGGCAGTCGCTGAGCATCCGCTTCCGGCAGGACGAGCGCCAGTTCGATGTAGACGGTGCCTATAATATTCGCTATGAAATCATTAAGAAGCGAATTGACAAAGCCACCGTGCTGGGTACTGACGAGCGGCTGACGCAGCCTGGCACCATTTCCCTGGTGTATGCCCAAAGCCGTGAGGCCGTGGAGTACTACGAATACATCGATTATCTGCAGGACCGTGGCCTGCTGGAGCCCGAGGTAGAGGAGTTGGAACTGGGCGAGTTGCAGGGCGTGAAGGGCTTGCTGGCTCTGCGGGTACAGGTGAAGCTCAGCTAGTGTCGAGGCAAACCAGTAAGAAGCCTGCTAATTGTAAATAAGCCTGCCCACCACGCGACGAGCGAGTTTTGCTTTAGTCGGCAAGTATCTCCTTCTCTTCTTTCCAGAAAAGCTTAATACCCAGCCGGCAGGCCACTAGCCAAGCGGCACCGCCCGCAAAACCGGCCAGCACGTCGGTGGCGTAGTGCGCGTGCAAATAAACCCGGGTGAGGCCAATCAGCACCACCCAGATTAACAAGGGAGCAACCCAACCGGGCCGGTTGAAGTGCCGGGCCAGAAACCACGCCAGGCAGCCGTAGAACGTCATTCCCAGCATGGCGTGGCCGCTGGGGAAGCTGAGGCCAAGGGTCTGCAGCAGGGCATTGCTAGGACGCGGCCGGCCGAAGTACATCTTGAGAAGCTGGTTGAGGATGATGCCGCCCAACATGGCAAGCACCAGTTCCATGGCTTCGCGCCGGTAGCCTGCCCGACGCAGCAGCAGCGGAATAATGATGCCCGCAGGCAGCAGAAATGGAAGCGCTGCAAAAAAGGTAACGAAGCGCACAGGCCCCGTCATCCAGGGATGAGCCTGCCGCAGCTCATCCATGAGGCCACCGGCCCAGTCGTCGAGTGCCAGCGAATTATCAACGAACACAACCCGCGTGAGGTAAAAGAAAACGGCAAACGCGGCCATAAAAAGCACCAATCCCAGCGCAATTTCGACGGTGAGCAGGCCAGCCAGCGCCAGCAAACGGGAAGTAAAACGGTTCATAGGCACGCTGGCAAGCAAGATGCTTCGACAAGCCGGCAATGACCGACTGTCGAGATAGGTTCTTGGTACGCAATAACGAAAAAAGCCAGCCCTTTTGGGCTGGCTTTTCAAAACGTGCGCTCGGGGAGACTCGAACTCCCACACCTTGCGGAACTGCCGCCTGAAGACAGCGCGTCTACCAATTTCGCCACAAGCGCATGCAGTGGGCAAAAAGCCGCTCTCCACGTTAGGAAGTGCGGCCTTTTGATGGTGCAAAGATACGGCGCCACTTTGCAGCTGCGCAACACTTGCGGCGTTTTTTTCGCTGTTTTGCGGGGCTGGAGGCACCGCCAATTGTTTTTCAGTTACTTGCCGCGCTATTTTTTTTCTGCAAACGCCGCTTTCTGGTATGCCCGACCCTGTTGTGCGCTCTTATTCTGCTCCAGTGGTCCCTGACGCGCCCACTGGTTTCGACCGGGTGGCATGGTGCTACGATTTCCTGGCGGGCGCCGTGTTTGGGCCTTCTCTGAAAAAAGTGCAACGGGCCGCACTGGCTGGTCTGCCAGCTGGTGCCCCGCACGTGCTCATACTGGGCGGCGGCACGGGCTGGGTGCTGGCCGAAGTCTTGCGGCGCCGGCCCATGGCCACGGTGCTTTATCTGGAGGCTTCTACCAACATGCTCGTCCGGGCCCGGACTTTGCTGAGCCGCGATTTTCCGGGTACCGCAGCGCAGGTCGAATTTAGGCACGGCACCCAAGAGGCGCTTGGCCCCACCGAAAGCTTCGACGCTGTCATTACCTTTTTTGTGCTTGACTGCATTGCCGCTGATGAGATAGGCAGGGCTCTGGCGCAGCTGCGGGCGGCGCTGCGGCCGGGAGCACCGTGGCTGCTGGCTGATTTCCGGCCCGCCCAAAACGGCTGGCGCTGGATTTTACTCCGGATGATGTACACATTTTTTCGGCTCACCACAGGCCTGCGGGCGCAGGAACTGCCCGCCCTGCACCCGGCGCTGGCACAGTTGGGGCTGCACGTAACTAGCAGCAGTACATTCTTTAGTGGCGCCATGGAATGCGCAGTGCTGGTTGACGGGGCTGACCTTTCGGTTCTCAATTAATTTTTGGAGCTGCTACTCTTGGCCGAGTTGCTCTTGGCTAATTGTAGCTTATTGCCCGCAAAAACGCCATCTTCTGTTGCAAATCGTACGCACCTTTGCAGAATAAGCACTTAGCGACGATGACGAATACCGGCTTACTCACTTCTCCCCCTATGAACCAATTCCTTACTGCTGGTTTCTTATTAATTGTTGCGTTGGGAGGAAACCCGGTGTGGGGGCAGGCCCAAGCTGATGCCGGCCCGGCCATTCGCTATGCCCTGTCTTTTCCCAATGCGGTCCACCACGAGGCCCGGGTGACGGTCACGTTTGCGGGGGTGCCCAAAGGCCCGCTCCGGGTGCGCATGGCGCGCAGCTCGCCTGGGCGCTACGCCCTGCACGAGTTTTCTAAAAACGTGTACTACGTGGTGGCCACCGATGGCCGCAACCAACGCCTGCCTCTCACCCGGCCTGACCCGTATGGTTGGGACGTGACCCCGGGCACTGATGGCACCGTGGTATTCAGCTACACGCTCTACGCCAATCGCACGGACGGCACCTATTCGGGCATCGACGAGCAGCATGCCCACCTCAACATCCCGGCCACGCTCTGCTACGCCACCGGGCTGGAAAGCCGGCCGGCCGAGCTAAAATTTGAACTACCTGCCACCTGGAAAGTGGCCACGCAGCTACGCCCAGGGGCCGAGCCGAATACCTTTACGGCCCCTAACATGCATTACCTGATGGACAGCCCGGTATCGTTGGGTGACCAGCAGGTGCGAACCTGGCAGGAAGGCAAACAGACAATTGAGCTGGCCGTGCTGCACCAAGGCTCCAGCACCGAGCTAGATGCCTACGCCAAGAAGGTGCAGCATGTGGTGAAAGAGGAAAGAGCCATTTTTGGCGAGCTGCCGACCTTTGATTTTGGGCGTTACACCTTCATCGCTAACTACCTGCCTCAAGCCATCAGCGACGGTATGGAGCACCGCAACTCAACGTCGCTGACCAGCCCCCGCCCGCTGCGCGAAGACGCCGGCACTCGCAACCTCGGCACCGCCGCGCACGAGTTCATTCATGCCTGGAATGTGGAGCGCCTTCGCCCCCGCGACCTGGAGCCTTTTGACTTCCAGCGGGCCAACATGAGCGATGCTCTGTGGTTTGCTGAAGGCTTCACGAGCTACCTGAGCCGGCTAGCCCTGCGCCGCGCCAAGCTGATTTCGGACGAGGAATTCCTGAGCGACCTGAGCCGCTGGGTCAACCTGCGCCAGAACAGCCCCGGCCCCCGCCTCGCCTCCGCCATTGACATGAGCCGCCAGGCTGCCTTTATAGATGCCGCAGCGAGCATTGACCCCATGAACTCGGCCAACAACTATTTGTCGTACTACGACCACGGGGCGGGCATTGCACTGGTGCTCGACTTGCAGCTGCGCCAAAACCATAAAACTTCCCTCGACAAGTACATGCAGGCCCTGTGGCAGCAATTCGGCAAGAAGCAGGCAGACTATGCGCCCACTCATCCCTACACGGTAAAAGACTTGCAGCGGGTATTGGGCGAGGTGAGCAAGGACACGGTATTTGCGGGCAAGTTTTTCCGGGAGCATGTGTACGGCCACGAGCTGCCCCGTTTTGGCGAAAGCCTGTTGGGAGCAGGCCTGGCCCTGGTTCCGGTCCGGTTCTCCGTCAACACGCTGGCTCGTCAGATTGAGTTTGACCAAGCAGGCCGAGCCATTGTGGCTTATAACACGCGCATCGGCTCGGGCCTGTACCAGGCCGGCATCGACCGGGGCGACCAGCTCGTGGCCCTCGATGGCAAGGAGCTTAAGAGTGCCAGCGACCTGGAGGCCGTGCTGCGCAAGCACACGGCCGCCGACGTAGTGCCAGTAAAATTCAGAACGCCTGGTGGCCTAGAGAAAACGGCGCAGCTAGCCCTCAGCGAAGAGCCTGTGATGCAGCTAAAACCAGTTGAGACAGTTGAGAAAGCGAGGCTAACTGCTCAGCAGAGAGCACTGCGCGAGGCCTGGCTGGCCAGCCAGGCAGGCAACTAATTTATTTCTGTGCGGTTTGGTTTCCCCAAGCCAGCTGCCCGGTTGCTCGCGTAACCGGGCATTTTTTAAACCCATTCATGGCCAAAGTCTCTTATCTCCGCAACGAATCTTTGCCCACGGTGCGGCCGGGATACAAGGGCAATAAGCTGTTCGGCAACGCTTTTGCCAACGGCGAAGAACTGTTTGAGCCAAATTTTGGCAACGTGCTGAAATGGCAGCTCTCGACGAACCCGCAGAAAGAGGAAAAGAAGCAGGACACCTGGGCGCCGGCCGTAGTGGACTGCAGCGCGGCCTTTTCGAGCACCGAAGACATGCTGGTGTGGCTGGGGCACGCCTGCTTTTTGCTGCGTGTGGCGGGCGTTACGCTGCTCTTTGACCCTGTGCTATTCAGCTCAGTGGGCTTGCGGCACCGCCACGCCCTCCCCTGCCCGCCCGAGGCCGTGCGGGGCATCGACTATCTGCTGCTTTCGCACGGCCACCGCGACCACCTGGACGAGAAATCCATGAGCCTGCTGGCGCAGCATAACCCACAGATGCAGGTATTGTCGTCGCTGCGCATGGCCCCGCTGCTGCGCAGCATGGCACCCAGCCTGACGGTGCAGGAGGCCGGCTGGTGGCAGCAGTACAACCTGGGGCCTGGCTCGCCGCTGGAAATCACCTATCTCCCAGCCTCCCACTGGCACCGCCGGGGCTTGGCCGACATGAACCGAGTGTTGTGGGGCAGCTTCCTCATCCAGGGAGCCGACAAGCTCATCTACTTTGCCGGCGACACCAGCTACGGCGACCATTTTGAGAACATTGAAAAGCTGTTTGGCCCCATCGACGTTGTGCTGATGCCGATTGGCGCCTACAAGCCGGCCTACATAATGGCTAAGAGCCACGTCAATCCTCACGAGGCTGCCAAGGCAGCCAACGTGCTGCGGGCTGGCCACGTGGTACCCATGCACTACGGCACGTTCAGTTTGTCAGACGAGCCGGCGTCGGAACCGCTGCGGCAGCTCACCGATGTGGCTACGGGAGGCATGTTGCGCGGCGAACTGCACGCCCCTGCCGTGGGCGAAGTGCTGCGCTGGCAGGATTGGGAGTAGCATTTTATTAAGCTGCTAGCTATTAGCCATTAGCTGTTAGCTTTTTGCAGAGCAGAATGTAAACCCCATGGGGTTGAGCAGCGGCTACGCTGGGCGCTACCTGTTAGCTTTGCTCCCTGATGCTGAGCTGTGGCCAATAAGCTAACAGCTACCAGCCATTAGCTAACTGGCTACTCCTAATGTCCCCCACCCTCGTTTTAAGCCTCGTAGCGGGCTACTTCGCCGTTCTCATTATCATTGCCATCCTCACGTCGCGGGGGGCTACGAGCGAAAGTTTCTTTGTGGCCAACCGTAACGCGCCGTGGTACATGGTGGCGTTTGCCATGATTGGCACCTCGCTCTCGGGCGTCACGTTCATCTCGGTGCCGGGCATGGTCGAAAGCCAGGGCTGGAGCTACATGGCCGTGGTATTTGGCTACTTGGTGGGCTACGTGGTGATTGGCACCGTGCTGATGCCGCTGTACTATCGCCTACGGCTGGTATCCATCTACACGTACCTGGAGCAGCGGTTTGGGTACTGGAGCTACAAAACCGGGGCGCTGTTCTTCCTGATTTCGCGCGCGGTGGGCTCGGCTTTCCGGCTGTACCTAGTGGCTGGGGTGCTGCAGTTGGCGGTGTTCGAGGAAATGGGCGTGCCGTTCTACGTCACGGTCATCGTCAGCATCATGCTCATTTACCTCTACACGTTCCGGGGCGGCCTCAAGACGATTTTGTGGACCGATACCTTCCAGACCATGGCCATGCTGCTGTGCGTGGGCGTGAGCATCTACCTCATTTCGTCGGAACTGAACCTGAGCTTTGCGCAGATGGTGGAAACAGTGAAGTCCAGCGACATGTCGCGCATTTACTTTTCCGACTTCCGCGACGATAAATTCTTCTGGAAGCAATTCGCTTCGGGTGCCTTCATTACCATCGTGATGACGGGCCTAGACCAGGACTTGATGCAGAAAAACCTAAGCTGCCGCTCGCTGCAGGACGCCCAGAAAAACATGTTCTGGTTCAGCATCGTCATCGTGTTTGTCAACATGCTGTTTCTCACGTTGGGGGTGCTGCTCTATCAATTTGCAGCGGCCAAGGGCATTGCCCTGCCCGTAAGCGCCACCGGTAAAATTATGGGCGACAACGTGTTTCCGCTGCTGGCCACCTCGCACTTCACCCTGTTTGCGGGCATCATCTTTATACTGGGCATTATTGCCGTGACCTACGCCTCGGCCGACTCGGCCCTGACGGCCCTCACCACCTCGTTTTGTGTCGATTTCCTCGACATCAAGCAGTACGACGAAAAGCAGCAGACACGGCTGCGGCAGCTCACCCACCTGGGCTTTTCGGCGGTACTGATTGTCATTATTCTGATTTTTAAACTGATAAATGACCAAAGCCTGATTACGGCTGTGTTTAAGGCTGCGGGCTATACCTACGGGCCATTACTGGGCTTGTTCTCGTTCGGAATTCTTACCAGCCGCGGCCTGCGCGACCGGGCAGTGTTGCCCGTGTGCATTGCGGCGCCTATCTTCACTTACATTCTGAATGCCAACTCTGTAGAGTGGCTGAACGGCTATAAATTTGGGTTTGAGATTCTGCTGGTCAACGGCGCGCTGGTATTCCTAGGCTTGTGGGCCATTTCGCGGCCCCGCGACGTGAACCCGATAGCCCAAGCAGCGGTTTAGGTAGTTATATTCTGACTAGAAACCCTGAGAAAATTGAAAAATTTACCCCGGCAGCTAGCGTAAAACTCTGAGCTAAACGTCGGCACAACTGGTATACGGGCTACGCCTGTCCGCCGAAGCGTGGTCTGTGCAAGTATACCTTCTGCTTTAAATTGCTTCTTACTATCTGATGACCAATACTATTTTATCATTTTTGCTGATGCTGGCAGCGGCTCCGATGGCCATGGCCCAGCAGCCGGCACCGGCCACTACCCAGCAGCCCATTGTGCTTCGCCCCGGCAATATGCAGGTGCAAGCCAAATCCCCGGCCAACCGGCCCGACCGGGCGCCCGTGTACCCAGGCGGTGAGCAGGCGCTGGGATTGTTCTTTCTTCAGAACATCAATTACCCCGAGGCAGCGCGGGCCAAGCAAGTGAGCGGCACGGTGCTGGTGACGGCTACGGTGAATGCAGACGGCACGGTGAGCAACCCCGTGGTGGCGCAGTCGCTCTCGCCCGAGTGCGACGCCGAGGCCCTGCGCGTGGTGCCCCTGCTCACGGGGTGGCAGCCGGCCATGCGGCGCGGGCGGCCCTTGTCCGTTCTTATTCAGCTGCCCGTTCCGTTTGGTGGCGCGGGCGAGATGCGGGTAGAGCAAAACCGCCGCCAACCCCTCAACCAGCAGAAACGCTAATTTTATTTTACGTGGGGACCCGGCCAGCGCCAGGTCCTGCTTTTGTTATTTAAATGGCCCGTAGCGGATTGAATACCAGCGGCGGCGACACCGCGTTGGACGCCCCCAAACCCAAGCTTACTAAAGAAGTCTTCCGGCGCAGCCTGCGGGTGTTCCGCTACGTGCTGCCGTACAAGGGTCCTTTCATTGTGGGCATGGTGCTGTTGCTTCTCAGCAGCACCACCACCATGCTGTTTCCGTGGATAATTGGCAAGCTGGTGAATGTGGCCAATGGCAAGCCCTTGGTGCTGCCAGGCGGCCTCACCCTGAATATCAACCAAATTGCTGGCGGCCTTTTTGGCGTGGCCGTGCTGCAGGGGCTGTTTTCGTTTGGCCGCATCTGGTTTTTCACCCGGGTGAGTGAGTTCACGGTGCGCGACATTCGGCAGGCGCTGTACGCCAAATTTATGTCTTTGCCCATCCCATTTTTTGAGAAAAACCGGGTTGGTGCCATTACCTCGCGCATTACCTCGGACGTCGCCCAGATTCAGGACACCTTCTCGCTCACCCTGGCCGAGTTGTTCCGTCAGGTAGCGACGCTGCTGGCCGGCATTGTCTTCATCATGGTGGTGTCGGTGAAGCTTTCGCTGTTTATGCTGGCCACGTTTCCCCCCATTGTGGTGCTGGCCATGGTGTTTGGCCGAAAAATCCGCGTGCTGGCCAAAGCCACGCAGGAAGAGCTGGCTAAGAGTAATGTAATCGTCGAAGAAACGCTGCAGGGCATCAATACGGTAAAGGCGTTTACCAACGAGCAGTTTGAAACCCGTCGCTACGGCGCTTCGCTCACCAACACGGTGCGGGCAGCCTTGAAAAGCAACATGTACCGCGGCGGCTTCGTATCGTTTGTTATCATTGGCTTGTTTGGGGGAATCATACTGGTGCTGTGGAGGGCAGCCTCGCTTGTCCAGTCTGGGCAGATGGAAGTGGGAGACTTGGTTTCTTTCGGTTTCTACACTGTGTTCATCGGGGCTTCGGTGGCCGGTCTGGGCGAACTCTATGGCAAGGTCCAAAGCACGCTGGGCGCCTCAGAACGCATTCTCGAAATCTTGGACGAGACCAGCGAGCCCACCCACTTATCACTCCCGGCGGGCCAGGCCCCGCTAAAGCTGCACGGCAACATTGAGTACCGCAACGTGGCGTTCCGCTACCCTACCCGGCCCGATTTACCGGTGTTGCAAGACATCAGCTTCGACATCGCGGCAGGTGAGAAAATTGCACTGGTGGGACCCAGTGGCGCTGGCAAAAGCACCATTGTGTCGCTGCTGATGCAGTTTTATGAACTCAGCGGCGGCCAGATTCTTATCGACGGCCGCCCCATCGGTAGCTACGACCTCACGGAGTTGCGCCGCCACGTGGGCATTGTGCCCCAGGAAACGCTGCTTTTCGGCGGCACCATCCGCGAGAACATTGCCTATGGCAAAATCGACGCGACCGATACTGAAATCATCAACGCAGCGCGCAAGGCCAATGCCTGGCAGTTCATTGAGTCCTTCCCCGAAGGCCTCAACACGGTGGTGGGCGAGCGGGGCATCAAGCTCTCCGGTGGGCAGCGCCAACGCGTGGCCATTGCCCGCGCCATCCTGAAGAACCCCGCCATTCTGCTGCTCGATGAAGCTACTTCCGCGCTCGATTCGGAGTCAGAAAAGCTGGTACAAGGCGCCATGGATGAACTGATGAAAAACCGCACTTCCATCATCATTGCCCACCGCCTGAGCACAATTCGCAAAGTCGATAAAATCCTAGTGATTGATGGGGGCCGTATTGTGGAGCAGGGCTCGCACGAGGAGCTGGCGGATAACGAGAACGGGCTATATGCGAACCTACTGAAGCTGCAGTTTGAGTTGAGCTGATTTTCAATTAAAAAACGTCATGCTGAGCGCAGCCGAAGCATCTCTACTGCGTCACTAATTAAGGTTAGTTTTAATGTAGAGATGCTTCGGCTGCGCTCAGCATGACGTTTAAGAGGTGGTGTAATAACTTTTATAAGCACCTTCTATCGCACAAACCCGCGCCCCAAGCTCGGGTTTCGTATTTTTGCCCCACAATCACCTCACCAATTTTCTTCAATACTGATGAGCAAGCTTTTGCTAAATCTTACTGCTACGCTAGCTACGGCTGTTACGCTGGTGGCGGCTCCTGCTGCCCAGGCTCAAATTCGTACGCCTGCGGCCAGCCCCGCAAGCACCATCACGCAGCGCGTGGGCCTTACTGATGTCACCATTGTGTACTCGCGCCCCAGCCTGAAGGGACGTGCTGCCTTCGGCGAAAAAACGCCCTTGGCTCCCCTGGGCCAGCGCTGGCGCACGGGTGCCAACTCCACCACCAGCATCAAGTTCTCGGATGACGTGACCATTGACGGCAAAAAAGTGCCCGCCGGTGAGTACGGCATCTACACCATTCCCCGTGCCAACGAGTGGACGGTGGTGCTGAACAAGAGCTTAAAGCAGGGCGCTGACGTGGAAGGCTTCAAAGAAGACCAGGACGTGGCCCGCCTCACCGTGAAGCCCTACAAAGTGGCCAGCAAAGTGGAGAGCTTCACCATCAACTTCACCGACCTCACCCCCGGCACCGCCAACGTGGCCATGGAGTGGGGCAACACCGGCGCCAAGTTCAAAATCACCGCTGACGTCGACAGCAAAGTGATGGCGCAGATTGACGAGAAAATCACTAAGAACGCCAATCCCGCTCCCGGCGACCTCGCCGCTGCGGCCGTGTACTACGCCGAAAATAACAAGGACATGAAACAAGCCGTGGCCTGGATGGAAAAAGCTAACGCCACCGATGCCAAGTTCTGGAACCTGCACTCGGAAGCCAAAATGCGCCTGAAAATGAAGGACTACGCCGGCGCTATCAAGGCCGCTGAGGCTTCTAAGAAAGGTGCGCTCGCTTCTACGCCTCCCAACGGCGAGTATGTGAAGATGAACGAAGACCTGATGGCGGAAGCGAAGAAGGCCAGCAAGTAACGCCGGGTAACTATTCCCTGCTCGGTTTTTAGTGCTGGGGATTACCTATCTCAATTGCCGAAAAGGGCCGCAGCACTGGTGCTACGGCCCTTTTTTTGTTAAATTCCGCGCTAAGCGTTAGTACATAAGTAATCAAGAAAAAAATAAGAACGTCATGCTGAGCGGAGCCGAAGCATCTACACCGCATAGTAAACCAACCTATTGAGTTAGTTACACGGTAGAGGTGCTTCGGCAAGTTCAGCATGACGTTCCTTTTACTACCTACCTGCTTTACATGAAACACTTAATGATATAATATATCACTATTTTCTTGCTCCTTCACGGGGTGCAGCTGGTTGTTCATAAGGGCAGCCAGCATGGAATCGGGCAGCACCAGGCTGGTGAAAAAGTTAACCTTAGCAGCCATGGTGGGCAGGCTGCGCGCGCCGCCTTCCATCAGCACGTCGTATCCTTCTTCGGCCACCGCCCGGGCCGACGCGGGGTGTTTTGCGGCGCGGGTGTTCTCGGCATGAGCCACGTAAAAGAAGTTGGTGTCGGTGGGTGGTGGGCACAGCACGGTCATGGTAACGGCCGATTTTTGCTGCTTCAGCTCGTGCTGCACGGCTTCGGTGAAACTGAGTACAAAGGCTTTGGTGGCAGCGTACACAGCCTGGCACGGACTGGGCGTGAAGGAGGACAGTGACCCTAGCTGCAGAATCCGGCCGGAGTTGCGAGCCATCATATCGCGCAGGTAGAGTTTGGTGAGGTGCACCAGCGCGGTCACGTTTACTTGAATCATGGCCAGCTCGGTGTTCATGTCGGTATCGGAGAAGTAGCCGGTTTCGCCAAAGCCGGCGTCGTTGACCAAGGCGTCAATCTGGAGGCCTCGCAACGTGGTTTCGGCATACAGCATATCCGGCGTGTTGGGCAGGCTCAGGTCGAAAGGCAGGAGCACAATGTCGATGCCTTCGAATTCCTGGTGCAGCAGGCGGGCAGCTTCCTTGAGCTCTTCGAGGTGGCGGGCTACCAGCACTACCCGGTAATCGTCGCGGGCGAAGCACCGGGCCAGCTCGAAGCCGATGCCACTTGATGCTCCAGTAATTAATGCGGTTTGGTCGTTCATGGCTTGAAGGGGTTAGGTGTAACGATGTATATGGAAAGGCGAGCGGTTTATTAGCTTGCTAGCCAAGGGATTGAGTCACACCGGGCCCCTTGGTTGCCCTGATGCTTACAAGGGCTGCTAGTAAGGCAGTGCTTGTAAGCTTGTATAATTTACATATTTTTTATTTATAACTGAGCTACTTCGTCCTCCTTGCTATCTAATTGCAAAGACTCACAACTCCCATACTGGCTGCAGGGCACTGCCTGGAAATGCAAAGAGGCGACCTTGCGGTCGCCTCTTTGCTTTCTAAGTTATGCTAAATTGTGCCTTAGTTTATTGCATTTATAGCACCTTCACCACCAGCTTGGAGGCACTGGCGGGTGAATGGTATAAGCGGTGCGTAGCGATTTGGAAGTCGCTTTCCTCTGCCTGGTAAATGTTATCGACGTACTTCTGCGGGTTGCGGTCGACCAGCGGAAACCAGGTGCTTTGCACCTGCACCATGAGGCGATGGCCTTTCTTAAACGTGTGCATGAGGTCCGGCACGGTGAAGGGCACGGGCGTAACCTGGCCGGGCGTGAAGGGCTCGGGCTTGGCGAAGCTGTTGCGGAAACGGCCGCGCATCACTTCGGAACGCACCATTTGCTGGTAGCCGCCGAGGCGCACGTGCGGTTGGGTGCGCGGGTTATCGGGGGTGTCGTTGGGGTACACGTCAATAATTTTCACCACCCAGTCGGCATCGGAGCCGGTGGTGGCAACCTGCAGCAGCGCTTCGATGGGGCCAGCCAGGGTGAGGTCTTCGGTGAGGACGTCAGTTTGGTAGGTGAGCACGTCGGGGCGGCGGCTGGCGAAGCGCTGGTCGTCGGTCATATACTCGCGGGTCATGCCAGTGGCGGTGGCTTCGGTGAAGGGCACGGGGTGGGCCGGGTCGCTCAAAAACTGGTCGAACTCGGAGCCGCTGGCAGGCTGCTCGAAATTGATTTTGCCGTTGGGCTGGAAGTATAGGGTGCGGTTCTGGGCAGCTTTGGGGGGCCACGCATCGAATGTTCGCCACTGGTTGGTGCCGCCTTCAAATACGTAGGCTTCGGCCAGCTTGCTAGCGGCGTTGGGCTTGTCGTCTTTCAGGTATGACTTAAAGAAGGGCGCTTCCACGTTTTGCTGGTACCAGTAGGACGGCGACGGGCCGTAGTGCACGTTGCCGAGCATTTCGCCGGTGCCGCGGGCCCAGCCGCCGTGTATCCAGGGGCCCATCACCAGGCGGTTGGCGATGCGGGGATTTTGCTTCTCGATGGTTTCGTAGGTTTTGAGGGCGCCGAACAAGTCTTCGGCGTCGTTGAACCCGCCCACGGTGAGCACGGCGGCTTTGATGTCTTTCAGGTGGGGCCGCAGGTTGCGGGCTTCCCAAAAGGCATCGTAGTTGGGGTGCTGGGTCAGTTCGTTCCAGAAGCCGACCTGGCCCTTGAAGTAGTTGGCGTCGGCATTTTTCAGCGGGCCCAGGCGCATGAAGAAATCGTAGCCATCGGGGGTACCGTGCTTGAAGGCTGGGTTCTTGGCAGCCGTGGGCTGCGGGCGTGGCAGGCCGAAGCTGGCCATGAAGTTGAAAGCGTGGGGCAGAAAGAACGCGCCGTTGTGGTGGAAGTCGTCCCAAAACCAGTCGGCGATAGGCGCCTGGGGCGAGGCGGCTTTCAGGGCGGGGTGGCGGCTGAGCAGGCCCGTGGAGGTGTAAAAGCCGGGGTAGGAAATGCCCCACTGGCCCACGCGGCCGTTGTTTTTGGGTCCTTTCTTCACCAGATACTCAATGGTGTCGAAGGTATCGGTGCTTTCGTCGATGTCTTTTTTGCCGGCGTATTTGGTTTTCTGCGGGCGCATGTCCACAAACTGGCCTTCGGACATGTAGCGGCCGCGCACGTCCTGAAACGCGAAAATGTAGCCCTCGTGCAGCATGGTGCTGCTCGGGCTGATGTTGGTTTTGTAACGCTCCGGGCCGTAGGGGCCCACCGAGTAGGGCGTCCGGTTCAGCATAATGGGGTAGCGCACTTTGTCGGCATCTTTGGGCGCGTACACCACGGTGTAGAGCTTGACACCGTCGCGCATCGGAATCTGATATTCCGTCTTGGTGTAGCGCTCGTGGATGTAGAGGGTGTCAGCTACGGCGCGGGCGGTAGCCTCGGCATCGGTGACGGCCACAGGAGCGGGCAGGGTTTGGGCGGCAGCGCCAGTAGCGCACAACACGCCCAGCAACGCGCAGGCGGCAGCGTGGTAAAGAGTTGTTTTCATTCGGAAAGCAGGTTATCAGCCCCCATCCGGAGGCCAAAGCGAAGGTAGCTGCGGCGATGGTTATTACCGCTTAGTAGAATGTGACAGCAAAACAATGAGGTCCTTAGGGGCTTCCTAAACGGTCATGCTGAGCCTGCCGAAGCATCTCTATCGCGCAATTAATGAAAGTTAGTACTGAGGTAGAGATGCTTCGACTCTGCTCAGCATGACGTTTTTTTTGCGCCGCGTCCCTATTTCCACCGGCCCTGCAGAATCAGCAGGCGCCGCACGTTGTCTACTTCAATTTCGTTGGGGCTTTACTTCTGTAAAACTGGCATTTCCTCTTCTGCAGGGCCTTGCTGCAATACTGGGGCTTCGGGCACATTGCGGGGCACCCCCAATAAGCCAAACAGGAAGGTGAAGGCTACCACCAGCCAGATTGAGGCCCAAACATCACTCAGGTAGTGGGCTCCCAGCACCATACGGCCCAAGCCAATGAGCATGGGCAGCACCAGCAACGGCTTCTGCCAGCGCGGGAAGGCAACGGCCAGGGGCCAGAACAAGCTGAAATAAATGGCGGTGTGCGTCGAGGGAAAGGAGTCGTTGTGCGGCCCGGACTGCCACAGACCCGTGCCCGCGTAGCCCGCATCAAACAGGACCTCGGGCCGGAGGCGGTGCACCACCCCTTTTAGCACCTTGGCCGTCACCATACTGAACTCGTGCGTTAGCAGCAAGATGAGAAACAGTGTAGCCTGCGGCCGCCGGAGCACGTAGCGGCCCACCACAAAGGCGGCACCCAGCAGCAAGAAAACAATTGGGATGCCCACGAAGTGGGTCATCAGCACATCATGAACGGCATCGGCCGCGGAAGTCAGCTCGCCAAAAAACGGAGCCAGCCAGCCGAAATTAGCCCGAATGAACAGCGCCAGCGGCTGGTCGAGGAACAGTATGCAGAGCCCGCAGGCCGGCACGGTTACGGCCGTGAACAGGAGAAGCTGGCGTAAGGTCATTCAGGTGATACGGGTGCTCAAATTAGCCCATGGCCGAGTTCAAGGCAACAATTGCGCCTTTGTACTCCTCACGACCGACAATGAATTGAATATTGACTTTGCGCAACGCAAACCCCGCGCTCCGGATATTGATTCCCGCCTCGGCCAGGGCCCCGGCGGCACGGGCCAGCAGGCCGGGCTCGTCGATGTTGGAGCCGATGAGGCAGACCAGGGCCGCGTTTTCAATGGTCACCATCTCGTACTTGGCTTCGAGCGCCGCCACTAGTCCGGGCTGCAGGTCCTTTTCCCAGATGAGCAGCGTGATACTGTTGGCACTGGTAGCTTTAAAAATGTAGCTGACGTTGGAGTCGAAGAAGGTCTGCATCAGCTGCAGGTCGAAGCCGGCCGTGCCCACCATCAGCGGGTCGTGTATGTCGATGAGCACCACAATGTCGGTGCCGGTGATGACTTCGATGTGCTTGCGCCGCGACACGAAGTCGCGGGTGATGAGCGTGCCGGGGTGCTCGGGCTCGAAGGTGTTCTTGATGCGCAGGTTGATGGCGTTGATTTCGAGCGGCTTCGAGGCTTTGGGGTGAATGGCCTCCATGCCCACGTCGGCGAGCTGGTCGGCCACGTCGTAGTTGGTGAAGCCTACGGGCCGGCAATTATCCAGTCCCACTAGGTTGGGGTCGGCCGAGCAGAGATGATATTCTTTGTGAATGATGGCCTCCTGGGGCCGCACGGCCACGGCAATCTTGCTGAAAGTGACCTCAGAATAGCCGCGGTCGAACTCGCGCATGATGCCTTCTGTGCCCTTGGTGTAGCCCGTGGCGATGCAGATGGTGTTGGCAAAATCGATGCCGGCGAAGGTTTGCTTGATGCGTTCGTCTATGGTCAGGGCCTGGGCATCGTCGAAGCCACTAAGGTCGACGAGGGTGGCATTCACGCCCCTGTTTTGCAGGATGTTGACCGAGTTGAACGCCGAATGCGACTCCCCTATCGATGCCAGAATTTCGCGGGCCGCTTGCAGGATGTTGGCACTGTTGACGTAACCCGAGGCCAACACGTTGGTGAGGCTTTCAAGGTAGGTCTGGGCCTGGTTGATGCGCTGCTGAATGAAGGCATCGGCCACGGTCAGGTCCAGGCCCAGGGGTTCGTAGGCTTTGTTTAGCTCCTGCAGCTTGGCCGCCACTTCCTGCAGCGCCTGCCGAAACTCCTGGTGCTGGGTGATGCGGTGGTAAACGCCGGGGGCGCCGGTTTTCTTATTCTCCAGCAGCCAGTTGGTGACGTTGGCGTAGGCCGAGACGACGAAAATGCGGTTGTATAACTCCTCGCCTTTCCGGTTATGGAAGATGATGTTGTCGAGGACGTCGGCGAAGGCGGTCATGGAGGTGCCGCCGATTTTTTCTACTGTAAGCACGGTGTGGGTGGGCGCCTCACCCCCGGCCCCTCTCCGAAAATGAAAGGGAGAGCCACGGTGGCGCGGACGCGCAAAATCAAATGGACAAAAAAATGTAGGTCGTTCAAGCAAAAAGCTCAAACGACCTGCAAGGTAAAATCCGAAACGATGAATGACGCTATTTATTAACGCCGCAGTAGTTGCCCTCTCAACCAGAGAAGGAGGCCAGGGCCATGCCCGGTTGGGGTCAGCCCCCGTTACTGCACCTTTTCCTTCCCGTAGGAAATCATATTTGTAATCAACCGAAAGGCGCCGGGGACGCCGGCCGGCAGCTCCCGAAACAGCGACAGACCCGTGTAGATATAATGCCCCTTGCCGTAGTCCGCTACCAGAATGGCGCTTTCCTTGGGTTTCTCGCCGGGGTCTGCGCTGCTGATAACGGTTTGGTACTTGGGGTCCCAGGAGCTAGGGTAATAGAGGCCCTGCTCCTGTACCCAGCCTTTGAAATCCTGCTCGGTGATTTTGTTGGGAAAGTTGAGCAGCGGGTGCTGGGGCTTGAGGAAAGTGACGGGAGCGTCTTCCACGGTCACCCGGTCGTTGCTCAGCTTCATGGGGTACGGGCCGATTTCGGGCAGCACGGTGCCGCGGGCCACCACGTATTGCACGATGACATTACCACCCTGCTCAATGTATTTGAGGATTTCGGGCTGCTGGGCTTTGAGACGGTCCACGGTGTTGTAGGCGCGGATGCCAACCACGAGGGCATCGTAGGGCTTGAGGCGGGCGGCGGTGAGGTCGTGCGGGTCGATGATGGTGACGTTGTAGCCGATTTGGCGGAGGGCATCGGGCACTTCGTCGCCGGCGCCCATGAGGTAGGCCACGTTTTGCCCGCGCCGCTTGAGGTCGACTTTCACCAGCGGGGCCACGGCCTCGGGAAAGAGAAACTGCGTGGGGATGTGCGGGTACACAATGGGCTGGATGCCGCGCGAATATTTCTGGCCTTCTACCGTGGCGGTGGCGCGCAGCTCGGAGTGGCCGGAAGCGGCACTAGCGCTGGGCTGCACCTGGAAGTCCACGGTCAGCTCCTGGTCTTTATTGGCGAGGGTGAAGGGGACGGTGGCGGGCTCGCTCTTCCAGCCGGCGGGCAGGGCCAGGGCCAGGTTGCCGCTCACCCCGGCACGCCCGGCGCGGAGGGTGACGGGCACAGTCTTGGGCTTGTTATCGGCGAAGACGTAGGACCGGGCGGGCGGCAGGTTCACCATCACGGGCGGCACCACGGCTAGGGGTTGGTATAGCTCGCCGAGGACGGGGTCGGTGTGCTTGTACTGGACGGGAACGGAAATAGTAAAATAATTATTCTGAACTTTAAGACTAACATACAATTGTGCGACTGGCGCATTTTCGGGTGCGCCTCTCCGCCCCTGCTCATTAACCTGGTACATTCCTACCGTACCCGAAGAAGTAAGCCAATATGGTTGAGAATTAGTACTGTTCGCAAAAACGGCTGGGATTCTTATTTTAAATGTTGACATATTATTTTTCTTCAGCACACTATTAATTGTCGTATCAACTACCATGTTGTCCCAACCATTTATCGTATCCTCAACCATTTTGTCCACACCGTTCCAGTCCTTATCCCTTCCAATTGTTACGAGTTCAATCGGGGTGTCCGCTCTAGTAATAATTGCAAGTGAAGCCTGAATAGGGAGCTTTTCTGTCACTAACGCATTGGAGGTGATAGCCTCGACGTATATACCTAAACAGCCTGTAATTAAATTTAATACTTCA
Source organism: Hymenobacter sp. B1770 (assembly GCF_049896385.1). Lineage (NCBI taxonomy): Bacteria > Pseudomonadati > Bacteroidota > Cytophagia > Cytophagales > Hymenobacteraceae > Hymenobacter > Hymenobacter sp. B1770. The sequence goes on from NZ_JAFCUF010000010.1 coordinate 24,663, forward strand.
GTTATTTTTTGGTCAGCCCAAAAGTTCTTTAATGAAGTATTATCCAGACGTTCATTGGCAGGTGCATTACGCAGCGCCATTCGCTTTAACTGGTCCTGCACCTTCAGCAGCCCCGCTACGCTGGCACTTGGGTTGCTCGGGTCATACTTCCGAATCACTTCCTGAACCAACTTACCCACGGCCGCGCCGCCGGGCACACGGTTCCAGGTCTGGTCCACGCCTTCGAACAGGTCTTTGGTGGCCTTCTCCCCTTTCAGTTGCTGGAAATACTCCAGCGCCTCGCCGCGCTGGGCCGCTGAGCCGAAGCCCTGGCTGCGGTGATTGGAGCGGCTGCGAGCCGCGATTTCGCCGTAGCTCTGGCCCAGCAGCGGGTTGTAGCCGCCGACGTCGAGCTTGAGGTAGCCGGCCATGTCTTCGCCGGGCTTCACGAAGAAGCTGCCGGAGTTCCAGAACAGGCGCTTGGGCTGCCAGGCTTGCACGTATTTCAACTGCTCGGGGAAGCGCTTGGGGTCGCCGGCGGCGTCGAAGGCTTCGATGGCGAGCAGGGCGCTGGCGGTGTGGTGGCCGTGGCCGGCGCGGGCATCGGGCGGGAAACGCGTGATGCAGACGTCAGGGCGGCGCTGGCGAATCACCCAGACCATGTCGGCCAGCACCTGCTCCTTGTCCCATATTTTAAAGGTTTCTTCGGCAGTTTTAGAAAAGCCGAAGTCGTTGGCGCGGGTGAAGAATTGCTGGCCGCCGTCGAGGCGCCGGGCCGCGAGTAGCTCCTGCGTGCGGATGACGCCGAGGCCCTCGCGCAGCTCGGGGCCGATGAGGTTCTGACCGCCATCGCCGCGGGTGCAGCTCAGGTAGCCGGTTTCGAGCAGGCGCTCATTGGCCATATAGGCAATGAGGCGGGTATTTTCGTCGTCGGGGTGGGCGGCAATGTAAAGCACCGAGCCAAGGACGTTTAGCTTCTTCAGCCCCAGCAGGATTTCGGAGGAAGAGTAGGTTTTGGGGGTCTGGGCCCTCGATTCGGTGATGAAGGCAGAGTTGAGGACAACGAATGCCGCGAGAAAGCGGGCAGCGGAGCAGAAGTAGAAACGCATGAGCGAAGAAACAGGATTCGGGCCGCGAAGTTACCGCAAGCGGAGCGGCTACCCGGTTGGACCACCATAGGCGGTCCAACCGGTTGAAGTAAGAACAGCAGGCGCTTTGGGAGTCCGCACTATATTTCGTCGGATACCTACCTCACGTCCTCCGGTCGGACCGCCTAGGCGGTCCGACCGGAGGACGCCGCGCAACATCCCATCGAGCAGACACGTCTTTAGCCCGACCAGAACCCGTAGGCGCGTATACTGGTTAGTTCATGTTCAAGCCGCTTGATGCGGCGTTTTCCTATTCTATGACGCCAATCCTTTCCCGCGTATCCCTGCCAGTGCTACTGGTTGCTACGCTGCTATCCTCTTGTGCCCGCCGGCCTCAGGCCACTACCGCAGCGGCAACTACCACCGTCAGCACGCCAGCCCCGGAGGTTATTACAGAACCTGAGTCTAAACCGACCCCGGCTCCTACCCCAGCCATTGGCGATTTAAGTTCTTCCCAATGGTATTTGAAAGACCCCCGGCTCGATAAAGTGCCCGGCGTGGGCGCCACCCGCACCTACGAGGAACTTTTGAAAGACCGAACCCCTGCCCCGGTGATTGTGGCAGTGATTGACTCGGGCATCGATACCGCCCACGTCGACTTGAAGGCCATTCTTTGGACCAATACCAAGGAAATTCCGGGCAACGGCATCGACGACGACAAGAACGGCTACATCGACGACGTGCACGGCTGGAACTTTCTGGGCGGCCCTGACGGCCGCAACATCAACGCCGAAACCCTGGAAATGACGCGCATTGTGGCCGCGGGCCGCAAGCGTTTCAAAGGCAAAACCGCCGCCACGGTAAAGCCCACCGAAAAGGCGGATTATGCGCTGTATGTGAAGGCCGAGAAAGCCTACAAAACCCGCCTGGCTGAGGAAACCGAGCGCGCCCAGCAGGTTGAAAGCATGGCCGGCCCGCTCACCATGATGGTCGGCAGCATGAAGCAGGCCCTTGGCGTGACCACCTTGGACACCACGGCCCTGCGCAACGCCAAAACCGACGACCCCAACCTGCAGCGCGCCGTGGCCGGCATGCTCGACATGATGCGCCAGACGGGCTCCAGCGATGCCGATGACTTGCTGAAACAACTGAACGAGGGCGTGAAGCAAGAGCGCAGCATGCTGGACAACTCGCTCAACCTGAGCTTCAACCCCCGCGCCGACATTGTGAAGGACAACCCCAACGACCTGACCGAGCGCTACTACGGCAACAACGACATTCACGGCCCCGACCCCATGCACGGCACCCACGTGTCGGGCATCATTGCGGCCGTGCGCGACAACAACCTCGGCGTAATGGGCATTGCGCCCAACCCGGTGCGCATCATGACGGTGCGGGCCGTGCCCGATGGCGACGAGCGCGACAAGGACGTGGCCAACGCCATCCGCTACGCCGTGGACAATGGCGCACAGATTATTAATATGAGTTTTGGCAAGGAGTTTTCGCCGCAGCGCCAAGCGGTGGAAGCCGCCTTTAAGTACGCGGCCAGCAAAAACGTGCTGCTGGTGCACGCTGCCGGCAACGAAAATGCCAACCTCGACCTCACCAACAACTACCCGGCTTCGTTCTACATCAACAAAGCTCCTGTACCGAACCTGCTTACGGTGGGTGCTTCCGGTCCGCGCCTCAGCGCCCAGTTGCCAGCCAACTTCTCAAACTACAGCAAGAAGGCGGTGGACGTATTCGCCCCCGGCGTAGCCATTTTCAACACGCTGCCCGGCAGCACTTTTGGCAACGAAAGCGGCACTAGCATGGCCTCGCCCGTAACGGCCGGGGTAGCCGCGGTACTCAAGTCGTATTTCCCCAAGCTGAGCGCAGCCGATTTGAAGCGCATCATCATGCAGTCGGCCCAGGTGCACCGCACCCAAGTGCAGGTGCCCGGCACCGACAAGCAGGCCGATTTCTCAACCCTGTCGGTGACGGGAGGCATTGTTGATATGTACGAGGCCGTGAAGCTGGCGCAGAAGTCGACGCTGTAAGGGCGGAACCTCACCCCCGGCCCCTCTCCCGCGGAGAGGGGAGCCACGGCACAAGCAAAAGAGAATAGCTTATCAAACAGAAAGTCCCACTGCAATGAGCAGTGGGACTTTCTGTTCCAGCTGATTTCGTCAGGCTCCCCTCTCCGCGGGAGAGGGGCCGGGGGTGAGGTTTCCCGAGGCCGCGCCGCCAACCTACCCTGGCACCCCTTTTTAATTCCCTTACAATACCCCCTTCTCTTCCTTGCGAAAGTGGTTCAGTACCAGCTTGTCCATCAGCCCCGGCATCAGTTTATTCATGAACACGGTGAACTTGCCCTGGCCGGTGAGCACGAGGGAGCGCCGGCGCTGCTGCACGGCCTTCAGTATTTCGGCAGCTACGGCTTCGCTGCTCATCATGGCGCCTTCGTCGCGCGGCGACTCGCCCTGCGCAGAACCATCGGCGGCCAGGGCCACCTGGCGGATGCTGGAGGAAGTAAAGCCGGGTGCAGCAGTGAGCACGTGCACGCCCTGGTCAAGCAGTTCGGTGCGCAGAGCTTCAAGAAAGCCATTCATGGCAAACTTGGAAGCCGAGTAGCCGGTGCGGCCCGGCAGACCTCGGAACCCAGCTATGCTGCTGATGCCCACAATGCTGCCCTTGCTGGCCAGCAGGTGCGGCAGGGCAAACTTGGTGGTGAAAACCGTACCGAAGAAGTTGGTCTGCATGAGCCGCTTGATAACGTCGAGCTCGGCGTCCTGAAAGCGGGCCCGCATGGATATGCCGGCGTTGTTTATCAGCACGTTGAGACCACCAAAGCGTGCCACGGTTTCCTGAATGGCACGCTCGGCGGCAGCTTCGTCGCCCACATCGGCTTGCACGGCTAGCTGGACAATGCCCGCGGCGGCCAGCGCCTGGGCGGTGTCGGTCAGCTTGGCTTCGTCGCGGCCGGTGAAGGCCACCTGGTAGCCCGCACGGCCAAATGCCAGCGCGCACGCCCGGCCGATACCGGAAGTGCCACCGGTGATGAGAACAATTGGTGATGGCATAGCCTTGAAAAAAATGCAGGTCCAAAAATGCTACCGGAAAGCAGCAGGGAAAGAGGGACGGCAAACTTACGGCCGGGCGCTACGATTTTGAGTGGAGCTTCAAGAGAACCCGAACGTCTCCATTCCACAAAAGCCCGGCCAAACAAGGAAAATAGAAATTGTCTTATTCAGATCTAAACAACGAAGAAAAGGATGATTAAAAGTCATTAACGGCTGATTCTGACGGCAGCGTCCTATTTTTCTGCTTACATTTATCCACTGAATTATACCCTTCTCCTTTTGAATATAGTATGACCCCACTCTTACGTTCTTGGTCCCGCTTTGCGCCGGGAATGGTGGCTATTCTGATGACGCTGGGTGCAGTACAGCAGGCAGCTGCCCAGGCCACTTCTACCTGCCCAATAGCAGCAACGTGCACGCCGGGCCGGGCCAGCAGCACGCAGGCGGCGGCCTTCAACATGGGTATCCTCAATGTAACGCTGGGCAACAACCTCATCAATAAAACCTCGGTAGGCCAGAGCGAAGGCTACCAGGACAACAGCTGCACCAACAACGCCGCCCTGGTAGTGGGCCAGAGCTACGCCATCAGTGTGCGCACCAATGCCAACACGCCGGAGAACGTGCGGGTGTGGATAGACTACAACAACGACGGCGCCTTCACCGGAAACAACGAGCTGGTTTTCAGCTCCGATAACCTAATTCAGCACACCGGCACCATTACACCGCCCGCCGCTGCTACCCTCGGCGCCCAACTGCGCATGCGCGTGGCCGCCGACTTCGCCAATGGCGTGGTTCCCACGCCCTGCTCGACGCCCCAATACTCGCAGGACGAGGACTATAGCGTAACTCTTTCAGCCAACGGCAGCCCGCCCACGGCAGCCTTTACTACCAGCGCCACCACCACCTGCACGGGCTGCGTGCAGTTCACCGATGCCAGCCAGAACCTGCCCACGGCCTGGCTCTGGACTTTCGGCGACGGCGCCACCAGCACTGCGCAAAACCCCAACCACTGCTACACCACGGCCGGTACGTACGCCGTTACGCTGCGCGCTACCAACTCGGCGGGCACTAACACCAGTGCGGCCACCAGCATTGTGTACAACACTGCTGTGCCCGTGGCGGCCAGCTGCACACCCCAGACGGTCAATTACTTTGCTAACTACGGCATTATTCGTTTCGAGCTCAACAGCATCAACAACCCCTCGGCGGATGGCCGGGCCGGCTACCAGGACTTCACCTGTCCCCAGCGCACCGAGCTGATTTCCGGCGTTAACTATCCGATGAACATCAACACAGGGGGCACCAATCCGCACGACATCCGGGTGTACCTGGATAAAAACAACGACGGCACCCTGGCCGCCGACGAACTGGTTTACCAGGGCTCGAACGTGGCCAGCCCTGGCACCACCGCCAACCTGAACCTGCCCACCGGCACCGTGCTCAATCAGCCTCTGCGGCTGCGGGTAATCGCTGACGCTGTTGGCAACAACCCCGGTCCCTGCTCCAACCCCGTGAGCGGCCAGGCCGAGGACTACACGGTGGTGGCGCGGCCCAACACCTTGCCTCCCAACATCAACTTCACCAGCAACTACGTGGCTGGCGGCTGCGTGAACCCCGTACAGTTCACCGACCTCACCACCAACCTGCCCACCTCCTGGCTGTGGGACTTTGGTGATGGCAGCACCAGCACGCTGCAAAATCCCTCGCACCAATACACCGCTTCGGGCACCTACAACGTGAGCCTGTCGGCCACGAACACCAATGGCACCGCCAGCATAACCCGCCTCAACGCCGTGGTTATCTCCATTCCCTGTCTGAGTTATTGCCACTCGAATGGCACAGGTGGGGTTGGGCCCGGCGGCGTACTGCAGGCCAGTCCTTTCTGGATGTCGGCCGTGCGGGTTTCCAATGCCCTGCCGGCCTACAACAACGTGACCGGCAATGCAACTGGTGGCTACGCCAGCTATACGACCCAGCCCATCATCGTCCCCGCAGGTGGCCAGGTCAACCTCACGGTGGTAACCAACCTGGCCATCGTACACCGCACGTCGGTGTGGGTCGACTGGAATACAAACGGCATATTTGATGCGTGGGAGCTGGTGGCCGATGGCCTGACGACCAACGGCCCTAACTCGGCCATGTTCACAGCCAACTTTGTTTCGCCTCCCCGGGCCACCACCCTCAATACCCGCATGCGGGTAACAAGCGTGGCAAGCAGCAATTTTATTTCGCCCTGCGCCATCAACCTGCTCAATGCAGAGGTGGAAGACTACCTGCTGCGCGTGCAGCCTCTGGCCACCCGCGAGGCCCTGGCTTTGCCGTCCCTCAGCCTCTTCCCCAACCCCACCCGCGACGGCCGCCTCAACCTGCGCTTGGCCGACGCCAAAGCCACCGGCCTCTATACTGCTGAGATACAGAACCTGCTTGGGGCTACCGTGCTGCGCACTGCCTTGCGCCTGGCTCCCGCCGCCGATGCCGAACTCGACCTGAGTTCCCTGGCCCCTGGCGTGTATGTGCTGCGCCTGCGCGATGCCCAGGGGCAGTCGGTCGTGCGCCGCGTGGTACGCGAATAGCTACTACTTCCAAGGTGCGGAGTTAACTAAAAACCAAGTGTCGACTCCGCACCTTGGAAGCTTTTGTATCAACTTACTTCTGTCCAAACTCACCCTTTAGGGACTCAAGAAAAAGCAGGCTCACCCCCTCGGGCCGCTTATTGCCTCTCTGCGCTGATTGCTTAAAAACTACCCCCTCTTTCTATATTTTATGTCAACACTCCTACTCCGGCGTTTTTTTGGGTCGATTATTCTCTTGGCACTGCTTGTGCTGGGGGTGCGCCCGGCGCAGGCTACTCACTTGCTGGGAGGCGAGATGAGCTACCGCTACCTCGATGCCAACGGCCCCGCGGGAAACCCATTTCGTTACGAAATCACGGTTACCATCTACAGCAACGGCTTATACACGGTTAGCAATCCGAATGGCATTGCCGCGTATCCCAACTTTGCTCAGGTTGAGATTTATAACCAAACCACAGGCACCCGCATTGGCACTTACACGGCCCAGCGGCAAGGGGTGGCAAACCCACAACCCGTGCTTCCGCCGGTGCCGGCGGGCTGCGCCGTGGTAGGGCCCAACCAGCCCTTCTACCTGTTGAAATACGTGCAGACGGTTAACCTGCCCGTGTCGTTCGATGGCTACTACGCTGTGTACTCGGTGCAGGCGCGCAACAACACGATTACCAACATCAGCAACCCGGGCAATACCCCTCTCACTCTTTTCGTGAGCATGGCCCCGCCGTTGATTTCCAACAGCTCGCCCGTGTTCTCTGACACCGCCGTGGCCATTGTGTGCCAAAACGATACCACCATCACGCTCAATAATGCGTTTGATGCCGACGGGGACCGACTGGTGTATTCCTTCGGCAGCCCATATGGCCAGCGCACCAACGTCAACTCCTTTCCGCCGTTGCCCCCGCCGGTTACCTACAACCAAGGCTACAGCGTTATCAATCCGTTCGGAGGGGGCGCCGGCAACTTTGCTACCATCAATGCGAGTACCGGCGTGGCCCGGTACGGCGCCACCGCCAATGGCCTGTACGTAGTAGCCGTCGACGTGTCGGAGTACCGCAACATCAACGGCCGGGAAGTCCTGATTGGCACCACCCGCCGCGACTTACAGCTGGTGGTATCGACCTGCCCGCCCACGCCGCCTCCCCTGCTGCCGCCGGCTGTGGTCACGCCCCGCAGCTACACCATTGAGGAAGGCCAGTCGCTGAGCATTCCCATCACCGCCACGCAGGCCAGCAACAACCCCCTGGTGATGACCGTGAACAGCGCCTTGCTCGACGGCGCCGGGCCGTTCAACACCACTTTTAACGGGAGCACCGGCACCGTCTCGCCCGGCAACCTCACGGGTACGGCCACGGCCACGGGCACGGGCACCGTCACGGGCACGTTTGTGTTCAACTCGGCCTGCGGCAATGCCCGCGCTACCCCCTACGACTTGGGCGTGACCGTGAAAGACAACGGTTGCGGCGGCCGCATGGCTTCCGACATCTTCCGCATTACCGTTACGCGGGCGGTGGGGCCCAATGCCATCAACGGGCCAGCCACGGTGTGCGACCCTGTCACCTCGCGCACTTACACCGCCAGCGGCCCCGTGCCAGCTTCGTATAACTGGCGCGTTGTGGGCGGCACCATCACCGGGGGCCAGGGCACAAGTGCCGTGCAAGTAACCTGGGCCAGCGCCAACACCACCGGCACCCTGGTGCTGAAAGGCATCTCCTCACGTGGGTGCCCCACCGACTCTGTGGTTAAAACCGTGGACATCCGACCCCTGCCCGCCCTCACCGTCACGGCCAGTTCCCCTACCATCTGCCTCGGCGGGTCTTCTACGCTCAGCGTGGCGGGCATAGCGGGCCTCACCTATGTCTGGAGCGGGGGCGGACAAACCTCCACCAGCACCACGCTCATGGTTACGCCCACCACCACCACCACTTACACCGTAGTGGGAACCGACGGCACCTGCAACATCTCAAACAGCGTAACGGTGACCGTTACGCCACCGCCCACAGCCAACCCCGGCCCCAACCGCACCATCTGCCCCGGGGTGCCTACCCCGCTAGGCGCGCCGGCCCAAACCGGCTATACCTACACCTGGAGCCCCGCCACTGGCTTGAGCAACCCCAACGTGGCCAACTCCACCCTGACGCTGCCCAACGCCACCGGCGCGCCTATCGTCGTGGTGTACACCCTCACCGTTTCGGCAGGCGCCAACTGCAGCAGCACCCAAACAGTGAGCCTGACCGTGAGCCCTGCCCCTGTTGCTAACGCAGGCCCGGCCCTCACCACCTGCCAGGGCGTGGCTTCGACCCCGCTGGGCACCCCAGCCCTGGCGGGCTATACCTATAGCTGGAGCCCGGCCGCTGGCCTGAGCAACCCCACTGCCGCGCAGCCCACCGTGACGCTGCCAAACGCCACGAACGCTCCCATCACGGCCACTTACACCCTAACGGCCACCAACGCCGACGGCTGCACCGCTACCTCCGCCGTGGTAGTAACTGTGAGCCCTGCTCCCGTGGTGACGCCGGGCCCAGCCATCAGCTTCTGCTCGGCCACCACATCGGCTCCGCTGGGCGGCATTCCGGTGGCCGGCAGCACTTACAGCTGGAGCCCCACCACCGGCCTTAGCAACCCGAACATTCTTAACCCCACGGTGACGGGCACCAACACAACCGGTGCTCCTGTCGTCAGAACCTACACCCTGACCACGACCAGCGCCGATGGCTGCATGGCTACCGGCACCGTCAGTGTAACCATCAACCCCGCCGCTGTGGCCGATACGGGCCCAGCCAAACAGACCTGCCCCAACGTGGGCGTGGCAATTGGCGGCACGGCCGTAGCAGGCACCACCTACGCCTGGGCACCGGCCACCGGCCTCAGCAGCACCTCGGTCCTGAACCCGACCGTGACCTTGCCCAACACCGGCACCACCAGCCTGACCCAGGTATACACCCTCACCGCCACCACTGCCAACGGCTGCATGAGTTCCAGCACCGTGGCTGTAACGGTCAACCCCGCTCCCACTGTTAATGCTGGTCCCGATGTGGCCGTGTGCGACCGCAGGCAGGTAACGCTGGGAACCCCGGCCCTGGCCGGCTACACCTACAGTTGGAGCCCCGCCGCGGGCCTGAGCAGCGCCACTGCTGCTCAGCCCGTTTTCACTGGAACGAACACCACTGCCAACCCGCTCCTCGTCACCCTGACCCTGACGGCCACTTCGGCCGCCGGATGCGTGAGCACTGATGCCGTGGTGGTAACCGTGAATCCTCGTCCGGCGCCTGAGGCCATCACGGGTCCTATTTCGGTGTGCCCCACCGTCACGGGCATTGCCTACTCAGTGCCCACGCCAACCGCCACCGCCTATACCTGGCTGGTCACTGGCGGCACCATTGCCAGCGGCCAGGGCACTCCCGCCATCACCGTGAACTGGAGAGCAGCTTCCAACAATGCTTCGGTTAAGGTATTCCACCTCAATGCCCAAGGCTGCTCTTCCGATACTACTACGCTGCTCGTCATCATCAACCAGCGCCTGCAAACCGTGCGGCCCACCGGCCCCGGCGATATTACCGCTGTGGCACCGCTGCCGCAGTCCGTCTGCCAGTCCGATGGTCCCTACACCTACCGCAGCGGCATTTTCACCAATGGCTCCAGCTACGCTTGGGAAATCATTGGGGGTACGCAGGTGAGCACGGCTCAAAACACCGTGACCGTGAACTGGGCCCCCGTAACGGTGCCCACCATCGTCAAAATAGTAGTAACCGAAACCAGCAACCCAGCCGGCGGCATCTGCCGTGGCATATCCGACACGCTGAAGGTCCTGATTAACCCCTCGCCGCAGGCGCGGGCCATTGCCGGCCCCACCAACGTGTGCCAGACCAGTAGCCCCGTCACGTTCTCGCTGCCCGGCGGCCTGGCCGGCGCTATCTACGTGTTCCAACTGACTGGCGCCACTTCAAATAACATCCCGCTCACGGGCACCGGCAGCACACGCACCCTGGCCACCATTCCGGCGCCCGGCACCTATATGCTCACGGTGCGCGAAACTTCGGCCACCGGCTGCACAGGTCCGGCCATCACCATGCCCTTCACGGTGAGCCCCACACCAGTCGCGCCTACCATTTCGGGTTCGGGCTTTGTGTGCAATACGGCCACTCGGCAGTCTTACGCCATTGCCAACCCCACCGTGGGCGCTACTTACCAATGGACGGTAGTGGGCGGCACCATCACAGCTGGCGGCAGCGCCAGTCAGGTTACGGTTCAGTTCAACCCGACTGGCCCTTACAGCGTGAGTGCCTCTGAAATAAGTGCCAGTCCGGCTTTATGCCCCGGTCCGTTAGCCACCCGCACCATCTTGTTCGATAGCCCCGACATCGCGCTGACTCTGGGCTCGGTAGACATAGACACAGACAGTGATAACCGCATTGTCCTCAGGATGCGGGTCTCAAACAGCACGAACACTCCCAACCTGGTACAAATCATGCGGAGAGTGGCCGGCACTGGTGCCTTTGCCGTGGTGGGCCAGGCGCCCGCTTCGGCCACTACCTATACCGATAGCAACGGCGTGAACGCCGACGCCAACACCTACGAGTACCGCCTTGACCTTACTAACGGCTGCGGCACCCGCATATCGAGCACCGTGGTGCAAACGGTGCGCCTCGTAGCCACCGCCGTACCCGGCACCGGCGGCCGTGACCAAGGCAGTATCACGCTCACCTGGAACGCCTACGTGGGCGCCCAGGTATCAGAGTATATAATCGCACGCCGCGCCGATGCCGCACAGGCAATTGAGGTTCGCCGCGTACCAGGCAACACCCTGCAGGCCACCATCTCCAACACCGACGCCGATGCCACGGCCACCGGGTTTGGCTTTGAACAGAATTTCCGGGTGATTGCCTTTATAAATGGCACCCCGCTGAATATGAATTCATTCTCTAACGAAGCCAGTGTGCGTTTTGAAGGCTTGACCAAGACCTACAATATCATCACCCCGAACGGCGACCGTCAGAACGATGTGCTCGTGATTGACAACATCCAGCTCCATCCCGGTAACACATTCACCGTGTTCAACCGTTGGGGCCGCGAAATTTACAGCACCACCAACTACCAGAACAACTGGGGTGGCGATGACAAGACCCCGGCCGGCTCTTACTTCTACCTGCTGAAACTTTCCAACGGCACCAACCTCAAAAACTGGTTCGAGATTGTGAAGTAGGGCCACGAATCCGTGCGAATTTTTCGAATTACACGGATTTTGTAAACGCTTATACCAAGACTATATCAAGCGTTTAAAATAAAAAGGCCACTCGCATGAGTGGCCTTTTTATTTTTACATGGCGACCAAGGAAACTGCGCCAACTACAAAATCCGTGCAATCCGCTAAAACCGCACGAATCCGTGGTTCAGACAGTAGTTTTGTAGTTCTATGAGCAGAGCAAAAAATATTCCCGCCGAGTTACTCCGCAACGTTAAGATTCAGGACATGGTGGCCGAGGGCAAATGCCTCGTTCGCGTCGAAAACCTCGTGATTTTTGTGTCGCAGGTGGCCCCCGGCGATGTGGTCGACCTCCGCGTCACCAAGGCCAAAAAGAGCTTTCTGGAAGCCGTTCCTGTCAAGTTTCACTCTTATTCGGAGGAGCGCACCACGCCGTTTTGCCAGCACTTTGGCACCTGCGGCGGCTGCAAGTGGCAACACCTCACCTACGACGCCCAACTGCGCTACAAGCAACAGCAGGTAATTGACCAGCTTACCCGCATCGGCAAAGTGGCTTTGCCTGAGATTCCCTTTATTCTGCCCTCGCCCCAGCGCACCTACTACCGCAACAAGCTCGAATACACCTTCAGCGACAACGGCTGGCTCACCACCGAGCAGATAAACGACGACACCACGCAGTACAACCGCGAGGTGCTGGGCTTCCATACGCCCGCCCGCTTCGATAAGATTATCGACGTGCAGCACTGCCACCTGCAGGCCGAACCCAGCAACGAAATCCGCTTGTTCGTGCGCGACTACGCCCACGAGCATAAGCTGCCCTTCAACAACCTCGTGCGCCAAACCGGCCTGCTGCGCAATCTCATCATCCGCACGGCCCAAAGCACCGGCGAAATCATGGTGATTTTGCAGTGCTACCACGCCGATGAAGCCATCGAAACCCTGCTCGATGCCCTCATTGCGAAGTTCCCCGGCATCACCTCGCTCAACTACGTGCTCAACAATAAGGGCAACGAAACCTTCCACGACCTGGACGTCGTCACCTACCACGGCAAGCCTTACATTGAGGAAGAGATGGAAGGCCTGCGCTTCCGCATCGGCCCCAAGTCCTTCTACCAAACCAATTCCGAGGGCGCCCACCAGCTCTACAAAGTGGCCCGCGAGTTCGCCGAGCTCACCGGCAATGAACTGGTGTATGACCTCTATACCGGCGCCGGCACCATCGCCAGCTTCGTGTCGGGCCAGGCCCGCAAAGTCATCGGCGTGGAGTATGTGGAGCAAGCCGTGGCCGATGCCCACGTAAACGCCGAAATCAACAACATCACCAACACCGAGTTCTTCGCCGGCGACATGAAGGACGTGCTCACCGCCGAGTTCACCGCCCGCCACGGCCGCCCCGACATCCTCATTACCGACCCGCCCCGGGCAGGAATGCACCCCGATGTAGTGGCCCGCCTGCTGGAGCTGCGCGCCCCCCGCATCGTGTACATCAGCTGCAACCCCGCCACCCAGGCCCGGGATTTAGAACTGTTGGATGCCGCTTATAAAGTGACGCGCGTGCAGCCGGTGGATATGTTCCCGCATACACACCATGTGGAGAATGTGGTGGCGTTGGAGTTGAAATAGTTTTGGCAGTGTTTTATGTCTGCCAAAGCACCTGTTTTCTGGAAGCTCATTTCCGGAATGTCTTTCGCATTACTTCTAAGCTTTGGTACATTATATCGTAACCAAAAGTCAAAAAGCGACTTTTTACATCTGACGAGCAGACTCACTAGTGTCTCTGATGAACTAGAGATACAAGGTCATTTTAATCCCAATAACGAGCCAATACGTTACTTAAAAATCGAGGATTATCCTAAGTACTTCAAACTACTAATTGGCGAAGACTTGGACGGTTCAAAACCTATTTCCAACGAATTGACGAACTTAAAACCGGTGATATAATCACTGTTTAATACGACGAAAATTCATTGAGCAATGATGCAGACGTTTCTCGCTTAGCTTATTTCATTGATAAGAATGGCAAGCCCTATTTTATTCGGGGAAAACAAAACACTATGGGTTATTACTTGATTGGCATTTGCTTATCCGTAATTGCTATTTCATACTTCTTGAAGAAAACAGGCAGAATATCATAACCCAAAATGGACTACTTCAACGACCCCGAACTCAACGGCAAATACCTTGGCACCATCACCAAGGATTTCGTCGTCGTGTGCGATACCCTGCTCGAAGCCTCTTCCCAAATCCGCAAGGGCGACTTCAGCAAATACCCCATCTTCGTTTTTGCCAAGCAGGAAGTACCCCTGGGCGGCCTGCTGGTGAATGCCGATGAGCTGAACCTGGAGTGGCACGTTTTCGCCAGCTACCTCGAATTGTTTGTGCAGCAAGGCATTATCAGCGAAAAAGGCGTCGAGGGATTCCAGGCTACCTACAAAGACGCCGACGAGTTCTGCTGCCTATTTGTGCTCGATGAGGAATTTACGAAGTTCGTCTTCGTGCCCTATCCCGAAGATTAATCGAACGTTGTAGAGAAACCACACTTGGCGTCTCGGCATCCGCGCCGTTTGGCAAACGCATCGTTACCATTCGGGCATCGTTCAACGTCGAGACGCCAAGTGTGGCGTCTCGACAGCTGCCGAAATCACTACACTTATGTTCATGCGCTCCGGTTCTTTGCTCCTGATACCCGCCGTGCTCCTAATTGGCGCGCAGTGCTCCTCAACGCCCAATACCGAAGCTCCACCAGCGCAAGCCGCCCCACTCCCATCCGAGTTCGGCAGCTACTGGTTTCAAGGCAAAGCCGAGCTCACCAGCTACGACCTGACCCAGGCCCGCTACGGCGAGCTGCACAAGGGCGAGGCCGTGCTGGTGTTCGTGACCGAAGACTTCTCCCGCAAAAAGCAGGTAAAGCTGGATAACCCCACCGCTAATCCGACCGACCGCCTGCCCGTGCTTAAGCTGAATTTCAACAAGAAATTCAACACCGGCGTCTACCCCTACTCCATCGTCACGTCCACGTTCACGCCGCTAGACCTGGCCAAGGACCCGCACACCCCCAAGGTGAGCCTGTCGGTGCAGGAATGGTGCGGCCACGTCTTCACCCAACTCAACCTCAACCCCAAAGGCTACAACGTTTCGCAGAAATCTTACTTTGAGAGCGAAGGCGACGACGAAACCAAGCTGGAAACCACCCTGCTCGAAGACGAACTTTGGAATCGTATTCGCCTGAATCCTGCCGGCCTTCCCACCGGCAATATCAAGTTGGTGCCCGGCACTGCATTTGCCCGCTTGCAGCACTTACCCCTGCGTCCCGAGGCGGCCACGGCCAGCCTGCGCACGGCCGTTCCCGGCCAGCAAGCCTCCGGTGATGCTCCTTCCCAGGCATACACCATTGCCTACGCTGGCCCCAAGCAGCACACCCTCAGCATCTACTTCGAGCAAGCCTTCCCGCACCGCATTTTGGGCTGGGAAGAAACTTACCTCGATGGCCCCGGCACGGCTCAGCCGCGCCTGCTCACTACCCGCGCCACACGGCGCCGCAGCATCATGCTCGACTACTGGCGCACGCACAACAACGCCGATGCGTCCTGGCGCGACTCACTGGGCTTAGCACGGTAGCAACAACCCAGACTGATAATAACCTGGCTTGGGCTGCATATATAAACAAAACGTCCTGCCGAGCTTGGCAGGACGTTTTGTTTATATATGTAGTGGCGTTACTGATTCAGCACTTCTACCGGCGCTGTACTGGCAGGTCTTCCAGCTGCGCGTAGCTGAGTTTCCAATTCTTATCGTCGCCTTTTTTCCAGAGGAAAATGTAATTGCCTTCGCCAAAGCCACGCGGCTCGCCCGGGGCGGCGGGCAGCACATCGACGGCAAAAGTGCCGGCTTCGTAAGCCATATTAGCGTCGGTCGACGAGCTCACCACGCTGGTCTTTAAATTGCCGATGGTGGGGAGCGTTTCATTCACCCATTTCTGCGACACTTCGCCTTTGCCCTTCCAATGGGCACTGCCCTGCACGAAACTGATGTCGTCGGCCAGATAGCCATTGATTTTTCCGGAGTCCTTGCTGTTCCAGGCGCCGATAAACTCTTGGTTCAGGCTTTGGATATTGACTGCTTCATCCGCTTTTGAACAGGAAGTAAGCGTTGCGGCTAGGAGCAAACTATACAGGAGGGCTTTCATAAAAAGTGAAAGAGGAGTTGGTTGAGAAAAAGTAAATGTAGGTGCCATTACCCCCGCATAAGAAGGGGCTAAAATGGCTAAACCCCGAGCTTGTTCGCTCAGGGTTTAGAATTTCATCAAATTGAGCAATTACCAGCTCTTACGACGGTACTCCGAAGTAGCGTAAGGGTGCGAAGGGTCGCCGTAGGCATGGTTGGGCAGGTAGGTCGAGTTCGACACCATGGGCACGGCATTGCTCTGCTCGTTGAGAGCCAAGCCGCTTGCTGCAGGAGCAGCAGCCAGGCTATTGTAAGAGGCATTGGTCGGCTGCTTACGGTTGGCAGCGGCATTGTTACGAGCAATGGCGGCGCGGTTGGCGGCAGCACGGTTAGCAGCGGCTTGGTTGGCAGCAGCAATGCGAGCGCGCTCCTTGCGCTTGTTATCAGTGTTCTTGCCAATAGCGTAGCCTACGCCGCCACCCACAACACCACCTACCACGCCACCCACGGGGCGGTTGCGCTTGTGGATAATGGCACCGGCAGCCGCTCCGCCCAAGCCACCGATTACGGCACCTTTGGCTTGCGGGCTCCAGCCCTTTCTGTCCTGGGCCTGGGCCGAAGAGGAGCTAAATATGGTGCTGAGCAGCACAATCAGGCCGAAGAAATATGCGAGCTTATTCATGACTGAGAAATATAAGTTGAGAGGAACTTTCCAGGTATGACAGCGAAAATACAATTAGTGTGCCATACTTAGGTATTCCCTTTTGGCCCTCCTAACGGCAGCTTCTCATGAAGGGTTACCCTTCTCGAGGAGTCAGGCTAAAAGCTCGTCCAACCCTGTGCCTGAAGCGGCACAGCCTGACCAGCTTTGGTCACCAGATTGGCGCCATCGTCTTTGGCTGTAAGGTGGCCAATGATGGTGATATCAGGGTGATTTTTCAGCTTTTCGTGGTCCGTAACGGGCACCGTAAACAGCAGCTCGTAGTCTTCGCCGCCATTCAAAGCGCAGGTGATGGGGTCGAGGTTAAACTCGGCGGCCGCCTCCAGGGTGGGGTTGGCCAAGGGCAGGAATTCGGTGAAGACCCGAGCGCCCGTGCCGCTGGCCGTGCACAGGTGCAACACTTCCGAGGCCAGCCCGTCGGAAATGTCAATCATGCTGCTGGGCTGAATGCCCCGCTCCCGCAGCTCGTGGATGATGTCGAGCCGGGCCTCGGGGCGCAGCTGCCGTTGCACCACGTACTCGTAGTTAGCCAGCTCGGGCTGCGTTTCGGGGTCGGCCAGGAAGGCTTGTTTTTCGCGCTCCAGCACCTGCAAGCCCAGAAAAGCGCCGCCAAGGTCGCCGCTCACGCACAGCAAATCGGTGGGCTTGCCGCCGCTGCGGCGCACGGCCTCGCCGGCAGGTGCCTCGCCCAGCACGGTTATGGCCAGGGTGAGGCCGCCGCGGCTGGCGGTCATGTCGCCGCCGACCAGGTCCACGTTATAGGCTTCGCAAGCCAGGCGCATGCCGGCGTACAGCTCTTCGATGGCTTCCACCGTGAAGCGCGCACCGGCCGATACGCCCACCACCAGCTGCGTAGGCAGGGCATTCATGGCGGCCACATCCGACACGTTCACTGCCACGGCCTTGTAGCCCAAGTGCCGCAACGGGCTAAAGGCCAGGTCGAAGTGAATGCCTTCAACCAGCAAGTCGGTACTCATCACCAGCTCTTTGCCGGGCGTAGGGGCTATAATGGCTGCATCGTCGCCAATGCCCAGCACCGTGCTGGGCTGGCGCACACTGATTCCTTCTTGCAGACGGCGAATAAGAGCAAATTCGCCAATGGCGTTGAGGGGCGTGAGTTCAGACATCTTTTTCAGGAGAGAGTTAGTAGTTAGTCGTCGTCGGGCTATTGGGCGGGGCACAAAGCCTGCTATGCCCAGCGAAGCCGAAGCAGTAGCGGCATTTAAGCCCCGTAGCTGCACTTGTGTAAGCGCAAAAGTACACCTATAAACAAAGGAGGGAATTGCTTCCCTCCTTTTCCACTGGCACTGGTTGAGCTTATGGCGTCACCTGCTCTTCATAAAGCCAGATTGCTTTCTAATCTTAGTTAACTGATATTCAACCCACACGAATCAGCTGAAAGCCTTGCTAATAGCAACTTTAACTTGCTAACGCTCGTTAGTAAGCATACCTTTGCTTTGAATTATGCCTACTGCTGCTCCCATTCGTTCGCGCAAAGCTCAGATTGACCGCACTGCTACGGCCCTCTTCCGGGCGCGCGGCTTTGCGGCCACCAGCATGCGCGAGCTGGCCACCGAGCTGGGCTTGGAAGCGGGCAGCTTGTACTCGCATATTAAGTCGAAAGAGGAAATCCTGCACCGCGTTTGCTTTGGCTTAGCGGAGGATTTTTTTGCTGGTTTTGCTGCCGCCACGCTGGATACTGCTGCGGCGATTGCCACGCAGCTTCGGCTGGCCATTGAGGCCCACGTGCGGGTGCTAACCCGCGACAGCGCGGCATCGGCCGTGTTTTTGCACGAGTGGCGGCACCTGAGTGAGCCCGCTCGCACCGAGTTCCTGGCCTTGCGCGACCGCTACGAAGCCTCCTTCCGGGAACTGATTCAGCGTGGCATCAACGCCGGGGAGCTACACGCGCCCGATGCGGCTTTTGCGGCTCTCACGCTGCTGGCCAGCCTCAATTGGCTGCCGGCCTGGTACCGCCCCGACGGAAAACTGTCGCCCGATGAAATAGCCCACCGCCTAGCCGAACAGCTGCTAGGCGGCTTACTAACAAATAAATAAGTATTGCGAGCAGCCATAGCAGCTCTTCTCTTCAGCCTTCAACTTTAAAATCCCACCACCATGTACGGTTCCGCCAGCACCCACGACTTGCCGACCACCGCCGTCACCGGCCTGGAAAACGAAGACCCCATTCTGCTGGCCGAATTTGAGGCCCGCATTGCCCGGGGCGAAAAAATTGAGCCTGGCGATTGGATGCCGGCTCTCTATCGCAAGCAACTCACCCGCATGATTGAGCAGCACGCGCACTCCGAAATCATCGGCTCGCTGCCCGAGGGCACCTGGATTACGCGGGCCCCGGGGTTCCGTCGCAAAATGGCTCAGATGGCTAAGGTGCAGGACGAGGTAGGCCACGCCCAGCTGCTGTACTCGGCAGCCGAAACTCTGGGCAAAACCCGTGAGCAGATGCTGGTGGACCTTATCAACGGCAAGAGCAAGTACTCCAACGTTTTCAATTACCCCACTCCCACCTGGGCCGATTCGAACGTTATTTCCTGGCTGATTGATGCCGGTGCCATTGTCAACCAGCTCGCCAACGCCAAGGGCAGCTACGGGCCCTACTGCCGCGCCCTCGACCGGATTTGTGCTGAGGAAGCATTTCACCTGAAGTATGGGCACGATGCCGTGGTACACATGGCCACGGGCACGCCCATTCAGCGCGAAATGATGCAGGCGGCCCTCAACCGCTGGTGGCCCGCCATCATGACTTTCTTTGGCCCTTCGGATAAGATGTCGGTGCACACCGAAATTCTGATGCGTTGGAAGGTAAAAATGGCGTCGAATGACGAATGCCGCAACCAGTTCCTGGACATGTACGTGCCCAAAATCTGGGAAATCGGCCTCACGCTGCCCGACCCCAATTTGCGCAAAAACGAAGAAACCGGCCAATGGGAATTCACCGAGCCCGACTGGGAAGAATTCAAGCGTGTGATTAACGGCGACGGGCCCTGCAATGCCGAGCGCATTGCCGTGCGCCGCGCCGCCGAGGAAAACGGAGCCTGGGTGCGCCGCGCCCTGCTCACGCCCAAAACGCAATACGTGCGCCCGTTGGCGTAAGGTCGTAGTTTTCAAAGGGTCATGCTGAGCTTGCCGAAGCATCTTTACTGCGCATCTAATCAATTTTAGTATTGCGGTAGAGATGCTTCGGCAAACTCAGCATGACGTTCATATCATAAATATGTCGTCATGATACACTCCCACGACCCGCGCATGAACCGGCTGGGCCTGCCCGAAGGCCCGGTTCCGGCGGTTGCCAAGGAAGCCCTCGACCAGTTTGGCACCTACGAGGTGTTCCATCAGAAAAAAGAAGGGGCGCCTTTTGTGTACGTGGGACCGGTGCACGCACCGGAAGCCGACGTAGCTTTTCTGTTTGCCAAAGAGCAATTTAGCCGCCGCTTTGCTTGCACGGGCCTTTGGGTAGTGCCCACTGCCGCCATTACCCTGACGGCCTATGTAGGGGACACCGAATCGGCCTACGACACCCTGCCATTGCTGCCAAAAAGCAATGCCGCTTCCGCCGTTGCTCCAGATTCCCGCTACACCGACGACACGGCAGCCGAAGATGCAGCCTACGCGACGGGCGAAGAAGACTACGACATTTTCCATCTTAAAAAGCGCGGCAAAGCCCACCAGCACGTAGGCAAAGTGCGAGCCAGTTCCCCGGCCGATGCCTTGCAGGTAGCCAAAGCCGTATTTGGCGAACAACGACCGGTAGTGAACGTGTGGGCCGTGCGCTCGGCTGACGTTCTGCGCTCCTGCGACGAGGACCGCGACATCTGGACTACCACGCCCGAGAAGAAATACCGCGACGCCATTGCCTATAAAGTGCAGGACCGGATTGAAAAATTTAAGGCCGAAAATCAATAAGTACATGGACCCCAAACTCGACCTTTTATACCGCCTCGCCGACGACCAGCTCATCCTGGGCCATCGCAACTCTGAATGGAACGGCCTGGGTCCGATTCTCGAAGAGGACATAGCCTTTTCGAGCATGGCGCAGGACAAGCTGGGCCACAGCCTTGCCCTTTACAACCTGCTGCACGAGTTGGGCGAAGCAGAGCCCGACACGGTGGCCTTTACCCGCAACGCGCCGCAGTTTCACTGCTGCCAGCTGGTGGAGCTGCCCATTGGGGAGTACGACTTTAGCCTCACCCGACACTTCCTGTTCGACCACGCCGAGCTGTTGCGCTTCGAAGCCCTAGCCACCAGTAGCTACGAACCGCTGGCCCAGGTGGCCCGCAAGCTTCGCGGCGAACTGAAGTACCACGCCCTGCACGCCAACACCTGGATGAAGCGCCTCGGAACGGCCACCGAAGAAGCCATTGGGCGCATGCAAAACGCGTTGAATTTCACGCTACCCTACGCCCTTGGCATTTTCGAGAAAACGGAGGCTGAAGCGGAAATTATTAGCTCTGGCTTATTTGTTGGCGAAGACGAGCTGCGCAGCCGCTGGCTGGAAAGCATTACCAAAGTCTTGTCCCAAACGGCCCTCGAAGTGCCCGATGTTCTGGCTTTGACGCCGGTGGCCGGGGGCCGCTACGGGCAGCACACCGAGCACCTGCAACCCCTGTTGGACGAAATGGCCGAAGTGTTTCGGCTGGACCCTACGGCCGACTGGTAAGCCTCTCGGTAGCCCTGCTGACGAAGGAAGCCACCCATCACGGCTGCATTTGTCAGCGTTGCCGTTCAACGTTATAGGATGATTCCTTCGAGACGCCAGATAAGCATGACAGTCATTGGTTACAACAAAGCGCAAATCCTGGATTGGCTGCAAGCCGTGAAGGACCCGGAGATTCCGACGATTTCGCTCATCGACTTGGGTGTGGTGCGTCAGGTGGAACTGGACGAGCATACGGGCAAGGTGACGGTGGAACTCACTCCCACCTTTGCTGGTTGCCCTGCCATGGACTACATGAAGCGCGACGTAGAGCGCACCTTATTAGCCCAAGGCGTACCAGCGGTCGCAGTCAATATCAGCATGCGCGAGGCCTGGACCTCCGATATGCTCACCGAAGCCGGCCGGCAGGCCCTGCGCCAGCACAAGCTGTCGCCCCCGCCGGTACTTGGCAACCAAGTGCTTGACTTGGACTTTCTGGAATACGCCGAGTGCCCCAACTGCAACGGCAACAATACGGAGCTCCGTACACCGTTTGGGGCTACACTGTGCCGGGCCGTGCATTACTGCCACGATTGCCGCCAGCTCTTTGAGCAATTCAAACCGGTGTAGTGTCATTGCACCAGCTGTTTCACCCCTTTGTGTTTACCCTTGATGGCTTCCTCTTTGATTCCTACTGTTAAGTCCGCAGTTGTTGCTCTGCTGATTCTCACGGCCTGCGCGGCCTCCTGCAAGCGCGATAGCAACAAAAGCGCTGTAATGGACCCCGCTTCGACGGCAGCGGTAAAAACTCAGTTTGACGTGCTCCGCGATTCCGTGGACCTAAAATGGCGCAACATGACTGAGAGCGATGACCAGAAAATTGGCGTCACTGGCTTGCTCCTGCGCGAGCTCAAAAGCCAGCCCGGTGCCAATACTGCTCAGCTGCAAGGCCTGGAGAAGGCTAACACCCGCCTCAAAGTCCGCCGTTACACCCAGCAGACCATGGCCAGCTCTGACTTGATTGACCAGTACGACGCGGCCCAGGATTCTCTATTTCGGGTGCTCATGCCCGTGGCGGCACCCAACGGCAACGCTCCCACCGAAAACGCTCGCAACTTCGTGGAAGGCTTGCAGCAACTCGATGCTGGAGTAATTGGCTTTCGAGTACAATACGACCGCGCCGCGCAGCAGTACAACAACTACCTGAAGCTGCACCAAGCCGAGTTGCAGTCCTTGGGTGGCAAATACGCTCAAGTCAAGCCCCTGCCCTTGTTCACACTTGGCGCTCAATAATTCCACCTTCGTAAAGCAAGCGTAGCACAAAGGGCCGGCAGACATGCCGGCCCTTTGCTTTTGAGTACTAATGCAACCCCTGGACCAACGAACCGGTCAACCGCAAAAGCAACCTCATTCTAAGCACCCAATGCTATGCGGCAACTCTTTCTTTTCAACTTTCTCTCCTTGGCAAGCCTAGCCCTCGTTGCTGGGCTAGCCGGTTGCGCTTCCAAGGAAGACATCGGCCCTGCCGGGCCGTGTGCAACGCCTGTCACTGTACGCCTTTGCTATGGCAGGACAACCGCTTGCCCCACCGAGCACACCACGCTGGAGCTGTCCAATAGCAAGCGCTTGCGTCCGTCCGGCAAAGTTTGGCAAGCGTACTTGCCTAAACAAAAGGATGGACAGATGCTGTCCATCAGCTACAATTTGACTCAGGAAGGCTCGTCTGAGAATCCGGAAAGCCCTCTGGTAACGCTCACTTGTTTGGAAGAAATGGTTTTTAGATGCGGCACCATGTAGAAACAGCAGGGCCCCGGCGTATGATTACGCCGGGGCCCTGCTGTTTGTAACCGTTGAAATGTCCGACTACAAAGCGGCCATTTCCTCCCGCACAAAGTCGGCAAGGGTGCGCAGGTAATCGGTGCTGAAGTCGAAGCGGATACCCGCGGCGGCGTAAATCTGTCCAATAGGAGCAGTGTAGCCCAGGGCCAGCGCACGCTTGTAGGCAGCTAGGCCCTCGGCAGGATTCTGGCGATAGTTGCGCCACACGGCAATGGCGCCGAGCTGGGCCATGGCGTACTCGATGTAGTAGAACGGCACTTCGTAGAGGTGCAGTTGCTTCTGCCAGAGGAAGGGCTTGAAGTTCTCCAGGCCATTCCAGTCCACGGTACGCTGGTTAAACTGGTCGAAAATCTCTACCCAGCACGCGTGGCGTTCGGCCTCGGTGTGGTTGGGGTTTTCGTAAATCCAGTGCTGAAACTTGTCGACCGTGGCCACCCAGGGAAAGGTTTCGAGCACGCTTTCGAGGTGGGTTTTCTTGGCCCGGCGCAGGTCATCCGCATCGGGGAAGAATACGTGCCACTGGTCCATGCTCATCAGTTCCATGCTCATCGACGCCAGCTCAGCCACTTCAGACGGCGGGTGCTTGTCAGCGCCCAGCGGCAAGCCGCGGGTGAGGAAGGAATGCACGGCGTGACCGCCTTCGTGCAGCATGGTCACTACGTCGCGTAGGCTGCTGGTGGCGTTCATGAAGATAAAGGGCACGCCCGTTTCGTCCAGCGGATAGTTGTAGCCGCCGGGGGCTTTGCCTTTGCGGCTTTCCAGGTCGAGGTGGCCCATCTGGCGCATGGTGCGCAGGCAGTCGCCCAGGTAAGAATCCAGGTTATGGAAAACGGTGATGGTTTTTTCCAGCAGTTCTTCGCCCGTGCCGAAAGGCACCAGCGGGGGTTGCCCACTGGGGTCGACGTCGAGGTCCCAGGGGCGCAGGGCGGGCAGATTTAGGTCTTGCCGGCGCTCCAAGTCAAAGTCATCGATGAGCGGCACCACCGTTTCGCGAATTGCACGGTGGAAGTCAAAGCAGTCCTGCGGGGTGTAATCGAACCGGCCTAGCGCGGCGAACATATAGTCGCGAAAGTTGCTGAAGCCCGCATTCAACGCCACCTGGTTGCGCAGGCCCACGAGTTCAGTAAAGAGTTTGTCGAGTGGTTTGGAGTCCTGCAGGCGGCGAGCCTGAATGGCGCGCCATGCCGTTTCGCGCACGGATCGGTCGGGGTTTTTGAGGCGGTCGGCGGCTTGGGGCAGCGTTAGCTCCTGGCCGTCGAGGGTCACGTTCATGGCACCCACCGTGGCGGCGTACTGCTGCTGCTTGGTGCTGATTTCGGTTTTGAGCGGAATGTTCTCAACCCGATAAATCTCCGATGCCCGGCGCACCGAGCGCAGAAACACCCCGTAGCGTCGCTCGTCGAGCCCAGACAGGTGCGGCGAAGCCAGCATCTTCTCGTTCAGGGCGTGGTCGTGGGGAGCCACCTGTGGCTCTACCTCGTTCACGAAGTACTGGAAGGCTTCAGCCCGGGTGCCGTCCTGCGTGTCACAGGTCATGCGAATGTAGCGCCACGCCAGGTCTTCGCTGAGCACCGATTCCAGCTCGGAACGGTCGAGCAGCCAGCGCTCCAGCTCGGCTGGGGTGTACACTGGCCGGTCTTGCAGCTCCTGGAAAAAGGGCTCGATAGCAGCCCAATCGGTCACAATAAAATCCTCGGGCAGGTACTGGCGCGGTGGCCGGCTCGTATCGGTAGCCGATTCGGCGGTAGGTTCAGCAATTAACGTCATAATACTATAGTTGTAGAAGGAACTCGGGGAACAGGTGCCTTGGCCACAGCCTTTGCTCTACGAAGCAAACCATGCGCCGGACGGAAAAAAGCGTTAAAAGTTATGGATTTCAAGCGAGGCGCGCCCTGCTGTGTGTCATGGGGGTCGCCTCCCTCCTGCTTTTAACTCTCAGCTCAGTTGCCTATCCGATTTCAATCACCACGTCGTCGGTCATGGGATGCCCTACACAAGTCAGGATGTAGCCCTGTTTCATTTCTGAATCGGAAAGCCCTTCGCGCTCATCCAAATGCACCTTGCCGCTGAGGCACTTGCCGCGGCAGGCAGTGCAAAGGCCGGCCTGGCAGGAATACGGCAGGTCGATGTCCTGGTCCAGGGCTGTTTCGAGAATAGTTTTGCCAGCCGGCACCTCGATGATGTACTCGCTGCCTTCGTACTGAATGGTCACGCTGCGGGTTGACTTGGTGTCGTCGGCGGGGCTGGCCGATACGTCGCCGTGGCCGCTGGCCGGGCCAGCAATGGCCTCGGCCGTGTCGCCGCTGGCCACGAAGCTTTCGCGACGAATACGAGACTCGGGCACGTTTAGCAGGTCAAGAGCGGCGCGGGCCTCCACCATCAGGCCTTCGGGACCGCACATAAAGTACTCGGCCTGCTCGGCCGGAAATTGGTGGCGCTGCTCCAAAATGCGCAGCATCATGGTGCGGTTGAGGCGGCCGGTGTGGCGGTGGGCGCCGCCGGGGTGCAGGGGCTGGCTAAACACGTGCTCTACCTGCAAACGGCCGTTGGAGCTGGCTTCGAGCTCGGCGAGCTGCTTCT
Source organism: Hymenobacter sp. B1770 (assembly GCF_049896385.1). Classification (NCBI taxonomy): domain Bacteria; kingdom Pseudomonadati; phylum Bacteroidota; class Cytophagia; order Cytophagales; family Hymenobacteraceae; genus Hymenobacter; species Hymenobacter sp. B1770. Next base: position 50,517 of record NZ_JAFCUF010000010.1, read on the forward strand.
GGAAAATGACCGATTCCTCGTTGCGGTTGCCGTAAATCAGCAGCACGTGGCTGTTGGGCTCAGTCTTCAGCACGGCTTTGAGCATGGACATGAGCGGCGTGATGCCAGAGCCTGCTCCGATGAGTACCAGCGAGCGGGCCGCTTTCGGGCTGGGGCTAAGGGTGAAGTTGCCCAGGGGTTCCATCACTTCAATTTGCTGGCCCACCTTCACCGTATCGAGTAAGTAGTTGCTCACCAGGCCGCCGGTCACGCGCTTCACGGTCACGGACAAGCGCGGGGCCTCGTGGGGTGTGCTGCTGAGGGAGTAGGCGCGGCGCTCTTTTTTGCCACCCGGGCCGCAGGGCAGAATGAGCGTGAGGAACTGGCCCGGCCGACAGGAAATGGCCGCCCGGTCGGGTCGCTCTAGGTGAATGGTAACAGAATCGGCGGTTTCCTGGGTCAGCTCAACTACGGTCAGCGTTTGGTAACTCATGCGTGGGAATGGTGGTGTGGGAATTTTACGTGTAAACGCAGCTTTTCAGGTTCCCGAACTTTATAAATGACAAAAATTTGACCGGCACTCATTGCGCAAGTGGCCCGGCTTCGGCCGCAAAGGTAACTTGCCGCCGCGGCTGCCATGTAACAGCTAACTCCGGGAAACTGTTGAATGGGGCCCGCCGCGTTTTCAAGGTCAAATTTCCCTCCTTTTATCTCTCCTCAGCTCTTGCCACTCGCCTCCCTCCTGCGCCAGCACCAAACCGAGTTTGGTCCCGTTTTGCCCATCGACCTTAACGGCTCCGATGTTGTTCGTCTCGATTTGACCGACAACAACCCCATGGTTTGCCACGCCGACCTGCGTGACACGGCCGCTTTCGAAATAGTGGTAAATGCCATGCTAGCCGAGAAAAACGCCCGCATCGGCGTTGGTGGCTACCTTGAAAACCGGGTTATCTATCGCCGCAGCCAGCACTTTGGCCCCGGAGCCCAGGAAGAAGCCCGTTCGCTGCATTTGGGCGTCGACGTTTGGATTGCAGCCGGCACCCCCATTTTAGCTCCACTGGCGGCCCGCGTGCACAGCCTGGCCGACAATGCTACTTACGGCGACTACGGCATCACCATCATTCTGCAACATGAGCTGGACGGCACCACTTTCTACAGCCTCTACGGCCACCTAAGCCGCTTGGAATGGATTGCGCTGCAAGTGGGCCAAGAGCTGGCGAAAGGCCAGGCATTTGCCTCCGTGGGCCCATATCCGGAAAACGGCGACTGGCCGCCGCACCTGCATTTTCAACTGATTGCGGATATGCAGGGACGCATGGGCGACTTCCCAGGAGTGGCCCGGCCCAGCGAACGGGAAACCTGGGCCGCGCTTTGCCCCGACCCTAATATTGTGCTGCAATGCCAGCTTATCTAAACCACAAATTGGCTACGCCGAACTCGTTTCCGTCGTAATTTGTAGATTGCCCGGATTTTGCGAGAGATTGTTTTCAACACTTAAATGCAAAATGGCCCCTCAGTTGAGAGACCATTTTTATTGCTAAGTAGTGGTGCCTGTCGATAAAAACAGAAATCGTAGCGCAGTTCACAAGACCCGTACAATCCGAAAAATCCGCCGGAAACGTAGTTTTGCGTAGCAAATTCGTGGTTCAGGCATCAATCAAACTTGATGGCCACCACTGGCTTAATCCGCGCAATCAGGTAGGTGGGAATCAGAACGGCCAGCAGGGAGGCCGCGAACGTGGCAACGTTGAGAATAATCAACATTTTGGGGTCCCAGGAAATGGGCACCCGGTCCATGTAGTAGTTATCGGGGTCGAGGGGAATGACGTGGAAGTAGTACTGCAAAGCACAAAAGCCCACGGCAATTACATTCCCAATCAGCATGCCTCGCACTGTGAGCGACAGCCCCCGGAAAAAGAACATTCGGCGAATTTGATTATCCGTCGCGCCTAGCGCTTTCAGGATACCAATCATGTTGGTGCGCTCCAGAATCATGATAAAGATGGTGGCGACCATGTTGAAGGTGGCCACAAAAATTATCAGCAGCAGAAAGATGATGACGTTGCGGTTAAGCAGCTGCAGCCAGTCGAATAGCTGGGCATACTGGTCGGTAATTTTATCGATTTTGAGGTCGTAGGGCAGGTTTTCGTAGAACGCGTCGGCTGTGCGGTCCAAAGTAGTAAAGTCCTTCAGCACCACTTCCATGCCCCCAATGAGAGAGTCGGGCCAGGCGGGCGAGTTCAGCTCGCGAATTTGCCGGAGGTCGCCGATGACGTACACTTCGTCAAACTCATCGAGGCCCGTCGAATAGATGCCACTAACCCGAAACTGGCGAATGCGCGGCGGATTTTGAATAAAGTAAAACAGGGCTTTATCGCCAACTACCAGGCGCAGCTTGTCGGCCACCTTGCGCGACACCAGCACGTCGTCGCTGGCTGACGAATCAGGAAAGCTGAGGAATTTTCCGGCCTTCAGGTTCTCGCGCATGGGCGAGGGCCCATCAATTTCGGAGATGCCTTTCAACACCACGCCCAGCACTTCATCCTTGGTTTTGATGATGGCCGTTTTGACGGCAAAGGGCTGGGTGGACTTAACTTCCGGAAACTCGTGCAACTGCTCTAGCAGCTTGGGGCTGCCAATGGGGGCCACTTCCAACGAATTATTGGTATCGTAGCGAGAGATTTGCAGGTGCGAGCCAAACGAAAAAATCTTGTTTTGAATCTCGTTGCGAAATCCTTGCAAGATGGCAAATGACACTATCATCACCGCCAAACCCATGGCAATGCTGATGATGGCTATTTTTGTAACCGACGAGGTGAACGAACCGGAATCGGCTCCTCCGTCAATCTTCTGAGAAATGTATCGGGCGACATTCATTATTTGACCGTAAAGCTACGTTTTCAACCGGTATTAGGCACGTCGCCGCTGTGCCGCTCCTGCGCCTGACTCTCCCGCATTGCTTATTTAGCCATTCCCACCCCTTTTATGCTCGGTTTTTCCGCAAAATCTATCCTGTCGCTTCTGTTGGCGCTGCCCACCTGCGGCACCTCGAGCGCCCCGGCTACCAAGGCAGCCGTGCCCCCGACCGACACCGCCCACGCGCGCGCCACGGCTGTGCAAACGCCGCCCGCTGGGCGAGTTATCGTCGGGGCCGAGCGGCTGGACAACTACCTGCCTCAGCTTAAAAACAAGCGCGTGGGCTTGGTCATCAACCAGACCTCGCGCGTGGGCAATGCCTTTTTAGTGGACACCCTGCGGGCCCGGGGGGTCAACGTGACGGCTATTTTTGCGCCCGAGCACGGTTTTCGCGGCGAGGAGGCCGACGGGGCCACCATCAAGGATGGGCGCGATGCCCGCAGCGGCGTGGCTGTGCGCTCGGTGTATGGCAAAACCAAAAAGCCCACCCCGGAAATGCTAGCCGATGTTGACGTTCTGGTGTTCGACATTCAGGACGTGGGGGCACGGTTTTACACCTTCATCAGCACGATGCACTACGTGATGGAGGCCGCGGCCGAGCTCAATAAGCCCGTGCTGGTGCTCGACCGCCCCAACCCTAACGGCGACCTCGTGGACGGCCCCATTCTGGAGCCCGCACACAAATCTTTCGTTGGCCTCGACCCGTTGCCCATCGCCCACGGCCTCACGGTGGGCGAGTTGGCCAACATGATAAACGGCGAGAAATGGCTGGCTGGCGGCAAAACCTGCCAGCTCACCGTGGTGCCCATGGCCGCGGGCTATACCCACGCTACGGCCTACCCCCTACCCGTGCGCCCCTCTCCTAACCTGCCCACCTACCAGTCGGTGCGGCTTTACCCCAGCATTTGCCTGTTCGAGGGCACCAACGTGAGCGTGGGCCGCGGCACCCCTACGCCGTTCGAAGTCATTGGCAGTCCTTCGCAGCCGTCCTCGCGGCCGTTCTCCTTCACGCCCAAACCCAACGCGGGCTCGCCCACACCGCCACTCAACGGCAAGCAGTGCTACGGCCTCAACCTGACGGATGCGCCAACCCGCGAATCGACGGGGTTGGTGCTGAAATATCTGCTGGACTTCTATAAGCAGAGCACCGACAAAGCTAATTTTTTCGGCAAGTATTTCGAGCAGCTTTCGGGTACCAAAGCGCTGCGTGAGCAAGTGATAGCCGGCAAGTCAGAAGCCGAAATTCGTGCTTCCTGGGAGCCCGGCTTAGGTAAATTCAAAACCTTGCGGCGCAAGTACATGCTGTATCCCGAACGGTAATATTTAGTGCTGGCTGTTGCCGGCCTGTCGTCAACCTGCTTGACTAGCTCCGGAAAAGGGATAAAGAATAAAGGACAACTAAAAAATAGAATGCTGAATATAGTTTTTATGGGCACGCCCGATTTTGCGGTGCCTACCTTGGAAAGCTTGCTGGAGTGGCCTGGGGGGCAGGTGGTAGCCGTGGTCACGGCCCCCGACCGGCCGGCTGGCCGCGGGCGCCAGCTGCAGGCTTCAGCAGTGAAAGTGGCGGCCGAAGCTCACGGCGTGCCGGTGCTGCAGCCCACCAACCTAAAGTCGCCTGATTTTCAGGCAGAGTTAAAGGGCTTTGGAGCCGACCTGCAGGTGGTGGTGGCTTTTCGCATGCTGCCCGAAGCGGTATGGAACATGCCCCGGCTAGGTTCCATCAACATTCATGCTTCGCTGCTGCCCCAGTACCGTGGCGCTGCGCCCATCAACTGGGCCCTGATGCACGGCGACACCGAAACGGGCGTCACCTCCTTTTTTCTGCGCCATGAGATTGACACCGGCGACCTCATTTTACAAGACCGCCTGCTTATAGCGCCGGAAGATGATTTTGGCAGCCTGTACGACAAACTCAAGACAGCCGGAGCGGCCCTGGCCCGGCGCTCAGTCGAAGCCATTGCGGCCGGCAAGGCCCCTAGCACGCCTCAGGAGCACCACGACGACCTGCGGCCGGCCCCCAAAATTCAAAAGGAAACCGGCCGCCTCGACTTCACCCGGCCCGCCACAGAGCTGGTAAACTGGGTGCGGGGCCTCTCCCCCATCCCCACGGCCTTCGCTACCCTGCCCGACGGCCGCACCCTGAAGATTTTTCGGGCGCAAACCCTAACTGCGGATGCAACGGCAGAGCCACTGCTCGCCCCCGGCACCTGGGCCTCCGATGGCAAGCACTACCTGCGCGTAGCCGCCGCCGACGGCTGGCTCGACCTCCTCGACGTGCAGTTGGAGGGCAAGAAGCGGCTACCGGTGAAAGAGCTGCTGCTGGGCTTCAAACTACCAGCTTGAGGTAGTTACTGAACGACACCCTTTACTTATTTACTCTGTAAATACTACCTGATACTATGGTTTCCTTTGTCGTGGCCGTGGCCGAAAATGGAGTTATTGGCTTGAATGGAGAACTCCCCTGGGGCCGGCTTCCGGCCGACCTTCAGCACTTTAAGCGCCTCACCGTGGGCCACCCCGTGGTGATGGGCCGCCGCACCTACGACAGCCTCGGCAAAGCCCTACCCAAGCGCCCCAATATTGTGGTAACCCGCCAAGCCGATTGGACGGCCCCCGGCTGCGAAACCGCCGCTTCGGTGCCGGCTGCACTGGCCCGGGCCCGCGAACTGGACGAAGAAGTGTGCGTGATTGGGGGCGGCGAAATCTACCAGCAAGCCCTGCCCATGGCCGATATTATCTACCTCACCGAAGTGCACCACGACTTTGAGGGCGATGCATTTTTCCCCACTCCTTCCCCCAGTGAGTGGCAGGAAGTCAGCCGCGAGCGACACGAAGTTGATGAGCAGCACGCCTATGCATTCAGCTTCGTGACCCTGCAGCGGCGTTAAGGTTGCTGCCGTTGCAAGGAGACCAACTGAGCCGTATGCGCCGGTCCGACCGCCTAGGGCGGTCGGACCGGCGCATACGGCTCAAAATACTCTCATTCTCATCCATAAAAAAGGCCCCGACTTCTTAGCAGAGTCGGGGCCTTTTTCTTTTAAAGACCAGCCAATTAGCGCATCAGCACCAGCTTGCCCCAATCATTCTTAAAGGCAGTGTCTCCCGCTGTTTCGCGACGGCCAAACGTCCCGTTAGGGTCGTCGAGCGACACACGGTAGAGGTAGGTGCCATTAGCCAGGCGGTCACCGAAGGAATCGGTGCCATCCCAGGCGAAATCGGTGATGTTATTGCCAATGTGCAGGGGGCCCAGCTCGTTCATGAAAATCTCGCGCACCACCCGGCCGGTGATGGTCATAATCTGGATTTTCATGTTGCGCGGCAACTCCTGCCCTGTCACCGTGAACACGAAGCGGGCCTTGCTCACCACGGGGTTCGGATACGGGTAAACGTTGGTGATTTTGGAAGCATTGACTACTTCAAATTTCACTTGGAAGTCCTGGGAGCCGGCACTGGCATTGCTGGGGTCGCGGCCCTGCACTCGCAGTGTGTACATGCCATCGGCCAGCGGGGCGCTTAGGCCAGGACGGTACTCCAGCTTGGCCACACTGCCGTTGGTCTTGTCCACGGTGAAGTTGATATTCGAGCCGTTGAGGTCCACTTGAGTAGGCAAAGACGAGCCCGGCTTGAGCAGGGTAACGGTAAACACCGAGCGGTCGGAGATGTGACGCAGCTTGTCTTCGTCGCTGAGTTGAATATTGATAAGCGGCGTAGGCGATACCAAGTCGCCGTTGAGAATGTGGCGGCCGTCGAACGCTACGTCCAAGGTCGGGGGCACGTTGTTGTCGATAACCGAGAAGGGTTCCAGCAACAGTTCGTTGTTGGAGTAAAGCTGTTCGGGCTGGAGGCGGGGGTTCACAAAGACTTCAATGGCAAACGTACCAAAGCGGCCCTTCATGTCAATTTGCACGTTGAACGTTGCCATGGCCCCTGCGGCCAATGGAGGACCCGAGAGGGTAAGTTCCTGGGTGTTTACCACCGTGCTTGGGTTGCTGCCTATGTTGCGAACTACCACCCGGGCTTTCAACGGCGCCAGGAAGGCCACATTGGATACGTTCTGAAACTTTACCGGGAAGCGGATAATGCCATCGCCAGTCGTTGCCTGGCGGAGCAGGTTGGCCGAGGCATAAGTAGCAGGCAGCACCGAGTCACGCCGCACCACGCCTTCGGGCTGGCCGCGGTAGGTTACCAGCCACTGCTCAAGCTGCGGCGGCACGCGGGTTACGGAGTCGCCAAGGGCCAGCTCCAAGCGCAGGTAAGGGTACTGCGCGGCCGAAATGGCTGCCAGGGCTTGCACAGAAGAAGTAACTCTGGGCAGCACCACGGTTTCACGGTTGAGCGTATCAATGGCCACCACGCTGAGGGTGCGATAGCCGCTGGGAGTCAGGGTGCGAATGGTGGAGTACAGGCTCAGCCATTCTTTGGCCGGGCCAATGCGGGGCGATATCACCCGACCGGCGGTGGCCCGCTGCTGTAGGCTGTCGCGCAACTCAATGGTTTGGCTATACGCCGGAATAGTTAACGTGTGGTCGGGGCCGGTTTCCCGGACGAGGCGACCGGTACTAGCCGTTAGTTTCTGACCTATCAAGGCCAGCGGTTCGCCATCGGCGAGCTGGGTTATCAGCTGCGAGCCCAGCAGGGTTTGCAGCGAGGTTTTGAGGGCGGCGGGCAGCAGAGAGTAACGTAACCGGTTGGCCGAAACCAGGGCGACGTAGGAACCCGCCGGCACAGCGGCCAGGAAAGTGGCTAACTGCTGCTGACGCGCGCTGCTGTAGTTCAGGTTGTCCAGGGTGTCGAGCGCAGCCCCGCCCACGGGGTCGCTGGCCGAGAAGTAATAGAAGTAGTTGGGTGCGGTGCCACAACGCTGGTAGGTGGTGGGCATGGTCACGGGGGCTAGGCCGCCGGGCTCGTACACGGCCACCAACAAGTTTGGCGACCTCACGCCGCAGCCGCTTACCGTAGAGGGAGCGCCGGCCGATTGCAGGTAGATTCCGGCTCCAATCAGGGTACTAAACTGTGGCGCTGACCGCACTACGCCGCCGCCCCGGGTGCGCATCACCAGCGGAACCCGGTTTGAGGCAAATGCCCAAGCCCCGCTTGGAGCACTTACATCAACGCCCGTGCGGGTCGTGCGCTTGAACTGGCCATGGTGACTCTGCGACCAGCCACCGGGACTGGTAGGAATTACCCGGAACGAGGAGGTTACCCAATCACCATCCTCGCCCACGGCCGGCGTGTTGAAACGCGCGCGCCAGTACCAGACCACGCTGTCGCGCGAGGCCACGGTGGGCAGAACGGGCTGCCACTCGGCTACCACCCCGGCAGTGATGAGGGGCGCCCCCACCCGGATGGGACTGTTGAAGGTAGGCACGGTGTCGAGCTCAAAATTGTAGCCCCGTTGCGCCCCGTTGCGGTCGTTGTTCTGCACCACCAGTCGGGGCCGGGCTACGTTCACAATTTCGAACTCGGTTGGGTTCACCACGGCCAGCCCGCCTTGCAGGAAGGTGAAGTCAATTTGGGCCGTGTTATTGGTCTCGCTCAGCTCAACCACGCGGTTGTTGGGGTCCAGCTCCACCTTAAAGGTGCTGACACCTGCTTCGGCCAGAGTGTTGGGCAACGTAAAAGCATAAGTGGTGTCGCGGCGCCAAGCCTGGCGGCGAGTGTATAAGGAGTAAATCTGCGGTTGCCGCCCGGAGCTTGCGGAGTAAGTCCGGGTTATTCTAATCTCGAGCGGGTCAAAAGTTACCCTGCCGGGGTTGGAAACTCCCACGTTCAGCACAAACTCTGTGGATGAGGCCTTTACTGGGCCTTGCCCCGGTGCGGGCGTAACCGATATGGCAGCGGCGCTGGCAATAAAATCGGGGTTTTCCGGTGCGAACAAAGCCAGCGTGGGGTCGCCCTGCCAGCCAGTGCCCAGCAGCTGCTCAATACCGATATCATCGGTAAAATAAGGCGTGTTCTGCATCCGCCGCACAGCTTCAGAATAGATAGCCGTCATAGGCTTTCCGAAGAACTGTGGGGTATTAAACATGAGCTTATAAATCGTGTCCGCTGCAATTTCCAGCCGGTCGGGGTAGCTCAATCCGTATTCGCCTAACGCACCCAGTGCCCCCTTCTGCGCGGTAAATAACCAATCCTCTAACACTGTAGGTGCCCTCGTAAACGTGTGAATTCCTTCACAACCGTTGAGGAAAAACAAAGGGTACCGTCCGGTATTGTTGTAGTTATTTGAAGGGTCGGAGGGCACACCGAAATCAAGAGAGAACTTGTTATTTGAGCCGTGACCAAAGTAGGTTATCAATCCAAGCCCGGGGTTCAAATAGTTGGATATGTTCAAGCTTACAGGCAGCACGTTCGTCCGGTATTCGGAGAACACCCGCCCGCCCAGCAAGGGCCGCTCTACCCGGGTCTTGTTGCGGTCCATGATGGTTTTGAACCACGCCATTTCTCCGGCATTGATTCCACCAACCAGATGGAGTACATTTTTGCGCCATGGCTCAGGTCCCAAAGCTTCGTGCGTGCGCAGCTTGCCCAGATAGTTCATTATTTGCTGGGGAGCAATCACCGTCAGACGGCCGGTGCGAAGCTTTGGTATAAAATTATTAGCCCGGAAATCTGCCGTTATCATGTTATCTGATGCCGCCCGAGAGCTACTTGGTATCAAGTCCAGCCCAAACTCGCCCCCGGTGCGGTAACGCACTCCGCCCTCACTCGGCACAATACCTTTGCCCAACAGCAACAGGTACCGGTCAGCATTATTAGGGGCGCCTGCAGCCAGCCACATACCAAACTGCCGCAATGCCATCCACGAGCGTTCACCGTAATGAAATTGGTCGTAGAGCTGCGAAGCAGTAATTAATAGCGTGTCATATCCTCCGCCTGCCGCTGAAGTACGGTACTTGGCATACTCGCGCGCCGCGTTGGGCACTGAAGTAGTGCCGTCCAGTGCTGCGCCGTAAAGCTGCCGGTGAGAGACGATAGCGAAATTGACTGCCGACTGATTGATGGTGCGAAAGCGCACTGGTTTAGCTGGCAGAGGCACGAAGGGTCGTTGCGCATCGGCAAGGAACAACCGGCGGGACTGACTGGCAGTGGCGCTCGGAAACACAAAACGACGCGCTAGTGGACCCAAAGTTTGGGCGGTGGTGGGCGCAATGCGCTGCACGTTCCAAACATCATGAATGTCGTAGCCCACTACCGACGCTGGAATGCTATCCAATTCGTAAGTAGCAGGCCCAGCTAATAAGGAATCGCTGGCAAACGCCTGATGACGGCGCGGTCCTATCCAACGGCTGGCCTGGGGTGCTATTACCCGAATAAAAGCGCGGGAAAAGTAATCAGCTGTCGAATTTGTACCACCGCCAGCACTGCCCGATAGCTGCACCGTGACCAGTCCGTTGGCTCCGATTTCAGCGCGCTGGAGCGGGTATTTCCCACCAGCATGTCCGTAACCACTGAATATCAATCGTGCTATCGACCGGTAGGTATTGGTGGCATGGTTGAGCACCAGCACCTCAACATTATGAGGTGAAAACCTGGCTCCCACCAATCTCACTTCAATGCTTGGAGTTGGAGCTGGGCCGGTAGGCACTACTGCCCGCAATACCGAATCGGTGGTGGTGGTCGAAACGCCTCCCAGCACCTGCGAAAAGAAGCCCTCCCCTGATTCAAGCCAGGGCAGAAACGTGCTACCGCGCTGAGCTTCGTTGAACGAATTAGTTTCCAGCTTCAGGCTGCTGGCCAAGCGCCAGGCGTGCGGAGTGCCGCCGGCTGCTACCGGCTGCGCCATTCGCTTGGCGGCTGGAGCCGTGGCTCCCGGGTAGGTAAGGAAGTAGGCGGCGGTGTCGGTGTAGAAACTGTATAGTTTGTGGGGCTGGTCGGCATCGTTCTTATACAAGCCAGCGTCGAGCTGGCCGTCGTTGCGCTGCCCGTAAAACTCCAGGTAAGTATTGGCATCGAACACAGTGGGCGCCCCACCTTGAAACACCGCTACCTGACGGCCCCGACGCCAGAGCTGCAGGCGGCTGGGGTCGATGTTGGTAAGGCCGGCCTGAGTCAGGTACTGGTAGCTCAGGCGGTGAATGCCATCCCGGGTCACCTGTATTTTATAGTATTGCTGGCTCGGCACTATCCATTCGTTGCCGTAGGGGCCCGACTGTGCCTGCGCCACCGCACTAAACAAGCCAAACAGCAGCAACAGCGCCCATCTCAACTCCCTCATTTTAAGAGTAACTTTCTTTTCCATACAACCTGGTAGAGTACATCTATTAGTAGTATTACGTAGCCATTATGCTACGCTAAAGCAGGTCTGCACAAAGCAAAGCCTGCTTTTATTATTTGAAGGCGTAGCCGAGTGACACAATCAGCGAGTTGGTTTGCGAGGAGCTGCCCAGCTTCTCTACGGCCAGGCGCGACAAGGCCAGGTCGACGCGCAGGCCACTGACGGCCACGCCAGCGCCCACACTGTACTGGCCTTTCCAGTTGCTGTCGAACGTGCCGTTGCTGTTGGCAGAGAAGTTTTGAATCTTCTGGTAGTTGCCGGCGCCGCCGCGCAGAAAAACCAAGTCCTTATAGCCAAACTCAACGCCGATGCGGGGGTCCACGCTCACGGCTTTGGTAGAGATGGGAGTGTTGCGCTGGCCGTCGGTGGTGGTTTCCAAGTCGACGGCTACCAAGGCCGAGAACTGCTTAGGCAGCTCAAAGCGGCGCCCGGCACCCAGCACCAAGCGCGGCAGCGTTATTTCGGCGCTATTGGTCGGAATGGCGTCGGGACCGTTGGCAATAGTGCTGTTGATGCCCTTGGTGTACTCCTCGGCGTTGATGTTCCACTGCGTGAAAGTGGTCGTGATGTCGCGTGCCATCAGGCCCAGGTTCCAGCCCTTGTGGTTGTACTGCAACCCGGCATCGATGCCAAAGCCGTAGCCGCTGGCAAACTTGCCGATGTTGCGGTAGATGATTTTGCCGTTGGCACCCACGCTTAGGCCTTCCACGTTGCCCAGCTTGCGCGCATACGACAGCAGCAAGGCGTAGTCGGCCACCGAGAACAGTTCAATCTTGTTGTAGTCGATGTAGCCGTATTCGTTGATGAGATTGCGGGTGTCGGCAATGTTGTCGACGCCCAGCCGCATCACGCTCACTCCAATTGCGCTCTTGTCGTCGAGGGGCATGGAAAAGGCGCCGTAGTCGTTTTTCACCACGCCGGCAAACAGCTCGGAGTGCATCAGCACACCGTCGTATTTCTGGGTTTGGTTGGCGAGGCCTGCGGGGTTCCAATAGCCAGCAGTGGCGTTGTCGGCCAAGCTCACCTGCACCTTGCCCATGCCAAGCGCCCGGGCTCCCACACCAATGTTCAAAAATTCGTTGCTGTACTTGGGTGTTTTGGTAGATTGAGCGGTGGCTGGCAATGCCAGGGCTACGGTAGCACCCAGAAAAAACAGCCCACGAGCGGCAGAGGAGAGTTGGAGCATATGCAAGTAAGCGGGTAAGAATTTCGCTGACGGAACGCAAGTTAATTCATTAAAGTGCGTCGGGCCCCACCAAATCCGAGCCAAACCGGTTAGCTCGGATTTTGGCGCGCCCGGCACCGCGCTTTGGAAGGGGGCTGCACGCCCCTTGCCTGCTACCAATCAGGTGTGGCTTCCTCGTCTTTCCTCTCCCTTCGGGCTCCTTATGCGAGCGGCATGTCCCTCGCCAAAGCGCCTTGCTTAGTGTCAGGACTCGATAAGGGCGAAATTTCACAAAATATTTGTCTCTGATAATCAGTGCTTAATAAGATATTTCATAACAGCTTAAGGAATTATTCATCCAGTACCTTGCGTTACAAAGTACCTACCATACATTTGTACTGTTTCTCACCCACTAGCTATTCGTAACGCCCATGAAACTCGAGAACACCCAGGTTCAGATGCGCAAGGGAATCCTTGAATTCTGCATCCTGGAAATCATCGCCCGCGGCGAAGCCTACGCCTCCGATATGCTGGAGGAGCTGACTTCGGCCCGCATGATAGTGGTGGAGGGCACGCTCTATCCACTGCTTACCCGCCTGAAAAATGCCGCCCTGCTGGACTATGTCTGGAAGGAGAGCACCAGCGGTCCACCCCGCAAGTACTACACCCTGACCGATGCCGGCCGCCAGTTTCTGGCCGAACTGCGCGATACCTGGGAGGAAATGGCCACCTCGGTGGGCATCATCCGGCACAGTGCCCCGACGAAGCCCACTGCTTGATTTAGCCGTCTTTTTCCTTCTTCACTCACCAGAATTTAAACGGCCGTTTTTCAGCCTTTTGTCATGAAAAAGAACATCAGCATCAATCTGCAAGGAATTATCTTTCACATCGAGGAGGACGGTTACGAGGTGCTCAGCCGCTACCTGTCCGAGGTGAAAGCTCACTTCGCCAGCTACCGCGGCCATGAAGACATCGTCGCCGACATTGAGGGGCGCATCGCGGAGCTTTTTGCGGCCCGTACCTCTTCCATTAAGCAGGTCATCACCCTGGCCGACGTAGAAGCCATGACGGCCAAGATGGGCCGGGTAAGCGACTTCGCAGCCGATGACCTCGACGCCGAAGACGTAGAAGAACCCGCCCAGGCCACCGCCTCAGGCAGCACCTTCGGCCCCAACGGGCCCTTCGGCCCCAACGGGCCCTTCGGACCCCAAGGGACGTTTGGCCCGGAAGGCGCTTTTGGCTCCGAAGGTGCTTCTGCAACCGACGCGGCTACGGCTACCGAGCCCCGGCGCCTCTACCGCGACATGGCCCACCGCCGCGTGGCCGGGGTAGCCGCGGGCATTGCGCAGTACTTTGCCATCAACCCGGTGTGGGTGCGGCTGGGTTGGATAGTGTTGGTCTTCCTGCTGCCCGGCGTATTCGGAGCCTTCAACTACAACCACGACGACAACCACTTCCAGTTTGGCGGCTGGGCCTTCTTGGCCTACATCATCCTCTGGATAGTGCTGCCCAAGCGCTACGACGCGCCTGCCCCCAACGAGGCCATGCTGAACCAAGGCCCGCTGGCCGGCCGCAAGCTGTTTCGCGACACCGGTACGGCCAAAATTGCGGGCGTGTCTTCGGGTCTGGCCGCTTATTTCAACATCGACGTGACCCTGGTGCGGGTGCTGCTGCTCGCCGGCTTGTTTGCCGGAGGCTTCACCCTTATTCTCTACATCATACTCTGGATAGTCTTGCCCGAAGCCAAAACGGTTTCGGACAAGATGCGGATGCGCGGCGACGCCGTAACCCTGGAAGGCTTCGATAGCAGCCTGCGCAACAACGCTTTTAGCGACGCCCCCACGACCACCAACCGGCCGGTGGGGGCGTTTGTAGAAGATGCCGCCCGGGGCCTGCGCCCATTGGTTGACTTTGCCGGCTCGGCCATTCGCATAGTGGCTGGCGTGTTGCTCACGGTAGCGGGCTTTTCGCTGCTCCTGACCCTGGCCATTATGCTGGGCGCGGGCATTGGCCTGATTCCCAACTCCGAAAACATTCCCCTGGGCGATGCGCCTGCCCACGTAATGCTCAATGGAATTCCTGCCTGGGGCATCATTGCCGGCTTCTTTGCCTTCGGTATTCCGGCCCTGGGCCTGCTGCTGAGCGGCCTGAATTTGCTGCTGCGCCGCTCGTTGATGTCGCGCACCGTAAGCCTGTCGTTGCTGGGCCTGTGGATTCTGAGCATTGTGGGCGTAACCATGGCCGTAGCGCAGCAAAGCCAACAGTATCAGCACGATGCTGAGGTGGAGCAGCTGGAGCGCTATTCGGCCATTATTACGCCGGTTATTATGCTCGATGCCCGCCGCGTAGACCGTGATTGGGAGCAGCACGTGAACGTGCGTCTCGCTTCCGCCGACAGTGGCCGGACGGTAGAGGTGCTGCGCCTGCTGAGTTCGAAAGGCCCTACCGAAGAAGAGGCCCGCCGCAACGCGCTCACTTCCATCGACTACACGGTGCGGGCCAGGGGCGACTCTTCGCTGATACTCGACGACCACTTTTCCTTCCTGCCCGGCGCCAAGTTCCGCAACCAGGAGCTGACGGTGACCCTCCGCTTGCCCCGCGACCGCACCTTCCGCCTGAGCGAGCGTTTTGCCAACAACATGCTCCGCGACGAACATTTTGTAAATAACCGCCGCCCCAACAACCCCGAACAGCACCGCTACCGCCTGCGCGGCAATAAGCTGGAGTGCATAGCCTGCGCCGACGCCGACATTACTGACTCGGCCTCCAACGACGAAAATGACGACGTTAATATCAACATTGACATTGACGACAGTAGCTCGAACGGGGGCGACACTGGCGATGGCGATGGCGACGAAGGCGGCAGCGGCCTTAAGCTCAACTACGGCGGCGCACCCTCCTTCAAGACCGACTTTGAGAGCTACGGCAGTGCCCGCCGCACGTTCGACGAACAGGACTTCAATAAAGTGCTGGTGGTGGGTGGCTACCGCGTGGTGGTGCGTAAGGGCAACACGTTCAAGGTAGTAGCCGGGGGCGATGAGGGCATCATCGACGACCTGCGCGTGAACCGCAACGGCAACACGCTGGAAATCCGGCCCCGCAACACTTCGTTTTTTGGCCGCAACTGGAAGCGGGGCGAGGAAAAGGTGCTCATCCAGGTGGAAATGCCTACGATTGAAAAGCTTGAGCTAGCTGGCAGCGTACAGGCCGACCTCGGCGGCTTTGACCGCCAGGACCGCCTGGAAGTGGAACAGGCCGGCGCTAGCCACCTGCGCCTGAATGGTAGCTACGAAAACCTGAAAATTGAACAGGCCGGCGCCTGCCGCACCACCGCCAGCGGCACCGCCAATGCCCTGGAACTCGACGCCGCCGGTGCCTGCGAGCTGGCGGCCGCCAACCTGCAGGCCCGCACTGCCACCGTCGACCTAGCCGGCGTGTGCAAGGCTCGCCTCCACGTAACGCAAAGCATCAAGGGCGACGCCGTGGGCGCCAGCCAGATTACCTACAGCGGCCAGCCCAACAGCGCCCGCGTGGACGCCACCGGTCCTTCCATTGTGAAGCGTCTGTAACTACGCTAATCCGGAGGACTGCTTGCCAGCAGTAGCCAGCCATAGTACTAGTTCAAAGCCCGCCGTTCGCCGTTGTTGCTAACCAGAATCATGCCCAGGGTCTTGATTATTACGAGTTATTAGACGAACGTCCTGCAATCAAACTCGTATATCTACTCCTTGCATGATTAACGCGAAGAAAAGAAGACAGGCCTAGTTTGGTGAGTGAACTATGCCTCCTTCCGGACGGAGTCCTTTGGCCGCCCCCTGCTGCAACAGGAAGGCCAGGGCTTCGTCCATTTCGTTTTTAATGGTGCCTTCCAGTATGGCTTCCATCACGGCTTCCTTTAGCTCGCCCACCGCGCGTGAGGGCTTCAAGCCAAAGGTTTCCATGATGATTTCACCAGTGATGACCGGGCGGAAGCTGCGCAGGTGGTCTTTTTCTTCTACTTCCTTTAGCTTCTCCTCTACCTGCCCAAAATTGCGGAGGTAGCGCTCCTTGCGCTGGTGGTCCTTGCTGGTAATGTCGGCCCGGCAAAGTAGCATGAGGCGGTCAATGTCCTCGCCCGCCTCGAAGAGCAGGCGGCGGATGGCCGAGTCGGTCACGGTTTCTTTCACCAGCGCAATGGGGCGCAGGTGCAGGCGCACTAGTTTCTGCACCATGCGCATTTCCTCGCCCTGCGGCAGCTTCAACTCGGCAAAGATGCCCGGCACCCAGCGGGCGCCTTTGTCTTCGTGGCCGTGGAAAGTCCAACCCACGCGCTGGTCGTAGCGCTTGGTGGCGGGCTTGGCTATGTCGTGCAGCACGGCGGCCCAGCGAAGCCAGAGGTCGCCGCCGGCCGCGGCCACGTTATCCAGCACCTGCAGGGTGTGGTAGAAATTGTCCTTGTGAGCGTGGGTGCCCACTTTTTCCACGCCGTGCAGCAGCGCCATCTTCGGAAAAATAAGGTGCAGCAGCCCCGTTTGAAACAGCAGCTTGAAGCCGTAGCTGGGCGTGGGCGACTCGATAATCTTGTTCAGCTCGACCGTAATCCGCTCCTGCGAAACGATTTTTATCCGGTCTTTATTCCGGATGATGGCGTCGAAGGTGTCGGGCTCAATGTCAAAGTTGAGCTGGCTGGCGAAGCGAACGGCACGCATCATGCGCAGCGGGTCGTCCGAAAAAGTAACGTCGGGCCCCAGCGGCGTGCGAATGGTTTTGCTGGCTAGGTCCTTCATGCCATCGTAGCGGTCGACGAGGGCGCCGAAGTCTTCGGGGTTCAGGCTCAAGCCCAGAGCATTGATGGTGAAGTCGCGGCGGGCGAGGTCTTCTTCCAGGGTGCCGGCTTCTACCTCGGGCTTGCGGCTGTCGGCGCGGTAGCTTTCCTTGCGGGCTCCCACAAACTCAATCTCGCCGGCTTCTTTGGTGGGCAGCATGGCCGTGCCGAAATTCTTGAACACCGTGACTCGGCCCCGGCCTGGCAGCTTGGCGCCCACGGCCTGCGCCAGGGCAATGCCGTCGCCCACCGTCACCACGTCGATGTCTTTGCTGTCGCGGCCCAAGGCCAAATCCCGCACGTAGCCGCCAATAACGTAGGCTGGCTGTTTCAGCTCGGCAGCTGCTTCGGCGATGGTACGGAAGATGGGCAGTTCGGGCAGTTGGGGCGTCTTCATGGCCGCAAAGGTCGGCACTCTGCTTTTCACAGCAAGTCCGGAGCGGGTTTGTGGCTGAGTTAGGCTACTCGCGCACCACTTCCAGCTTGCCGCCGTCGCCCAGCCGCACCACGCGCGACGGCGCCACTCGGGTAGCATCCTCCTGCCGCCAATTCACTACATGGTCGGCGCCGCGCAAGATGGCTGCATCAATCTCTGTGTACACCCCGGGAGCCGGCTCGCCGGCTTTGTTGGCTGAGGTAGAGACTAGGCCATGGCCAAGGCGCCGCACTACCTTAAAGCAAAACTCGTCCTTCACCACGCGCAAGCCCACAGTACCATCGGGCGCTACCAGGCCAGGCGCCACGGTGCGGCTGGCCGGCAAGATGTAAGTGGTGGGCCGGGTTTCGTTTGCCAACAGCTCTTCCAGCTCGTCGGGCACCTGCGCGGCATAGCGCCGGAGCATGGCCAAATCGGCCACCAGCACAATGCTCGGCTGGCCTTCGGGCCGGTTCTTCAGCTTATACAGCTGTTTCACGGCGGGTGGCGCTTCGGCATCGCAGCCCAGGCCCCAAACCGTGTCGGTGGGGTACAAAATGACTTGCTGCAGCAGCAGGGCATCGACGGCGGCTTCTACTTCTTGCTGAAAACGGTTCATGCAGATATGGTTTGACAGAGTTCAACTAATACGCCGGCAGCGCTCTTCGGGTGCACAAAACACACGAGCTTATTGTCGGCCCCGCGTTTGGGCTCCTCGTTCAGCAGCACAAACCCCTCCCCTTTCAGCCGCTCCATCTCGGCCCGGATATCATCGACCTCGAACGCGACGTGGTGAATGCCCTCCGGCTTCTTCGCCAGGAACTTGGTGATGGCGCTTTCGGGCGAAGTGCCAGCCAAGAGCTCAACCTTAGAGCCTCCTACTTGGAAAAAAACAGTGTCAACCGCTTCGCTGGCCACGTGTTCTTTCTTGTAGGGCGCCACCCCCAGCAGGGTGGTGTAGAGAGCCGTGGCGGCCTCCAGGTCGTTCACGGCCAGGCCGAGGTGTTCGAGATTAGTGAGCATGAGGGACGAAAAGAAAAAGGCAAAAGGCCAGTAATTGGTGCAAAAAGGTCGTTTTATCGAGCTTTTAGATCGGTTGCCGGAAGCCCACGCATTTCCTTATTTAGATTGTATCTACTTTTGTGGGACCAAAGAAAACTGATTACCCTTTAACCGTGTTCTACAAGGGTCCAGTTATTCGCTGGTTTACCACTCTGCTTTACCGCTGCGCGCAATGCTTAAGCTCCCCATTTACCTCGACAACAACGCCACCACGCCCCTCGACCCCCGAGTGCTGGAGGCCATGATGCCTTACCTGACCGAAGTATTCGGCAACGCTGCTTCCCGCAACCACCCCTTTGGCTGGGCTGCTGAAGAAGCCGTTGACTATTCGCGTGAGCAGATTGCTAAGCTCATCAACTGCGACCCCAAAGAAATCATCTTCACTTCGGGCGCTACCGAGTCGGACAACCTGGGCATCAAGGGCGTGTTTGAGATGTACAGCCAGAAAGGCAACCACATCATCACCGCCACCACCGAGCACAAAGCCGTGCTCGACACCTGCAAGCACATTGAGAAGCTCGGCGGCCGCGTTACCTACCTGCCCGTAAACGAAGAAGGCCTCATCAGCTTGGAAGAGCTGGAAGCGGCCATGACGCCCGAGACCATTCTCGTTACCATCATGTATGGCAACAATGAGACGGGCACCATTCAGCCCATCCGCGAAATCGCCAAAATTGCTCATAAGCACGGCGCGCTGTTTATGACGGACGGCACCCAGGCCGTGGGCAAAATTCCGGTAGACGTGATTGCCGATGGCATCGACATCATGGCTTTCACGGCTCACAAAATGTATGGCCCCAAGGGCGTAGGCGCGCTGTACGTGCGTCGTAAGAACCCCCGGGTAAAAGTTACTGCCCAGATGGACGGTGGCGGCCACGAGCGCGGCATGCGTTCAGGTACGCTCAACGTGCCCGGCATCGTGGGCTTGGGCAAGGCCTGTGAGTTGGCCATGCTGGAGATGGAAGCTGACACCGCTCGTTTGAGCGCCATGCGTGACCGCCTCGAGCGCGAGCTCCTGACCTTGGAAGAAAGCTACGTGAACGGCTCGCGTGAGCACCGCCTCCCCCACGTTACCAACATCAGCTTCAAATACGTAGAAGGCGAAGGCCTGATGATGGGCGTGAAAGACTTGGCTGTTTCTTCGGGCTCGGCTTGTACTTCGGCCTCTTTGGAGCCTAGCTACGTACTTAAGGCCTTGGGCCTGAGCGACGACCTGGCCCACTCCTCGTTGCGTTTCGGCCTGAGCCGCTTCACCACCGACGAACAAATTGACTACGCCATCGGCCACGTAAAAGAGGCCGTAACCAAGCTTCGCGAAATGTCACCCCTGTGGGAGATGTTCAAGGAAGGAGTTGATTTGAGCAAGATTGAGTGGGCCGAGCATTAATCGGTTTCAACCACTGCACCTTATAAAATTCTAATTAAAAAAAGCCATGGCTTACTCCGATAAAGTAATCGACCACTACAGCAACCCCCGCAACGTGGGCACGCTGGACAAAAGCAAAAAGAACGTAGGCACTGGCCTTGTGGGCGCGCCTGAGTGCGGCGACGTAATGCGCCTGCAAATTGAGGTAGACGAAGCTACCAATACCATCACCGACGCGAAGTTCAAAACCTTTGGCTGCGGCTCGGCTATTGCTTCGTCGTCGCTCGCTACCGAGTGGCTGAAAGGCAAAACCGTTGACGAGGCCCTGGCCATCGACAACATGGAGATTGTGGAAGAGCTTGCCCTGCCGCCCGTGAAGATTCACTGCTCGGTGTTGGCTGAAGATGCCATCAAGTCGGCTATCTCGGACTACCGCGTGAAGAACGGCCTGCCCGCCCTGGAGCTTTCGCACCACTAAGGCACTGGTTTCTCTCATCCTGAGCACAGCGAAGGACCTTATCACGTTAGAACATTTCCTGTTCGACGGCGGTAAGGTCCTTCGTTGCGCTTAGGATGGTTTTTTTTATCAAATCCTATCCGGCATTGTATGACCGATGAATACGAAGTTGCCCGCCTGCAACGCGAGATTGAGCAGCACCTGGGCATGGAGACCGGCAACCTACGCTTTGAGTACCGGCAATTGGAAGGGCAAATGCGCCTCGACCTGATTACCGTGAACCCGCGCCACCACCAAAGCTTCCTGTTCCGCTACGAAACCGGGCACGATGAAGTGGATTGCCTCCGTAAAATGCAGGATTACGTGCGCCGCTACCGCGACAACGAAAGCTCCTTTACCCTGCAATGGCGTACCCGCGGCGACAAGGAGCTGCAAACCTCCTACTTCCGGGCCCACAATGCCTATGAGGCATTGGACAAGCTTTATTTCGGACGTGACCTTAATGCCATTACGGTGTTCAGTGTGGTGCTGAACCCAAGCTCGTAGGGAGTTGTGCTTGTTTGAGAAGGATAAGTGAACAAAGAAAATATTTCGCTTGTTTATAATTTGTCTAAATTGCGACCGCATTCCTGATATTACGAGTTTGCCTCCGCCCCCTACCGATATGATTACCGTATCCGACAAAGCCAAAGAAAAAGTGACGCGTCTGATGACCGATGCGCACCTGGACGAAACCTACCGCCTGCGCGCCTCAGTGGCAGGTGGCGGGTGCTCGGGCCTAAGCTACAAGCTGGACTTCGACAACGAAGTGCGCCCCATGGACCAGGAGTTCGAAGACAAGGGCGTGCGCGTGGTGGTCGACATGAAAAGCTTTCTCTACCTGGCCGGCACTGAGTTGGACTTCTCCGATGGGCTGAATGGTAAAGGCTTCCAGTTTAACAATCCTAACGCTTCGCGCGAGTGCGGCTGTGGCGAAAGCTTCTCTGTCTAAACCATAGAGTTAGGCATCAGTCGTTTTTCACGAAGCGACGCATCTGGCGGCCTGCGGCAGTGCGCAGTTCCAGAATGTATGTGCCGGCAGCTAGGCGGTGCACATCTACGGAGGGGTCGGCAGCGGCAGCATCGCCATGGTCGACCACTTGGCCTAGCGTGTTAAGCACCCGGTACGTACGGCTGCTGGCAGCGGGTACCGAGATGGTGATGCGGTCAGTAGTGGGATTAGGATACAGCGTTAGCTCGAGGGGCGCGTCGGTACCGGACACGCTCACTACCGGTGAGAAGGCCACGGTGCCGTCAAGGTCTACCTGGCGCAGACGGTAGTAAAGGCGGTTGGCGGGAGCTTTGGCATCGAGGGCAGTGTAATTGTGGGGCTGGCTGGTAGTGCCATTAGCCGCCACGCGCGCTACGAAAGAAAACGTCTGGCCGTCGAGGCTACGCTGAATTTCGAAGTAGTCGCTGTTCTTTTCGGTGGCCGTGGCCCAGGTTAGCCGCACGCTGCCGACTTGGCGGGCAGCCACGAAACGCACCAGTTCCACAGGCAAGGGGTTGGTATTGAGCGGTGTGCTAATGTCGGTGGCCAGAGTGAAATCTCCTAGCGGACCGGCCGGAAATGACCGCGAAGTAATGGTGGTGCCCCCCCCACCAGAGCCACCAATGTCCTTCCAGCGGGTGTCATCGTCAGGGTCAGCCATGGCAACGCGAAGCAAAATGGCATTCCCAGTCGTGACTCGGTCAGAAACATCGTAACTGAGCTGTATGGTGGCGCTACCCAGAACGCTGCTCGTGGTGCCAGTGCCCGTGTTATCGTTTTCCCGCACTACGTTGTAGTAGCGAATCTGCGACACACGTGCTAGCGTGGGCGGCAAGGCTCGCTGCGGTGAAGGAGCTTCGAATTGACGCGCGGTATAGCTCGCCGTACCTGGAACTACGTCCGTTACGGTGAACACAAGTGGGCGGTACTGCAGGTTTACGCCTAAGGGGAAAGCTACCGGGATGGTAGGAGTGGCAGTGTTGGTAACGGCCGGCAGGGTCAACGTATTAGAGTAGCTATTGGGGCCACCGCCCGTGAGGCCGCCACCGGGCAGCACCTCCAGCTTGTGCGTGCCTTGCACAAAGATGCGGCCGTTGGTGAGGGTCAGGCTGCTAACCTGCAAGTCCGTGGTGAGCTGCACCGTGGGAGGCGCAGAAGTAGTAGCAGTAGTACTATTGGGGCGGGCCATTGTAAGGGACTGCAGGGTGTTTTGGCCGGGTGCGAAGGCCAAAGGGCCAATCAAGCCGTTGCCAACAAAGTTGAGGCTGGAAGTAGGTGTGCCGGCAAACAGTGCAATAAGCGGGTCGCCCACGGTGAGAGTGCCCCGAATGGTGAGGGCTACATCATTGCCTAGCGCCAAGGTACCGGCCGACAGGTTTGTAGTAGTTACATCCAGGGGGTTGCCTGCTATCGTCAGGGTTTGTTCGAACCTATTCAAAGTCAGTGTTCCCAGTACGCCAGCGGTGCTGGAGAATGACACTGTGCCCACAGGGCTGGAGCTAGTTGAGGGGCCAATGACAAGGCCTGAAGTGGTAATACCACTTAGTTGGCCATTACCCACAGCACTCACGGTGCCATTCAAGAATAGGTTAGTGCCACCTCCAATGTTTAAGGTGCCGTTTTCAACCACGAAGGCATTGTTCACTGTCGTGGCGCTGGCTGTTGTGAGGGTAGCACCGGGGCGGTTGAGAGTGAAGTTGCGGAAGGGAGCATTGGCCCCGCCATTGACATAGATTGAACCAAGGGAACCTGTGCCGCCAATGCGAAAGTCGCCAGTTGTACCGCCGCGAATGAAGCCCGAATTGGTCGTAACAAGGGGGCCGTTTACGTTCAGCACGTACCCATTGTTAGTATTGCCAAGCACAAGGACGCCGCCACTCACCGTGAGGGTGCCGGTCACAGTAAGGTCGGCGGCCAGTGTGAGGGTACTACCGCTGTTAGTGCAGTTCAGCGTAAAATTTGTTAGCTGGGAAGTACCAGGGGTTAGCCGCAGAGTACCCACTGCGCCGGAGTTGGCTTTGGCGAACGACAAACTAGAAGTCGGGTCAACGGTAATCGTGCCGTTTCCGCCCACCGTTGCGTTGGCCCCAACAGGGAAGCTCAGCGTGGTGTTTTTATTCAGGGTCAGGACAGAGTTGTTACCCAGATTGTAGCCACCCCCGGAGCCGCTACCAAGTTCAATATTGGTGTTGTCCGCCAGGCTCAATCCCCTCTGGTTTGTAACGGATGATAAGCGAAACAGCTTGATGACGTTGCCGCCGCCGTCCAGCACCTGAGCGGAGCCGGAGCCGATGCTGGTAGCAATGAGGGCAATTCGGTCATTGGCTGTTAGAGGGTTAAAATTCACCGTGCCCGCTAGGGTGAGGTTGCCGGCCAGGCGGAGGATAGACGCCGAAGCTGGAGCCCCGACAAGGGTGGTGGTGAGGCCGGCGCTGCCCACCAGCAGGTTGCCGCGTACCACCATAGTTGTGTCGTCTAGCTGCTTGGTGGCATTGCGCAGAGTAAGGTTACCGTAACCAGGCGCGGCTAGCACTGGCACGGTGTAGGCCGTAGTCTGGGCAAACTCAATAGTGCTGGTGGCATTAACTGCCCCAAACGTTACGTCAGGAGCCGGATTGTTTTGAACCAACGTGGCTCCGCTGCTGAGGTCGAGGGTGCCCGTGTAGTTGGCCGTGGCCGGAACCACAAAAGAAGCATTGGGCTGCAGCACCGCTTTGGACTGGGCGCCTGACACGTTCCAGTCGATGGCAATAGTGCGAGCTGTACCACTAATGAAAAAGAATTGGTCGGGCGCCGAGAAGCTGCTTGGCTCAGCGCCACTGCCGTCGGGGTTTCTACCGAAGGTAGCAAGCTCGTTGAGGGCGCCACCTGCTTTAGTGTAGAAATTAATGCTCGTGAACGTAGTGAACCGAACATCCGAGCCATAGCTTACCTCTGTTCCGTTTATGGCATAAGCCACCACGTAGTAGGAAGCCCCGCCACTAAGGCCGGTCAGGCTGCTAGTGAAGCTGCCGCTGCCCACTGCACCGTCGGTAATTTGAATTACGCCGGCTCCGCCAATACGCGGGCTAAGCGCAGTGCTAAATAAAACACCTCGCTCGGTGGTGGGCGTGAGCCCGTTGCTGAGCACATTGCCACCCGAAGTAGCCGTGTTTACCAAGAGGTCGCTTATGGGGGCCGTCACCACAGCGGGCGAGGCAGAATTGCGCGGCGCGGCTACTTGAGCCTGAAAATCAGCTGCGTTGTCATCTGTATCCTTGAGGCCGCTTTCCTGCCGCGCCACCGAGTTAACCACCGAAGGTGCCGGAGCCGGGCCCGTGCCTTCAAAACCATTGGCAGTGCTACCGTACCCTACAAAATCAATAATGTTAGGCTTGTTAACGGGGTCGTCTTGCTGACCGTTAAGGGTGGCTTTGTTACGCACGAGGGCTACTTTGCCTGCCACTGTGTTTAGGTTAGCGCCAAACGCCAAATCAGCTTGAAAAGCTGCTGTTCCACCACCACTGCTTGTGCCTGCCCGAATCAAATAGTAACTATAAGCCCCAATAGTGGTGCCAGTCGGAATGCTAACTGGAGTCCATGTGGTGCCCGTTGAACCAGTATACTGCACCGAATACGCCGAAGCATCGATGGCAACCGCTGAGTTGTTGAACAGTTCGATGAAATCATGCTGGTAAAAGGAGCCACTATTACCCCCCCCTGCATAAACCTGGCTTATAACCAAACCTGGAGTAACGGTTTGGCTAAACCCAGGGAACGAAAGCACCATAAACAAGGCCAAGGTCAATGACATCCTACCAACCCTAAATTGTATTGTTAGAAGTTTATTCATTTGGTTTTAGATGGTAGAAATCTCAAAAATTAAAGCCATTACAAAATTAAAACAAGCGAAATTACTATCTATCTTATTACCTGCAATCGACTTACCATTGGTTTAATATTATTAAAATAAGATGTATTCGTTTAACCCTGATTCAGAGCGCAATTTGGAACAATACTGAGGAGAAAAAAAGTATTCTAAAATTATACTATTCAGAAACTATAACTAAACATAGCCCTAACCAGCTTGTGAACAGGTGAACATACCTAGTCAGGCACGCGCTCTTATCTACACCAACGACGAAGTAGGCAGCCGATTTGAATATAAAACAGATGGGAAAATCTGGCTTCCCGCGATTGTGTGGCTCGAGAACCTGTTTCGCTGCCGTGTGGCTTTTATGGTAGCTGCTAGAGCTCTGATGAAAAAGCAGGCCCCGCCGACCTGGCTACTAATACAGCCAAGTGGGCGGGGCTTCAACCTTAATAGTTTAGGTCCAGCGGCTCAGAAACTGAATGAATGCATCCTTGTACTGGTCGCCCACCGGAATGGTAACGGCGCCAATTTGCACGGTGAGGCGGCGCACGGCTTCAATTTTGTCGAGCGCTACGATGAACGAGCGGTGGATGCGCATGAAGCGCCGGACGGGCAGCTTCTCCTCCATGGCCTTGAGGCTCATGAGGGAGAGCAAGGCTCGGGGCGTGCTTTTGAGATGCACTTTGACGTAGTCCTTCAGTCCCTCTACATATAAGATGTCGCTCAGGGCCACCCGAACCAGTTGGTAGTCGGCTTTCAGGAATAAGTATTCCTCCTCCTCCGGTCCGTTGGAGGCCGGCGCGCTTGCGTGGTGTGCCGTGAGTTCGGCATAGGCGCGGGCCTTGCCGGCAGCCCTTAGGAATTCTTCGTAGTTGAAGGGCTTCACCAAGTAGTCGAGGGCATCGACGCGGTAGCCTTCCACCGCGTACTGGCTAAAAGCGGTGGTGAAAACGACCCGCGGACCACTGGGGCCCAGCACCCGGGCCAGCTCCAGGCCGGTAAGCTCCTGCATCTGAATGTCGAGGAAGGCCAAATCGACGGTGCCGGGGTTTTCGTGCAGGTACTTTAGGGCTTCGACAGCACTGCCAAACCGGCCCACCAGCTCCAGAAATGGGGTTTTCTGAACAAACGAGGCCACCAAGCCCAGAGCCAGGGGCTCGTCATCGACGGCGATGCATTTGAGGGGCGGCAAGGTGCTCATGCGACTTGTAAGGTTAGGTGCACCAGAAACTCGTTGGTGGGCGTGTGGTCGTCGACCATCAGATTGAACCGTCCGGGATAAAGCAAATCGAGGCGCCGCCGGGTGTTGGCTAGGCCAATGCCGTTGCTGCCCGTCAGGTCGGTGGAAGGCAACATCAGGCGGGTATTGCGTATTTCCAGCTCCACGGTTTGGGGTGCAGGCTGGCGTAGGGCAATGTAGATGTGGCTGGCCTGGGTGGCAGCCACGCCGTGCTTAAACGCGTTTTCGAGAAAGGGCAAGAGCAGCATGGGGGCCACCGGCACATCGCGCAGGGGGTCGGGGCGCTCGAAGGTGACCGTCACCCGGTCATCGAGCCGAAGCTGCATCAGGGTGATGTAGTCCTGCACGAACGCTACCTCCTGGCTAAGCAGGGTGAAACCACCGGCGGTGTCATAGAGCACGTAGCGCATCATGCGCGAGAGCCGGTGAATAGCGGTGCGGGCCTCTTCGCCGTCGAGCAGCGTGAGGGCGTAGATATTGTTGAGCGTGTTGAAGAAAAAGTGAGGATTAATTTGGGCCTTGAGCACCGACAGTTCGGAGCTGACGCGCTGCTGCTCCAGGCTCTGGCGTATTTGGGCATCTTTTTGCCACTTCTGCACCACCGTGATGCTGGTGGCAATGCCCTGCACGAACATGGTGATGAGCAGGCCCATGGAATCGAACCGCGGCCCGCTCTGGCGCAGGAGCCGGGGCCGGCCCGCCGCGGCCTCGAAGGCCTTGTCGAGCAGCTCGGGCAGGTTCAGAGCCGATTCCAGGAGCCGGCTGATGAGCACCACGGCAAGGGTGGTGCCCACGAGGGCCAGCACAAACCAGCCGTTGCGACCTTGGAAGAGAAGCTTCGGCACGCTCACCTTGGCGGTGAGGTAGAAGGAGGCCACCCACACGCAGAACATCAGCCCCTGTCTTAGCCAGAATTCCGGGGGCATGACGAGCCGGCCCGTGAGGGGTTGAAACAGCAAAAAAGTGAGTCCGAACAGCCCCCACACCAACACGTGAATGAGCGGCGAGAGATAAGGTCGGGGCGAAAGGGCGGCCATATAATGAGAGGGAGTCTAAACAAACTTAGCATATACCCGCACCCAAAGTCAGTCAAACCGACTGTGAGGGGAATTGTATCGACGGCGGGCAGCGATTTATCGGTCGGGCACAGCCCCTGGAAAGTGAACATCAAACTCCCCCTCCTCAGACGAGGAGGGGACGCTGGCGCGAAGCGTCAGCTGGGGTGGTTGAAGTCGTTGAACGAAGTAAGAATACCTCGCAAGGGAATCGTTCGGTTATCGTTCGCCCATCGTTCAACGACTTCAACCACCCCCGTCCAAGCCTGCGGCTCGAACATCCCCTCCTCAGCTGAGGAGGGGAGCTTGAAGTTCTCTCCTTCTTAAGTATGAACTTGCATCCATGATTCGCCCGCTACTGCTGTTGCTTGTGCTTTTTTCCGCTGCTCCCACCGCCCCGGCCCAGCCCCTCCCCGACTTCACCAAGTACCCCACCTACAATGGCCCCGACCTCGGCCTGACCTGGCGCGGTCCGCAGGCCACCCTGCGCGTGTGGGCCCCCACGGCCGAGGCCCTGCACCTTCGCCTCTACGCCAGTGGCACGGGCGGCACGCCCAAAGAAGAGTACGCCATGACGAAGGCTGAAGGTGGCACGTGGACCCACGCGCTGCCGGCCGGTAGCACCGGCTTCTACACGGTGCAGGCCACCATTAAAGGCACGAAGATGGCGGAAGTAGCCGACCCCTACGTGCACGCCTTGGGCGTGAACGGCCAGCGCGGCGCTGTTCTCAACCCCGCCGCGGTGCAGCCGCCCGGCTGGGCCGAGGACCTACGCCCAGCCCTGAAGCAACCCACCGACATTGTGATTGGCGAGATGCACGTGCGCGACCTGAGCATGCACCCGCAGTCGGGCATTCGGCACAAGGGCAAGTACCTGGGCGTTGCCCAACTCGGCACGCGCGGCCCAGGTGGCGTGGCCACCGGCCTCGAGCACTTGGTAGAGTTGGGCTTGACCCACGTGCACCTGCTGCCCACCAACGACTTCGCCTCCATCGACGAAAGCCTGCCCGCCAGCGCCAACCGCTACAACTGGGGCTACGACCCACTGCACTACTCCGTGCCCGAGGGCACCTACGCCACGGATGCTGCCGACCCGGCCGCCCGCATCCGCGAGTTCAAGCAAATGGTGGGCAACCTGCACAGCCAGGGCCTGCGCGTGGTGCTCGACGTGGTGTATAACCACACCGCCGATGCTGCCCGCAGCAGCTTCGAGCAGCTGGTGCCCGGCTATTACTACCGCCACAAGTCCGACGGCAGCCTGTCTGACGCCGCTGCCTGCGGCAACGAGGTAGCCTCAGAGCGGCCCATGGTGCGCAAGCTCATCGTCGAATCGGTGGCGTACTGGGCCAAGGAATACCACGCCGACGGCTTCCGTTTCGACCTGATGGGCATTCTCGACATCGAAACCATGCGCGCCGTGCGGGTGGCGCTCGACCTGCAGGACCACTCCATTTTCGTGTACGGCGAAGGGTGGACTGCCGGCCCCTCGCCCCTGCCCGAAGCCCGCCGCGCCGTGAAAGCCAATGTGGGCAAGCTGCCTCGCATCGCCGCCTTCGGCGACGAGCTGCGTGACGGCGTAAAGGGTCACTACGCCCACCAGACCAAGCCCGGCTTCGCCAGCGGCCACCCCGGCCTGGAAGAGAGCGTGAAGTTTGGCATTGTGGCCGCCACCCAGCATCCCCAGCTCGACTACGCGAAGGTGAATTACTCCAAAGTGCCCTGGGCCTCTTCGCCTTCGCAAGCCATCAACTACGTGGCCTGCCACGACGACCGGGTGCTCTGGGACAAGCTAGCCGTGGCCAACCCCGGGGCTTCGGAGGAAGAGCTGATTAAGATGGATTTGCTGAGCAACACCATTGTCTTCACTTCACAGGGCGTGCCGTTTTTGCCGGTGGGTGATGAATTTTTGCGTACCAAGGGCGGCTCACACAACTCCTATAACCAGCCCGACAGTGTGAACCAGCTCGACTGGGGCCGTAAGGCCAAGTACCAGTCGGTGTATGATTTTTATCGCCGCCTGATTGCGCTGCGGGCCGCGCATCCGGCCTTCCGCCTGCCCACCACGGAGCTAGTGCAGCGGCACCTCGAGTTTCTTCCCAACGTGCCCGCCGGCACCATAGCCTACCGCTTGAAAGACCACGCCGGCGGCGATACCTGGCAGAACATTGTGGTGATATTCAACGGCAACCGCACGCCGGCGAACGTGCCCATTCCCGATGGCAAGTACACAGTGGTGCTAAGCGGCGACCAACTCAAGGAAAAAGGCATTGGCCGGGTAGAGCAGGCCGGCGCGGCCTTGCAGGTGCCCGCCAGCTCAGCCATGATTTTGGTGCAGTAGCGTTGCGTCTAAGAGCCGGACAAGCCAGAAAATACTGATTGATGGCATCGTGAGGCGCGTGCCTTCCGTTAAGACAATCGAAACACACGCATCCTCTGTAATGAAAAACGTTGTCACCCTCACCCTCAATCCGGCCATCGACAAGAGCACCGTGGCTCCCCAGATAGTGCCGGACCATAAAATTCGCTGCTCAACCCCCAAGTTTGAAGCCGGCGGTGGCGGCATCAACGTGGCGCGCGCCCTCAAGCGCCTGGGCATCGATTCAAAAGCCGTGTTCACCGCCGGCGGCCCTCCCGGTGAAATCCTCCAACAGCTGCTGACCAACGAGGGCGTTGCCATACAGCCGGTGCGCACCGAGGCCTGGACCCGCGAAAACTTCATCGTAGTAGACGCCTCCAACAACCAGCAGTACCGCTTCGGAATGCCCGGCAGAGTGCTCCTCGAAGAAGAGCAGGAACAACTATTGGCTACACTGGCCGCGCTCAGCCCCGTTCCCGACGTGCTGGTAGCCAGCGGCAGCCTGCCGCCCGGTATGGAGCCCGAATTCATGGGCCGGATTGCTCATTGGGCCCGCAGTGTGGGAGCCAAGCTTATTGTCGACACGTCGGACAAGGCCTTGCAAAGCGCCGTGAACGAAGGCGTATTTCTGCTAAAGCCTAATCTGGGCGAACTGAGCCGCCTGGTGGGGACCGAAGCACTCGACACCGAATCGGCTGCCGATGCCGCCCGCTCCATTATCAACGCGGGCAAATGTGAAATCGTAGTAGTGTCGTTGGGAGCCAACGGCGCCTACCTCGTCACTAAAGACGAGGAAGAGCACATTGCGGCGCCTTGTGTGAAGAAGCGCAGCACCGTAGGGGCCGGCGACAGCATGGTGGCCGGCATGGTGTTCGCCCTCTGCCAGGGCCGCCCCGTGCGCGAAGCCGTGCGCCTGGGCGTGGCCTGCGGCTCGGCGGCTACCATGAACTCCGGTACCGAGCTATTTCATCAAGATGACGCGGAAAAGCTGTTTCAGTGGCTGCTGCGCCGGATGCCGCAGACGGTTATGATGTCGTAGCCTCACCGAAGCAGGCGTTCTGCTGAGCTGTTCACCTTGCTGAAATTGTAAATGATTCGACACTTCTTTTTGAACGTCATAGTGATTTGAACGTCATGCTGAGCGCAGCCGAAGCATCTCGCTCGCTTCGTTGAATCGTCTGTCATGCTGAGCTTGCGAAGCATCCTCTCACGCCACAACGATTCGTTCAGCGGCGATAAGATGCTTCCTTCGTCAGCATGACAGACGATTGAGTCACTTGCCCGCGCAAGATGCTTCGGCTGCGCTCAGCATGACGTTGTAGACAGTTTACCATTATTGAAATGAAAATTTAGCCCTTTCATTTTGAAAAAATTCACCCCCGCTGAGCCCTGTGCTCGGCGGGGATTTTTTGTTTAATAATCTCAATATCAACCAATAGGCACCGTATCCGAAAATTAATCACCGAAACGGCACTGGTATTGGCATAGTGTGGAAGTCACCAAACACACGCTGCCATGGACATCCTTAACAACCTAACCAAAGCTGCTAAGGGCTTTTTCATCGAAAACGATGGACAAGCTCCAGCCGAAGCCGCTACTCAGGCGCCCCAGCCGCTTCCGGCTCAGCCAGCGGCAAGCGCGGCGCCGCAACCGGCCGGTTCGGCGACGCCCGTCACGCAGGCCGAGCAACGGCACCTCGACCACATCGCCACCCTGCTAGCCGGCGACGGCAAAGACTTCGGCACCTACACCAAGATGGTGGGCAGCATGGCCAGCAGTGGCCTCACCGGTCCCCTGCTCTACCAGACGGCCTTCAATGCCTTCGCCGCCCTCACCGGGGTAGACCGCCCCACGCTGCTGGCTTCTGCCGAGCAGCTGGCCCACAAGCTGGCCGACGACCGCGCCAAGGTGCTGCAGCGCCACCGCGAAAAACTTGGCGAAACGCCCGATGCCAAAGCCCCACCCGGCCCACTGGCACTATTGCAACAGCGCGAAAACCAGCTGCAAGCCGAAGTAGCAAGCCTCACCCAGCAGCTAACCGCCAAAAGCCAGCAACTGCGCGAACTCCAACAGCAAGCGCAGGCCGAACGCCAGAAAACGCAAGCTGCGCTGGCCTCCTACGAACTGGCCAACGCCGCCGCCGCCGCCGAGCTGCAGGCCCACAGCCAGGCCGCCCAGAATTTCCTCAACCCCTCTCCTTCCACCAAGCCTCAAACTGCTTAAAGCCATGAATACGCTACTAACTACTTCTGACAACGACACCGGGCTGCCCAAGTGGCAAAAGCCCGAAAAGGTGGCCGGCCGCTTGGTGCTGGTGGGCCTGGCGGGTACCGCCGTGTACTACTGGGGCGTGATTCTACCCTTTCTGGTGGACATGGTCTTCAACAGCGTGAAGCTGGGCATTGGGCTGGGCGTACTATTTGTGCTGTTTTTGCTGGTCACGAACAAGCGCATTCACGCCGGGCTATGGTACGCCGGACAGCGCGTGCTACGCACCATAGCGGGCATTTTTGTGAACACCGACCCCATCGGCATCATGCAGGACTACATCAAAAACACCGAGCAGGAAGCCCGGAAGATGGACGCCGAAGTGACCAACATCGAAGGCGCGCACGAACTGGTGAAACGCAAGCTGACCGCCAACACCACCCAGATGAAAGAGTACCTGGCCCTGGCCAACTCTGCCACCCGCCAGGGAGAAAAGGACATGGCCGAGAGCTACGCCAGCCGCGCCGCGCAACTGGAAGACTACAACCGCCGCCTGCAGCCCATGGCCACTACCACGGCCAACGTCTCGGTGGTGATGCGCCAGATTCTTAAAGCCGCCCTGCGCCAAATCGACGGCAGCAAGTTCAAGGTCAACCTCTTGAAGGACGAATACGAGCTAGTGAAACGCACCAGCTCGGGCATGCGCGCCGCCATGAACATCCTGCGCGGCGACCCCGACAAGAAGTACTTCTTCGACCTCGCCACCGACCGCGTGGCCCAGGACATGGCCCAACAACTCGGCCAAATCAAGCAGGCCATGCGCTACTCGCAGGAGTTCGTGAAGGAAATGGACATCCAGAACGGCGTGATGAGCGAGAAGGGCCAACGCCTGCTCACCAAGTACCAAAACGGCGATTTCAACGCCGTGCTCAACGAAAAGCCGCAAGCCCAGCAATCCTACGCCGCAACCAAGAAAGCCTCCGATGATGCCTATTCTAGCCTGCTTGATTAGCCTGTTGGCGGCCTGCTGCGTGGTGAATTGGCTGCTGTAGCGCGGACTTTTAGTCCGCGAGCCACCATGCCCAACGAGCAATAAACAACCTCTTAAATCTAATCGCGGACTAAAAGTCCGCGCTACATAAAATGACTACACGTGGTAAAATCGTAATCGGCCTGCTCATTGTAGCCGCCCTTTACTTTGGCATCAATAAACTGATAGCCAGCGGAATCGTATTCAAAAAAGCTGAAACTGAATCGGTGCTACTCAACTCGATTGAGCTGCCCGCGGCCACCGGTGGCAACCGCGCCAACATTGTGGTGCCGCTGGCGCCCTTGCCCAGCACCGCTCCCGCCGACAAGGGCACCAAACTGGTGTGGGAAGTGATGGCCTGGAACAGCCAGATGGCCGGCATGCTGGCCAATGGCGGCCCGCGCAGCACTATGGGCTCCGCCATGGCCGCCAACGGCATCGACATGCAGATTGTGCGCCAGGACGACGTGAGCAAAATGCAGGCAGACCTAGTGAAAAATGCCCTCGACCTGCAAAACAACCCGGAAACGCCGGGCCTGATTGTGAGCATCATGGGCGACGGTCTGCCCGCCTTCTCGGCCGTGCAAACGCAGTTGCAGAGGGCCGGCACCAGCCTGCAAATCATCCCCTACTCGGTGGGCAAGTCCTTTGGTGAAGACAAGCTGATGGGCCCGAAAGAGTGGCTCGACAACCCCAAAAGCGCCCTGGGCAAAACCATTGCCTGCTACCTGCGCGACGGCGACCAGAACATCGCCCTGAAGTGGTGCGCCGACAACGGTCTGAAAGTGAACCCCGACGAAACCACCTACGACCCCGAAGCCGTGAACTTCATGGCAGCCTCAGACTTCTTGGTGGCGGCCGAAAAGTACATTCTCGGCAAGCCCGAAGAGCGTACCAAAGTGGTGAATGGCAAGAATACCGGCGTAAAAATAGACGTGGTGGCCGACGCCGTAGCGACTTGGACACCCGGCGACGTGAACATCGCCAAGCAGCGCGGCGGCCTCGTCAACATCGTGTCGACCAAGGACTACTCGAACCAGATGCCCAATATTATGGTCACGACCAAGCGTTGGTACGACGCTCAACCCAAGGAAGTGCTGGGCCTGATGACGGCCTTCGCCGTGGCCGGCGACCAGGTGAAATCGCACCCCGAAGCCCTGACCCGCGCCGCCGACATCTCGGCCACCGTGTACGGCGACCAGGACAAGCCCGGCGCCTACTGGCTGAAGTACTACAAGGGCGTGAGCGAGGCCGACCGCAACGGCGAAGTAGTGGAGCTGGGCGGCAGCAAAGCCTTCAACTTCAGCGACAACCTCAACCTGTTCGGCCTCGACCAGGGCGGCACCAACATCTACGCCGCCGTGTACAAAACCTTCGGCGACGTGCAAAGCAAGCTCTACCCCAAAGAGCTGCCCAGCTACGTGCCCCTCGACCAAATGCTGGACCTGACGCCCCTAAAGAAGCTGCAGGCCCAATACAAAAGCAAAACCGTGGCCGCAGCCGAAACCCAGAAGTTTGCCGCCGACGATGAAATCCGCCGCAGTGTGAGCAAGCGGGCCTGGAACATCGAGTTCAACAGCGGCAAGAGCACCTTCACCCCCGCCGCCGAGCGCCATCTCAAGCAGCTCTTCGATGACTTGGTGGTAGCCGGCCGCCTCAAAGTAGCCGTGCACGGCCACACCGATAACACCGGCGACCCACAAGCCAACCAGCAACTCTCCGAAGACCGCGCCATGGCCGTGGAGCGCTGGCTGGAAGCCAAAAGCAGCAGCGCCTTCCCCGAGGGCCGCGTGCAGGTGTACGCCCACGGCGCCTCCGAGCCGGTAGCCAGCAACACCACCCCAGACGGCAAAGCAAAAAATCGCCGAGTGGAGATTGTGCTGGGCAATTAACCGAAGCATCTGAGCTTCTTTAAAAAGCCCATAATAACGTCATGCAGAGCGCAGCGAAGCATCTTGCCCGCTTCGTTGCAATGAATTACTCCCGAGGTAAAGATGCTTCGCTGCGCTCTGCATGACGTTCATTAATTATCCACTCATTGCCATGAAGACCCTCTTCGCCCCCAATGCCCAACCGCGCCGCCTGGTATTCACCACCATGGTGGCCGGCCAAGTGTGCGTGCTGCTGCTGCTATGGCTGTTCTACCCCATGCAGCTGTTCCCCAGCCTGGGCGAAGTTCTCCGCTCGCTGTCTGACCTCATCACCACCCAAGGCCTCATTCCGGAGCTGTGGGCAAGCATGACCACAGCCCTGCAAGCCCTGGCCATTGCCACGGTGCTGGCGCTGGGCATCTCCTACCTCACGGCGCTGCCCTTCTTCCGGCCCATTGCCTACGCCGCCTCCAAAATGCGCTACCTCACCCTGACCGGCCTAACCTTCTTCATGGCCCTGATGGTCAGCTCCGGGCACCAGGTGAAGCTTTCGGTGCTCATTTTCGGGGCCACGGTGTACCTGGTCACGGGCATGACGAGCGTGATTCTGACCACCACGCAGGAGGAAATGGACCACGCCCGCACCCTGGGCATGGGCGAGTGGCGCAGCTTCTGGGAAGTGGTGGTGCTAGGCAAGCTCGACGAAATGCTGGAAGTGGTGCGCCAAAACTTCGCCATCATCTGGACCATGATTACGCTGGTCGAAACGCTCTACCAGTCCGAAGGCGGCATCGGCCTGCTGCTCTACAAGCAAAACCGCTACCTGCACCTGGATGGCGTGCTGGCCATTCAACTCGTGATTTTGGTGACTGGCGCGGTGCAAGACTATGCGTTTGTGCTGCTGCGGAGGGTGTTTTTTCCTTACTCGACCTTGAGCCAAGCCTGACGTCGGGACCCCACCCCCCGGCCCCCTTCCCTCCCGGAGAGGGGGAGCCAGACGATTATTCTCATCAATCACTTTTTCTCGCCTGCGCCACCTAGGCTCCCCCTCTCCCGGAGGGGAGGGGGCCGGGGGGTGGGGTGAACGTTCCGCCATGACCACCCACTCCTACAAAGACCCCGTCCTCACCCTCTCGGGCGTCTCCATGTCCTTCAACAATGAGTTGGTCCTCCGCGACATCAACGCCCAAATCCTCGACGTGACCCGCCCCAACATGCACCAGGGCCAGGTAGTGGGTTTCTATGGCCGCTCGGGCATCGGCAAATCCGTCTTGTGCCGCATCATGGCCGGGCTGATTCCGCCCACCGCCGGCACCGTGGAAGTGGGCCTGGCCCAGCAAACCGTGGCGCCCGGCATGGTGGGCTTCGTGCAGCAGCGCTACCCGCTGTTCGACCACCGCACGCTTTACGACAACCTGCTGGTGGCCGCCGAGCGCAAACATGCCCACGCCGAAGCCTGCCAGCACGTCGAAACCTACCTGGAGCGGTTCTGCCTCGCGCCGCACCGCAAAAAGTACCCGGCCCACCTCTCGGGCGGGCAGCGCCAGCGGGCCGCCATTGCCCAGCAGCTGCTCTGCTCCGACCACCTCATTCTGCTCGATGAGCCCTTTTCCGGCCTCGACGTGGCCATGATTGACGAGATGAAACGCATCATTCACGAAGTGACGACCATGGACGAGCTAAACACCGTCATCATCGTCTCGCACGACATCGTGACCACCACCGCCCTGGCCGACCGCCTCTGGCTCCTAGGCTACGAACACGACGCGGCCGGTGCCCTCGTGCCGGGCGCCACCATCAGCCCCCAGCACCAATACAACCTCGCCGAAATGGGCCTCGCCTGGCACGAAAACGTGGAAGCCGAACCGGAATTTGCCCAGTTTGTGGAGCATATTAAAAACGAGATTCGGGGGAGTTAGGGTTGTCAGAACGTCATGCTGAGCTCGTCGAAGCATCTCTACTGCGAGAGTAAAACTATCGAATGGAGTTACTGCTGCAGTAGAGATGCTCCGACAAGCTCAGCATGACCGTTTTGATATTTTGCCCTGTACCTACTTCACTGCAGTAGATTTACCCAGTATTTGGTTTGAATTTAGGAGATAAATGAGGGACACAAACGAAGGAATGGTGGAGCTTCTTGATGCCCTGAGAGAAAATGGCTTCTACGGCTGTAAAGCCAGTATTACGTTGGGCAATGAGAAGGTAAAGGTCAAATTCGGCACCAATGAACGAGGCTGGATTATGTTAAAAAAGCTTCTGTCATTCCAACCATTTGAGAACGTCTCTTTTGGCAAATACCGCTATTATTTCACTAGCAGCTATCGACAAAATGGTGAAGATGTATTAGCTGGAATTCGAGTTGAGCAAGGGCAGCGACACAAAAGGTTCGAATTAGAACTGACCAAGGAATTGAACGCAAATCTGATATGGCTCATCCTTAGAAAGGATAAAACGGAAGTCGCACATTTGATAATTGAAGTTGACTAACCAGAGCAAAAGCCTGCAAGGACTTTAATTAAATTCCCCAAGCTATTTAGCTTTTTCAAGTTCTACTATGCCCACCGGTACCCTGCTCATCATTGACGACGAAGCGCGATTGCGCCAGCTGCTGGCCCAGGTTCTGGAGCTGGAAGGCTACACCGTGCTGCAAGCGCCCGATGCCCACCGCGGCCTGGAGGTACTGCAGCAGCATGCCGACGACATCCTGCTGGTGCTCTCCGATGTGAAGCTGCCCGACGGCCACGGCGTGGACCTGCTGCCCCGCTACAAAGCCATCGCGCCCGATGCCGAAGTGGTGCTGCTCACCGCCTTTGGCACCATCCCCGATGGCGTGAAGGCCATGAAGCTCGGCGCCTTCGACTACCTCACCAAGGGCGATTTTGAGCAGCAGCTGGTGGTGGTGGTGGACCGCGCCGCCGAAAAAGCCCGCCTCCGCAAGCGCGTCACGGAGCTGGAGCGCCGCATGGGCCAGCAGCACCGCTTCGAGTCCATGATAGGCGACTCCGTGGAGCTGAAGCGGGTGCAGAAACTGGCGCAGCAAGTAGCGCCCACCGACAGCACCGTGCTGCTGGAAGGCCCCACCGGCAGCGGCAAGGAGCTTTTTGCTCAGGCCATTCACCAGGCCAGCGGGCGCAAGAGCAAGAATTTCGTGGCCGTGAACTGCAGCGCCTTCCCCAAAGATTTGCTCGAATCGGAGCTTTTTGGCTACAAAAAAGGCGCCTTTACGGGTGCCCTGACCGACAAGAAAGGCCTGCTGGAAGAAGCCAACGGCGGCACGTTGTTCTTGGACGAAATCGGCGAGCTGGAGCTCAACGTGCAGGCCAAGTTCCTGCGGGTGCTCGAGATGCAGCAGTTCACCAAGCTCGGCGACACCAAGCCCACCAACGTGAACGTGCGCCTGGTGGCCGCCACCAACCGCAACCTCAAGCAGGAAGCCACCGAAGGCCGTTTCCGCCCCGACTTGTACTACCGCCTCTCGGTGTTCACCATCAACGTGCCGCCCCTCAAAGACCGGCCCGCCGACGTGGCGCCCCTGGCCCAGCACTTCCTGCAGGACTTCGCCGCCAAGCTCAGCAAGCGCCTCCCCGGCCTTGAGCCCGACTGCCTGACCATGCTGCAGCGCTACCCCTGGCCCGGCAATGTGCGCGAGCTGAAAAACGTGCTCGAGCGCGCCGCCATCCTCGCGCCCGCCGGCGAGCCCCTGGCCGCCGACTTCCTCCCCGACGAATTCCACGCCCTGGGCCGCCCGCCCAAGCCCGGCACCGATGCCGCCGACGAAAGCCTGCGCGCCATGGAAGCCCGCCACATTGGCAAGCTCATGGGCGAGCAGGAAGGTAACAAGCCAGAAGTAGCCAAGCGGCTAGGCATCGGCCTCACCACCCTGTACCGAAAATTGCAGGAGTACGGGCTAGAAGCATAGCCACGTGTAGCGCGGTCGTACCCGGAGGGACTTTTAGTCCGCGAGTGAATAATTCCACAACGCTTCACTCGCGGACTAAAAGTCCGCGCTACACCCGGAGACACCAGTAAAGCATCCCCGAAATGTCCTTAAAACTCAAAATCCGCCTCAGCATCTTCCTGCTGCTCCTGCTGCTGCTGGGCCTGGGTGGCGCTGCTTTCTTCACCATCAACTACCTGGAGGAAGGCGGGCATA
Source organism: Hymenobacter sp. B1770 (assembly GCF_049896385.1). Taxonomy (NCBI): domain Bacteria; kingdom Pseudomonadati; phylum Bacteroidota; class Cytophagia; order Cytophagales; family Hymenobacteraceae; genus Hymenobacter; species Hymenobacter sp. B1770. The sequence goes on from NZ_JAFCUF010000010.1 coordinate 89,758, forward strand.
CCCTGGAGCCGTCCGACTTCAACATGGCGCGCAGCACCGTGCTGGCCTTCCTGGGCGCCGGCACGGCCGTCGGCATCACCATGATGGTGCGGCTGCCGCGTATCGTGGTGCGCCCCCTCTACCGCCTCACCGCCGACATGGAACGGGTGGCCGGCCCCGGCCCCACCAACCGCGTGGGCGTGGGCCGGCACGACGAAGTAGGCACCATTGCCGCGGCCGTCAACCACGTGCTGAGCCAGGCGCAGGACGAACGCCACGCCATCCTGGCCGAGCTATTCACCGAGCGCATCCGCATGGACAGCCTCGTGCGCAGCCTCGACGAAGGCCTGCTGCTGCTGGACGAGCAAAAAACCATCGTATTAGCCAACCCCGTGGCCTGCGACCTGCTCGGCCTCTCCCCCACCGACCTAGTGGGCAAATCGGCGGAAGCCGTAGCGGCCAAGCATGAGAAGTTTCGCGAGCTGCTGGTGCCCCTGGCCGAAGCCAACCTCTCCAACGACGACGTACCGGACCCGGTGTTTGATTTTCCGCATAAGGGCAGCTCCCCGCATTTTCAGCTCAGCATCAGCCCCGTCGAAAACACCCGCCACCCCCCGGGCGCCCCCTCCAGCCCGGCTGGCCACATTTTCTGCCTGCGCAACGTTTCGGACTTCAAGAAGCTCGACGAGCTGAAGTCCTCCTTCCTCGCCACCATTTCGCACGAGCTGAAAACGCCCCTGGCCAGCATCAAGCTAAGCCTCATGCTGCTGCAAAACGACCGGACCAACGCCGCCGAGCGCCAGCGCTTGGCCACCGGCATCGCCGAGGAAACCCAACGCCTGCTCAACATGGTGGGCCAGCTCATCGACGTGGCCCGCCTCGATGCCGGTGCCGGCATCAAGCTCAATCCTGAACCCATGCAGCTGGGCGAAGTCATCCGCTACGCCCTCCAAACCGTGCACCCCCAGCTTCACGACAAGCAGCTGCAGCTCGATGTGCAAATACCCGACTGCGTGCCCACCATCCACGCCGACGTCGAAAAAACCTCCTGGGTGCTCATCAACCTCCTTTCCAACGCTATTCGCTATTCCCCCACGGGTGCTCCACTAGTTATTCGCGTAGTGCAGTGGGGCGAAATGGTGCGCGTGAGCGTGGAAGACTGCGGCCCCGGCATCCCAACTGAGTACCACAAGCGTATTTTCCAGCGCTTCGCCGGCGGCCCCAGCCACACCACGCAAGGCGGCAGCTCGGGGCTGGGACTAAGTATTTCGCGGGAGTTCATCATCGCACAAGGCGGCCAGCTGTGGGTAGAAAGCCAGCCCGAAAAGGGCAGCTGCTTTCTATTTACCCTACCAATAAGCGCCTAAAGCAGTTTAATAGAACGATGCAGAGACGCGACACTTTGCGTCTCCGGGACCGCGCCATTAGGCTTGCATTCGGCCATCCTCGTTCAACGCCGAGACGCGAAGTGTGGCGTCTCTACATGCCTATTCCGGTTGTTTGTTGGCTTTGTGCGTAAACGCAGCTGTTGCGGGTGCTTCCACTCAGCAACTCAACAAATTCCATGAAACCTATAGTTAGTCATTACCATGCATAAGTTCACCGTCGAGCGCCTATCCTTTAGCTCATTATCAGAATTGCCAAACTCCTGGCAGAATGCAGATTATAAAGAGCTTCTTAAGAAGATGAATTATGATAATCCGGATGAAATAAAAGAAGCCGAATTAAAAGAAATGTGCCTCATGTCGTTCACAGATATGGAGCCCCGCGAAGCCGCCGAAATTGTGTTGACCTATTTATTTCCTGAGGAATTAAATGCGGGTCAAACAGAGAATTTGGGCCATCAAATGCTCACGGAAAAACTCTGGGAAGAAAACCCGGAGTTGCCGCTGCACAAAGGCTTTTACAAAGCCACCGAATTGCTGCACACTGCCTATAACGGCACTTTTCCCCGCACGCAGGCCGTGCAGTTTCAAGTAAAATGCACCGCTGAAAACCCGGAGGATATTTCCATTCTGACAGAGTCTCCTGCTGCTCCGCTAATGCGACTCTTAGCCCAGGGCATGGATGATAAGGCACTAGTAAACCGGTTGTTCACCACGCAATTAGAAGGCAACAAATTCACCGAAGCAGAGTCCATGCTTTGGGAATTAAACATTATCAATACCGAAGCTAATTCGGTCACTTTTGAAGTGGTTAGTTCTGCTTACTGGCTCGATGATTTCAAGTATGCCGACACCTACGAAGCCACTACTCACGCCGACGCCGCGAGCGAAGTAGAAGAATAATAATCTGCTCAAACAACACTCTAAATAAGGAAGTCATACAGAGCGCAGCCAAACTGCCGGTCGCCGGAGGCAAGCGTCCCGCGTTCAGCAGTAATCCAAATTGTCTGTCATGCTGAGCTTGCGAAGCATCCTCTCACGCCTCAACGATTCGTTCCGCGTGGATAAGATGCTTCCTTCGTCAGCATGACAGACTTAGGGTAGCCGACGCGGTATAAATGCTTAATGGATGTTAGTTTTTTTTAAAACGAAATGGCCCCACGGTTTTCAATACCGCGGGGCCATTCCGTTTTCAGTGCTTCACATGCCCTGCCAAATTAAACCCACATAGAATACTGGAGACGTGCATCCCGCACCTACCTTAGCCAAGTGATGGTCCCTGGCCACCACCTGAAATAACATTTATTAATTGCTCTCAACTGATGCTTGCTTTCGAGTTTTCTGCTGCGCCCCTTAGGGGATGGATTACCCCTGTATTCCGGGCCGTGGTGCTACCTGTAGTGGCTGGATTTGGGCTTTCCGCCCCAGCCCTGGCGGCCCCGGCACCGGTGCCTTATTTCTCGGAACCGGCCATTTCACCCAACCGCACCGAGCTGGCGTTTGTGTCGGGAGGTGATATTTGGACCAGCCCGATTGCGGGCGGTGAGGCGCGCTTGCTGGTGGCCCACCCGGCCACGGAAAGCCGCCCGCTCTACTCCCCCGATGGCCGCTCCCTGGCCTTCATCTCGACTCGCACCGGCAACAGCGACGTGTACGTGCTGTCCCTGGAAACCGGCGAGCTGCGCCGCATCACCTTCGACGATGCCCCCGACCAACTCGACAACTGGTCGGCCGATGGGAAGTGGCTGTATTTCTCGTCCACCAGCCGCGACATCGCCAGCATGAACGATATCTACCGGGTGCCGGCCGCTGGGGGTACGCCTACGCCCGTGAGTGCCGACCGCTACGCCAATGAATTCTTTGCCGCGCCCAGCCCCGATGGCAAAACCCTGGCCTTCAGCTCCCGCGGCAACGGCGACCGCCAGTGGTGGCGCCACGGCCACAGCCACTTAGACGAATCAGAGATTACGCTGCGGCGCGAAGGCAGCAACGGCGTGCCCACTTACGAGGCCCTGACAGGCGGCGGCTCCCGGGCGCTGTGGCCCATGTGGGGCCAGGGGGGCCAGCGCATCTTCTACATGTCGGACCAGAACGGCCACGAAAACATCTGGGTGCTGGGAACGAACAGCGACAAGTCGGCGCCCAAATCCGTTACCTCCTTCACCGATGGGCGCGTGCTGTGGCCCAGCATTTCCTACGACGGCAAGCTCATTGCCTTCGAGCGCAACTTCAAGCTCTGGACCTTGGACACCGACAACGGGCAGGTGCGCGAAGTAGCCGTGCAGCGGCGCGGAGCTCCGTCTGGAACTGCTGTGGAGCGCGTGCGCTTTTCTGACCGCCTGCAGAAGCTCGCCTTATCACCCGATGGCACCAAGGTGGCCTTCGTAGTGCACGGAGAAGTGTTTGCCGCTTCGGCTACCGACGGTGGCGAGGCCACCCGCATTTCTCAGACCACCGCGCCCGAAACCGACCTGGCCTGGGCCCCCGACAGCCGCCGGCTGGTGTACGTGTCGGAGCGCGACGGACCGTCGCATATCTACAGCTATTCGTTTGCTACGGGCAAGGAAACCCGCCTCACCAACTCGGCCCTCAACGATGCGGCGCCCACGTTTTCGCCCGATGGCAAACAGCTCGCCTTTGAGCGCGACGCGGCCGAGCTGCGGGTGCTGGACATAGCCAAGAACGAGGAGAAATCTCTCGCCAAGGGCATTTTTGGCCGGGCCCCGCTCCGGGCCGAGCGCAGCTTTGTGTGGTCGCCCGACGGCCGTTGGCTGGCTTTCATGCCCAAGGGCGCCCGCGGCTTCACCAACGTGAACGTGGTGCCGGTGGCAGGCGGCCCCGCCCGCGCGGTGAGCTTCGTGGCCAACACCAACACCAGCACGGTTTCGTGGAGCCCCGACGGCAAATTCCTGCTCTTTGACACCGGCCAGCGTACCGAGGACGCCCAGGTGGCCCGCATCGACCTGCTGCCGCGCACGCCGCGCTTCCGCGAAGACCAATTTCGCGACTTGTTTAAGGAACAGCCAGGGCCCAATCCCTTGACGCCCTCTGTGAAGCCCGCTGTGACAAGCCGCCCACCGGTGTTGCCTGGCGGCCCCACCGATACGCTGCGCGCCGGTAAAAAACCGGCTTCGAGCTTGGCCAATGGGCAACCAGCAAAGGCCGTCAAGCCCCCCGTTAATGTTGTGTTTGAAGACATCCGGCGGCGGCTGAGCTTGCTGCCCGTGGGCGTGAATGTAGGCTCGCACAGCGTCAGCCCCGACGGCAAATGGCTGCTGTTGACCGCGTATTCAGCCAATCAATCGAACCTCTACATTTTTCCGCTCGACGAGCTGAGCAAGGAGCCGGCCGTGGTGCGCCAGCTCACCTCTACCGTTGGCGCGAAGCGCGATGCGCAGTTCTCGCCCGACAGCAAGGAAATCTATTACCTCGACCAGGGCGTCATTCGAGTGGTGCCAGTGGAGACCGGCAAAGGCACGGCGCGGGCACTGGCCGTGTCGGCCGAAATGGACGTGGACTTCGAAAAGGAAAAGATGGTCGTGTTTGAGCAGTCGTGGGGCCTGCTGCGCGATTTCTTCAACGAGCCCTCTTTCGACCGCGCCAACTGGGCAGCCCAGCACGACCTGTACGCCCCGCTCATTGCCGGTGCCCGCACTCCCGATGAAGCCCGCCGCCTCACCAACCTCATGATTGGCGAGCTCAATGCCTCACACTCCGGCACGGGCCCACCGGCCCCGGCCGCCGGTGCTGTACCAGCTGCCACGGGCCGGCTGGGCCTGCGCTTCGACGCGCCGGAATACGAGCAGAACGGACGGCTGCGCGTGAGCACCGTGCTGCCCCTGAGTGCGGCGGCTCTGGCGGGCATCCGCCCCGGCGACGTGCTTCTGGCCGTGGATGGCCGCCTCATCACGCCTGGCACCAACCTCGACGAGCTGCTGCAATACAAAGTAGGCCGCCGCGTGACCATGCGGGTGGGCAGCACTGCTACGTCGGCAGCTGCAGCGAAAACCAGCAAGCGCAAACCGAAAGGCACCGCGCCCGCTGCAGCCTCAGCCCTGGCCGAGCGCGACGTGGTAGTACGCCCCTTGAGCCGCGACACTGAAAAAGCCCTCGACTACCGCCAATGGGTAGAGGAGCGCCGGGCCTACGTAGCTAAAGCCAGCGGCGGCCGCCTGGGCTACGTGCACATGTTTGATATGTCGGCGGGTGCACTGGCCCAGCTCTACCTCGACCTCGACGCCGAAAACATGGGCCGTGAAGGTGTGGTGGTAGACGTGCGCAACAACAACGGCGGCTTCGTGAACGTGTACGCAATCGACGTGCTCTCGCGCCGCAGCTACCTGAGCATGGCCACCCGCAGCCAGCCCGTTCCTCAGCCCGCACGTTCGGCCCTGGGCCAGCGCGCCCTAGAGCTGCCCACGGTGCTCGTCACCAACCAGCACTCCCTCTCCGACGCCGAGGATTTTACCGAAGGCTACCGGGCCGAGCGGCTTGGTAAAGTAGTGGGCGAGCCTACCGCGGGTTGGATTATCTTCACCTCGGGCGCCACCCTGCTCGATGGCTCCAGCCTGCGCCTGCCGTTCAGCACCATTCGGGCTACTAGTGACGGCAAGGTGATGGAAATGAACCCGCGCCCGGTAGATGTGGCCGTGACCCGGCCCATTGGCGAAAGCTACACCGGCCGCGACGTGCAACTCGATACCGCCGTGCGGGAACTGCTAACCCAGCTCAAGCCCGCAGGCCCTGGGGCCAGCGGCGGGCGCTAGTTCGCCCTGGCTTGGCTCTGGCAGCCTCGCATCGTCCGTCATAGCAATCGGTTGTCGTGCTGATGCAGGAAGCATCTTAACCGCAGCAGTAAACTTACTCGTCTGTCATGCTGAGCTTGCGAAGCATCTTATCAGGGCAGAACAAATCGTTACAACGTGATAAGGTGCTTCGCAAGCTCAGCATGACAGACAAATTACTAAGTGAACATTAGTAAGCAGTCCAATCAAAAGCCCCGAGCAGCCCTGCTCGGGGCTTTTGCGTAGTTATAGCTTCGCATACGGCTGGGGTTACTGCCGGCGCTTTGGCTTCATTCCAACTACCTTCCATTGCTTATTTGTGTTATACCTGCGTTCAGGTAGCATATCCTGCGGCTTTCCTTTATGAAATCATTCCCCGTCCGTCGGCTACTAGCCTTGGTGCTGCTGCTGGTCGTGCTGGGAATAGGCGTGGCGGCGTGGCTGCTGGGCAGTGAGTACGGGCGCAAGCGCATTGCCCAGGCCGTGCGCGAGGGCCTGACGCACAATTCCGAGCTGGTACTGGGGCCTTTCGAAGTGGAGTTCTCGCCCTGGAGCGACTTTCCGCACCTCACCGCCTCCATCCAACACATCAGCCTCACCGATACGTCATACCGGCAGCAGGTGCCGGTGCTGCGCGTTGGCCGGGCCGACATGCGCCTGCAGCTGGCCAGCCTGCTGCGGGGCAAGGCCCACATCACGAAGCTGGTGGTGACCGATGTTGATTTCCGGGAGCGGGTCGACTCCCTGGGCCACGCCTGGGGCCTGCGCGGCAAGCGCCGCAAAGGGACGGGTTCCCCACCTGCCCTCAACCTGGAGCTCGACCAACTGCTGGTCAACAACTTCCGCATGAGCTCGCACAACAGATACTCGCGCAGTGCCTTTGGAGCCGAGGTGCGCCAAGCCCGCCTGAAGGCCCGCCTGCAGCGCGGAGTGCTGCGCGTGACCGGCACCATGGACGGGCAGCTGAGCTACCTGCGCACCCGCGCCGGCACCCTGTTTGAGCGGGAGCCGGTTCGGGCGTGGGTCAATTATCGCTACACGTTTGAGAACCGGCAGGGGCTGCTGTGGAACACCCGCGCTACCCTCAACGGCGACACCATCCGGGTGAGCGGCACCCACCACGTAGACCCCAAGCAACCGGCCGGCACCATGCTGCAGCTGCAGTTTGTGGGCTACCAGCCCCTCACCGACGTGCTGCACGCTGCCCTGCCCCCGCGCCTCGAGCCGCAGCTGGCTGGCGCCACCAGCCCCAGCCGGGCGCACATCCGCTACAGCATCACAGGCCTGAGCGGGCCCACCATTACCCCGCGTAACGTACTGACATTTAGCTTGCGCAATGCCAGCCTGCGCTGGCCCCAGGCCGACCAGCGCATTAACCGCTGGGACCTGGAAGGCACCTACGACAATGGCCCCGACCATAACATCAAGTCCACCGTCCTCACCCTGCAGCGTTGCCGCATCTACTCTTCGGCCGGTGAACTGGACATTGCCCTCACCCTGCGGGACTTTACCCGCCCTTTCCTCACCGGTCACTTTCAAGGGCGCACCGAGCTGCGTGAAATAGCTGCCCTCATTGCGCCCGGGCGCTGGCGGGCACGCCAAGGCGTGGCCGACCTCGACGTGCGGCTGCACGGCTTACTGCCTCCCATGGCCGGGCGGTTCGACCCCCGGCCGTTGCAGCGCAACATGGCCATTAGCGGGACCGTTACCCTGCGCGAAGCTTCTTTTTTCGTGCCCGTGCGCGGGGCCGACATTTCGGGGCTCAACGTAACGGTGGGGCTGCGCGACAGCCTCGTGCGGCTGACCGATGCCTCGGGCGTACTCAACGACATGCGGTTCCGGGCTTCGGCCACCACCACCTACCTCTACGAATACCTGACCGACCAGCACCCCACGGCCACCATCAACGGCAACTTTGCGGTGGACGAGTTGCGCGTAGGCCGGCTGCGCACGCTCCTGCGGCCCATCCCACGCACCGGTGGCCCCGACTTCTCACCCGCCAGTGTGCCCATGCCTGGCAAGTCGCCGCGCGACAAGGCCCAGCTGGCCGCTACCCTGGGCAGCCAGCTGATTCCGCCCGGCCTGCTCTTGGACGTAGGCCTGCGCTGCCAGCGTCTGCTGCTGGCCAGCGACACACTCAACAACTTGGCCGTGACCGTGCGCCACGATGGCCAGCGGGTGCAGCTTCGCAACTTGGCCGGCCGGGTGTGGGGCGGTGATGTGCGGGGCAATGTGGAGTGGCCCACCGACCCCGACAACGACGTGGCACCCGTGGAATACCAGCTGGCGGTGCGCTTCGCCACGCTTAATTACAAGCATTTCCTGGCCCGCTTTACCCGCCCCGAGCAGCAAGCTGCGCGGCCGGCCCGGGCGCCGGGCGCCGCCATTCCGGCCCTGCGCGACTTGCTGCTGGCCGCCAACGGCCGGGTGAGCGTCGACATTGACAAGGTGCAGCTGCCCGAAGACGAAAGCCTGGCCAACGTGCAGCTCCGGCTGGAAAAAGCAGGTGCCACCCTGCGCGTGCCCTTCCTGCGCTTTCTCACGCCCGAAGGCGGCAAGGGCGAGGCCACCGTCACGGCCCAAGTAGAAAACCTGCGCCTGACCGCCGCCGACGCCGACGTCACGCTGCGCTACGCCACCCTCGACCTGCAGCGCCTGCTGGCCCTGGTGGCCAGCCTCACTACTCCTGCCGACTCGGTGCCCAGCCCCCGCACCCTGGCGCGGGCCCGCCGCCAAGCCATCCGCCGCGCCCAACGGCAACAGGCGCCGCAAGACCAGTCGATGCTCACCAACGGTGTGCTCAGCGCGGTGCTGCGCGTGGAGGCCGACGAGGTGCGTTACGCGGCCATCAAAGGCAGCCAGCTTCGCTTGGTGTCGCACCTGCTCGAAGGCGAAGCCCGCCTCGACCAGTGCACGCTCAATGCCCTGGAAGGGCGCATCAGCCTGCGCGGCCTGATGGTGAGCACCACCGACCGGGCCCACCACCCCACCCAGGCGCAAGTGCGTTTGGAGGATATTCAATTGCCGGCCCTGTTTGCCACTGCCACCTCCATGGGTCTCAACGTATTGGGCGGCGACAACATCCGGGGCACCTTGCGCGGTGTGGCAGACTTGCGCACCGACCTCGGCCCCAAGTTCCTGCCCGATTTGCTGCTAACGGCCGGCTACCTGAAAACCGAATTTCGCAACTTGGAACTGCTGAACGTGGAAGCCCTGATGGAGGTGCTCAAGTTCATGAAAATAGAGCGCACCAGCCACCTGTTCTTCGAGCCGGTGAGCAGCGAATTTATTCTAGCCAACGGCCAGGTGCTCATCCCCGACCTGCGCCTGAACAGCAACCTCAGCAGCCTGGCCGTGAGCGGCCGCTACGGCCTGGACGGCCGCACCAACATGTATATTGGCCTCAAGCCCTTGCAGGCTCTTTTTGGAAACAACAGCAAGCGCGTCGAGCGCATTCAGGAGGGCGAAACTACCCGCAACGCCAACCGCAAGCTCACCTACATCAACCTCAGCCGCACGGCCCCCCGCGAGAAGTACAAGGTGCGGTTTTTTCAAAAGGAGGAGCAGCGCCGGGAAGAAGCCAGCCTGCGCCAGGAATACCGCCGCTTCCTGCTCACCCAGCGCCTGGATACAACGGTGCGCATGGGGCACTGACTGCTACCGTGCTTATCTGCGGTCGCCCAAGAGAAGTGCTTTAGTTGGAGTCTGTAGCGCAAACGTTGCAGTTTGCGTCCCTGCGCATTTCGACGGCACAAGGAAGCTAACTATAGTATTCACGCTACAGCACAATACCCGTGTCCCCAGGCACTTGGCAACTATAAGTGAAACCTATACCAGCGTTTTGAAAAACGCATCCGTGAAATCCGGCGCGCAATGCAGTACGTTGGGCAAGGCGTCGAACTCTGCTTCCTCGTGGGTAGTGGTGAGCACCACGGCTTTCATGCCGGCATTGTGGGCGGCTTCGGCGCCTTTGGGCACGTCTTCAAACACAACACAGTCGGAGGGCGCCACGCCAAGCTGGGCGGCGGCTTTCAGAAAGGTCTCGGGGTGGGGCTTGCTTAGCGCCACGTCGTCGGCACTGACGATGGCCTGGAAGTAGTGCCGGATTTTCAGGTTATTGAGCACGAAGTCGATGTTGAACGGAATGGCTGCCGAGCCAATGGCCATGGGAATGCCCTGCTGATGCGCAGCTTCCAGAAACGCCTGCAGCCCCGGCAGCAACGCCAGGTGCGGCAGAAACTCGTGCTGGTAGCGCCGCTCCTTTTCCAGGGAAAGCCGGTCCATTTCGGCGGTGGTAAACCGGTCGGCCCCGAACATGCGCACCAGCACTTCCTGGTTCTTGCCGTACATCTGCGGCTTCACTTCCTCCCAGGTAAAATTGCCGCCCAGGTCGTTGTTGAAGAGGTATTGCCAAGCGCGGGTGTGGTACTCCATGTCGTGAATCATGGTCCCGTTGAGGTCGAAGATAAAGGCTTTCATGAGGAAGTGTAATGTGTTGATAAACTGCTAGCTTGCGTTACGCTGACCTAGCAGGGCGTGCGGTTAAAGTTGTTTGCTTACCTTCATCCTAGCTGATATTTAAATACTAACCGATGAAGAAGCTCTTCTTGATTTTGGCATTAACAGCGACTTGCGTGTCGTGCAAAAAGGATGACACCAATGCCGGAGAAACGGTTGAGATTTATCTGCTAAAGTCTTATCAGCTCACGGCCGGCAAATGCGAAGTAAACTCTTCCGCCGCCGTTCTGGAAGACGCCGCAGTCATACAAGACCAAGACATTTTGGAGTACTCCAAAACCAATCACCAATTCAAATTGACAAACACGGCCATACAAAAAACGAAAGCATTGGGAGACCGAACGCCTTTTGCCGTCACTGTTAATAAAAAGGTCATTTACTACGGCTTTTTTAAGCCGGGCTTTTCCAGCTCCTCCTGCGACCACTCTATTACAATGGACATCAACTGGCAGTCGGAAAATAAGATTGATTTGAAGCTGGGCTACCCCACCCAGTTATCAGGCGTAGCTATTAATGACCAGCGCAACAATCTCGTGCTGCTGGCCATCTTGCGGAAGCAGGGCAAATTAAGATAGCCAGCGTTACCCCACACGAAATGCGGCGGCGTTCAGCATAGCGTTTTATTTACCGCATCCTGCTGCCTACAAAAATACCCGAAACGTGGTGCCCTCCCCTACTTCGCTCTCCACCTCTACGCGGCCGCCGTTGCTCTGCACTATGCGGTTGACGAGGTAGAGGCCCACGCCCGTGCCCTCGGTGTGGTCGTGAAAGCGGCGGAAGAGGTGAAACAACTCGCTTTGGTGCCGCTGCACGTCGAAGCCCAAGCCGTTGTCCTCCACCAAAAGTACGGGCCGGCCTTCCTCGACCCACAGCGACAGGTGCACGCGGGCCGGGCGGGCGGGGTCGGCGTATTTGAGGGCGTTGCTGAGCAGGTTGAGCAGGATGGTGCGCAGGTTGGCCCGGGCGTAGGTGATGGTGGGGCGGGCCGCAAAGTCGGTGGTGACGCGGGCGCGGGCGGCCTGCACCTGGGGCTGCAGGGTTTGGAGCACCTCCTGGGTCAGCTCCTCGAGGGCCACGGTTTCGGCTGGGAGGTTGGGTACTCGCTGGGCTTGGCCCACGGCGGCCAGGTCGTCGATGGTGGTGGAGAGCTGGCGCAGGGCATCGTCGACCATGGGCATGAGCGTGCTTCCTTCTTCCGGGTCGTTAAACACGGTACCAAAGCGAATTTCCTCAATGAGCCCGGCCAGGTTATTGATGGGCTGCTTAAGGTCGTGCGAGGCAGCGTACACGAAATTGTCGAGGTCCTGGTTGGTGCGCACCAGCTGGGCGTTGGCAGCAGCCAGTTCCTCGTTGCGGGTAAGCACAGCCTGGTTGGCGGCCACCAGCTCGGCATTGGCCTGGGCCAGGAGCTCCCGGGCAGCCATTTGCTCGCTCACTTCGGTGGCCACCAGTGCCACGCCAGTGATGTTGCCACTGCTTTCCCGCAAGGGCTGGTACACAAAGTTGAGCACAACGGTTTCGAGCTGCCCGTTGCGCAGCAGCTGCACCGACCGCTCCTGTGCGCTGTAGGTTTCGCCGGTGGCCATCACCTTTCTGATAAGGGTGTCGAAGCCCTGGCCCTGCAACTCGGGCAGGGCCTCAAGCAGCGGCTGGCCCAGGGCCTCGATGGACCCGTCGCCCCACAACTCGCGCATGCCGGGATTGGCGAGTTCGATGATTAACGCCGGCCCGCGGAACACGGCGATGGCCACCGGCGCCTGCTCGAAGAGGTCCTGCAGCTGCGCATCGCGACGGCTTACCTCGGCCTGCAAGGCTTCGGCCTGCTGGCGGGCCTGCACCTGCTCGGTTACATCGAACGCAAACGAGGACACGCCCACCGTCACGCCGTTTTCCTGGTAGGCCTGGTAGGTAAAGTTCAGGTAGCAGGGCCTGGAGCTACTGGCGGCGTCGTGGCCATTGGCGAGCACTTCGTTGCCGAAATAAGGCTTATTGGTGGCGTAAACTTGGTCGAGCAAGGCCACAAAGCCGCCTTCAACTGATTCCGGAATGGCTTCGGCCGTGGGCTTGCCCACCAGCACCCGGTCGGGGAAGAGCGACTGGTAGGCCGGGTTCACGTAATCGATGAAATGGTTGGGGCCCCGGGCAATGAACACCAGCGCCGGGGTTTGCTCAAACACCTGCTGCAGGGTTTCGCGCTGGCGCACCAGCTGCTCGGCGGCGTGCAGGGCCTCGGCTTGCAGGGCTTCGTTGCGCTGGCGGGTTTTCAGCTGCTCGGTTACTTCAAAGGCAAACACCATGATGCCGTCAATCTGCCCATTTTCATCGAAGCGGGCCTGCTGGGTGTAGTTGAAGTACCGCTCTTCCAAAAGCTCCGTTTCCTGGTTTCGAAAGGGAATGAGCATGTCAAACTCCTCCTGCGTAACGCCCTGCTCATATACTGCCCGCAGCGTCTGGTACACGGCGTGGTCGGCTATTTCGGGCAATGCATCCAGAATGCGGCGGCCCTGCAGCTGGCGGCCGGGAAACAGGGCCTGAAACGCCGGGTTCACCAGCTCAAACCGCAGCTCGGGGCCGTCGAGGATGCAGATACCGGCTGGGGCCTGCATAAAAAACCGCTCGAGGCGCGCACGCTGTCGCTCGGCTTCGCGTTGGGCGCGCTGCAGGCGGGTGGTGCGGTCTGCCACGCGGGCCTCCAGTTCTTGGTTCAGCTCGCGGAGCGCCATCTGGGTCACAAAAAGGTCGTTGTTGCTGGCCCGGATTTCCTCGTTGGCCACCTTCAGCTCTTCATTGGCTGCAGCCAGCTCCTCGTTGGATATAACGTACCTCTTTTCGCTCTGCGCCGCTTTTTGGCGGGCCAGCACCTGCGCGGTCACCTCATAGGCAAACACCATAATGCCATCGGGCACCCCATTCGCCCCGGTGCGGGCCTGGTAAACGAAGTTGTAGTAACGCTTTTCGAGTTCCGTGACCCCGGCATTGGCATGGTCGAGCTGCACCAGCATTTCGTTGGCCCGAAAGGTTTCCCCGGTTTGATACACCTCGTCGAGCAAAACAAAAATGGGTTGGCTCGCCAGTTCGGGCATGGCCTCGCGAATGGCCCTCCCCAGCAACGGCCGGTTGCCCACCAGCTGCTGGTACTGCGGATTTACCAGCTCGAACACGTGCTCCGGCCCGGCGAAGATGCATATCATGGCCGGCGCCTGCATAAACGTGCTGTGCAGCAAGGCGCGCTGGCGCTCGGCTTCGGCCATGGCAGCGCGCTCGCGGGCCTGGCTTTCGCGCAGGGCCACCTCCACCTGGCTGCGTGTTTCCTCGGCCGAATCGGTAAAGCTCACCAGCAACCCTTCGCCCACGCGCAGCGCCGAAAGCCGGAAATAATTATCCAATCCGTCAGCTTGATAGTTCACTTCCATCCGGGACCGCTGCCCGGTTTCGAAGGCTTCGCAGTGAAAAGCGAAAACGCCGCTATCCACCGTATGTGGAAACAGGTGGAGGTAGGAAGCGGCCGGGCGCTCTGGTTGGTTGAGTATTCGCTGGGCCGCCACATTGAACATCAAAATTTTGAAATCAATGATTTTGTTGTTCTCAGCGTCCCGCACGGGTTGGTACAAGCCAATGGCCGTGAGCGAGGCTTCAAAAATTCCGCTCAGCAGAGCATCCTGCGGGAAAACATCGTAGAAGAGGCTAGCAGGCGAAGCGGAAGAAGCAGCGGTGGGAGCAGGCATGCGGCGAATGATAAGCGCGACACATAGTGGAGGTGCCAGTCCATACGCAGATTGCGGAGCAACGTCTGCCTTTTTGGCCCGCAAGCGACCCAAACTGCGCACCAGTTTCGCTGTAAATCAGCATGTATAGCAGGGCACAACGGAGCATATTGCGCATGCCGGCTGCTTCGCTGGAGGGCAAGAGCAAAGCGAACCGGCGGTCAGCGGAGCTATGCATCTCGCTCGCTGCAGTTACCTATCCGTCTGTCATGCTGACGAAGGAAGCATCTTATCACGCCACAACGAATCGTGCGGTGGTGAGAAAATGCTTCTCAAGCTCAGCATGACGGATGGCGCAAGCAAGATGCTTCCTTCGTCAGCATGACCGTTTAATCGAGAATATAACGCCCTTGTCGCATTGGCCACACACCAGAAACGTGCAGGAGTCTTAAAGAGTACTAAAGCCAAAAAGCCCCCGCCACTGGGTAGTGGCGGGGGCTTTTGCAGTGGTTGGCTCTCCTACAGCGCGTCGCCAATCACGGCTACGGCTTCAGCTAGGGCGGCGTCTTTGCGCAGGGGCTTAAGGAAGCGCGCGACCCGCTTGGTGGCCACCGAGTCGGTGTTGGCTACGCTGGCATCGGCTGTCAGTTGGGCTACGTCCAGGGCAGTCAGGGCATTTTGGGCGGCGGTTTGCTGCTTGTTGGCGTCGCGGGCCTGCTGCTGGGTGGCGCGGTAGGCGGCCAGGTTCAGCGACAAGCTGGTTTGCTTGCGGCGCTCCGCGGCCCGAGCCGAGGCGTCGGTAATGAGGCGGAAGCCGGGGCTAGCGGCTACGCGGGCAGTGCTGGCGGCCCGCAGCTTTTCAATATCCGGGCGCGTGTTGGTGGGCTCAAATTTGGCCGGGGCAATTTCGTCCCACTTCAGCGGATACTCCATTTCCTGCTCGCCTTTGGCAACCGCAGCCAGCGCGTCGGGTAGCGTAATGTCGGGCACCACGCCCTTAAACTGGGTCGAGCCCCCGTTCACGCGGTAGAACTTTTGCAGCGTGAGCTTGAGCGAGCCCAAGGGCATCAGCCCCTTAAACTCTGCCGAAACCGCCCGGTCGAGGTCAAACACCTGCTGCACCGTGCCCTTGCCGAAGGTGGTGCTGCCCACTACTATGCCGCGGCGGTAGTCCTGCATGGCCGCGGCCAAAATCTCGGAGGCCGAAGCGCTGTACTTGTTTACCATCACCACCAGCGGGCCACCGTATTGCACCTGGGGGTCTTTGTCGTTGAGGGCCTGGGCGGGACCACGGCCGGGCTTCACCTGCACCATGGGGCCGCTGGGCACAAACAGACCGCCCATTTCCACGGCGTCCTGCAGCGAGCCGCCGCCGTTGTAGCGAAGGTCGAGAATCACGCCGGCCACGTTTTCCTTGCTCAGCTTGGCCAGTTCGGCTTTCACGTCGGCGGCGCTGCTGCGGCCGCCTTTGCCAGCGAAGTCGGCGTAGAAGCCAGGCAGGTGAATGTAGCCGTAGTTGCGGCCGTCGCGCTTGATGATGGCCGACTGCGCGTAGGTTTCTTCAATGACCACAACGTCGCGGATGATGGGAATGACGGCGGTGGCACCGTCGGGCTTGCGCACCGTGAGGCGAACTTCGGTGCCCTTGGGGCCACGAATCAGCTTCACGGCTTTCTCGAAGCGCATGCCCTCCACGCTCACCGGCTCGGCAGCGCCCTGGGCCACGCGCAAAATCACGTCGCCCACTTTCAGCTCGCCCTGCCGGAACGAGGCCGACCCGGCTACGATGTCGCTCACTTTTAGCTGGCCGGCGTCTTCCTGCAGCAAGGCGCCCGTGCCTTCCAGGCGGCCCGACATTTGAATGTCGAAGTTGTCGCGGGCAATGGGCGCAAAGTATTCGGTGTGCGGGTCATATGTATTGGCAATGACGTTGGCGAAGGCGGCCAAACGGTCATCGGCGTCGGTTTTCAGCTGGTCGGCGAAATACTCGTCGTAGTACTTCAGCACGCGCTTGCGGGCCTCGGCCTCCAGCTCGGCGGGAGTGCGGGCGCGCTCCATGGTGGTGGCGGGGGTGGCCCCGGCTTTGGTAGCGGCCAGCGGCTTGTCCTTTTTGCGGGCTTCCTCATCCATCAGCTCCGAAAGCTGGGCCAGGGTCTGGTACTTCAGCTGCTTGCGCCACCGCTCGCGCTGGGCGGCGGCAGAGGCCGCGTAGGTGGCCTTCTCGGGGTCGGTTTCCCAGGTTTCCTGCGCCGTGAAGTCAAAAGGCTGCGCCAGAATCTGGCGGTACAGGGCCTGAATCTCCAGCGTCCGCTTGGCCAGAATCTGGCTGGTCGCGTCGAGGAATTCGTGGGTGCCGTTTTTCAGCTGGTCGTCAATCTTGGTCTGGAACTGCCGCAGCTGGGCCACTTCGGGCGCCAGCAAAAACTGCTTGTTCACGTCTACCCGCTTCAGGTAGAGGTCGAACACGCGCTGCGAGAACTGGTCGTCCAGCTTCTCGGGCTGGTAGTGCGCCACGCTCAGGCCCTGCAGCATGGTGCCGAGCAACACTTGGTCGCGGGGGGGCGTGCCTTGGTAAACGGAATAAGAAGCCAGCCCCAGCAAGGCCAACGAAGCGTATAAACTTACCTTAAATCGAGAAGCTTGCATGCGAAGAAAGTTTAGAGAAGAGGTGGAAGCCGCGAAGTCTGCAAGGCCGGCGGGGTGGGCGGCGAGCTTCGGGTCGCAAGCGTTCTGCTTACTTATCCAGAATCACACCAATATTTAAATCAAAGTCGAAATGTAGTCGATAGGGTTGCGGAAGGTAGCGGTTGCCGCCGATAGAAACCAACCAGGGCCAGGCAACGGCCCAGGCGCAGAAGCTGCTTACCTTGATAGACACCTCAAATTGCTCCCGTGTTCAATGGCAGCCTCCGCAAATCGGCCAACCCTTCTTCTACCCCGACGAGCTTGCCCTATACATCTTCGTATCTCTGGCGGGCCGGCCGTTTCAAAAGGTCAGCGTGAGCTGGCGGCCGGCGGCCTCTTGTCCATTGGTCAGGTTGGAAAGCGACACGCCCAGCAGCCTCACCCCCTTGGCCAGCGGAAACAAGGACTCGACCAGCTCCCGGCAAATGCGCTCCAGCACGGCTTGGCTCGGAATTGGTCCCACGCTGCTGCGGCTGCGCGTTATCTGCTGAAAGTCGGCGTACTTAACCTTCAGCGTGATGGTGCGGCCCAGGATGCTGGTGCGCTGGCAATACTCCCACACTTCCTCAATGGAGGGCCGCAGGCCATCGAGCAGGTCCGGAAACAGGGTCAAATCCTGGGCGAAGGTGGTTTCTGAACCCACCGACTTGCGTAGGCGGTCGGCCACCACGGGGCGGTGGTCTTGGCCGCGGGCAATGGCAAAGTAGTAGCGCCCCGCCTTGCCAAACTGCTGCTGCAGAAATTCGGCGGTCTGCCCCCGCAAATCGGCCCCGGTGAAGATGCCGAGCTGGTTCATCTTCGCGGCCGTGACCGGGCCTACCCCGTGAAACTGCCCCACCGCCAGGCCTTCCACAAAGGCCAGCCCCTGCTCGGGCCGAACCACAAACTGCCCGTTGGGCTTGCGGTAGTCAGAAGCCAGCTTGGCCAGAAATTTATTATAAGAAACGCCCGCTGAGGCCGTGAGGTCGGTTTCGGCGAGGATTTTTGCCCGGATTTCGCGGGCTATCTGGGTGGCCGACGCTATTTCCTTCAGGTTGTGGGTCACGTCGAGGTAAGCCTCATCCAGCGACACGGGCTCTATGAGGGGCGTATACTCGGCGAAAATGGCGCGAATCTGCCGCGACACTCCCTTGTAAACGTCGAAGCGAGGCGCTACGAACACCAAGCCCGGGCACTTGCGCAGGGCCGTAGTGGACGGCATGGCCGACCGCACGCCGAATTGTCGGGCCTCGTAGCTAGCCGCTGCCACCACGCCCCGCTCGCGGGCTCCCCCCACCGCAACTGGCTTTCCGCGCAGCTCCGGGTTATCGCGTTGCTCTACCGAGGCGTAAAATGCATCCATGTCCAAATGGATGATTTTGCGAATGAGATTTTCACTCACTATTTTAACTATTTATTCCCTCAAAGGTAAAGGAGACGGCGCTGAGCGAGCGATGTGGAGCTGCTGCAAAGCAGTTAGGTCTGGGCGGTTTGAGAGCAACAATCGTTTGCGGTAAAATTCCTCATAAACAGATTGTTAACACAATTTAAATTCAGCCTTTCGCTTTCATTCGGCGAAAGGATTGACTACATTTACATCAACAAACCTTGTGGGGTGGCGGAACTGGCAGACGCGCTAGCCTATCTCGCTAGTACAATTAGAGGTTCGAGTCCTCTCTCTACAGCAAATCCCCGGTGCACCCGCACCGGGGATTTTTGCGTTATTGGCTGGGCCGGCGGCTGCTCCTTCCATCACAACCGTTGTGGTGAATTAAGCCTGCTTCGCTCAATACCCACATGACTTTTTTCCTGAAACTGCCGCCAGTCGGCCTGCTGGTGTGGACCGCCACGCTCCTGCCGCTGGCAGCCCACGCCCAGCAACCCACCCCCGAGGCCGCCAAAAAAGCCGCCGACGAAGCCTACCGCACCCAGCAGGATTACCTGCTGCGCAACGACTGGGCCTACCTGCAACGCTACGCCGCGGCCAACCAGCGCCTGCCCCCGCCCACACCCGGCGTGCCCCGCGTCGTTATCATTGGTAATTCCATCACCGAGGGCTGGGTGAAAGCTGATTCGGCCTTTTTCGGCGGAAAGCCTTACTCGTATGTTGGGCGCGGCATCAGCGGCCAGACCACCGGCAAGCTCCTGGTGCGCTTCCGGGCCGATGTCATCGACCTGCGCCCCGCCGTGGTGGTCATCTTGGGCGGCATCAATGACATTGCGGAGAACGGCGGGCCTTACAATCAGCAGACTACCCTGAACAACCTTATGACCATGACCGAGTTGGCCCGGGCCCACGGCATCCGGGTGGTGCTGGGCTCGGTGACGCCCGCCACGGACTTCTGGTGGCGCAAGGGCTTGCAGCCCGCCCCTCACATCATCGCCCTCAACCAGCAAATAAAAGCCTACGCCACCCAGCAGAAACTCGTCTACCTAGACTTCCACAGCGCTTTGGCCGACGAAACACTAGGCCTGAAGAAAGCCTACGGTGAGGACGGCGTGCACCCCAATCTGGCCGGCTACCAGGTAATGGCGCCTCTTCTGAACCAAGCCGTGGCGGCAGCATTAAAAAAGAAGTAGCTGTCCCTCGCTGCGCCAGCAGTTATGGGCGGCTAGGCGGCCCGGGACTTTCGGCGGGGCGCTGGCTTCTTGCGCTTTGCCTTTTTCTTGCGTGGTGGCAGGCGCTCGCGCTCGGCTTTGCGCTCGGCCCGCATGAGCAAGCGCTCGGGCAGGCGGGCAATGAGGCGGTCGCGCACGTACTGGGCCAGGCTGGAAAGCGGCACGGTGTGCGTGGTGCGCAGGTAGTGGCCCACTTCGCGGCTGCGCAGGGTGCTGGCCCCGGCCAGGCCCCGGGCCAGCAGAAACTGCTTCACTTCTTCCAGCAGCAGCAGGCCGGCAAGGGGGGCACGCTCCACGGTGGCATTGTAGCCAGCCGCGCGGTGCAGGCGCAGGCCGTGGGCAGAGGCTACCTGCACGCCCACCCATTCGGGCAGCAGCGGCAATACTTTGGGCAGGTGTTTTTCGGTGACGATGAAGGTAACGAAATCGTAGACTTCGCCGTAGCAGCGGAGCTGGTTGGCCACGCGCTGCAGGGTGTCGCCGTCGCCCTTCACTTCGTAGCCGTGCATGAAGTCGGGCGTGATGTGCACCACATCGGCGCGGGTGGTGCCGGTGGGCAGCTCGTCGACGTACACGCCACCGGTCAGCAATGGGTAAAGAAGGGCGCGGATTTCCGGGTCGTTCATAGCAACCCCAAAAGTAAGCCTGCACGCGGGCTCGGCGTGCGCAACTTCAAGAATTGGTGCTGGTCGGGCGCTGTACCCCGGCGGGTGGGTTGGCAGGAAATTAGCTTCACTGGAATATGGTATGGCTAAGTCCTTGGCTGGAGCGGCTCATTTACTGAATCAACTTCTTGTTATCAAGACAGCTAGCCTAACTACACACTCAGTATTCCTATACTTTTTTACTTTTCCTCACCTGATAAGCGGGGTTTTAGTAAGCAGTTTTAAATAAAAACTCAACCTTTTTGGGCTTAAAACAGAATGGATTACCCGAGCCGGACACTCAAGGCTGGGAGGGCATCCACTGTGTGGGGCCTGCAATGATGGAACGACTAATTTGCCGCTTAGGGAAACCACGACTTTTATCGTTGCTACAAGTCTGTATTATAATGAAATAGTTTTATTCGCAAGCAATTATTTTTTTCATTAGAACATGTTTTGGTGCCGCTGTGGTTTTAATTACGACGGCACTAAAGCTCCGATGCCCCGCCAACGGCAACTGCGTCCCGCCTTCCAGGCTGGGCGGCCATTGGCAGCCAACTGATTACGCGTATGAATAATGGTTTAATCGATACGGTGAAAGCCTGGTTTACCGGCAGCCTCGTTGCCGAGCTTAGCGGCTTGGTGGGCGAATCTGAGCCCGGCACCGCCGCCGCTCTGAATAAAGCAGTGCCCCTGCTGCTCAGAGGCATATTAGCACAGATAGACCGTGGCCTCATGCCTGCGGCGCTCTTTAAATTGGTGGAGCCCGCCAATTCGGCTTTACAGTCCTCACTGGCCAGCCCTGCTGAAACAGAGACCGAGCCAGAGCCCGGAGCCAACCCCCTGATTGAGCTGTTGGGCCCGACTTACAACAGCATTGTTAGCCAAATTGCCGGGCAGGCAGGAATTCAACCCAGCGCCAGCAGAACCCTCGTGCACGTGGCAGCCAGAACTATTCTGCGGGAAATGGCGAAAACCACTGTCGAAAACGATTTTTCCCCACTTGAGCTTACCAACTGGCTGCGTCGGCAGAAAGACGTAATCGGTTCGGCGGTTTTGAAGGATGCCATCCAAACCGCCCTCCGCCCCCTGCCTGGCATTGCCTCTCCGGCGAGCACTCCAAAACCGGAGCCCGCGAAGCCGGACTTGCCTCCCCTAACAGAGGTAAAATCAGCGCCCGTTGCCCAAGCTAGCCCTGCGCCTTCTCCGCTGCAACCCAAGCCTACGCCCGCGTCACAGGCACCGTCCGTCGAGGCCCGTTCCCAGCAGCTGGTAGTACCTGCGCCCAAGTTGGCCGATGCGTCATCTTTCGCGCCTGCAGTTGTACCTGCTGCTCCAGAAGCGCAGGCGGTGACCGCGGCGCCAGCCACTGTTCCTGCTGAGCCGCCGGTTGTGCCAGCATCGGTGACTCTCTCGTCGCCCTCGCCTGCGCCATTGCCCAAGCCTGCAGCGATGGAACGTGCCGTGCCAGTGCCAGAAGTAGTGGTTAAGCCACTGCCCGCAACGCTAGCCCAGCCCGGGCCACCAGTAGTGGTTGCCCAGGAGGAACGGCCGGTGCCTGCGCCCGTACCACAAGCTACGCCGCCGGCACCACCAGCAACGCCACCTATTGCACCAGCACCCGTAACGCCAGCAATACCATCCCCAAAGGAGCCGGCCCGGCAGGTAATGCCGCTGCCGACGCCAGTAGCTCCTCCAGCTCCTAAGCCTAGTCCTGTGCCTCAGCCCGAGGCGACGCCTGCTGCGCCGGATAAGCCGGCACAGGAGGTAATAAATAAGCCTGCTGCAACGCCACTAGCTCGGCCAGTAGCGTCCACGCCTGTGCTCCCAGCGGAGGCAGCAATGCCGTTGGCTGCCCCAAAGCCTACGGCACCGTCCCTCGCTCCAACACCCGTACCTGCAGCTGAGAAGGTGGCACCACCAGCTGTTGCCAAGACTCACACTCCGGTTGTGCCTGCTACCACATCGCCAGCGGCGAAGGCCACGCCGCCCGCTCCGCTTGCTCAGCCTATACCTGCTACTCAGCAGATACCCCTACCGATAGACTCAGCGCCCACGCCGGAACCAGCAAAATCTAATTCCCCCTCAGCGCCGACAGAGCCCGCGCCACAACCGGCCAAGCCACCGAAGCCCGCGCCTCCCGTTAGTAGTGCTCCCATTAGTGCGGCACCGGCACCACCCAAGCCGGCACCGGTGCGGATGGCTTTTCCATCCATGGCGCCGGCCTGGGAACTGGTGCGGCAGTATTGGCACTGGGGCGTGCTTCTGCTGGTGGCCACGGGCATGGGGTATGCACTGGCCCGTACCTTCATTGGGGAGCCGCAAACGGCTGGAAACTCCTCGGCGGCAGGCCAAACCGTTGGCCCTGACGGCACCTCTTCCACTTCTGCCTCAGTTGCGGCCCCGGCCAACGCAGCAGCGCAGTCGGGCAATGCAATGCTTTCGGGAGCGGCGTCGGGCAGCTACGATGTCGTGCGCGATGTCTTCATTTACAACACAGGTCCAGAAATTATCATCACGCTGCCCAACGGTACTCGCCTGATGGCAGGTGCTAATTCGACAGAAAGCCGGCTCAACCAGCTGCTGGCCTCGGCCGCGCAGCTGGATAGCATCAGCCCCGGCAGACGCTGGATTACCCTTGACCGGATTGGCTTTGAGCCCGGCACGGCCACGCTCATACCCGAGTCGGCGGAGCAGCTCGGCAACCTTGCCCGCTTGCTTAAGGCCTACCCACGCGCCCAGCTCCTTATCGGCAGCTACACGGACGGTACCGGCCCTCTGGTGTTCAACTACCAACTCAGCGCCGACCGGGCCCGCACCACCATGCAGGCCCTCACCCGCATGGGCGTGCCTGCCGCCCGCTTGCAAGCCAGGGGCTATGGGCCCCAAAGCTTCGTAGCGCCCAATACGACGCCTGCCAACCGCGCCCTGAACCGGCGAACCAGCATTCGTGTAGTGAAAAAATAGACTTGCGCACTGTGTTTTGCATGGGTTCCAGTGTGAGTCTCCCCGGTCGGGTATTGGACTGAGACAGAATCAGTGGTTTCTGGTTTTCGATGAACTCAAACCTGGATTTGGCTATGCTGCAGTCAGGCAACAATAACCTCGGAGAATCTTTGTGGATGATTAGCGGTTATGCCAACTCAATATCCTTCGGAAATTAGAGTATAAGGCCCAGTTAGTGCTTCGTGTATAAGTGCTGGCGAGTTAGTCAAAAAAGCAGGATTCGAACCTTACTACCTTGTAAATGGCCTGCATCTGCGTTGAAAGGCGGCACCTATACCGGACAGGCTGCGGCTTGAGTTAAGCATTACTTTATCCAGTGTTTGCGGTGCAACCCTTAGTTGGCCGCCATTATCACTCCAGATATTATGAAAAACGACGTCGTTGAAACGGTTAAGTCGTGCTTTACCAGCAATGTCATTGCTCAACTCAGCACGCAGGTCGACGAGACAGAGCCCAACGTAAGAAAAGCCGCCAACAAATCGGTTCCGCTGGTACTCAAAGGCTTGCTCAACAGGCTGGACCGTGGGTTTGCACCCGAGGCCCTGTTTGAGCTGGTACAGGCCGCCAATGCTGCCGAGGTACTTACACAGCTGGCTAACGCCCAGAATCCGACCCAGAGCGAGTCGGGCACTAACTTGCTGCTCAACCTGCTCGGCGACTCGTACCGGGCCAATGTCAATCAGGTTGCGGTGGGCACTGGCATCCGGCCATCGGCGAGCGGCACCCTTATGCAGGCCGCGGCCACGGCCGTGCTCGGGGTACTGGGCAAGACCGCCGTAGAAAACGATTTTGGCCCGGCAGAGCTCACGGGGTGGCTGCGCCAGCAGAGCAGCAGCATTGGGTCGTCTTTGCTGAAAGATGCCATCGAAACCGCCTTGGTGTCGCAGCCCGGTTCGCTGCACGTGCCCGACCCAGACCGCGTCCTGGCCCGACAGCCTATTGCGGGCGTACCAGCCCTGCAGGCGGCCACGCCCTGGACCACACAAGCCCCCGAGCCTGAACCGGCTGGCCCGGGGGGCCTGCGGTGGCAGTGGGGTGCTCTAATCCTGCTGGCGGTGTGTTTGGGGTATTTTTTCGGCCGCGGCCAGTTCGGCAAAGACACTGCTTCGGAGGCATTCGGCCAGGAAGAGCCCTCGCCAACGAGCGCCAGCCAGCGCATGGCCAGCCTGACACCGGGCAACCAAAACAGCAACACCAACCCCGACGGCACGGCTGCCGAAGCCAGCCGTTCGGCAGCGCCGGGCAGAGGAGCGCGGGAAGGCTTGCCGGCGCCCGTGATGCTGGCGGGCCGCTACGACAAAGCCAGCGACCGCTACATCTACGACACCGGCCAGCCGATTACGCTGACCTTGGCCAACGGCACTCGCCAGCAAGTAGGCGTGAATTCTACCGAAAACCGCCTGTTTACCTTCCTAAACTCCTCGGAGGAAGTCGATTCGGTGAACCGCACCAAGGGCTGGATTAACTTCGACCGGGTCAACTTCGAAGCGGGCAAAGCCCTGCTCACGCCCGAGTCGGCGCTACAGCTCGGCAACATTGCCGTGATTCTCAATTCATTCCCGAACTCCATGGTAAAAATAGGAGGCTATACCGATAGCACCGGCGATGCCCAACTCAACTACAAGCTGAGCGACGAGCGCGCCCACGCTGCCATGCTGGCCCTGGCCCGGCGCGGCGTGAACCCTATCCGCCTGCAAGCCAAGGGCTATGGCCCCCGCTACTTTGTGATGCCCAACAATACCCCCGCCAACCGCTCGCTCAACCGGCGCGTTAGCATTCGGGTGGTGAAAAAATAAAGGCCCCTGCCCCACCCCCGTACAGGTACTGCCGGGATTAACACGCAAAAACTTTAAGTAAATCCCTCATTTACAACCCGTATTTGGGCGGAAGAATTGCGGGAAAGATTACCTGAACTTTGTAGGAGTTCCACTGTGGAGCTCCTCGGCCGGGTATTGAGCCGAGGCAAAATCACTGGTTTCCGATGAATACAAACCTGGATTTGGCCATGCCCGCAGGCGCCCTGGGCGACATCGCCTTCACCACCTACCTCTACTACCGCGAAGCCCGCCACGTGAACGCCTCTCCGGCCGACTTTGCGACGTGGCTGGCCACCCTGCCGGCGGCCCGCCGTGCCCACGCCGAGTCGCGCGGGCTGGCCTCGGCCCGGTCGATACCCGATTTTAAGCGGTTTCTGCTGGAGCGCCGCGGCTTCTCATTGACCGATTTTCTGGCGGCCCGTTTATCGCCCCGGGTGCTGGCCTTTTGGCAGGACCTGCCCGACGAAGACGAGTAGCCCGGGCCCGGCACAACCCGTGGCTTCAGTTCCGAGCAAAAATACGTAGTTCATATGCGATAACTACGTAGCTGACTCTGCTCATTACTGATTTCCCATTGGTTAAGTACTGATATCGACTAAAATAGGGGTGTTTAGCCCGCGCTGTCAACGTTCAAGGAGAATTCGGCGCTCTTCTTGAAAGAGCACTGGCATCCCTCACCCCTAAGCCCGCACCGCCATGATTCGTGTCTTTCTAGTCGATGACCATCCCATTGTGCGGGACGGCATTCGGTCGTTATTGGAACGGGAGTCTGCCGTGCAGGTAGTAGGAACCGCCGGCAATGGTCAGGAGCTGCTCGACCAGCTGCCCAATACCCCGGCCGACCTGGTGCTCATCGACATCAACATGCCCGTCATGGACGGCTACGAGACCACCCTGCGCCTGCGCGAGGAATACCCGGAGGTGCGGATATTGGCCTTGTCCATGCTCATTGAGGAGCTCTACATTGGCCGCATGCTGGATGCCGGCGCCAGCGGCTACCTACTCAAAAGCACGGGCAAAGACGAAATCATCCACGCCATTCGCATGGTGATGGACGGCAAAATGTTTTTGTGCTCCGAGATTGGCCTCGGCATGCTGCGCAAGGTGCTGAACTGGAACGCCAGCGGCGCCCCGGCAGGAGCGTCTAAAAGCCAGCTGCTGTCGAAGCGCGAGATGGAAGTGCTGCAATTGATTGCAGAAGGCCTCACCAACGCCGAGATTGCCGACCAGCTGTTTACCAGCAAGCGCACCGTGGAAACCCACCGCCAGAATATTCTGGAGAAGACCCAGGCCAAGAACACGGCCGCCCTCGTCAAAATCGCACTGTCCGATGGCTTGATTAAGTAGCAGTCACTTGCTCTATGCTTGCCATGATGCTAAAATCATCCGACTCCACGCTTACCGGCCAGGTTCAGCAACGCTTGCGTGAGTTCGTGGCCGCGCCCGCTGTGCTCCCCGTTGAGGCCGTGCCCGGCATGCCCGCCGCTGAGCAGCGGCTGATAGAGGAACTGCAGCTGCACCAGCTGGAGCTGCAAATGCAGAACGAACAACTGGAGGCCGCCCACCGGGCCGCCGAGTCGGCCCGGGCCCATGCCGAAGCGGCCCGCGCACAGTTTGCTGCCCTCTACGACTTTGCCCCGGTTGCCCTGTTTACCATCGAGTCCGATGGCACGATTGCCCAGCTCAACGAACGCGCCGGCCGCTTGCTGGGCACCGAGGCCGGGCAGCTGAGCGGCCGGCGCCTGCTGCTGTTTGTTAGCCCTGAAAGCCGCGACGCCTCCCTCGAATTCTTTGGCACGGTGCTCGGCACCCGGCAACGCCATTCCACCGAGCTTTCGTTGCAAACCGCGGCCGGGGTCCACTTTGTTGCACATGTCGAAGGCGTGGCGGGCACCAGCCTGGCCGGCGCGCCTACCGTGCAGCTGGCCGTGGTGGACGTAACCCCGCTCAGCCGGGAAGTGGAGCGCCGGCAGCGCAGCGAAGACCGCCTGAACCTGGCCCTGGCGGCTTCCGGCACCGGGGTGTGGGTGTGGGCCTTTGCCACCAATGCCTTGGAGTGGGACGCCCAGGCTCAGGCCTGTTTTGGGCGGCCCCACGACCCCAGCCCCACCTCGTTTGCGGTGCTGCAGGAAGCAGTGCACCCCGCCGACGTCGTGCCCTTGCTGCAGGCCCTGCAGGCCACCATCCGGCACGGCGAGCCGCTCGACATTGAGCACCGCGTGCTCTGGCCCGATGGCTCGGTGCATTATCTGGCCGCGCATGCCAAAGTGCAGTACGATGCCCGGGGACAGCCCCAGTGCCTGGTTGGCCTAGTCCGGGACGTGACGGCCCGCAGCACGGCCGAAGAAGCCCTGCGCTACCGCAACCGCCAGTTTCAAGAGTTGCTGCAAAACCTGCCCGTGGTGTTTACCCGGCTCTCTGCCTCAGGCGAGTGCCTGGAGCTAACCGGGGCCGGTCTGCACCGCCTGGACTTGCCCGACAACGCCTCGCAGGAGCGCACCCTGTATGAAGCCTTTCCGGCGCTCACCGAGCCCCTGCAACGCCTGCTGAGCGGCGAGCCCGTCAGCTTTCTGGGAACGGCCGACACGCCGAAGCAGCGCGTATATTTTCAGAACTACGGCTTCTTTGACGAGCAATGCCAGCAGGGCGTCTTATTTTCCATCGACGTCACCGAGTCCGAGCAAGTGAAGGCGCAACTCTACAAGGAGCAGAAGTTTATCAAAAGCCTGCTGGACCACCACGTAGACAGCGTGGCGGCTTTCGACCATGCTGGCCGCCTCACTGCCTGGAACCGGGCCATGGAAGCCCTCACTGGCCGGCCCGAAGCAGATGCGCTTGGCCAGGACGTGTTTGCCTGCCTGCCGTTCAGCCAGGACTCGCTGCCCGGCCACATTGTGGAGCACTTGCGGGCGGGCGCCCGCCGGCCCCGCTTCCAGCAAGCGTTTTCCCTGGATGCTCCCCCGCGCGATTTCGAGCTAACGGCCATTCCGATGCCCAGCCACAAGGCCGCCGACAAGGCCGGTGGCCTGCTGCTGCTGCGCGACGTGACCGAGCGCAACCGCCTGCATACCACCGCGGCTGCCTTCAAGGCCCAGCAGCAGGCCGAAACCTTCCGCATGATACTCATGGCCCAGGAGGTGGAACGCAAGCGCATTGCTGAGGCATTGCACAACGGCGTGGGCCAGCTGCTCTATGCCACCAAGCTGCACCTGGAGGAAAACACCTGCACGCCCACCGCCACGGCCGAGGCCCTGGTGCTGCTGGAAGACGCCATCAAAGCCACGCGCAGCGTTTCTTTTGAGCTCACCCCGAGCATTCTCGAAGATTTTGGCCTGGCCGTGGCCCTGCAAAAGCTAGCCAAGAGCATGCCGCCTGCCAAGTTGCAGCTCAGCCTCTACCTCACCGGTCTGGAGCGCCCCCTGCCGCCGGTGCTCACGCTGGCCATCTACCGCATGGTGCAGGAGCTGCTGAACAACGTGGTGAAACACTCCCGCGCCGAGGAAGCCACCCTGCACGTAGCCTACGAAGACCACCACGTGCACATCAGCATGGAAGACGATGGCGGCGGCTTCAACGTGGCTACCGCCATGGGCAGCGCCCAAGGCATTGGCCTGGCTAGCCTCTACAACCGCGCCGCGCTCCTGGGCGGGCAGTTCGAGCTGGTGTCCCGCCCCGGCCGCGGCACCATTGCCTCCCTCACGCTCCCTGTGATTCAGACAGTGCCCAACGCTGTCTGAAGGTAGCGCGTTGCCATAGAATGTAGCCGAGGCTAAGGTAGAGTTCTTGGTGAAGCGTCGTGATTCCGCATGCGCGCACTAGATTTTGAACCAAGCCGGCCGCTGCTGCCTGCAGGGCAAGCTCCTGCCTGGCATCCAACCTTGCTTCGCCCCGATGATGAGCGTTAATTAATAGAATCTATTCGTTTATTTATACGGTCGGATAAGAGCGTGAGAACCTTCTCAATTGCTTAATGCAGGCGCTTTGCCCTGGCAAGGCCGGCTTGCTTACTTCGCCGGCTGTTCTGTACCTTGCCCGCACGCTGTGGCTTTGGCCCCGGCGGAAACGTTTGCTGCAAACGAGGCAATTTTACTTGCCCTGCGCGCTTAGTTGCTGGTTGTGAGTTACTGGCTTATTGGCGAAGCCATGAAAGCAGCAACTCACAACCAGCAACTGCAAACTTCATTGCCCGGCCGCTTCTTTTCTTTTTGCATGTCTCGAAAAAAGGTTCTCTTTCTCATTGGCTCGCCCAATCAAACCACGCAGATGCATCAGATTGCACAGCTGCTGGAAGACGAATTTGACCCTTACTTCAGTCAGCTTTACTACGACGGCTGGCAGCGCCCCTTCTATGAGTTTCTGCTGAAAACCGGGGGGCTCGACAAAACCATCGTCACGGGGGCCATCAAGGCCAAGGCCGATAAATACCTGGCCGAACACGGCCTCAACAACGATTTTGAGGCCCGGCGCTTCGGCAACACCTACGACCTGGTGGTGTGCTGCTCCGATGTGATAGTGCCCTGGC
Source organism: Hymenobacter sp. B1770 (assembly GCF_049896385.1). Classification (NCBI taxonomy): domain Bacteria; kingdom Pseudomonadati; phylum Bacteroidota; class Cytophagia; order Cytophagales; family Hymenobacteraceae; genus Hymenobacter; species Hymenobacter sp. B1770. The sequence goes on from NZ_JAFCUF010000010.1 coordinate 119,400, forward strand.
CGCTGGTGCGCCGCACCAAAACCATCTTCGTGCAGGAAGGCATGACCGACCCACTCAACTGGTGGGCCCGCCTCATCCGCAAGCTCAACTGGATGCCCATTCTGGCCATTGGCACCGCCCTCAACGGCCTGGCCAACTGCTGTGATATCTATTGCGTGGCCTCTGAGGGGTACAAAGAGCACTTTGCCTATGTGGGCGTCGACCGCGATAAACTCGTTGTGACCGGTATTCCCAACTTCGACAACGTGGAGCAGCTGCGCCACAACAACTTCCCCCACCACGGCTACGTGATGGTGGCCACCTCCGACCTGCGCGAAACCTTCACCCCCGAAAACCGCCCCAAGTTCATCCGAGAATGCGTGCGCATTGCGGCCGGCCGGCCCCTACTCTTCAAGCTTCACCCCAACGAGAAAATGGACCGTGCCGTGGCCGAAATCAGAGCGAATGCCCCGGCCGACACCCTGATTTATACCGACGGCAACACCGACCACATGATTGCCAACTGCGTCGAGCTCATTACCCAGTACTCCACAGTAGTGTACGTGGGCCTGGGCCTGGGCATACCGGTGCACTCCTACTTCGATGTAGAAGACCTGAAGCGCAAGCAGCCCTGGCAGAACGGTGGCACTTCGGCCCAACGCATCGCTGCCATTTGCCGGGGGTTCAGCAACTTCGAGGGCAGCGGCCCCACCTTCCTACGCCAATACCAAACCGAAGCCTATGCCCCTTCTACAGAAGCCGATAACTCGCTGGCAGTGCAATGATATTCCGGTGCCTGGGCCAGCTTTGTGCTAAGAACAAGGCCTTGGACTTCCTAATACCAATTGTATACCGCTTAGTACTAAAACACGAAATAGAACACAGCAAATCATGCACTTACCGCGTATACTGACCGTTGTGCAGGCCCGTATGGGTTCGTCCCGCCTGCCGGGCAAGATACTGCTGCCCCTAGCCGGCCAGCCCCTACTGGTGCGCATGGTGGAGCGAGTGCAGCGCGCTCACCTAGCCGGCACTGTGGTGGTAGCCACTACCACCGACGCCGCCGATGACGCCGTAGCCGACTGTTGCGCCACCCACGGCCTGGAGTGCTTCCGCGGCGATGCCCTCGATTTGCTCGACCGCCACTACCAGGCCGCCCGCCACTACGGCGCCGATGTGGTGCTGAAAATCCCGTCGGATTGCCCGCTCATTGACCCGGCCATCATCGACGAAGTGGTGGGGTACTACCTGCATTTTGCCGACCGCTACGATTTCGTGAGCAACCTGCACCCTGCCACTTACCCCGATGGCAACGACGTGGAAGTAATGCCCTTCACGGCCCTGGAAACTGCCTGGCGCGAAGCGCGCCGGCCGCTGGAGCGCGAACACACCACGCCTTTTTTCTGGGAAAACCCCGACCGCTTCCGCCTTGGCAACGTGGCCTGGGACACCGGCCAGGATTTCTCCATGAGCCACCGCTGGACTATTGACTACCCCGAAGACTATACTTTCATCAGCGCCGTTTACGAGGCGCTCTACCCCAGCAACCCGGCTTTCGGCCTCGATGACATCCTTACCCTTCTTAACAAGCGGCCCGATATCGCGCAGCTCAACGCCCACCTTGCCGGGGTAAACTGGTACCGCAACCACCTCGACGAATTAAAAACCGTCGACCCTTCCCAAACCCGTAAAATTTAGTTGTCAGTTTGAAGTTCAAGCCAGTTAACAATTTGTCATAATCCTGAACGTCATGCTGAGCGCAGCCGAAGCACCTCTACCGCGTGACTAAATGATTTACTCTCGTGGTAGAGATTCTTCGACTGCGCTCAGCATGAGGTTCAGCATGATTTTCTTGAACTACTAAGCAGCATAAACAAACAACTGACAAGTAACCACCCACCCTATGAAACCAGAGAAACAAGAGCACCTCCAGCAACTGGCCCTGCGCGTGCGCGAGCACATTGTGCGCCTTAGCACCAATGGCGGCTGCTTCACGGGCGCCTCCCTTTCCTGCGCCGACCTGCTGGTGTACCTCTACGCCGACTGCCTGAACGTGCGCCCCGACAACCTCACCGACCCCACCCGCGACTACTTGTTCCTCTCTAAGGGGCACGACGTGCCGGCCCTCTACGGCACTTTCGTAGAGCTGGGCTTTCTTGATAAGGACCGGCTAAACCAGCACCTCAGCACCGATGACCACATTTACTGGCACCCCAACCGCAACGTGCCGGGCGTAGAGTTCCACTCCGGCTCCTTGGGCCACCTGCCCAGCGTGGCCCTGGGCGTGGCCATGGACTGCCGCATGCGCGGCCAGGACAACAAGGTCATCGTCATCACCGGCGACGGCGAGCTGAACGAAGGCACGGTGTGGGAGTCGCTGCTCGTGGCCAGCGCCCACAAGGTCAACAACCTCACGCTGGTGGTTGACCGCAACCACTTCCAGGCCAACGTAGCGACCGAAGACCTGATTCCGCTTGAGCCCTTGGCGCCCAAGTTCGAAGCCTTTGGCTGCGAAGTACGCCGCATCGACGGTCACAATTTCGAGCAGCTGGAAGCCGCATTCTCGGCCCTTCCCTTCTCCGACACCAAGCCCTCGGTCATTATCTGCGACACGGTGCGGGGCCGCGGCCTCCCCAGCATCGAGGCCCGCGCCGACCGCTGGTTCTGCAACTTCTCGGCCGAGGAAGTGGAGGAGCTGCTGCGCGAACTGCACAGCCAGGAAGCCACTACGCTGACCAGCGAAACCCTCACGGTACGATAATTAAGTAGCGCGGACTTTTAGTCCGCGAGTAAATGATTCATTCGCGGACTAAAAGTCCGCGCTACCTCTATGAACTACGAAGAACTCATTAAGGAAACCGCCCTCGCCGATGAGCGACTGGTGGTGATGACGGCCGAAAACCGCGCCCTCATCCGCAACCTGCCCGCCGTGTTAGGCCCGCGCTTCATCGACACCGGCATCACCGAGCAAACCCTTATTGGCGCCGCGGCTGGCCTGGCCCTGCGCGGCCGGGTGCCGGTGGTGCACGCCCTGGCTACTTTCCTCACCCTGCGGGCTTTCGAATTCATCCGCACCGACGTGGGCATCGGCCAGTTGCCCGTCAAGCTGAGCGGCTTCGTGCCCGGTTTCCTTTCCGACGGCAACGGCCCCACCCACCAAGCCATTGAGGACGTAAGCCTGATGCGCGGCATTCCCGGCATGACCGTGTTTGCCCCTGCCGACGAAGCCGACATGCTCGCCATGCTGCCCGCCATCTGGGCATCGCCAGCGCCGGCTTATGTGCGCATCAACACCCGCCCCGCTACCTACGAGCACGCCCCGTTCGAGATGGGCAAGGCCGAAATTGTGGCCGAAGGCACTGACGTGACCATTCTCACCTACGGCATGCTCTTCGAGCAGACGCTGGTAGCCCGTGAGCTGCTGCAGGCCCAGGGCAAGTCCGTAGGCCTTATCAACCTACGCAGCCTCAAGCCGATAGACGAAGCAGCGCTGCTTGAGGTAGTGCGCCGAGGCTCGCTTATCGTGACGGTGGAAGACCATTTCATCACCGGCGGTCTGTACTCTATTCTGGCTGAGGTGCTGCTGCGCAACCAGCTCACGACCCGGGTGCTGCCCCTGGCGCTGGAAGAGCGTTGGTACCGGCCCGGCCGCTTGAGCGCCGTGCTGGAGCACGAAGGCTTTACAGGCCAACACATTGCCCGCCGCATCGCCGAAGCGCTGGGCGAGTCGGGCGCTACTATTTCGGCTGGCCCCGCCGTGCTTGAAAATCAATTTGCAGAGTAGTTCTAACCGAATAAAAAAGGGCCGTCATGCTGAGCGCAGCCGAAGCATCTCGCCCGCATCGTCCTCACAATTGAGTTACTACCACACGCGAGATGCTTCGGCTGCGCTCAGCATGACGTTTTTATAAATACAGCCTCCTTCTTCTTTCAAACCCTTCCCCATGCCCAATACCGTTTCTTTCAACGAAAACTACCCCGACATCATGAAGTCGGATGAGCTGTATGCCCGCGCGCAAAAAATCATGACGCCGGTGACCCAAACGCTCGCCAAAGGCCCTGGCCAGTACACCAAAGGCGTGTCGCCGAAGTACGTGAAGCGCGGCTCGGGCGCCCACATCTGGGACGTGGATGGCAACAAATACATTGATTACCAGATGGGCATCGGCCCCATCTCGCTGGGCTATGCCTACCCGCGTGTTGATGACGCCATTCGGGCTCAGCTGCAGGACGGCATCACTTTCTCGATGATGCACGAGCTGGAAGTGCAGCTTTCCGAGCTCATCCACGAAATCATTCCCAATGCCGAGAGCATCCGCATCAGCAAGACCGGCGCCGATGTGTGCTCGGCCGCGGTGCGGGTGGCCCGCGCCTTCACGGGGCGCAGCAAGGTGCTGTGCTGCGGCTACCACGGCTGGCACGACTGGTACATTGGCACCACCAGCCGCGACAAAGGCATTCCGCAGGAAATAAAGGAGCTGACCTCCGCCTTCGAGTACAACAACCTTGACTCCCTGAAAGCCCTACTCGATGAGGACGTAGCCTGCGTCATTCTGGAGCCCTTCATTTTCGACGCGCCCAAAGACAACTTCCTGCACGAGGTAGCTGCCCTGTGCAAGGCCAACGGCACACTGCTCATCTTCGATGAGATGTGGACGGGCTTCCGCATTGCCGTCGGCGGCGCACAGGAGTACTTTGGCATCACGCCCGACCTGGCGGTGTATTCCAAGGCCTTCGCCAACGGCATGCCCATCGCCCTGCTCACCGGCCGCCGCGACGTGATGGAGCTGTTTGAGCAGGATGTTTTCTTCTTCACCACCTTCGGAGGCGAGGCCCTGAGCATGGCCGCTGCCATGGCCACCATCGCCGAAATGCGCGAGCAGAACGTGCCCGCCCGCCTCGCTGAGCAAGGCAAAAAGCTGAAGGATGGCTACAACGAAATCGCCGCCGAGTTGGGCCTGACCCAGTACACCAAGTGCTACGGCTACGACTGCCGCACCATCGTCACCTTCGATGCCTCGGCCGGCAACCCCATGGAGATTAAGGCCTTCATGCAGCAAGAGCTGTTTAAGCGCGGCATCATGTGGGGCGGCTTCCACAACATGTGCTTCTCGCACTCCGATGCCGATATAGCTCACACGCTGGCTGCCTACCGTGACGTGCTGCCGCTGCTGAAAGAGGCGATTGAAGCCGGTGACGTAGCCAGCCGCCTGCTGGGCGAGCCTGTTGAAGCGGTGTTCCGCAAGGTGACTAATGCGGCGCCGGCTAAAGTGAAGTAGAAAGAACAAAAAGAGAACGTCATGCTGAGCGCAGTCGAAGCATCTCGCGTGGGGCAGCAACTCAGTCGCCTAACGATACAAGCAAGATGCTTCGGCTGCGCTCAGCATGACGTTCAGTGTTTCAAAAAATTTGAATAGCAACTTGGACCTTTTCTCTCTAACCAACAAAACCGCCATTGTCACCGGCGCCTGCGGACTCATTGGCCGGCAGCACTGCGCCGCCTTAGCTGCAGCCGGTGCCAACGTTGTAGTAGCCGACCTCAACGCCGAAGCCTGTGCCACAGTAGCTGCCGAGCTACCCGGTGGCCCGCACTTGCCGCTTTCCGTCAACGTGATAAGCCAGGAGTCACTAGTCGCGGCGCGGGACCAGATTCTGGCCCAGTTTGGCCACATTGATGTGCTGGTGAACAATGCCGCCATCAACGACATGTTTGAGAACCCGGCGCTGGCGGCGGACTTGTCCAAGTTCGAAAACTTCCCGCTCGACACTTGGCAGAAGTCGCTGGAAGTGAACGTGACTGGTGTTTTCCTGGCAGCGCAGGTGTTTGGCACACCCATGGCCGAGCAGGGCCACGGCAGCATCATCAACGTGGCCAGCACCTACGGCATCGTGGGGCCCGACCAGAGCATCTACGTGAATGCCCAAGGCGAGCAGACCTTTTACAAATCCCCCTCCTACCCGGCCACCAAGGGCGCTGTTATCAGCTTCACGCGCTATCTGGCAGCATATTGGGGCAAGCGTGGCGTGCGGGTGAACACGCTTTCGCCGGGCGGCGTGGAAAATAATCAGGATAATTTTTTTGTTCAGCAGTACAGCGCCAAAACCCCTCTGGGCCGCATGGCTGCTGCAACGGATTATCAAGGAGCTGTGGTATTTCTAGCTTCTGATGCTTCCGCTTATATGACGGGGGCTAACTTAGTCGTTGATGGGGGATGGACAGCCATCTGATTTCGGTTGCCTTGATGGCGAATTCAGTTTCGTAACTATTTCATAAACTTACATCTAGAGTTCTCCTCAAGCTAAACCGTCACATTTACTGTTTATCATCTCTTACTCCGCTTTACGATGGAAACTGCCCTTGTTCACGCTAAGGCCCGCTGCATAAAGCTGGTGCTCACCGATTCGGACGGCGTCCTGACCGATAATGGGGTGTACTACTCCGCGCACGGCGAAGAGATGAAGCAGTTTTCCATTCGCGACGGCATGGGCGTGGAGCGCTTGCGCAACCAAGGCATCGCCACGGGCATCATCACAGGCGAAACCTCGCCTTCGGTGGTGAAGCGCGCCCACAAGCTGCGCATTACCGAGTTGCACCTAGGAGTAAAAGACAAAGCCGCCTGCCTGCAGGAAATCCTCACCCGCTTACAGCTAACTCCCGGTGAAGTCGCCTTCATCGGCGACGACACCAACGACGTGGAAATCATGGGGCTGGTGGGGCTGGCGGCTTGCCCGTCCGACGCCACCGACTTTGCCCGCCACGTAGCCCACTACCATTGCACCACTCCCGGCGGCCACGGCTGTTTCCGGGAGCTGGCCGAGCTCATCATCGCCAGCAAGAGCCCCGATAATGCGGGGCGCCAACGAGTATTTATTGAGCGCCAACTGCTGCGCAGTCAGGTCTAGCCGCCCCGGTTAGCACTTCCTTCACACACCCCACCCACCTCGAACGCCTTAACCCTACGCATTATGAATGCTGTCGAAATCGGAAAAAACCGCTTTATCGGAGCCGGACATCCCGCCTACATCATTGCCGAAATCGGCATCAACCACAACGGGTCGCTGGACCTGGCCAAGCAGCTAATCGCCGAAGCTGTGCGCGCCGGCTGCGATGCGGTGAAGTTTCAGAAGCGGACCCCCGAGCTGTGCGTGCCAAAAGACCAGTGGGAAAAGGAGCGCGACACCCCCTGGGGCCGCATGACCTACATCGACTACAAGCGCCGCACCGAGTTCGGCATCGAAGAATACACCGCCATCGACGACTATTGTCGGGCCTTGGGCGTGGACTGGTTTGCCTCCTGCTGGGACGAGCCCTCCGTCGATTTCATCGAGCAGTTTCAGCCCGTGCTCTACAAAATGGCTTCTGCTTCCCTCACCGACCGGCCCCTGCTCGACCGCGTGCGTGCCACCGGCCGCCCCCTCATGCTCAGCACTGGCATGTCGACCCTGAATGAAATCAACCAGGCCGTGGAGTGGGTAGGACACGAGAAGCTGATGATTGCCCACTCCACCTCCTCTTACCCCTGCCCGCCCCAGGAGCTGAACCTACGCATGGTGCCCGCCCTGCAAGCCATGTTCCCCACCACCCCCATCGGCTACTCGGGCCACGAAACCGGCCTGGCCACCACCGTAGCAGCCGTGGCCCTCGGCGCCTGCTTCGTGGAGCGCCACTTCACCCTGGACCGCGCCATGTGGGGCTCCGACCACGCCGCATCGGTGGAGCCCGGTGGCATGGCCAAGCTCGTGCGCGACATCCGCGACGTGGAGGCCGCCTTCGGCGACGGTATCAAGAAAGTGTACGACAGCGAGCTAGAGCCGCGCCGCCGGCTCCGGCGCGAGCAGTCGTCGGTGGGTGCTTAAGGCAGCTGGCGATAAAATTGCGGCTTCTGGCAAACAAAACGCGGCTGAGGGCGTCTGAAACGAGGGATGTTTTGGCAACTAGCTGGCTGAGGATATGAAACAAGTCGAAATCGTTACCACCGCCATCCTGCTAGCCTGGGTGGTGGTGGTCATTATGCTGGAGCGGCGCTTTCCGTACCGCAAGGGGCTGCCATTTTTCCGCGAGGGCTTCTGGACCGATTTAGTGCTCTACACTATTGTGCAGAGTTTCCTGCTGAAGATTATCATCTTCGACTACATCATCTTGCCCCTCGACCAGCACTTTTCGTTTTCGAAACTGAACTTCGTCACGGGCTGGCCGGTGTGGGTGCAGGTGCTGTTCTTCCTGTTTACGCACGACTTCTACATTTACTGGTTTCACCGCTGGCAGCACCACAGCCCCATGCTGTGGCGCACCCACGAGGCGCACCACTCTGGCAAGCAAGTCGATTGGCTGGCGGGTTCTCGCTCTCACGCTGTCGAAATTCTAATCAACCAAACCATTGAGTTTGCGCCCATCATTCTGCTGGGGGCTGACCCCGTGGTGGTGCCCATCAAGGCGCTGATTGACGCCGTGTGGGGCATCTGGATTCACTCGAACGTCGACGTGAAATCCGGGCGGCTGCAGTACTTCTTCAATGGCCCCGAGATGCATCTTTGGCACCACGCCGACCATAAGGAAGTGTTTCACGCCAATTTCTCGACTAAGTTCGCGTTCTGGGACTGGATATTTGGCACCGCTTACCTGCCCGGCCACAAGCCGCAGAAGTGGGGCCTCTACTACGACTTCCCCAAGGACTATTTTATGCAGCACGTGTTTTCGGTGAAGCGCTTCGATGACCGGGAACTGCAGCGGCGCTATCCGTTTTACCGGCGCTACCACCTGTTTCTGCCGGTGTTGGGGCGGCGCCTGCGCACCCTGGTCAAGCGTCGCGGCGCTGGTAGCACGCCGGCCGTGCCCACCGATACCAATCCCTCAAGAGTTTCGGCCTAATCCACTCTTTCCCTTTTTCTAGTACGCGTACTTATGCATTGGTTTTACTTATTCGTGGCTTCGCTGTTGGAGGTCTGCTGGACCTATAGTTTGAAAGCCTTGAATATGCAGAAAATCAAAGAAGTTGATTGGGTAAACTCGCTTTCGGAGCCCACTACCCTCACGCCCATTATTCCCCTGCTGGCTTACATCGCCTTCGGGCTCGGCAACGTCATCTTCCTCTCGATGGCCATGCGCCAGATTCCCACGGCCACAGCCTACGCCGCCTGGATGGCGCTGGCGGTAGTGGGCCTGATGCTAGTCGACTCCATTGTGCTTAAGCAACCGTTCACGCTTCAACATTTGTTCTTCACCAGCCTCATCATCATCGGAGTGATGGGGTTGCGACGTCTGTCGTAAGCTTCAGGTACCTGGCCCGAGGTACCCGCACAAAAAAAGACCGGCAACTTGGCAGTTGCCGGTCTTTTTGCTCACACTGGCTTGGTTACTTCTTCAACACCAAGCGCTGCGTCTGAATTGACTTGTCGGTAATCAGACGAACCATGTACACACCTTCGGCCAAATCGCGGCCTTCAATCTGGAAGCGGTAAACCGTTCCAGCCTCTGCCAGGCCTGTGGCCACTTTGCTCACCACACGTCCGCTCATATCCAGCACCTGGAGGTTGTAGCGCTCCGCCTTGGCGAGCGTGAATTCTACCGATGCCTGATACGAGAAGGGGTTCGGGTAGATGCCCATGGCGCTTGCAGCGGCGCTGCCGTCACCCGAGGTCAGGTTGGCCGTTGTGGCGGAGGTACCGCCCAAGGGGCAGCCTGCATTGTTCAGGTTGTCGAGATACGTTGCCTCCGTGCCAGGTGCGGTGCCGCCGGTTCTGAAGGCCGCGTTAACCCGAGTAATAACCTGAGCTTCGGTGAGTGGGTAGTTCACCCGGTCTCGCGTTGGAACAGTGCTCACATTGCTGCAAGCGTTCAGCAGTGCAGCTACTGACTGCCGGGCAAGGTTGTTGACACTGCCACCACCCAAATTGAGGGCTTGCTCTAGGGTGAGCAGCTCCATTTCTGCCGAAATGCCGTCGCTTGCGCCAACATCACTGCCTGCTACACCGTCACCGAAGATAGTGCCATACAGCGTGCTCGGGCTGTAGCAGCTCCAACGGTCGAGGTGGTTCTTCCAGTAGCCCAGGGTACAGCCTTGCAGCGGTACACAATTGAGCGGACCGGCAATGGTAAAGGGAGTGGCCGTGGAAGCGCAGAGCGTGGTGGCGTTGCGGGCCACGATGGTGTGCGGGCCCGCACTCAGGCTTGAGTAGCCGCCCGAGGGGTACGCCGCAAAGGCCCCGCCGTCGATGCTGAACTCAAGACCAGCCGTGCTCGAGGTAACGGTAGCCACCGACCTAGCAGTACAAGTTGGCGCACTTACTTGAACAGTTGGAGCAGCTGGCGAGCCTGTTGCTGCAGCAATGGTAAAGGGAGTGGCCGTGGAAGCGCAGAGCGTGGTGGCGTTGCGGGCCACGATGGTGTGCGGGCCCGCGCTCAGGCTTG
>NZ_JAFCUF010000010.1:129880-143005 GCF_049896385.1 Hymenobacter sp. B1770
GAGACCAGCCGTGCTCGAGGTAACGGTAGCCACCGACCTAGCAGTACAAGTTGGCGCACTTACTTGAACAGTTGGAGCAGCCGGAGCTGGTAGTGCCGTCAAGGTAATGGGTCCAGCTGTATAAGTGCAACGCGTGGGACTTGATGCATCTCGAACAATCACTGAGTAGCTACCGGACGCAAGGCCATCAAATGTAGCGGAACCCTGATATGATGCACCTTCATCTATGCTGTACTCATAAGGCGCAGTGCCGCCGCTAGCCCTAACCGTTATGCTGCCACCTGTGCAAGTGGGGGTGGCACTCAGCGAAGCCGTCAGCGGAGTTCTAATTACAATGGAAGTAGCAGTTCCGCATTTAGGAGCAATTTTAGAGGGGTCGAGTGGGCATTGTCTTGCTAGTCCATCAGAAGCATCGGTCCAGGCTAGATAGAGGTTAGAGAGCGTTAAGGTTTGGCCACATACGTAAGTAATAGACTGAAGCGTCCCTCCAGTAGGAGTGCCCGAGGTAAAGGATGTTGTAGCGTTAGCAGGAACTGGTCCTACGCAACCTTGTATTGGTTCAGAAGTCGTTCCAGTACTTGTTGTTCGGGTTAGTGTTCCAAAGAATGCAAAAGAGGTCCGTACCGAACCTGTTTTATTATGGATGGCAATAGTCAATGGAGCAGTTATAGTCGAACCGGGTGTACAGGTAGGACAGTTGGGGCCAGCAACTGAGGCCGATACAACTTCTAAATCTTTCGAAGTACACCGGTCGGGGTCAGGTAAATCAAAAAAAGTGGAGGTTTGCGCTATTACGTTGCCAGAAAACAGAAATCCTGCTACTAGCAGAAGCAGGAAGTGTAGCCAGCTAGAACGTGTAGAATTGGGTGCTCTAAAAGTTGTATTCATGACATTTGATAAAAAGGATTTGACATTCATTCGTGTCTAGGGTGGCTGTCAGGGCGACAGCAGACCAAGGTTTTCCATAAGAAACCATGGTACTAATGGACCAGAAATCGCGGGGCAAAAGCATCCCGTTCATAGCCTAGACTATGAAAAAACCCATATTTTATATAATCCGTTGGGCGTCTATTTGCGTTGGGCCTGAAGCCTGTCCAGGCATGGACGTAAAGACGTAATCTGCATTCGACACAAAGCCCCATTCGGCTTACCGGGACTCTCTTCAGCTCTTTATCCGTTACTCCGCCATAAATTTTGGTTGGCACATGCGGTCACACATAATAGCTCAACTGTTGCACACAACAGCTCATGGCTTTTCTCTTGACTAATCTAAATTAACGTAATTAACTTTAAGTTTCAACACTTTTTCAATATTCATTTTAATTATTTTATTTAGTAGTAATATTATTTATTGGATAATAAACATGTTAATCCTCCTTGAGAGCTTGTTCTGCTACTTTTGTTAAGCATTAATTCAACAGAGCACATTGACTTTAAAAATACTGAGAGAGGCTTTATGCCTATTAAAACCATTTTGCTTTGCGTATGGGAGGCGTGTGACATCAAATCATCGTCAGGACGACTAAGCATTCCGTTGAGACATTCTTAGTTGAAACCGTTCACCGAACCAATCGATGAAGTCAACGGGCACCTTAAAAGCCCTTGTCCTTCTGGTTCAGAATTATCCCAAGCCTGTTGCTTTGATTGTGGCCGTGCACAAAGCCTACTCATACCTATGCCGCCGACCTTTCAGAGCTGGCTTATATACACAGTGCATCCACTGATTGCGTGGCCTTAATTTGTGGTGCAATCGCACGCTAAACCCGTCTGGACTACTACTCCAACGGTACCGGAGCTATTGCTCCAGTACAGCAATTATGGCGCCTCTACGCAGCTTATAGACCCGACGGATACAAATCCGGGGGCTCATTGCCTTTCACTGGCGTGTTCAGCGGCTGCAGGGCCCGGGTTTTATCGATGAACATAAAGGCGTCGTAGCGTTGGGGAACCACAGAAGGCACGTAGTTACCAAACCGCTCCACCCGGGGGTTATACACCACCCCGATAGCACGGTGGCCAATGCGGCGCTTCAGGTACTTGTTGTCGCGCAGGTCTTTCATTAGCACTAGCTTATTGCCGGGGTTGCTGCGGTGCAGAATGTCTTCCCAGCTGTTGCTTTGGGCTTCGGGCACGGGCATCACCTTGTGGGGTGCCCCCCAGGCATCGGCCGCAATCACGGAGCCCTGGTACGAGCCGAAGCCCAAGATAAATGCATTTTCACGCCCGTACTTCTGGCGCACCAGCTGCCCTACGTTCACCTCTCCGCTATTGGCCATGTCCGTGTAGCGGGCATCGCCCACGTGGGTGTTGTGCTCCCAAACAATGGCCTTGCTAGCCGGGCCATGCAGGGTCAGCAGGCGGTCGAGGGTTTCGGCCATGTGCCGGTCGCGAATGTTCCAGGACTCTGCCGAGCCAGTAGCCGATGCCCGGTAATACCGCTCGCCGTTGAGGGCCACCAAGGCATGCTGCTGGGCCACAAACTGGCTCTCTTCTCGAGGCACCTCTTTGCCAGTTGCCTGCACCACGGCCTGCCACAGCCGGCTGGTCGTAGCCCGGCAGTCGGCATCGGCGCGGGCTACGGCCAGGGCATATTCTTCGGCGCTTGGGCTGTAGGGTTGAAAGCAACGCTGGGCCCGCTGGGCTGCTTGCAGTGCTGCGGCATCGGTGCGCTGTAAGTGGGGCGTCAGGTCGGCCAGTGCTTCCCAAAGGCAGTATACATCGAGCCCAAAGAAGCCGGCTTTGTTGGCGGCGGCCTGCTTTTGGTTGTGGCCATTGAGCCAGGTAACCAGCGAGGCCACTTCGTAGTTGCCCCACATCCAGGTGGGCCAGCGGTTGTAGTGTTTTAGTAGCTGCACAGCGGCGGCACTGTCCTGTTGCGGGCCTTTGATGAATTTGTTCACCCGGTAAGAGTCGGCCCACTCCCCTTCCACCGCAATGAAGTTGAAGCCCTTTTCCTCAATCAGTCGCTTGCTCAGGGCCGCCCGCCACGTGTAGTACTCGTGGGTGCCGTGCGAAGCCTCGCCCAGCAGCACCACCCGGGCGTTGCCAATGGCTTGCACCAACGGGTCCAGGTCGGCCTCAGAGCGCAAGGGATGGCTTGGAATTTCCAGGTGCACGGGCTTAGGGCCCTGCGGCGGGCCACCCACCGCCAGCATGGGCATGGCATCGGGCGCCTCAGGGGCATTGGCTTGGTTGGCCGACGGTTTCTGTTCGCAGCCATAGCATAAGGCAACCAGCAGCAGGGCGCGTGCTATTTGGCGCAAGGGATAACGGCACATAATAAGTTTAGCTGAAATAATACCATAACCGACCGGCTCCACAATCAGATTGTACCTGTTTTCGCCATCCCATGTTATCGCAGCGCTTATTGCAGGGCGGGGTCCTGGCACCTCCTGCTGCCACCTGCCACTTATGCCAGCCGTTTTCGTAAGAAGTCACGCTTCCTTACGCTTCCTACTTATGAAGACGCTCTACCTGGTTGCGCTGCTTCCGCCCGAGCCTGTATTTTCCGAAACCTGGGCCTTGAAGCAGGAAGTGCATCGCCTCACCGGCAGCCGCAATGCTGTGCGCTTGCCGCCACACATCACCCTCGTTCCCCCGCTACGAGCCGACGACGACTTTGAAGCCCGCTGCACTGCCGCGCTTGCTGCTTTCGCCGCAACGCAGCCGCCCTTCCCGGTTGGGCTCCGCGACTTTGCCTGGTTTGGCAATCGCACCCTTTTCGTTCACGTGAGCGAAACCGCTCCTGCCAAGCATTTCCACGCGGCCCTTCTGGAGTGGTGCAGCACCCACCTGCCCGAGATAAAGCCCGAAAACCGTCCGTTCACGCCTCACCTCACCCTAGCCACCCGCGACCTGCCCCCCACCCAGGTTCCGGAGCTGCGCCAGCTCTTCGCTGCTCGCACCTACGAGGCCGCCTTTGAGGTACGCACCTTCACGCTCTTTCGCCACAATGGGCAGCAGTGGCAAGCCCGGGCCACCTTCGAGCTGGCGGACCAATAAAACCACTCTTCAGCAAGGGCGCAGCAGGCACCAGCAGCGTTTCATTACGGCATCATTTTTTCTTGGCTTCCTTGGGCTGCGCAGAACTGCTGGCAGCCACGGGGCCTGCCAACGGCACAAACACGGGCAACTCACTAAGCGGCACTGCCGCCGCGCCGTTCTTCATTGCCAGCTTGGCCTGAGCCATGCGGTCGGACCCTACCACCGGGGTGTAGTACAAGCCTTTCGTCTCGAGGGGCAGCGCATAGGTGCTTTTCGTATCGTCTTCTACCGGCAGCCAAAGCACCGCCATTCGTTCCTTCCCGTCTGTCCAGATATCAACCCGCGGGTTCTCACTCTTTCTTTCCTGAAACTTGTAGTTGCCCATCAGTGCCCGTGCTTGCATCAGAAAATCGGCCGCTGGCCGGCGGGTGTTATCCGAGTTCAGCATGCCGCAGGACTGGTATACATAAGGCACCTTCCCATTGTCGTCGAACGCCTGATACCACGCAATGCCATCGATGCCGTGGGCCGCTACCTCCAGCAGCGTCCGCAGCGACCACACCCCTTGGGTAAGATGGATGCGGGCCTCCGGAATCAGCTCACGTTTAGGGTAAGCGGTCAAATCACTGGCCCGGACCGCCGCCAGCGGCGATAGTGGGTGCACATCGTAGCCGGTTTCGGTCAGGACCACGGGCTTGCCCCCGCCGTAGATATTGGAGAAATCGACCATGCGCTTGGCGGCTGCGCCCAGCCGGCTGTTTTCGGGGGCAATGCCACGGGTTTGCTTGCCGCCGTGCTGGGCCCCGCCCCCGTCGGTGGCGTACTGGTGGTAGTTCCACTGGTCCAGGGGGATGTCGAGGCTGCCATCCGGTTTGTAGCCGCGGGTCTTTTTCCAGCAGTCAATCATGCCCCGAAAAGCATCGGGCGTGGCTTTGGCCAGGCCCGCATTCAGCACTATGGCACTGGGGTCGGCAGTTTTAATGCCACAGCCCGAACCCAAGCGGCCCTGGGCGCCGTCGTACACCACCGACTGGTGCAGGCCCATTTTCCAGCCGCTCATGTAGTGGCTCAGGCCTTTCCAGTCTTTGTCGAGCTCGTTGTGCGCCTCGTAATAGCGCACATAGCCCAGGCCCTTGCGGGGCTGGGCTACCGGCGCGTTGGGGTATTCCGGCACGGTGTATAGCTTCAGGTTGGCATCCGGAATGTTTTTGTTGTACCCATAGCGGGCAGCCATTTGGTAGGCTGCCTCCCCCGAGGGCTTGTAAGCCGCCTCCTGCCTATAGTCGGCGGTAAAGGCGTGGGGCGAGGCGTCAACGTCGGCAAACTCCTTGCCTTCGTAGCTGTTTTTAGGCCAAGTCTCCATCTCCGATTTGGTAGCGTGCACAAAGGTGAGCATCAGCTCCTTGCCATCGGCCCGGGCCCGGCCGGCTACTTTGTCCAGGTTCCAGTACCGAAACTGGTGCTGCCCTGCCTCCGGCACAAACTTCTCCAGCTCCACATACATGCGCAGCACGCCCCCAAAAGCGTCGCGCATAGCACCGTATTTCTCCTCGCTAATGGAGCCCCCGTCTGGCTTATTGAAATTCCAGGGAAAAGCATTGGCGCCCGTGAAATCGGCCAATGGGGCCCGCTGCCGCTGGTACTTCACCGGCTTAAATGGCCGGTAGTCGCCCACAATTTCGAGCTTGGCGGGCTGCGCATTCTTTGGCCCGCGCAGCACCAGCCGCTCGTACACGATGTCGCGGGGAAGCTCCACGGTTTCTACTTCGTTGTAGCGCTGGCCAGTAAACGTGTGCACCAGCTTCTCGGCGCCTCCGCTGCCACGGGCCACTGCGTAGTAGCGCTGCCCGGGGTTGAATTCGCCTTTGCCGTCCAGAATTCGCAGCTTCAGGTTCTTGGCGTCCCACTGCGGGGGGAAGTCTATCACAATGGTGTGCTCGTTGAGCAGCAGCCCGTGGCCGGGGTTAAACGTGTTGGTGGGGTCCTTATCGGTAGGAAAGAACAACGCAGTGGGTGGCCCATTCACATTGTTTTGCTGGTACACCATGGTGCTCAGGTCCAGGGGCAGCACGCCGTTCACATAGCCTGGTTCCCCGGTGGGCACAGGCGCCGCGGGAGCATCCATCGACTGCGCCGAAGGTGAAGAACAGCTTATTGTGACCAGCAGAAGGGCAAGCGTAAGAACAACTTTCATACGAATTGAAAAGGGTATCAACTCTTGAGGTTACGCAAAAAGTCAGCGCGGGGTACGGGCAAGCATAAGTAGGTAAGCCCCGCCCCCCCTCGCATGCCTCACCCACAAGGCCAGTGCAAACAAGAGTTGCTAGCAGCCAACAAGCAACTTTTAAAACCAATGAACTCCTGCGTTTTTCTCAGCAGATAGGATTTCAGATGTCAATATATCATATAATCCCAATTATTATATTTTATCTATCAAACCTTGGACAAAAGACATAGCAATCCAGTTTATATATAATATTCCAAGGAAATTTAAAATTTATTGGCTACATCACGAGGTTTCTTTTTAAGTTCAAGTAACCATTCACATTAAGCTCAACAATTGCATAGTTCATTTCAATATGCAATTCATTCAATTTTACCCAATTCTTAAGTTCTTCATTTACCCTTCTCTTATTTGATAATACATGAAACAACTCTTCCAAAAGCTAACCTTCATTGCCCTATGTTGGCTATGTCTTGCCGGGCCCTCGGCCTTGGCCCAAACCGCTGACGAATACGTTCGGCCCTACAACGAGCCTTACCAGTACGGCGCCAACCTCGGCTACTACGGTACCACTTGGACTGATGAAGCCCTGGCTGGTTTGCTGCAGGCAACGGGCGGCCACTCGCTGCGCCCTACCCTGCCCGAGTGGTTCGTTGAAGCGTTCGGCTACAAAATTCGTGTCAACGAGTTTAACAACTACGTCAATAATCTGGGCATGAAGGAGCTGACCTGCTTCATCGAAGGACCTTCAGATTCCCACCGCGACTGGAATACCTATTCTGCCAGTGCCCAGTCTTCTAAGTTGTTTGCTAATCTGTACGCTCCCATCTGGAACAGCGATGGCACCGTCAATCCTACCAACTACTACGCCATCTACGTTTACAAACTCTTGCTCAACTACGGCGACAAGGTTCGTTTCTGGGAGGTACTCAACGAGCCCGACTTTGCCAACGGCGCTAGCGCCACCGCTTGGCTTACCCGTGCTCCTACTCCGGACGAGCAGTTGAACACACGGGCCCCGTTCTACCACTACATCCGCATGCTGCGCATCACCTACGAGGTGGTCAAGAAGTACCACCCCGAGGCCTACGTGTCGACCAGCGTGGGTTACCCGGAGTACGTGGATGCCCTACTGCGCTACACCGACAACCCCAACGAAGGCGCTGTTACCCCCGAATATTCCCGCAAGGGCGGCGCTTACTTCGATGTTTTAAGCTACCACGCCTATCCCAACTATGCTCTGCACTATTGGGACAACGAAATTGGTGGCTTCCGCTACCGCCGCACTTCCGACTATTCGGCCAACAAAGTCATTCAATACAAGGACGAAATGGTGGCCGTGCTCGATAAGTATGGCTACAACGGCACCACCCACCCCAAGAAATTGCTGACGCTGAGCGAATCAAATGTAAGCCGCCGCACCTCCGGCGACCGCACTGGCTCCGACGAGCGGCAGCGCAATTTCGGCATCAAGGCTTTGGTGCTCACCCAGAAGCATGACATCAAGCAATTCTACCTGTATCAAATTGGCGAAACCGTAGACGCGCCAGCCCCAGGTACTTCTGTATCCGGCGGCGAAGAAATTGGCCTGATGGGCCTCTACGAAAATCTTAAGCGCGACGGGCCCGGCGCCACCAAGCTGGTCCAGCTCGGCCGCGCCTTCGCCACCACATCCAAGTTGCTGTACGGCTACCGCTACGATGCTGCCCGCACCACTGCCCTCAACCTCCCCGCGAGCATCGACGGCGGCGCGTTCGGCAAAGACGGCCAGTTCATATACGTGCTCTGGGCCAAGGCCCTAATTGATAACGTGGAAGAAGCCAATGCCACCTATAGCTTCCCGGCCGCTACCAACATTGGCACCGTAGAGCGCTACGAGTGGGATTACTCCCTCACCGCCGCCAAAACCACGCAGTCCGCCCAAGGCATTGAGCTCACCACCACGCCTTCTTTCTTTATCGGCACGGCAGCCCCGCCCCTGGCAGTTTGTTCAGCCACAGGCACCCTCCTACGCGAGCAATGGGACAACGTGTCCGGCACCACAATCGCCAGCATCCCGCTCAGCCAGCCCGCCACCAGCACGGCCGCCATCACACAGTTTGAAGTATCCGGCCAGACTGCTTATAACTACGGGGCCCGGGTCCGCGGCTATATCTGCGCCCCCACCAGCGGTACTTACACCTTCTCAATTGTGGGCGACGACGCCGCCGAACTGTACTTGAGCACCGATGCCGACCCCGCCAAGAAAATACGCATAGCCTCCTGCGCCGGCTGGACCAGCTCTCCGCGCGACTTCACCCGCTACAGCAGCCAACAGTCGGCTCCGGTGCAGTTGCAGGCCGGCACGCGCTACTACATCGAAGCCCTGCACAAGCAAGGCTGGGGCCCGGGCTACCTGTCCGTAGCTTGGCAGCTGCCCAACGGCACCCGCCAGGAGCCTATCCCGGGCAGTCAGCTCTCCCCCTTCGTCATTGCCCCTACTACCCCACCTACTACGGTCGCCTGCTCCGGCACAGGCAGCCTGCTGCGTGAGCATTGGAGCAACGTATCCGGCTCCACCCTCGGCTCCATACCCACCTCAACCGCTCCGAGCAGCAGTGCTACCATCACTCAGTTCGAAGCCCCCGCGCTCAGCGAAACCAACTACGGGGCGCGGGTGCGTGGCTACCTCTGTCCTCCCACTAGCGGTCCTTACACCTTCTGGATAGTGGGCGACGACGCGGCCGAGCTGTTCCTGAGCACCGACGCCGACCCCGCCAAGAAAGTAAGCATTGCCACCTGCACCAGCTGGACCAGTTCCTCGCGTGATTTTGCGCGGTATCCCAGCCAACAGTCGGCTCCGGTGCAGCTGCAGGCCGGCACGCGCTACTACATCGAAGCCCTGCACAAGCAAGCTTGGGGACCGGGCTACCTGTCCGTAGCTTGGCGTCAGCCCGATGGTACCCGCCAGGAGCCCATCCCCGGCAACGTTCTCATTCCCTTCGTTCCATCTGCCAACCTTGCCAGCGCCCAAACCTCCCTCGCTGCTTCTGCCGCCGCCAAAGGCCTAGGCAGCCAAGCCACCGAGCTCCTGGCCTACCCTAATCCCTTCACACACCAAGCCACGGTTCAGTTCAGCTTAGCCAGCACGGGCAAAGCCAGCTTAGCCATCTACGACTTGCAGGGCAAGCTCGTCCGGCAGCTTTACACCGGCCAAAGCGAAGCAGGCAGTGCCCAACGCTTTACCATCGAAGCCCAAGGCCTGAGCCATGGACTGTATGTGCTACGGCTAATTACCGATAAAAATGTTCTGACCCAGAAACTAGTGTTCGGAAAATAATCGGAGGTTGGCAGGAGAAAACCACCTGTCCTTATATAAAAGCCCCGCTTTATTCACCGCCTTAGGAACGGTGAATAAAGCGGGGCTTTTATATGAAACAAATTTCTTGATTCAGCACATCGCAGCTTGCTGTCGTGCCTCTTTATAGGTATTTCGGCTATTAGCTTTACACTTCTCTCTTCATATTAAATAAGTGCGGAAGCAGTCCTTAAATATTCTGCCGCCACCAATGCTAATTTCGGCCGTACATGTCGCTGGCAATCACGTCAACCGCCCGCGCTAGGGTTTCCAACATGAAAAAGCATTACTTGCTCTGCCTCTTAAGCGCCGGCCTATTGGCATCCCACCCCGCCGTGCCTCCCACGGCCGATGTCGAGGCCTTGAAAAGCCAAGCCATTCAAGACATCCAGGCGCGCTACACGGACTATCGCCAAACCGCTCTTCGCATCTGGAGCTTTGCCGAGGTTGGCTATAAAGAAACCAAAAGCTCGGCTCTTCTACAGAAATCCTTGCGCGACAACGGCTTCTCAGTCCAGGCTGGTGTAGCCGATATTCCCACCGCTTTCGTAGCCACCTACGGCAGTGGCAAACCCGTAATTGGAATCCTGGCCGAATACGACGCCCTGCCCGGCCTATCTCAGCAGGCCGGAGCCGAAAAAAAGCCTGTAGCAGGCCTTCATTCTGGCCACGGCTGCGGCCACAACCTCTTTGGTACGGCCAGCGTGGCCGCCGGCATCGAACTCAAAAAGCTTATTAAAGAAGGCAAGCTCAAAGGCACCATTAAAGTATATGGCACGCCAGCCGAAGAAGGCGGCAGCGGCAAAGTATATATGGTGCGCGCCGGCCTCTTCGACGGTGTCGACGCGGTAGTGCACTGGCATCCCAACGATGAGAACCGCGCCATGATGAATAACTACCTGGCCAACAGTTCAGCCAAATTCCGTTTTCACGGCATAGCCTCGCATGCCGCTGCTTCTCCCGAGCGCGGGCGCAGTGCCTTGGATGGCGTAGAAGCCCTCAACCACATGGTGAACATGATGCGGGAGCACATTCCGCAGGAAACCCGCATTCACTATGTCATCACCAACGGCGGCAAAGCCCCCAACGTGGTTCCGGAATTTGCCGAAGTCTACTATTACGTCCGCCACCCCAATCGCGACAATGTCAAGGACGTATTTGCGCGCGTCGTAAAAGCCGCAGAGGGCGCGGCCCTCGGCACCGGCACCACCATGGATTATGAAATCATTGGCGGTACCCACGACCTTTTGCTCAACGAGACGCTCGCCATGGCAGCGCAGCGCAACCTCGAGCGCGTAGGTGGCGTCACCTACAGCCCTCAGGAGTTGGATTTCGGCAAAAAGATTCAAGCTTCGCTGGGATTCCCCGCGCCTGCTGTTGAAAGCGCTGCCACTATCGCGCCTTTTGCCACGCTCGACGGCGGCGGTAGCACCGACGTGGGCGATGTAAGCTATGTCGTGCCCACTGTGGGGCTCCTCACTGCCACCTGGATACCCGGCACCCCCGCTCACAGTTGGCAGGCCGTTGCCTGCAGCGGGCAGGAAATCGGTACCAAAGGCATGCTCGTCGCTGCCAAAGCCATGGCCCTCACTGGCATTGACCTACTTACTGACCCATCCCTGCTTGCAAAAGCAACCAGCGAGTTCAAGCAAGATGTAGGGAATTACGTTTACAAGCCATTACTCGGCGACCGTAAACCCGCTCTCAACTACCGGGACTAATCAACCCGGCCCATACCCTTCACGCTTTCCGAGTTGCGCCAGCTTGCCAACGCGAGGCCTGTGCCCAACCAACGCAATATCATTCTAAGAGCAAAGCCCTTTTCGGCGCCTTAACTATCCGCTAACAGGGGCCCTATACTTAATAATTGAGTATAATTATATTATACCTAATTATTAATCAGTGTGTGAATGCTGCATACTTGCAGCTGCTTTCTTGTGAGCGTTCTGCCCACGGCCCGAACCTCCCTGCCGGGAAAGCGAAGCCATCATTTCCTGCCGCAATTGCAGCATGTGTGCCTGGCGCTCTGCCTGTTTGCGTGCGGCGTACGCTTCGTGCGCTATGTCCAATGCAGTTTTCATGTCAAAAGTTATGGTTAATCTGTAAATCTTTACAATGATACAGCCTTTTTTGTTTTTACAACAGTTTTTTTCATACTTTTCATAAATAAAATTTAAACTCGCTTCCTACTTATCCTATGTAGTTCTTCATCAAACTTTTATAGCACCTCAACATTAGGATAAACGTCAAACCCGCCTCAAGCCTACGTCCAATTGCTATTCATTTTTGCTAATTCTCATCAGCCACTAAGCTAAACACCATTGATTGGCTGGTTTGGCCCCCACTCACATAGTAAGGTTTCACACTTTGCGTTCGCCTTCTTTTATGATGTTGTTCTTATGGGATGATTGCCTGTGCTCCCCAATCCAAATAGCCAGGCAAGACCCCAGTGATGAAATCACCGGCACACCTAAGTCGCAGGCATTGGCCGCTGACTTAGCCAGCACCAAGAGCCACGTCAGAAATGCTCCACCTCAGGATTAACAATCTTGAGGTGGAGCATGTGGGCGTTCCACCAGTCTCCCTAATACAATCCTTGCTCTTGTCCGCTCCTCTCCACAAATAAAGAGCGTTCCCAACATTCCTTTCTTATATAAGGACACGCCTGCTTGCTACCAACGATTAATCACCCCACACTTCTCTAGGCTTGTGAGTAAGGCAGCCAACGCGATAACTAAAGCTGCTTTAGGCAGAAATTCGTGCACCCAAAAGTTTTTCTTGCTTTTTCGTTTCATCAGCGCAAGCTACGAAGTGCCTCTACCCCTATCCATACCTGACTGATATAACCACCCCCGCTACTTTAAACTTAGCATCGGTATAAGCTACGCTGCATACGGATGCCCCTTAGACAACAGCTCATCTTTTTGATATCAGTATTCCGACTATTGGGAGGGCAAAGCAGCCAATGACCTCTCTTTTTCACCGAAATAATCTAGGTGTTTATGAATAAGCAACCTGCTATTGATACACTTCGCTACGTTGGCCCCACTATCCGGCAATTGGCACCCCGTTAGCTTTCCCATCGAACACCAACGAATAAGAGCATGTGCTTAGCCTACCCTGTAAATGTCGTCTAATACCCATTAACCCCTTCAACTCAACAGCGCCAGAAAAGAGAAATAAAAATCACACCATCCCTTGCAAGGATAGAAATTCTATTTACCTTTGCACCCCCAATCAGAAAGAAGCTTCAACCGGAAGAAAACTGAAAAGGAATGAACGAAAGAGTTGGCTCCAAGGTTTACCCCTCTGCCCAGCTACTGAAGGTGTTTTTTCAACCGAATCAAAAAATTCTTTTGAAAGAAAAACTTGAGAGGTTTGTTGATCCAAAAACTCTTCTTACCTTTGCACTCCCAATCGAAAAGAGCTTTAAACGGAAGCGAAAAAGTTGAGCGGGAGTGAACGAAAAGCAAGCTCGTCGGTGTTACTTATTTGGCCCGTCGGGGTGCCGGTAAGCTGCAAAAGCTGCTCACCGCACGCCACACTAATACTACTACGGGAGTAGTTGCACGGTTAACCC
>NZ_JAFCUF010000011.1:0-133216 GCF_049896385.1 Hymenobacter sp. B1770
GCACAGGCTTCCATTGCCAGGGGTTACTCGACAACGAGTCGTTTGGCGACGAGCCCGTGGGCGGTGCGGGCGAGCACGGCGTAGACGCCGGGGGCCAGGCCGGCCAGGGGCAGCTCGAGCGCCTCGGCCGCGCCGGCAGCCAGGGTGCGGGCCAGCACCACGCGGCCCAGGTTATCGACCACGGTCACGGCCGTGGCCTGGGTGCCGCGCAGGGCGGCGGGCAGCAGCAGGGTGGCGGCGCCGCGGGCCGGGTTGGGGTAGAGGCTGGCCAGGCGGGCGAGCGCGGCCGGGGCGGTGGCCAGCACGCGGGCCTGGGGGGAGAAGAGCAGGGCGTAGCGGCCGCCGGCCGGGGCGTTGGCGGCCAGCGTCAGGCTCAGGGCGGGCGCGGCGGCCAGGTCGGTGTAGGTCCCGGCCAGCGCGTCGCGCAGGTAGGCCCGGTAGCCGGCGGGCAGGTTGCGCACCTGGTCTACGGCCAGGGTGTAAGTGCCGGCGGCACGGGCGCTCACCTGCAGGGGCAACTCGACGTCGGCGCCGGTCAGGACAGGCCCGGCGGCAATAGCCAAGGGCTCGGCGGCGGCCGTTTCAAAGGCCAGGGTCAGGCCGTTGGGGGCGGGCAGGGCGTGGGCGTCGAAGGCGGCGTCGAAGCCGGCCGTGGCCCCTTGCTCGAAGTAAGCCAAAGCTTGGGTGCGGCCGTTGGCCCCGGCCAGCGAGAGCGTCAGCTGCGGCCGTGCGTCTGCCGTTCCCCGCTCAAAGGGCGTGGCATCGGGGGTATTCACGCGAGCGGCGTTGCTAAAGGACAGGCTGCCGGTTTGGCCAGCAGTTGCCCGTACAAAGAAGCCTTGAGCGACCGGCAGGATATTGCTACCGCCGTTTACCCCCAGGAAATTGATGTAGCTGGCGTAAGTGCCAGTGTATTGGCCCGTGCTCTTGAACACGTAGAGGGCATTTTCCACGCTGGTCTTGCCAACCAGGTTCCAGTTGAGGGGCGAGGGATAAGGGTTGCCGCGCAGGTGCCAGCCGCTTTCAGCCTGTGGGCCGCGCGTGAGGTTGCTGGCCGCAATGGGGCCGTTGTTAAGCGTACCCACAAAGTCCACGTTGGCCTGGGCCGGGATGTTGACCGTGTAGCCACGGGTTACTTCCATGGGGTCAGTGGTGTTGCTGGGCGAGAAGAAGCCCTTGTCAAAGTCAATTGAGCCAGCACTGCCGCTGGTGTTCACGCGGGATTCATCGTAGCCAAACACGGTGGGGAACGGCGACACGTTATTGGGGACGCCAGCCGTATTGTAGGCCGGATTTACGACGGGCGTAAACACGCCCGGCACGGTGAGGTCGGCCACGGTGGTGTTGGCCACGGGCGAAGAATAGTGGCGGTAGCCCACCCCACCGTTGCGGTTCGGGGCAATGTAGCGCTGCACGGTGGCCGTGCCAATTACGAGGCCGCCACGGTTGTCGACGAGGGCCGTACCCGAAGCTGAGGAAAGCAGCGTCAGCGTCTGACCTGCGGTGGAAAGGTTGCCGCTTTCCAGGCGCACTACCTGCGTTACAGCCACGGCTTGGCTTAGGCTCAGGCCAGCGCCATTGCTGACACCCAGGTTGAGAACCCGGCTGGGCAAGCCCGGCCCGGTTACCTGCGCCGCATTGCCATTGTAGGCGTAGTTGGCATCCGGGCTGAACGAGCGGCTGCCCGTCATTTGCACCGCACCCACGGCTCCGGTAGCAGCAATGCCGGCCGGGTCGCAGATAGCGAGGTTGGCACCGGGTTGCAGCACAAAGTTGCCCGGGCCGTTGAGCACTTGGCAGGCTTGTACCAGTTCGCCACCAGACTGCACCAGCAGAGTGCCATTGACTGTGAGCATGCCACCCAGGGTAGCGATGCCCGAGCCTGTAATCGTCACGTTGTTGTAGCTGCCCGAAATGGTCTGCGGGCTGCTCACCACCAAGTCGGTGAGCGGAGCGGCGGCAGTAGTGAAGGAGACGGTGGCGGCCGATGAGGTGGCGCCCCCAGCGCAGTTGCTCACGATGCTTACGGTATAAGTCGTGCTCGCCATCAGGCCCGAGAAGCTCACCGAGGTGGCGCTGGCGGTCAGGGTCTGGGTGGTGGTAGCGGGTGTGGTGGTCACGGTGTAGGCTGTGGCCGAGCTGCTGCCCGTGAAGCTCACGGTAGCCGAGTTGCTCGTTACGCTGCCGGATGTGAGGCCCGTAGGAGCAAGGCAGGCAACTGGTGCCGGATTTACAGTGAACGTGGCCGGGGCCGAAGTTCCGCCGCCCGGTGCGGGGTTGGTCACGGTTACATTGTAAGAACCGGCCGTGGCTTGGTCGGCCGCGGTCAGGGCAATAGTCAGCTGGGTAGCCGATACAAATGTGGTGGTACGGGTCGTGCCGTTGAAGCTAACCGTGGACGAGGCCAGGAAATTGGTGCCGTTCACGGTCAGGGTCTGGGCCGCGGCGCCGGCCGTAACCGTTGCCGGCGAGAGGCTGCTGATGGCAGGAGCGGGGTTGTTCACCACCACCGGGTTCACGGTGAACGTGGCCGGGGCCGAGGTGCCACCACCGGGGCCAACGTTGGTCACGGTCACGTTGTAGGAGCCGGCCGTGGCAATGTCGGCGGCCGGAATGGCGGCCGTTACCTGCGTGGCCGATACGAAGGTGGTGGTACGGACCGTGCCGTTGAAACTCACCGACGAACCGCTCACAAAGCCGGTGCCGTTCACGGTAAGGGTAAAGCCAGGGTCGCCAGCCATAGCCGAGTTAGGCAACAGGCTGCTGATGGTCGGCACGGGGTTGGGCGCGGCCGTGGTGGTGAAGCTGGTAGTGGCATCCGCCGACGTAGCCCCGCCGCTGCAGTTGCTCACGATGCTCACTGTGTAGGCCGTGCCAGGCGTCAGACCCGAAAGGGCTACCGGCGAGTTGGTGGCCGTTTGGGTGGTGGCTGTGCCACCGGCGGGGGTCACGGTCACGGTGTAGTCGGTGGCCGAACTACTAGCCGTGAAGCTTACCGAAGCCGAGTTGCTGGTGACGCTATTGGCGGCTACGTTAGTGGGGGCATCGCACGGTGCCGGCGCCGTGGTGGTAAACGACACCGTAGTTGGGTCAGAGGTGAGCAATCCGCTGAAACAGTTACTCACAATGCTCACAGTATAGGTAGTGTTGGGACTTAGGCCCACTAAGTTGACCGATGTAGCGTCAGCCTTTAGGGTCTGGGTGGTGGTGGCCGGCGAAGTCGTGACTGTGTAGCTTGTGGCCGAGCTGCTGCCCGTGAAGGCTACCGTGGCCGAGTTGCCCGTCACGCTGCTCGCAACCGGGTTGGTTGGGCCATTGCAGATGGGTGCAGCAATGGGGAAGGCAATGTCGGTGATGTTGAACGGTGCATCCTCGAAGCGCGGTATCAGGTTTATCCGCTCGGTAGCTGCGCCGGTACTCAGGTTCAGCTTGTAGAGGTTGCTGGCCGAAAGACCGTCTGCGTTTGCTGATGTCAGCTCCAGCAAATACGCTAGGTTGGTGGTTCCGTTATGGAAAATATCTATGTCGAAATCAATGGCATCGCCAATGCCAAAGCCCTGCAGCAAAATAGTGCCCACAGCGTTGAGCGTGCCCACGTTCGGCGGGTCCACAGTTGCCAGAATGCCGTTATTTAGCTCATCTATGGCATAAAGAGTCGTGGTAGTGCTGCCGATAAAGGAGTTGGTGTAAGCAACTGCGCCCACGCCGGGATTGGCCGGGGTGCCCGTAGCGTAGGCCAACATGCCATCGGTAGCAGTAATGCTGCCATCGACGGGGTTGAGGCGGTAGTTGGCATCGTTGGTACTCACCACCCGAATGCGGTCCACGGTGGGGTTAAAATCGAAGCCGATGTGCTCGGTAGCAGCGCCCAGGGCTAAGGTGATGTTAGCCGCCCCCACGGGAGTTGCGACCCCCGTTACGGGGTTCAACACATATAGACGGGCGTTGCTGGTAGTGGCCGCTGCATTATAGCCCAGCGCAAATAACTGCCCGGTGTTGGGGCGGTAGTCCATTCCCACCAGGCGTTGCCCGGCGCTCAGCCCGCTGATGGGCACTGCTAGGCCCTGCGGGGAATTGCTACGCGTGGGGTTGAAGGGGACAATGCCCTGGGTGCCTGCTGCTGCGCCCTGCGGAAAAAAGGCGTTGCCAACAGGAATCGTCTTGCTGGCCGTGCCTAGGCACCACACGGTATTTTGAGCCTGCGACGCAATACTGCTCAGAAGCCATACTGTGCCTAGCACTGTACTTAGTAATCGACGAAACAGTCGGCCAGAGGACTGCCGCGAAAGTAGGTGTGTGAACATAGTTAGAAGGGAAAGGATTAAGAAAAGAATTAAAACAAAGCTGTTGATATATAGGCAATGACCATAGCTGCAAGTACGAATTTTACAGACCAACAGCTATCCAGCTGCCGCTAAAATGTGAGCTGAATGTGTGAGTGGGCGCCATTTATTCGCCTTAAGGAAGGGTGGAGCTGACCACCCGCACCACGTCGCCTACCCGGATGATGCCGCCCTGAGCAATGTGTGCCGTGAGGCCGCCGTAGCCCCGCATGGCATTGTAGCCGCCGGGGCCCAGCTCTTCTTCCATGCGGGAGCAGGGATGGCACTCGCCGGTAATGTTAAGAATTACTTCATCTCCGATGCGGACTTGGCGGTTCTTGAGGGCCAGCAGGTTCAGGCCGCTCACCGTCAGGTTGCGGCGCAAGCGGCCGGGCTCAATGGGTGCATCCAGCCCCAGAAAGCGGGCCACCGAGGCCATGGACTCGTGCTGAATGAGGGTGAGCTGGCGCTTGCCGCCCGACTTCGGGCGGGCATGGTCGCCGAGCATGTGCGAATCGGTTTTCAGCTCCGCCTCCTGCACCGACACCAGCGGCTCGCGGCGTACCGGCCGCTGGCCAATCCATTCCACGCGGCCGGTCTGGGGCAGGGTAGCCAGCAGGCGCGCCACGGTTGATTTTTCGTCGCCAAAGAAAGGAAAGGCCATTTATCAGTGGTTAAGGGTGCGTAAACTGCCTCAGGCTAGCTTACATAACTTACAACTCATCGGGCGTGCCAAAACCCTCGCGAATTTCGGTGTGCATAATTTGTCCGCCGAGGTTGCCGGCCCGCGCTAGCAGCCCAAAGCTGAGCACCGTAGCAAGCAACGTTAACATGGCCAGCAGCCGGGCTCTCGACGAGGCATTTTTCAGCAGTAGCAGCGAAAACAGTGCCAGGGCTGCCGCGCCTTCCAGCACCCAGAAGCCCAGTTCCGCCGCCGTTTCGTGGGTCTGAATCAGGGCTCGGCTTACCCGGGGCAGGTCCCGAACCACAGCTTCTGCTCCTTCGCCCGTGAGCTGGGCCGGCAGGCACAGCACGCCCGCGGCCAGCACTGCCACCAGCCCGGCGCGGGTGAGCGTGTCATCCTTCCTAAGCAGGCCAACGCCCAGCAGCACCGCCGCAAAGAGGCTGCCCAAAATCGGCACGTGGTTGACAAGAAGGTGCAGGTGGGCTTGGTTCATTGGTATGAAGGCAGCCGGGGAAGAGCCGGGGCCGCTACTGGAGCAAAGCTACCCCGCCCTGCCGAGCTGCTGGTTAACGCAACCGTTTCGGGCCCGACGCGACTCTTGGTAAATGAACTGCAAGCATCTGAAAATCGTTATTAAACCAGCAAGCAAAGCTTTGTAGAATGCGGCTTTTTTGGGCCGATTTACAATGAAAACAAGGCAAGCCCGTTGCTTAGCAGTGCCGCTGCCGGAATGTCACCAAAGTGCTTGCTAGCCTGCCTAATAGTCCTGTTAAGAACACCAGTTTTGGGACTGCTTTCCAAGGAAAATATCTGGCATTGCGCTTGCCATAGTTCGATTACTAGTCATTCACCTTCGCCTCTTCAGCTATGACTTTCCTCACTCGTTTTATTAGCCGCCTAACCGCTCCGCTGTTGTTGGCGCTTCCATTAGCTTTTTCCTCTCCGGCCCAGGCCCAAAATGCGCCGGCCCCTACCGACGTGATTCGCGAAATCACCGATGCTGTGGGCCTCAAAGCGCGATTTGAGCTGCGCGCCACCCGCGAAATCGACAACGCCGCCGCAGTGGTGTACAACGGCAAGCGCTTCCTGCTTTATAATCCCGACTTTCTGAACGCCGTGAACCGAGCCGGACATACCGACTGGGCCGGCATCAGCATCCTGGCCCACGAGATGGGCCACCACCTCAACGGCCACACCCTGCGCGCCGGTGGCTCGCAGCCCGCCGATGAACTCGAAGCCGATGAGTTTTCGGGCTTCGTGCTCCGCAAACTGGGCGCCAGCTTGGCCCAGTCGCAGGCCGCCATGGCCACCGTCTCCGACGACCAGGGTTCGGCCACGCATCCTGGCCGCACGCCCCGCCTTGCCGCCATCAGCCAGGGCTGGCAGCGGGCCAACGGCCAGATTGTGGCCAGTGCCCGCGCCGCGGCTCCTTCGGCTGCCCCGGCGGTAGTGGCAGCGCGCTCTCAGCAGTCGGCGAATACCCAACTGGAGCGACGCTTTCCCACAGCTCAGGTTCGCGAAGACGATGAGGACCTCATTGCCAGCAGCCAGAGCACGGCCGGTGCCGTGCGCCTCGTGGGCCAACTCACCTTCCGCAACGACCCCAGCCAGCGCTACTACCTCACCAACGCCCTGAAAGTGGTGCGCGTAGACAATGAGGATAACGCCGAAGTGGTGGGCAAAATCTCCCGCACTACCAGCGGTACCTTCCCCTATGTGCTCACCGATGGCCGGCAGCGCCGCCTCTTCATCACCGCCCGCGGCGATGTATACGATAAGGAGGGGCAGCGCGTAGCTAAGCTGCACGACCCTTCTTAAGGGACTTAATAGTTAAAAAAAGAGAAGTTAAAAATGCCCGTCTGAATCATCAGGTGGGCATTTTTAATTATTGATGCTTTTCCAAAGCTTGCTCGTTGTTCCTTCGTGGCTTCATCCCTGGTTTACGTTTACTCTGCGCCTCATGCCCCAGCTGCCGTTTCTACTTGTTGATGCCTTCACTACGCAGCCGCTAAGCGGCAACCCCTGTGCCGTGGTGCTTGATGCCGAGACGTTAACCCCCGACACCCGTCAGCGGCTGGCCCGGGAGTTCAATCAGTCGGAAACGGCATTTGTCGACCACACGCCCCCCGGCAGCACGGAGTTTACCGTTCGTTTTTTTACGCCAGCTGAGGAAATCCCCCTGGCCGGCCATCCCACCATTGCCACCGTATCGGCGTTGCTGCACGCCAGCCGGGTCACCCTGCCCATTGATGGTGGTTCGCTGGTTTTAACCCTCCATTTGCTCCACGGCCCGATTCGGGTCGATGTGCTGGCCGGAGAAGACGGGGCGCCCCCGCTGATTTGGATGACCCAGCGCCGGCCCGTGTTCGGAGCTGTGCATGCGCCTGAGGTCGTGCTGCCCCTCTTCGGCCTCACGCCCGACGACCTACTGCCCGGCGCACCCATTCAAACTGTGAGCACGGGCACTCCCCAGCTCATGATACTGCTGCGCGACCATGCCGCCCTGCGCCGTGCCCACGTGGCCGATGCCGCGGGCCTGGGCCGCTACCGTGCCGAAAGCGACTTCTTTAGCCCTCATCTTTTTTGCCTGGGCGGCGCCACCGCAACTGGCGACACCTTTGCCCGCCACTTCGGCACTCCGCCCGACATCTCGGAAGATTCCGTCACGGGTTCGGCCACAGGAGGCATGGCGGCGTATCTGTGGCACCACGGCTACCTCAAATCGCCTGATTTTATCGCCGAGCAGGGCCACGACATGGGCCGGGCCGGCACCGTGCAAGTGCGCGTGAGCGGCCCGCCCGAGGCCATTGATACGGTGCAGATTGGCGGCACGGGCGTGGTGGTGCTGGAAGGCAGCCTGCGCGGAGATTTGTAAGAAAGGTTTTGCAACCTGATGCGGGTTTGTGCTGTTGGTTTGAACATTATGAAAAGCGCAGGAGAGAGGTTTACCAGGGCGTACTGATTGGCTCTGCCAACCTTCGGTTCCTTGCACTCTTCATGACCGTTCCGTTTTCCTTTCCGACCCATCCATCCTTCCGTGCCCGAATTACCCGAAGTCGAGACCTATCGCCGTTTTATTAATGAACTGGCCGTGGGCCAAACCATCGCCGCCGTGCAGGTAAACGATGCCCACGTGCTGGCCACGCCCGAGGACCAACTCCGCGCCGGCCTGGTGGGCCGCACCATCACGGGCACCTCGCGCCTGGGAAAAAACTGCTTCCTAGAGCTGGACAATGGCACTGTGCTGGTCCTCCATTTTGGCATGACGGGCGACATTGGCGCATATCGCGACGAGCCCGACGCCCCGCGCTTCACCCGTGTGGCCCTGCGCCTCGCTGATTCCGGCCTATGCTTGGCCTTCATCGACCCGCGCAAATTCGGCCGCATTCGCCTCGCCGATAGCGCCGCCGCCCACCAGAAAGCCAAGAAAATTGGCCCTGATGCCCTTGACATCACCGCCACCGAGCTGCACCAGAAACTCGCCCGTCGCAAAACGCTGCTCAAGCCGCTGCTGCTCGACCAAAGCATCACCGCCGGCCTCGGCAACTGGATAGTAGACGAGGTGCTGTTTCAGGCCAAAATCCATCCCGAGCGCCTGGGTACTTCTCTCACCGAGAAAGAAGGACGAGCCCTGCATGAGGCCGTGCAATTGGTGCTTGCCACGGCCATCAGTCAGGAAGCCACCTACCGGCATTTTCCGGCTTCTTTCCTCATCCACGCCCGCGAGTGGGACACCTCGGCTACCGCCAGCAGCGACGATGCGCATACCTTTTGCCCGCGCCACTCCAAGGTGAAAATTGATAAATACTATGTAGGCGGGCGAGCTACTTACACGTGCCCAAAGTGCCAGCCGGCGCCGGAGTTATAACCGAATGGTAGCGCCTCCCGCACAAGCGCCAAAGCCTATCAATAGCACCAGGAGGATTTTCTAAAAAAATTTATTGTAGTAAAAAAATTACTTTAAAAGTTTTTCGAAGTACTTGGTGTGAAATAATGACGGAATATTTAATTGGATAATGGGTTTGCAATTAGATGCTTAACAGGTTTTATATAGTAAAACTTAATATTAGTTTATTTATTAAATAAACGTAAAAAGAAGGTGATTTATGAGTGTCTAGGCAATATTTGGAATACTAAGCCGGTTTAGGAGCACGTAGTTGGTTCGCTTTTTGAAAGCGACACAATTTCTAAAACCTGCCACCAATTTCCCAGCCTTCTATATGCTCCGTATCCTGCTATTGTCCGCTTCTCTGTTAGGTGTTTTTGCCACCGCCGAAGCCGCTCCGGCGAGTGCTGCCAGCTCGCCAAATGACAAAATAATGCCGGGCAATCACCGGCCCGTTTACAAGCGCTACGGTCATCATGGGCTATTTGGGCGCGGCGGCTTGTTTAGCTCTCACAGCCGGGGCAAAGCCAAGCTATCCGGCACCCGCACCGTTAGCAAGCGTCGGGGTACGTTGTAGTAAGTTAAATTTAAAGGCAATAAAAAGAGCCCGCGTTAACGGGCAGTTCAGTAGCTGCTCATTAACGCGGGCTCTTTTTATTGCCTTCAGCTGGCTTTACACCTCGTTGTTTTTCACAGCGGCCTTGCGGTTTAGGGCAGTAAGGGGAGATTTGCTCAACGCGCTTTCGCTTTCGTAGCCTTTGCGTCGCACGTTGGCAGCTGGGCTTTCGCCGGTGGCGGGCAGGGCGCGGTTGAGCCAGCTCAGGATGTCGGTGGTGGTGCCGGGCAGCAGGCCGTGGAAGGCCGACAGCAGCTTGGCCGGGAGGGAGAGGATGACTTCGCCATCGCCGCGGCGGCAGGCGTTCCAGATTTGGCGGGAGGCCTGTTCGGCGCTCATGGTGAGGCCGGGCAGGGAGTCGGCAATGCTGAACCAAGCAAACTCCTTTTTTTGCTGGCCCTTTACCAGGGCGTGGCCGGGGCTGCCGGTGCGCATCAGGCCGGGGCACACCGTGGTTACGCTGATGCCGTGCTGCCGCATTTCGGCCCGGAAACCTTCGGAGAGGCCCACCAAGGCAAATTTGCTGGCGCTGTAAGGCGTCATGTGGGGCATGGCCACCTTGCCGCCCAGCGACGAAATATTGACAATGCGCCCCTCGCCGCGGCGG
This sequence comes from Hymenobacter sp. B1770, assembly GCF_049896385.1. Taxonomy (NCBI): domain Bacteria; kingdom Pseudomonadati; phylum Bacteroidota; class Cytophagia; order Cytophagales; family Hymenobacteraceae; genus Hymenobacter; species Hymenobacter sp. B1770. Next base: position 10,117 of record NZ_JAFCUF010000011.1, read on the forward strand.
CGCATGGCGGGCAGCACGGCCTGCATGGCATGCAAGGGCGCCCAGAAGTGAATGGCCATGGAATCCTCGTAATCGCGCAAGTCCATGTTGTCGAGGGGGCCACCCACGATGATGCCGGCGTTGTTGATGAGCACATCGACCGCGCCAAAGCGCTTTTCGACCTCGGCCACCATGGTGCGCACTTCGGTTTCGTTGGTGATGTCGTGGGCCAGGGTGAGCACGTCGCCTTCGGCGCCGCCAGCCATGAGCAGGTCTTGGCGGGCGCGGGCCAGCTCGGCTTCATCGCGGGCACAAATGGCTACGCGGGCACCCTCGGATACCGCCTGTCGGGCCAGCACGAGGCCCAGTCCGCGCGAGCCGCCGGTGATGAGCACGACGCGGCCGCTCAAATCGTAGGAGCCGCGGCGGTTGCCCCAGAGGGTGGCGGCCATGGCGGCGGCGCCCAGGCCGGCGGCCAGCAGCCAGTTCTTGTTGGTGCGTTTGTCGTGTTTCATAGTTGGTTGTATGCCAAAACGGGCCGAAAGGTTGCAGTGCGGAGATTAGCAGGATGTTTTTTCGCCACGCTCTGGCACGAAACGTGGTTCTAGCCACGTTGGGCCCGTAGCGGCCGGGGATTTAGCCCGATATTTACCCGGCCTTTCTGCCTTCCTTTTTCTGTGTATTTGAATTCAATGCCTCTTCGTATGAAACTGTTGCTGCTCTCGTCGTTGCTGGTGCTGGCCGCTACGCCTGCCGTGCTGGCGCAAGCCCCAACCGCGGCCACCGTAAAAACCAAGGTGAAGCCGGCGGGCCAGCCCAGCGTGAAAACCAAAACCACCCAGGCGCCCGAAGCTGCACCTGAGGTAGCCGGCCCTTCCGATGCCGAAATTGACGCCAAGGCAAACGCGCTGACGGCCAACATGCAAAAAAATCTGGCCCTGAACCCCCAGCAAACGGAGAAGGTCCGCGCCATCAACCGGCGCGCCATTGATAATGTAGAGACAGCCCGCTCTCGCTACCGCACCGACCCGCGCAAGCTGGCCGGCATCGTCGAAAGCGTGAGCAGCTCGCGCCTTTCGGCCATTAAGGATGTGCTGACGCCCGCGCAATTCAATAAATACCAGCGCAAGCGCGAAGAGAAAATGGGCGTGCCCAACGTACAGGGCGTGCAAGGCACCCCGCCCCCCGGCCTGGGCGGCGGCAGCGACCAGTAAGCGAAGCAGTTGCCCAGTCACGTCATGCGGTGTTAAATCGACTCCGCGGACCGGCTGCACCACCCACAAAATACCCACAGCGCCAGGCTCGCCGAGCCTGGCGCTTTTTATTTATGCAGCTGAAACGCCACCGTAGGACGGCTGTTGGCGTATTTTGATGCATGATTCAACCCATTACCCCCGCACCAGCCTCCAACCGTTTTGCTGCGCTCCTGGCCCGGGCCGGGCTCGATTGGTTTCTGCTCGGCCTCATTGGCGTGGTGGTGCTGGCGTACTTCCAGCCGGGCCTGGGCAGCAAGGCCAGCCCCGTGCCGTGGAAGCTGATAACGACCATAGGGGTAGCCCTGGTGTTTTTCTTTTACGGACTCAAGCTTAGCCTGGCAAAGCTGCAGGCGGGCATGCGCAACTGGAAGCTGCACCTGCTGGTGCAAGCCACCACTTTTGTTCTGTTTCCGGCGCTGGCGCTACTGGCGCGGCCTTTCTTCGGCGCCGAAAAGGGCGAACTGCTCTGGCAGAGCATCTTCTTTCTGTGCGCCTTGCCAAGCACGGTTTCCACGTCGGTGGTGATGGTGAGCATTGCTGGGGGCAATATGCCGGCGGCCATTTTCAACGCCAGCATTTCCAGCTTGCTGGGTATCCTGCTCACGCCCTTGCTGGCTAGTCTGTTCCTCCATCTCAGCGCCGATAGCAGCCAGCTGTGGGGCCTCGCGGTGCAGCTGCTGTGGCAGGTGGTGCTGCCGGTAGGGGCGGGGGTACTGCTCAATTCTCGCTTCAACGCCTTTGCCGACCAGCACAAGTCCACACTGCGAACCTTCGACCAGGTCACGATTTTGCTTATCGTCTTCACGGCTTTTTGCGACTCCTTCGCGGAAGGCATCTTCAGTAGCTACCGCCCGGCCGACGTTTTCAAGCTGGGCGCGGGCATGGTGGGCCTGTACTTATTAGTGGTTATCCTCGTCTGGGCCTTGGGCCGGATGCTGAACTTCCCCCGTGCCGACCAAATCGTGGCGGTATTCTGCGGCTCAAAAAAGTCGCTGGTGCACGGCAGTGTGATGGCCAGCCTGCTGTTTCCAGCCAGCGCAGCCACTGGTCTGATCTTGCTGCCGCTGATGCTTTACCATGCTCTGCAGATAGTGCTGGCCAGCAGCATGGCGCAGTGGCTGGGGCGGCAGGTAGAGCCGCAAGCAGCTACGGTGTGATGAAAGGAGCCTTGTGCGGGGAACCTCCCCCCGGCCCCTCTCTTTTGGAGAGGGGCCGGGGGGAGGTTCCCCGCACAAGGTTGCGAAACCCGAGCCACACATGACAATTCCTTATCCCAGCTTCTCCTTAAAGAAAGCCAGCGTCATTCCCCAGGCCTCCGCGGCTGCTTCTGAATGGTAGGTCGGCCGTTCGTCGCAATGAAAGCCGTGGTCGGCGTAGGAAATCACGGTGTTTATGAATGGCTTGCCCGCGGCTTCTACCGCGTCCGTCACTTCGGCAATGTGCTCCTTGCTGATGTGCGCATCCAGCCCGCCCCAGAAGAAGAGGTGCGGTGCGTGCAGGTCCTGGGCCCGGTCTTTCAGCAGATGCGTGCCACCGCCGTAGTACGAAACTGCCGCGGCGAGCGGCAGCACAGCATTGGCCAGAAACGACACCCGGCCGCCCACGCAGAAGCCAATGCTGCCAATTTTATCTGGGAGTATTAAGGCCTGCGATTGCAGCCAGACGTGCGCAGCTTGCAGGTCGGCCGTCAGGTCCTGGGGGTTAAGGGCGTTGTAGTGCGGCAGGGCGCTGCCGAAGTCGGAGTACGGCACCTCTAGGCCCGGGGCGGCGGTGCGGTGATACAGCTCGGGGGCAATAACGGCGTAGCCCGCCTCGGCCAGCCGGTCGGCCACGCTGCGAATGTGATGGTTGACGCCAAAGGCCTCTTGTAGCAGAATGATGCCCGGTACGGGGCCTGTGCTGTTGGGGAAGGCCGAGTAGGCGCGCATTTCGGTGCCGTCGGCTATTGGAATGGTGACGTTGTTTTGGTCGCTCATGAAGGGAAGTGAGGTGAATAGTTGGGTGCTTAACAGCCAATGCGGCAATTGTTCGTTCAACGGCAATGTGGCCGCCGACGGTTATCGCTTCAAACCGGAAGAGCGAGTAAACGGTTGTGAAACCCAATTTCCTTTCCCAACGATGACGCCTTCCCCAAGCTTCGCCTCAACGTGCTCGACCAGTCCCCCATTCGTCCGGTGGCTACCGCCCGGCACGCCCTTCTCTAAACCGTAGAGGTTGCCCAGCTGGCCGACCGCCTTGGCTATTCCCGCTTCTGGGTATCGGAGCACCACTACACCAACACACTGGCCGGCTCCACGCCCGAGGTGCATATTGCCTACCTCGGCAGCCAAACCCAACACATCCGCCTGGGCTCGGGCGGCGTGATGCTGCCCCACTACAGCGCCCTGAAAGTGGCCGAGAACTTCCGCATGCTCGAAAGCCTGTTTCCCGGCCGCATCGACCTGGGCATGGGCCGGGCTCCCGGCGGCGACCGTCTCACAGCCCACACCCTCAACCCCAGCAACACCTTCAGCGAGCAGGATTTTGTGGAGCAGCTCATGGACCTGCAAGCCTACCTGCGAGACGACCGGGTGCCCGAAACCATTCACGAGCGGGTGATGGCCATTCCGCAGGCGCCACCGTGCCCGGGCTGTGGCTGCTGAGCTCCAGCGGGCAGAGCGGGCTGTTTGCCGCTCACCTGGGCATGGCATTTTCCTTCGCCCAGTTTATCAACGGCAACAGTGGCCCACAGGCGGTGCGCACCTACCTCGAGCGGTTCCGCCCCTCAGCCGAGCTGGCGGCGCCGCTGGCCAACATGGCCGTGTTTGTGCTCTGTGCCGAAACCCAAGAAAAAGCCCAGGGCCTTCGCGCCGCCATGGACCTCATGCTGCTGCGCTTTGGCAAAGGCGAGCGCGGCACTTTCCCCACCACCGAAGAGGTACGCAGCTACTGCTTCTCGGCCGAAGACCAGTTTCACATCGCTCAAAACCAGGGCCGCGTAGTGAGCGGCACGCCCGAGCAAGTGCACCAACAACTCACTCAACTGGCTGCCGACTACGGCGTGGACGAGGTGACGGCCGTTACGATTACGGCCAACTTCGAAGACCAACTGCGCTCCTACAAGTTGCTGGCCAAAGTTTTTGAATTGATAGCGCTCGTGCAAGATGATTTAATTCAAGCAGTTGAGGTGTAATAAGCAGAAATAGGTTTCTGCAAAACAGGGAGGAGTATAGAAGAGTTAGCTTTTCTATTTGGAACGATTCTAAATAGCCCCTACTTTTGTCAAAGTTTAGAACGATTCTAAACAAGGCCAGTTGTAACCCCACCTACTAACTGCCTGCCCGATTCTACTTAACTCCTTTTATGACCATCTTCAGCCGTACCTCCTCCCTCGCGCTTTTTGCTGTTACACTAGGCCTGGCTTCCTGCAGTAAAGACGACACCGTAACCCCTTCAGCTCCCACGCTACGTGCCAAAATGGACTATACTGCCCTCACGGGTACTACTCCTTACACCACTTCGTTTAAGGATGCTAACGGGACTTCGACCGTGGACTTGGGTACGGCAGCGGTGCGGCTCGACATGTTTAGTGAGTTTAACTCCTACATGGCCACGGTAGCCGTAGCGGCTCCCGCCACGCCTGCCACTCTGGAGTTAGCTCGGCTGCGCAACTTCTACACCGGTGCCAATGCACCGTTCTCCGCGACTGCCCTGAACACTGCAGCCAGCGCCGGCGTACAGCTGCGCGATAAAACGGCCGCTTCGTTCTCCGAAGCCAACGCCAACCAGGTTCGGTCCTACATGGATACCAAACTGGCAGAATTGGCCCTGGCCAGCCAGTCGGTAAACCAGGTAGCTACTCCCGGCAATGCCGGCCGCCTGGGCCGCTACCTTGTCGATGGCAAGGGTTTCGAGGTGAACCAGATTATTCAAAAGGGCCTGCTGGGCGCCCTGCTGCTCGACCAGATTAACAACGTGCTGCTGACGCCCGCTTCGCTGGCTGCCGACAACAGCAAAGTAGTGGCTGGTAAAACCTACACGGAGCGTGAGCACATCTGGGACATGGCCTATGGCTACATGACTTCCAATGCCACAATGGTGACGGACATCGCCATCACGCCTCGCGAGCGGTTTCTGGCCGGCTACCTCAACGAGAAAAATGGCCCGGCATCGCCCGGTGTGTACCTGGCTTTCCTGAAAGGCCGCGCAGCCATTGTGAATGGCGACGACGCCACGCTTAAAGCGCAGGCCGATATTATCCGCACCGAACTGGAAAAAACCATTGCCAAATCGGCCGTGTCTTACCTGACCAGCTGGAAATCGCACGCCACCCTCGACGCCAAAGCGCACGCGCTGGCCGAAGGCATTGGCTTCATCTACTCCCTGCGCTTCTGCACCAAGGCGGGCGCCGACACTGCCTGGGCCGATTCTGTGCTGAACGGCATCACCTCGGGCAGCCAGGGCGCCTGGAGCCTTACCAACGCCCAGGCTGATGCTGGCATTGCTGCCATCAACGCCAAATTCTCGCTCTAAAGCCCACGGAAAGAACCTTTCGAGTCCCTTTCCTATTTACACCGTCGAGTTGAGCGCTACCAAGGCAATAGCCCGGTAGCGCTCAACCCAATCAATAAGGTTTCCTACTCTCCCCAGAAGTAAGCCCCTTTTACCTTTTCAAAATGAAGAAGTCGATTCTGCTCTTTTCGTTGTCGGTAATTCTTGCCGCAGGCGGCATCACCAGTTGCAAGGACGTTATCGATGACTCGGAAAAGCCCACGGCGGGTGCTTCCGAACTGGACCGCAAAGCAGTACTCACGCAGTGGGCCGATACCTTGGTGATTCCCGGTTACCAGGGTTTCGGCGGCAAGCTCACGGCCATGAAAACCCAGACGGCGGCTTTCACGGCGGCGCCTACGGTGGCCGGGTTGCAGTCGCTGCGCCAGTCCTGGCGCGAGGCGTACCTGGAGTGGCAGAAGGTAGAAGTGTTTGAATTTGGCCCTGCGGCCGATGTTTCGCTTGCCAACCGCTTCAATATCTACCCGACTGACGCGACCGGCATTCGCCGGAATATTGCTTCGGGTACCTACAACTTCGAGTTGGCCACGGCCATCCCGCAGCAGGGCTTTCCGGCCCTCGACTTCCTGCTGAACGGCATCGCGGCCGACGACGCCTCCATTGTGCAGTCGTACGTGACCACGGCCAACCAGCGCCGCTACCTCACCGACGTGGTGAACACCATGGACCAGTTGCTGACCGGCGTGCGCGGCCAGTGGAACGGCCCCTACCGCGCCACCTTCGTCAACAGCACCGGTACCAACGCGGGCAGCTCGCTCTCGCTGCTGATGAATGCTTACTCGCGCTATTATGAGCATTTCCTGCGGACGGGCAAGATTGGCATCCCTGCGGGGGTAATGTCGGGCGTTGCGGCTCCCGATAAAATTGAGGCTTTCTATTTCAAGGGGGCCTTGCCGCTGCAGCTAGCCCAGGCCGCGCACGCCACGGTGCAAAACGTGTTCAATGGCCGTGCAGGGCAGCCCTCACTTAAGTCGTACGTCAATGCGCTGGGCGCTAAGGACAGCCGCACCGGCGAGTCGCTCACCAAACTCATCAACGACCAGTTTGCAACTTCGTCCCAGCAGCTGGCCTCGCTCGGGCCCGACCTCCACGCCACCATGCAGTCGCGCAACGCCGCCGCCGTGCAGTCCTACAACGAGATGCAGAAGGCTGTGCGCCTGATAAAGGTTGACATGACGTCGGCCATGAGCGTGAGCATTACTTACGTCGACAACGACGGCGACTAGTGCGCCCCGCTTACTTCCAAACCCATACCCCGGCTGCGCCGCTGGCAGTATTCCGCATAGCCTTTGGCCTGCTGATACTAGCCAGCGTCGTTCGCTTTTGGGCCAAGGGCTGGATTGCCGAGCTTTACCTGCAGCCCAGGTTCTTCTTTCCTTACTATGGGTTCGAATTTATCAAGCCGCTGGGCCCGTACACGTACGGGCTTTTTGCGGTTTGCGGCGTGTGCGCGCTGTTGCTGGCGCTGGGCTGGCACTACCGCCTGGCTGCCGTGGGCTTGTTCCTCAGCTTCACCTACATCGAGCTGATGGACAAAAGCACCTACCTGAACCACTACTACTTTGTGAGTCTGGCAGCGCTGCTGCTCGTTTTCCTGCCAGCTGGCAACTACTTGTCCCTTGATGCCCGGCGCCACCCCGCGCGCGAGCACACCCACGTGCCTCGCTGGTCCGTGGACGCCCTGCGGCTACTCGTAGGCGTCGTGTACTTCTACGCCGGGCTGGCCAAGCTGAATTCCGACTGGCTACTAGCAGCCCAACCGCTGCGCATCTGGCTGCCAGCCAAAAACGACCTGCCGCTGGTGGGGTTCCTGTTCAATTACCCTATCACAGCCTTTGTGTTCAGCTGGTTCGGCGCTATATACGACCTCACGGTGCCGTTTTTTCTGCTAAACCGCCTCACCCGGCCCTACGCCTACGCGGCGGTGGTGGTGTTTCATGTGCTCACAGCCATTCTGTTTCCCATCGGCATGTTTCCGTATGTGATGATAGTGGCAGCGCTGATATTCTTCCCGGCCGAGTGGCACGAGCGGCTGCTGGAGCGGGTGCGGGCAGTTTTCCGGCAGCCCTCGGCGGCCCAGAGGCCGGCTTCGCCGCTGGTGTACGGGCCGCGGGTGCAGCTGGCCCTGGTTACGGGGCTGGCGCTGTTTTTTGTGGTGCAGCTGCTGGTGCCGTTTCGTTACGCGCTATACCCGCGCGAGCTGTTTTGGACGGAGGAAGGCTACCGGTTTTCGTGGCGTGTGATGCTGATGGAAAAGATGGGTCAGGTCGAGTTCAAAGTAGTCGACTCCGCTACCGGTCGCACCCGGCGAGTCAATAATTCAGACCACCTCAGCGTGCTGCAGGAGAAGATGATGGCCACCCAAGCCGACATGATACTGCAGTTTGCCCATTACTTGCGCGACTACTACACCGCTCAGGGCGTGCACCAACCCCAGATTTACGCCGATACCTACGTGACCCTGAACGGCCGCCTGGGCAAAGCCTACATTGACCCCACCGTGGACCTGGCCCGCCAAGCCGAAAGCTTCGCGCCTAAGCCGTGGATTTTACCTTTTGACGATGAGATTTCAGGTTTATAGAATGCTGCTTTTCGCGGCCCTGCTACTAGGCGTGGCAGAGGCCCGGGCGCAGGAAACGCTGCGTGGCCGGGTGTTGGCCGCCGGCACTGGCCAGCCCGTGGTGGGCGCCGAAGTGTATGTGCAAAGCCTGGCCCGCGCCGTGCTCACCGACACAACCGGCCGCTTTGTAATGATTGGCCTCGCCGTGGGCCTGCAGCAGGTGCAGGTGTCGGCCCTGGGTTACCAGCCCTATAAAATTTCGGTGAACCTGCCCGCCGATGGCTTCATCTTCGAACTCACGAGCCGCGACCGGACCCTGGGCGAAGTAGTAGTGGCCGCGCCCCAAACCACCTTTGGCCAAACCCGCCTACGCGAGGTGGAGGGCACCGCCATCTTCGCCGCTAAGAAGTCAGAGGTCATCGTGCCCGAAAACCTGGTGGCCAACCTCGCCACCAACAACGCCCGCCAGGTATACGCCCGGGTGCCGGGCCTCAACATTTGGGAAAACGACGGGGGCGGTTTGCAACTGAGCATCGGCGGCCGGGGCCTGGACCCTAACCGGACCAGCAACTTCAATGTCCGCCAGAACAATTATGACATCTCGGCCGATGCCCTGGGCTACCCTGAGAGCTATTATACACCGCCCACGGAGGCGGTAAAGCGCATTCAGCTGGTGCGCGGGGCGGCGTCGCTGCAGTATGGGACTCAGTTTGGTGGCCTGCTGAACTTCGAAATGCGCGGGCCCGACCCTGACCGCAAAGCCGCCATTACTTCCCGCCAAACGGTGGGCTCATTTGGCTTTTTTAATTCCTTTAATAGCGTGGGCGGCACGGTGGGCAAGCTCAGCTATTACACCTTTGTGCAGTACAAGCGCGGCGACGGCTGGCGGCCCAACTCCAACTACGAAAGCAAAACGGCCTACGCCGACGTACGCTACCAGGCCAACGAAAACGTGAAAGTGGGCCTGCAGGTGACCCACATGGACTACCTAGCCCAGCAGCCCGGTGGCCTCAGCGACAAGCAATTTCTGCAGGATGCCCGGCAGTCGAACCGCGAGCGCAACTGGTTTGCGGTCGACTGGAACCTGTTTAATGCCAACGCCGACTGGAAGCTCAACGCCCGCTCCAACATCAACCTCATCGCCTTCGGGCTGGTGGCCTCGCGCCAGTCATTGGGCTTCCGCCCCAACGATGTGACCCGCTCCGATAGTGAAGCCAACAGCCGCGACCTCATTAACGGTGACTTCCGCAACTACGGCCTCGAAGCCCGCTACCTTAACCGCTACCAAGTGGCGGGCAAAGACGCCGTCGTGCTTTTGGGCACACGCTATTACCGGGGGACCACCCACAGCACCCAAGGCTTCGGCCCCACGGGCCGCGGGGCAGATTTTCGCTTCATATCTCCCGAAAATGAAGTTTTTGGAGCCCTCGGCAGTTCTGATTACCGCTTTCCTAACCACAACGCCGCCTTCTTTGTCGAGAACATTCTATACCTGACCGATAAAATATCGGTCACGCCGGGACTTCGCTACGAGTACATCCGCACGCAGGCCGAGGGAGTGATTAATACTATTGACCGTGACCTGGCTGGCAATATCATTCAAATCAGGCAAAAGAATGAGGCGCGCGTGAGTGGCCGTGGCTTGTTTCTGGGAGGGATTGGCGTGAGCTATAAACCCAAAGAGCAATTGGAATTCTACTCCAACATCTCGCAGAACTACCGCTCTATTACGTTCAGTGACATGCAGATTGTTAACCCCTCGGCCGTTATCGACCCCAACCTGCAGGACGAGCGCGGCTACTCGTTCGATGTGGGCGTGCGGGGCGAGAAAACAGGTTTTCTCACTTACGATGTGAGCCTGTTTGCGCTCAATTACGACAATCGCATCGGCGAGATTACCGAGTACGACGCTTTGGACCGCATCTACCGCCGCCGCACCAATATTGGCCGCGCCCTGATTTTGGGGGTGGAAACTTACGGCGAAGTTGAGTTGCTGAATCAACTGTCTCAGGGCGCCGGCTGTCGGCAGTGGTCCATTTTTGGCAACGTGTCCCTGATTCGTGGGCTCTATGTGGAGAGCCAGTTGGCAGACGTGCAAGGCCAGCAAGTGGAGTTCGTGCCGACCGTAAATCTTAAAACTGGAACTCAGGTAAGCTACGGGCCTTTCAAGGCATCCTTGCAGTACTTGTACCTGTCCCGGCAGTTTTCCGATGCCACAAATGTTGGCGAGGACCCAGGCGACATAGTAACGCCCGTAGTCGGCCCCATTCCAGCTTACCAAATTCTCGATGCGTCGGTGTCGTGGGAGCACCGCTGGCTTAAGCTGGAAGGCAGCGTGAACAACCTGGCTGACGCGCGCTATTTCACGCGCCGCGCCACTGGCTACCCCGGCCCTGGCATACTGCCTTCGGACGGCCGCAGCTACTTCCTTACGGTAGGAGTGAAGCTTTAGGAGCCTTGTTATGGTTGACTTCGCCCCATTAGCAAGTATTATGTGAGGTGCCTGACGAGAAGGGTATATTAAGTTTTGAGTAAAAAGCCCAACTGAGATGTCGGGCTTTTTTATTGTTATCCAGTTTGATATGGGGTTCCAGTAAGTGTTTTAAAATCGTTGAAAGCCCTAGCAAGTTGACAACACATAAAGTTTATTTGGAATCATTCTAAATAGACTCCACCTTTGTGGCATATTTAGAATGATTCCAAATAAGCTCATGATGACTTGCGTACTTTTCCTCGCTACCACGTTTGCTCCAGTTGTTAGTTTTGCCCAACATGGACCACATTACCACTCGCGGGAAGAGCATAGTGCAGGTTTTGGGTCGGTAACGGGCTCCATCATCCTGGCCGATGGGCAATTGGCTGAGCAGGTTTCGGTGCGCGTAAAAGGCACTGAGCGCGGTACTGCAGCCAGTGTAGACGGCAGCTTTCAGCTGAGAGCACCCGCTGGCTGGCAAGTGCTGGTGGTGAGTGGCCTCGGCTATGTTCCCCAGGAGCTAACCGTGGAAGTGAAGGCCCGCCGGACCGTAGACGTGCCGGCCGTAACCTTGGTGCGCGGCGAGCAACAGCTGCAGGAAGTGACCGTGACCGGCGCCAAAAGTGTGAACCAACGCCCCACCAGCGTTGGCAAGCTGCCCATTGCCCCGCTCGACCTGCCCCAGAGCACCGTCACCGTGGAGCGCGCCGTGCTGGAGCAGCAGCAGGCCCTGCGTCTGAGCGACGTGCTGGCCAACGTGCCCGGCCTGTACGTGACCAGCACCACCGGGGGCACCCAGGAAGAACTGGGCAGCCGCGGCTTTGCCTATGGTAGCAACAACACCTTCAAAAACGGCGTGCGCTTCAACAATGGCGTGATGCCCGAAGTAAGCTCCCTGGAGCGCATGGAAGTGCTAAAGGGCAGCGCCGCCATTCTCTACGGCAACGTGGCCGCGGGCGGTGTGTTGAACCTCGTCACCAAAAAGCCGCTCTTCGAGCGCGGCGGCTCGGTGGGTTTGCGCACCGGTAGCTTCGGTTTCATCAAGCCGATGTTCGACGTGTACGGAACCGTGGGCAGTAGCAAAACCGTGGCCTTCCGGCTGAATGGCACTTACGAGCAAGGCAACAGCTACCGCGACGACGTGCAGTCTAGCCGCGTGTACGTGAACCCCTCGCTGCTTTTCCGCCTGACGCCCCGCACTGACCTGGTGCTTGAAGGCGACTACCTACGCGACAATCGCACGCCGGATTACGGCATTGGTGCCATTGACTACAACATTCTGGAGTCGCGCAGCCGCACCCTGAACACAGCCGACGCCAAGAATACTACCCAACAAACCAGCGCCACTGCCACGCTCACCAGCCACCTGAACGAAGCCTGGCAAATTAGGGCCGTGGGTGCGTTTCAGCGCTATGATAACGAGCTGCGCTCTGCCTCGCGGCCCGTTGGCATCAACAACGGCTTCCGGCCCGCGCGCGGCACGGTGGGCGCACCCGGCTACGTAGCGCCTTCTCCCAAAGCCGCGCTCTACGGCAACTTGCAGCGCAGCCTCAACCGCAGCGAAACCGCCGAAAACTACTTCCTCGCGCAACTCGATCTGACCGGCACTTTCCGCACCGGCTTCCTGGGCCACGCCCTGCTGGTGGGCGCCGACGTCGACCAGTACGCCACCAACATCCTGTCCTACATCAGCCAGCCCTTCGACTCGGTCAATGTCCTGGACCGCAGCCGGGTGCTGGGCGCGCCAGCCCGCGCCGTGAGCGGCTACGACGCCCTGCGCTACAATACCCGCACGCTGGGCAGCACCCGCCGCGCCGGCTTCTACGTGCAGGACCTGATTAGCCTGGGCGAACACTTCAAACTGCTTGCTGGCCTGCGCTGGAGTTATCAGGAAACACCCAGTGAGGTATACACCTATCCCGGCCTCACGGCTACGAACACCGCCATCACCGTTACCCAAAATCGCCGGTTCGACAACGCCTTTTCGCCGCGGGTAGGCCTGGTGTACCAGCCTCTCAAAACGTCGTCGGTGTTCGCTTCCTACGCCAATTCCTTCACAGTGAACAACGGCATTGATGCCAGCGGCGAACCCCTGCCGCCCTCGCTCATCGACCAGTACGAAGTGGGTATCAAAAACGACCTCTTCAAGAGCGCTCTTTCGCTGAACGTAACGGCTTATCAAATTGTGAACAGCAACCAGGCCCAAACCATCCTGACCTCGGCCTCTAATTTCAACCCCGACCGCCCCAGCGCCCAGGAACTCGCCGGCCAGGTCACCAGCAAAGGCGTGGAGGTAGATGTGCAAGGCCGCCCCTACCAGGGCTGGTCGTTCATTGCCGGCTACAGCTACAACAACACGGCCTATACCCGCAGCAACCTCTACGAAACCGGCAGCCGCCTGCGCTACAACCCCGCCCACACCGCCAACCTGAGCTTGTTCTACAACTTCAGCAACGCATTTAGCGAAACCAGCTTCCTGAAAGGCCTGAGTGCTGGCGTAACCGGCTACTACGTGGGCGATAAGCTGGCTGGCCGCAACCCCCGCCTCACCATCGAAAACGACCCTTACCGCCTCATCAGCATCCCGAACTACGTCTTGCTCGATGCTTCCCTGGGCTATGAGTACGACCGGTTCTCAGTGCGCTTCAAAATGGCTAACCTGCTCGATGAGTTGAGCTACAACATGCACGACGACAACAGCATAAACCCGATTGCGCCCCGCACCTTCTCCGCAACGCTGGGGTACAAGCTGTAAGCCGCCGCGACCCTAAAGTGACGCAATCGGTATGCAAGTTGAACGAAGCCGCCCGAAACTTGCTTCCTCGACCTCCGGCCAATGCAGCCCCAACGCCAATTAACCAGTTACTTAACCGCAAAATCCAATGAGCCCGACTAAATCCGTGATACGGGACCTCCACCTCTACCTCGGCCTGGTTTCAGGACTAGTCATCGTTTTCGTCTGCCTGACCGGCTGCATCCTGGCGTTTGAGAAAGAGATAGAACAGACCTGGTATTCGGAGCGGTACTTCGTGGCGTCCGCCGCCACGGCGCCCCTGCCACTGGCGCGCCTGGCCGATGCGGTGCGCGCCCACAAGCCCGATGCCAAAATCGCCAGCTTCAAAGTATACGCCGACCCCACCCGCACCGTGGAAATAAACCTAGCAGGCGGGCCAAACGGACCAGGAAAAGGTCCCAGCCCAACCGATGCCAAGCAGGAAGGCCGAAATGCCGAGCGCCCAACTGGTAAGCCCGCCGGCAAAACGGAAGGTCCAGGCAAGGGCAAAGGCGATGGGGGAGGGCCCCGCCTCTACGTCAACCCCTACACGGCGGCCATCGTGGGCGAAATCAACCCCCGCGAAACCTTCTTCCACACCGTGGAGCAGTTGCACCGCGGCCTGGTAGCCGGCAAAATCGGCAAGCTGGTGATGGGCATTAGCTCCTCAATCTTTCTGTTTATCCTGGGTACGGGCTTGGTGCTGTGGTGGCCGGCCGCTCGCAAATCCCTCACGCAGCGCCTACAGGTGAAGTGGGGCAGCAGCTGGAAGCGCCTCAACCATGACTTCCACGTTGTGCTGGGCTTTTATGCTTCGCTGTTTCTGTTTGTAATGGCCATCACCGGCGTGGGCATGTCATTCGATTGGGTGAGCCAAAGCATCAACCAACTCACCAACTCGCCCCTGAAGCGACCCGAGCCACCGGTTTCGGCGGCTCCGGCAGTGGCCGGCGCTGCTCCCTTTGCCCCCGATGCGGTTTTGGCCTTGGCCCGTCAGCAGGCGCCTGGAGCAGTTTCTTACTCCTTGCAGTTGCCCAAGGAAGCCGATGGCAGCATCAAGGTAGCCATTTTGCCAGCCGGCGCCATCGCCGACAACGCGACCAATGAGGTTTTTCTCGACCAATATTCCGGTCAGGTAATCAGTGGTCAAACGTATGAGCAGCGGCCGGTGGGGCACCGCATTCGCGGGCTGTTCAAGCCCGTGCACACGGGGGCTATTTTTGGCTGGCCTACCAAGATGCTAGCCTTGATAGTGAGCCTGCTCGGTGCCACTTTCCCGGTCACGGGCACTATCTTGTGGCTCAACCGGCGCCGCAAAAACCGCAAAAAGGCCCGCCAGCTACAAACGGTGTAGGGACGCGACACTTAGCTTACAATACTCGGTGGTCTGTCATGCTGAGCTTGCGAAGCATCCTATCACGTTTGGACAATGCGTTCAGCGGGGATAAGATGCTTCCTTCGTCAGCATGACAGGATAAGCAGTAGAGATGCTTCGACAAGCTCAGCATGGCCGGCTTTGCTTTTTGCCAGTTGTCGCCAAACGCGTGCTAGGCAAAAGTGTCCCAGCCGATTTTGCAAATAAAAGCGCCAACCACCGTCAGAAACAGCACCCTTACGAAGCCTGTGCCATGGCGTTGCGCCATGCGGGCGCCCAGCGTAGAGCCTAAAATATTGCAGGCTGCCATGGGCAACGCCACCTTATAAAGCACCTGCCCCGTGCTGGCAAAATAGAACAAGCTGGCTAGGTTGGTCGCCACGTTCACCAGCTTAGCCGAGGCCGAGGAAGCAATGAAGTCGTAGCCAAACAGCCCCACGAACGCAAACAGCAGCAAGCTGCCCGTGCCGGGCCCAAAGAAACCGTCGTAGAAGCCGATGGCCGCACCCAGCACAACGCCGGTTATCACCTCGCGGCTGCCCTTGAGCCGGGGCGCGTGCAGGCTACCAAAATCCTTGCGCCAGAAGGTATAAATGGCCATTACTACCAGCAACCCCAGTACCAGCGGCCGCACGGCTTCTTTGTGCAGCATGCTTACGGCTCGTGAGCCCAACAGCGCAAACGCCCCCGCCACCAGCGCCGTGATGGCCACCGTACGCCAGCGGATTTCTAGCTTTTCAGGGCCGCTCAGGTAGCGCCGTAGCGCCGCCAGGGTGCCTGCTAGACTGGACACCTTGCCCGTACCAAACACCGTGGGCACTGGCACGCCTGGCAGCAAAATGAGCATGGCCGGCAGCTGAATCAGGCCGCCCCCGCCCACAATTGAATCAATAAAACCTGCCAGAAAAGCAAACAGGCACAGCAAAAGCAGGGCAAGCGTCATGAACTATGAAAACCCAGCGGGTGGGCTGCTGGAGCCCAAAAGTAGGCCCGCTGGTGGCATGTATTAGAGTCTATTTCAAAAGTCGGTCATGCTGAGCTTGTCGAAGCATGACCGTTTCTCAACCTATCGGGATAGGCTGAAAATGATTATTGCTGCGAAACCTGAAGGCCCCAGTCGCGGCCTTTGTCTACGGCGGGCACGCCTTTCACCATCCAGGCTGGCGCCGGGGCACCCTTCAGGTAATGGTCGAAAAACTGCAGCTCGCGCACTGAAATGTCTTTGCGGTTTTCGCGCTTCACCAGGTTGTGGGCCTCGCCGTTGTATTGCAACAGCCACACGGGCTTGTTCAAGCGCCGCAGGTCGGTAAACATCTCGATGCCCTGATACCACGGCACGGCGCCATCGGCATCGTTCGACATGATAACCACCGGCGTCTGCACCTTGGGCAGGTGAAACAGCGGCGAGTTGCGGATGTACAAATCCGGCTTTTCCCACAAGGTGCCGCCGATGCGGCTTTGCGTGTGCTCGTACTGAAACTGCCGGCTCATGCCCGACTCCCAGCGGATGCCGCCGTAGGCCGACGTCATGTTCACAACCGGGGCGCCTGCCCATGCCGCCGCGTAGCGGTTGGTTTGGGTGATGAGGTAGGCCACCTGGTAGCCGCCCCAACTCTGGCCCTGTATGCCGAGGCGCGAGGCGTCGACCCAGCTGTTTTTGGTCAGCGCCTCCACACCCGAGTCGATGAACTCCATCGCCGAAGGGCCCGGCTCACCAATGGTGTAGCTGATGTCGGGCGTGAACACCAGGTAGCCGTTGCTGGCAAACATGGCAATATCAAGACGCGAGGGGGTAGGCGCTGGAGCTTGGTATTTGTACAGCCCTTCCGACAGTTTCTCATAGAAATACGCCACCATCGGGTACTTCTTGGACGGGTCAAAGTTCTCGGGCTTGTACAGGATGCCGGTAGCTTTAAAGCCCTTGGGTGTGGTCCAGTGCACCAGCTCGGCCGTAAACCAGTTGTAGTCCTTTTGCTGCGGGTTGATGCTGCTGAGCTGGGCCTCCTTTTTC
This sequence comes from Hymenobacter sp. B1770, assembly GCF_049896385.1. Lineage (NCBI taxonomy): Bacteria > Pseudomonadati > Bacteroidota > Cytophagia > Cytophagales > Hymenobacteraceae > Hymenobacter > Hymenobacter sp. B1770. The sequence continues at coordinate 27,095 of NZ_JAFCUF010000011.1, forward strand.
AGGTCGCGGCTCACGTACACGTCGGCCGGCTGGCTTACGCTGGTTTTGGTATACAGGAAAGTGTCGGCATTGCGGGCTTTGGTAAGCGTCGAATAGCCCTGCGGCGCCACCACTACGCGCTCGGGCGCTTTGGTGCTGGCGAGGCTTTTCCGATAGTAGCCCCACTGCTTGCTGTCGTCCTCCTGCACCTGCAGCCACAGGTCGTCTTTGGGGTTGATGAACTTCTGCTTTTCCTCGGGTAGACGGTAGCGGAAGCGCATTTTGTTTTTCCGTCCCAGCCCATTGGTGAAGTTTGAGGCAGCGCCGGTACTGGGGTCAATTTTCCAGATGTCGTAGCGGTCAAAGAGCAGCACGGCCGCGTCGTCCTTGCTCCAGGCGGCAATGCCGTAAGGCTCCGGGTCGGTGGGCGAATCGTTTTCTTCGTCGGTGAAGGAAACACTGGTTTTGGCCGTCAGGTTAGTGGTTTTGCGCGTGGCGGCCGAGAAGGAAAACCAGTTTTTGGCTTCAAAGTCGTACCAAATGGCATACTTGCCCTGCGGCGACAGCTGGAACCGGCTTTTATTGGCCCGCGGATTCACAGCAATACGCGCCCCGGTCTTGGTCGAAACCAAGTAAGCCTGCTTCCGGGTGGCGCCTTCCCACTGCAGCGAGATGCGCTTGGCCGTGTCGGTCACCGCCAGCACGTACTCGGCGTTCTTAACCTCGGCCAGGTAAGAATCGCGCAGGTACTCGTCTTCGAGTTGAATAAACCTGTTCGACTGCTTGGGGTAGATAACCGCCAGGTAGTTGCGCTGCAGGTCCTTCTTCAGGTTCTTCAGCTGCATGGGCTGCAGGTAATCGTCCTTGTAGTTCCAAATGTCTAGCTTCGCGTGCTCGAACTCCACCAGGGTTGTATCCTGAGGAATGGGGTTGGGGGCGGTGCCGAAAAACAGCTTCTCGCCGTTTTCGCTGAACATTACTTTGCCAAAACCACTTGGCGACCAGCCCGCCTTTAGAGCCTTAGCGCCCGGCTGCACAATAGCCGCAGCGCTATCAGTTCTAAAATCAAAATAGTACAGGCTAAATGGCTTTTCCAGCGCTTTCTCCTGATGCTTTTCGGCCGTGAAGGCCAACTGCTTGCCGGCATCGTCGAAGGCCAGATTCTTGTACACGCCCTTGCCAGTGCTCACCCGCTTCGGGCTGCCCGAAGCAAAGTCGTGCACAAATAAGCCCGACTGAATGTTTTTGCTGCCTTTGGGGGCCGAAACCGCAAAAGCCACCTTGTTGCCCGGCTTGCTTATCTGGTAATCGGTCACCGCCTCAAACTGGCTGACCTTGCCCGTGGGCAGGCTCACCACCGTGAGGGTAGCGCCTTCCTTTTTGGTTTCGAGTAGTTGGTCGGTGATTTTCTTGAGCGTGTCGGCTGGAGCTTTCTTGGCCGCGTCCTTCACCGGTGCCTTCACCGCCAGAAAAGCCAGCACAGAGGCTTCCTCCGCCAGTTTGTAAGATTTGACGTCGGCGTACTTGGTCAGCTTGCCGGTTTCAAACGAATAGATGCCCAATGAATCCTTGGGCATCTGCTCGGGCTTTTTCTTCTTGATTTTCGCCTGCCGAACGTCTTGGTACAAAGGCTTAATCCGGAACACCACAAACTTAGAATCTGCCGTGAACAAAGCCGAGTCGCCGCGGCTGATGGTTCTCAGTGTCTTATTCTCCGGCGTTTTGAGGTACAGCATGCCATCGCCCTGCTGGGGCTGCACCTGAAACAGCACGTACTTGCCGTTGTCGCTAATCTTTTGATTGGTAACGCTCTGCCACTGGTCGTACACCGTATGGTCAAGAGGTTTTTTGGGGCCTTGCTGGGCGAGCACAGGCGATGTGCCCGCCAGGCCAGCCAAAATCAATAGGAGCTTTTGCATACAGGAAGTGTGGCCTTGTGCAATGTGAGTGAAACTGTTGCGAAAAAAGACTCCCCTCCTTGGCAAGGAGGGGAGTGTGGTGATGCAGCCTTCTTGCGTTAGAAGGGCGGGTCTTCGTGCTTGTTCATGTTCCCTTTCGGGAACGGCACCGGCGACTCGTTAATCTTCGAGCCCAGGCGAATGGTGTTCGGCGTGAAGCTGCTCGGTTCCGAGTCGAAATTGCTGGCGGGCAGGCCCATGGGTTGGTAGCTGCCGGTGTCGAAGGTGCCACCCACGCCGTCGAGGTCGGCGAACTTGGTGTACTTACCGATAAACTTCAACTGCACGGTTTCGAGCGAACCGTTGCGGTGTTTGGCAATGATGACTTCGCCTACGCCCTGCGTCGAATTGCCTTCAGCGTCCTGGTCGAGGCCGTAGTACTCGGGGCGGTAGAGGAAGATTACCATGTCGGCGTCCTGCTCGATAGAACCGGATTCGCGAAGGTCACTCAGCTGCGGCTTCTTGTCGCCGCCCCGGGTTTCTACCGAGCGCGAGAGCTGCGACAGCGCCAGTACGGGAATGTTCAGCTCTTTGGCAATGCCCTTGAGGGCCCGCGAAATGCTGGCAATTTCCTGTTCACGGTTGCCGCCGCGGCCGTCGGTGTTGCCACTCATCAGCTGCAGGTAGTCGACGATAATCATCTGCACGTCCTTCTGAGAGCGCAGGCGGCGGCACTTGGTGCGTAGCTCCCGAATGCTCAGGCCCGGCGTATCGTCGATGTAGATGGGTGCGGCCGAGAGGGCCGTGATTTTGTGGTTGAGCTGCTGCCATTCGTGGTCGGCGAGGCTGCCCTTCTTGATTTTCTCCGAGTCCAATTCTGCCTCGGCCGAAATCAGACGATTGACGAGCTGCAGCGACGACATCTCCAGCGAGAAGATGGCCACGGCTTTCTTAAAGTCTACCGCCGCGTTGCGCATGGCCGAGACTACGAAAGCGGTTTTACCCATGCCGGGCCGTGCTGCAATAATCACAAGGTCAGAGGGTTGCCAGCCGCTGGTGACCCGGTCCAACGCCGTGAAACCAGTGGGCACGCCCGTCAGGCCATCCGCCTGGTTCTTCTTTTCTTCCAGTTCCTTGATGGCCTTGCCCATCAGGCTGCGCATGTCGTCGAAGTTCTTGCGGATGTTCGATTCCGATACTTCGAACAGTGCCGATTCGGTGTCGTCGAGAAGCTTAAACACGTCGGTGGTGTCCTCGAAGGCGTCCTTCTGAATCTCACTCGAAATCCGAATCAGCTCACGTTTAATGGCCGTCTCGGTGATGATGCGGGCGTGGTACTCCACGTTGGCCGCCGAGTTAACTTTCAGAGTGAGGTTGGCCACGTAGAAAGGGCCGCCGCAGGCTTCGAGTTCGCCCATTTCGCGCAGCTCGTGCACCACGGTGAGCTGGTCGATGGGCTCAGACTTGTCGAACAACCGGATAACGGCGCGGTAAATCCGTTGGTGCGCGTCCTTGTAGAAGCTCTCGGGCTTGAGCAGGTCAATAACCGACGTGAGGGCATCCTTTTCCAGCATCAGGGCTCCGAGCACGGCCATTTCGAGCTCGGGGGCCTGGGGCGGCAGCTTGCCAGCCGCGCCCGAGTTGAAGGGGACCATCCCCGAGGCACCGCGGGGCGCCAAAGCCGCTTTGGCTCGGGCTGCGGATTGCTTCAGGCGGTCGTCCATCCGGTCTTGCATAGAATCGTGGGGGTATTAGGGCAGCAGGGAATCAGTATGTAGCTTTTATTATAAAACCGAGCTGCACACTATCTACACAAAGCTAACCCCTGAGTCGGGGAAAAAGATAGATGGGAAAATCGATTCTTTTGGTTATGGAGGAGCTGCGGCGGCGGCTGGTTTGTACTTTCGCGGTCCTTTCCCGTTAGTTGTCAGTGGTTCGTTGTCGGTTGTTAATTCGAGCCACCTCGATTTGAGGGAAACTGCAATTAATGGCCTCCGCCTATTGCCTGACAACCGACAACGCACCCCTGACCACCATCCAGCTTTGGAACCAGAAACGCACAACGAGCACTCCGAAAAGATTCACTTGATTGCCGTCGGCGGCAGCATCATGCACAACCTGGCGCTGGCCCTGCACCGGCGCGGCGCCCAGGTCACGGGCTCTGACGACGAAATATTTGAGCCCGCCAAAGGCCGCCTCGACGCGGCCGGTCTGCTGCCCGCCCAGGAAGGCTGGGACGCCGCCCGCATCACGCCCGACCTCGACGCCGTGATTGTGGGCATGCACGCCCGCCCCGACAACCCCGAGCTGCTCCGGGCCCAGGAGCTGGGCCTGAAAATCTACTCCTTCCCCGAATACATCTACGAAGCCAGCCGCGACAAGCAGCGCATCGTCATCGGCGGCTCGCATGGCAAAACCAGCATCACGGCCTGCATCCTGCACGTGCTGCGCTACCACGGCCGCAAGTTCGACTTTGCGGTGGGCGCCCAGCTAGCCGGGTTCGATTTGATGGTGCAGCTCACCGATGACGCGCCCATCATCATTATCGAAGGCGACGAGTACCTGTCGTCGCCGGTCGACCGGCGGCCTAAGTTTCACCTCTACCAGCACCACATTGGCGTGATTTCCGGTATTAGCTGGGACCACATCAACGTGTTTCCGACCGAGGAAAACTACCGCGAGCAGTTCCGCATTTTCGCCGACATGACGCCCAAGGCCGGCGTGCTCATCTACGACAAAGACGACGAGCAAACCCAGCTCATTGCCGTGCCCACCAACCCCGATGTCACGTACATCGGCTACGGCCCGCACGAAAACGTGATTCGCGACGGCCGCACGTTCCTGCTCAATAAGAAGGACGAGGAAGTAGCTATTCAGGTGTTTGGCGAACACAACCTGCGCAACATCTCGGCCGCGAAAGAAGTCTGCAAGCAGCTTGGCATTAAAGGCAAAGACTTCTTCAAAGCCATTGCTTCGTTTCCCGGCGCTGCCCGGCGCCTGGAACTGGTGAAGGAAGGCACCACGTCGGTAGTCTACAAAGACTTTGCCCACGCGCCCAGCAAGCTCAAAGCCACGGCCACGGCCCTGAAAAAGCAGTTCCCGCAGCGGCGCTTGGTGGCATGCCTCGAACTGCACACCTTCAGCAGCCTAAATCCGGCCTTTTTGCCGCAGTACGCGCATTGCTTCGATGCGCCCGACGTGGCCGTGGTGTATTTCAATCCTCATGTGCTGGAGCACAAGCGCCTGCCGCCGCTGCCCGCCACCACCGTGGCCGAGGCTTTCCAGCGCCCCGACATCAAGGTGATTACCGATAGCGCTGAGTTGGCGGCCTTCCTGCGTGAGCAGGAGTGGGCCAACGCCAACCTGCTGCTGATGTCGTCGGGCACCTTCGATGGCATGAACCTGACTACCCTGGCCACCGAAATCACTGGCTGATGCACAAGCCCACGCTGCTCTTGCTGCACGGCGCCCTGGGTAGCCCCAGCACCTTGCAGCCGCTGGCGGAGCGACTGCAGGAAGATTTTGCCATCAAAACGTTCGCCTTCGCTGGCCACGGTGGGGGAGAGGTACGCCCCGGAACCTTTACGCTGCCGCATTTTGGTGCCGAGGTGCTGGCCTTTCTCCGTGAGCACGAAACTGAGCCAGCGCACGTGTTTGGCTACAGCATGGGCGGATACGCGGCATTGCTGGCCGCCTGCCAAGAGCCGGCGCGGTTTGCCAGCATCACTACGCTGGGTACTAAGCTCGATTGGTCGGTAGAGTCAGCAGCGACCGAAACCCGGTTCCTGGACCCAGAAAAGATGCTGGCCAAGGTGCCAGCATTTGCCGAACAACTGCGGCAGCGCCACGCACCCACCGATTGGGCTGCTGTGGTGCGGGCTACGGCTGCCCTCATGCAGGCTGCGGGTGCCAATCCGCCGCTCACGGCTACTGCGCTCGCTGGCATACCAGTGCCTGTGCAAGTGCTAGTTGGAGATGCCGACCACACAGCAGGCAGCGAAGTGGGAGCGGCAATGGCGGCTCAGCTGCCGAAGGGAAGCTACGAGGTGCTAGCCGCTACGGCGCACCCATTGGAGCGAGTCGACTTAGATATGTTGAGCTTAAAAATTCGTGAATTTGCGCTACGGACGGGGTAAATTCTCACCGCTCTTTTAACGAAAAAGCCCGCTATTCAGCGGGCTTTTTTGGTGCTTTTGGAGTGAGTTTGCGCGGCCGGTTGGTATCGGTAGTAATCAACAGCGCCAAGGCTGTGAGGGCGGCGCGTAGCAGCCATTTGCCAGAAGTGCTCATCGTCTGGTGAAGAGGTTATTAGTCTTTCCTACTTTTAGGTCGCAGTGGCTGCCGGGGGAACTCTCGGAGCAGGTGGTGCCCACAATGCGCCCGTTTTCAAAGTTAAAAAAGCACGAGGTGCAGCCGGAGCTGGTAATGGTGTAGCTCTCGGCCGAGGGGCGGAGGTAGTAAGTGTTGTCGCCACCACCGGTGAGGGGCAGGGCCATGGCGCGGAAGCTACCGCTGCGCAGCCCCATGCCAATCAGGTAGTATTTGACGGGTTCGCCGGACCCTACCGGGGCTTTGCGCACCTGCACTTTGTCGACCACCGTGCCATCGCCAAATGCCCGGATGAAGGCCGTGGCCAATTCGCTGCGCGAGGTGGTGTACTCCGCGGTGCTATCAGTGAAATGCACGATTTGCCGGCTTTCGGGCTTGGCAATTACCTCGCCTTCAATGGGATTGGGACTGCCAAATTCGTTAGTAGTACGCCTGGCGGTATCACAGGATATGACCAGTAATACCAGCAGGCTGAGCAGCCCTAATCCAAGCAGGCGGGGAATATAAATCATGGGAGTGGCGAATAGCTAACGGTTGGGGCTGATTTCGGGTAGAAGAAAGGAGGTCAGCTGCCGGGTGCTAACCACTAACCAATATAAACGCTAGCGAGGCTTGTAATACTTACGAGCCGCGGGCAGTTCACGTTGGATGTTGGCAATGCGGGTGCCGCTGGAGGGGTGAGTGGAAAGGAACTCGGGCGGAGCCGCCCCGCCTTTGGCTTCCATGCGCTGCCAGAACGAAATAGCGCCGTCGGGATTGTATCCGGCCATAGCCATAAATATCAGGCCGAGGTGGTCGGCCTCAGTTTCTTGGTTGCGGCCATACTTCAGCAAGCCCACCTGCGAGCCAATACCAAAGGCCTGCAGCGCGATTTGCTGCGTGGCGGGGGCGTTGGTGGAGAGGGCCGTGGACAGGGCTTGGCCACCAAACTGCTGCACCAAGCTTTGGCTCATTCGCTCGGAGCCGTGCTTGGCCACGGCGTGGGCCACTTCGTGGGCCATCACCACGGCCAGGCCGTTTTCGTTTTGCGTGATAGGCAGGATGCCGGTGTACACGGCCACTTTGCCGCCGGGCATGCACCAGGCATTCTGCTGCTTATCGTCCTGAATGAGGTTAAACTCCCACTGGTACCCAGCCAGCTGGTCGGCGGCGTTTTGCTGCCGGAAATAGCTGTCAACGGCGGTCCGTATGCGCTGGCCCACGTTGCGAACCATGGCAACCTGCGAGGAATTGTTTGATAGAGGTCCCTTGGCAATTATTTCGCGGTACTGGGTAGCGGCCAGCGCGTTGATTTCGCTGTCGCTCACAAGGCTGAGCTGACGGCGGCCCGTGATGGGTACCGTAGAGCAAGCGGCCAGCAACGCGACGCCGGCCCAAAGGGTGAGTTTCTTGAACATGGCAATGATAAAAAATGGTGAAGGAGCTGCGAACAACTGCCCGTGCTAGTAGCACGTTTTGAGCCAAACTCAGCTCCTCAGTCCTTAACTATACGGCAGCCTACTTGGTAAATGTTCGCTGGCAGCGGTCCTGGGGGTGGAAAAACCGGTGGTCCGGTTGCCGTAAGCCATGGTCGGGGCGTAGTTTTGACATTCCGCTTTTCCGCCTGGATTCCCTCTATGAAAATTATTTGCATCGGCCGCAACTACGCCGACCACATTGCCGAGCTGCACAACGAGGTGCCCGCCGCGCCCGTCATCTTCCTCAAGCCCGAAACGGCGCTGCTGCAACGCGGCCAGCCCTTTTTTATCCCGGAGTTTTCGCAGGACATTCACCACGAGCTGGAACTAGTGCTGCGCGTGTGCAAAAACGGCCGGCACATCGACGAGCAGTTTGCGCATAGCTACTTCGACGGCGTCGGCCTGGGCATCGACTTCACTGCCCGCGACCTGCAAAGCGAGCTGAAAAAAAAGGGCCTGCCTTGGGAGTTGGCCAAAGCCTTCGACGGCTCGGCTCCCGTTTCTCAGACCTTCAAGCCCGTCGCCGAAATTGCAGATTTGGGCAATATCAATTTCCACCTAGAAGTAAATGGCGAAACCCGCCAGACGGGAAATTCCAGCCTGATGCTGCATCCGTTCGCGAAAATCATCAGCTTTGTGTCGAAATACATTTCCCTGAAAATGGGCGATTTGATATTTACCGGAACGCCGGCCGGCGTGGGGCCCGTGAAGATGGGCGACCAGCTACAGGGGTATTTTGAGGGAGAGAGAATGCTTGAGTTGAACGTTCGATAAGTAAATAAAAAAGGGCTGCCCCGTTGAGCCGGCTGTCCTGCCAACGCAGGGGCCGAAGGTTGGCGCAGCCAAGCATCATAACAGGCCACAACAAATCGTTCAGGCTTGATAAGATGCTCTGCTCGGCAAACCGACGCAGTAGGGCAGTGCCCAGGGCGTGTGAAGCCGAGAAAACTGAAGATTGATTTTGTGAGAATGGTAAAGTTGAAAGTGAGCCTTGTTAAAAAGGTAGCCTTGGGGCTGGGCGTGGTAGCGGCGTCGGTGATGGTTTGGCCCGGGGCGGTAGATGGGCAGAATGCTGATTCGGTGCCCCCCGGCCGCACCATCAGCGAGGTGCTGTCTGCGGGCAAGCCGGTGGTGCCCAACGGGTACTTTCTGTTTCCGATTGCGCCGGGCAAGCCCGGCTTGCTGGCTGGCAGCATGGGCGAGCTGCGCCCCAACCATTTCCACGGCGGGCTCGACATCAAGACCGGGGGCGGTGTGAACCAGCCCGTGTACGCCTCGGCCGATGGCTACATTTCGCGCCTCAAACAGTCGTCCTTTGGCTACGGCAACGTGCTCTACATCACGCACCCCAACGGCCTGACTACTGTATACGGCCACCTCAACGACTTCCGCGGGCCGGTAGCGGCTGAACTGCTGCGCCGCCAGTACGAGAAGCAGAGCTATGAGCTGGAAGCTTTTTTTGAGAAAGACAGGTTTCCGGTGAAGCGCGGCGAGGTGGTGGCGCTCTCGGGCAACACCGGCGGCTCGGCTGGCCCGCACCTGCACTGGGAAGTGCGTGACGCCCAGGACCGGCAATATAACCCGCTGCAGTGGGGCGGCTTTCCCGAGATTCAGGACCATGTGGCGCCCACGCTGCAGGCGCTGGCGCTAGAGCCCCTAGGCATTGAGGCGCGGGTAAAAAACGTGTTTGCCAAGGCGGTGCTGGTGCCTGCCGTGCAACCTGCCCCCGGCACCGGCACCGTGTGGCCTGACACTATCAGTTGCTTTGGCAGCGTGGGGCTGCTGGTGCAGGGCTTCGACCGGTTCGACAACGCCTGGAACAAGAACGGCATTCAGCGTGTGACCGTGAAGGTGAACGGCGAGCCGTTTTACCAGCATGTTATCGACGCCGTTCCCTTCCCTACGGGCACCCGGCAGATTAGCAATTTTCTCGATTTTACCTACCAGCAAACCCAGGGCCGCACCTTGCAAAAGCTGTGGGTGGACGAAGGCAACGACCTGGCCATGTACACCACCGGCCCCAGCAAAGGCCGCCTCAACGTGGAAGCCGGCAAGGTGTACACCGTCGACATTGCCCTGGCCGACTCCTACAACAACGAGACGCCCGTGCGCCTGGTGCTGCGCGGCGAGCAGCCGGCTTACTTCAAAACCCGCTCGGCTGCGGCCAAGCGTCCCGCCCTGCGCTACGAGGTAACTCGCAACCTGCTCAAGGCCGTCGCCACTGACCCCAGCCCCGATTCCGCGGCCGGCAACTTAGTGCTGCTGCGTGGCAGCCGCCGCAAGGAAATCCGCCCCAGCTACACCCAAAACAGCAAAAACGTGTACCTCTACGACCTGCGCGCCGGCCTGCCCGACTCGCTGCAGTTTGGCGGCATCACCAAGAAGTTTGACCGGCAGGTAATGGTGCCCGCAGGCAAGGAAACTACCTACGCCACGTCTCACCTCAGCCTAGTGTTCGGCCCCGAAACCCTGTTCGACAACCTGTATCTGGGCACCACCTACCTGCACGAGCCTACCGGCAGCGGCTTCTGGACAGTGGGCAGTCCCCTCATTCCGTTCTACAAAACCGCGCAGCTCACCCTTCGCCCCGCCACCCCGCCCACCGACCCGCAGCGTACCGCCGTCTACTCGGCCACGCTAAATGGGGGCAAGGCCTACCTGGGCGGCAAGTGGGACGACAAAGGCCACATCACGGTTCCCATCCGGCAGTTCGGCTCCTACCGCATTCTCACCGATAACATAGCGCCCAACGGCAGCCTTGCCAGCCGGGCAGGCGGGCAACTGCTGTTTCGCGTGGGCGACGACCTCTCGGGCCTTGCCAGTTACCGGCTGCTTGTCGGTGGGCAGTTTCGTCTGCTGCGCTTCGAGCACAAGAATTCCACGCTCTTCACCGTGGCTACCGACACGCTGGGCCCCCGCCTGCGCGGCCCCGCGCAACTGCACCTCACCGACCAGGCCGGCAATGAACGGGTAGTAAGCCTGAATCTGTAAGTAAGCGGGAATAAGGCACACCAAACTCCCCGTCTTGGTAAGGTGGGAAGTTTGGCGTTATTGCGTCCGCTTTACCTCGTATAACCTCCTCACTATCGCAAAATGATACTCGAGCCCGGCCAACCAGCCCCCGACTTTACTGCCAACGACCAAGACGGCAACCTCATCCGTCTGGCCGACCTGCGCGGGCAGCGCGTGGCCATGTATTTTTACCCCAAGGACGATACCCCCGGCTGCACGGCTCAGGCCTGCAACCTGCGCGACCACCAAGAAGAGCTTACCGCCAAAAACATCAAGGTGATTGGCGTGAGCGTCGACAGCGAAGCAGCTCACAAGAAATTTGTTCTTAAATACGACTTGCCCTTCCCGCTGCTGGTCGATACAGACAAAAAAATCGTGCAGGATTATGGCGTGTGGCAGGAAAAAAAGAATTACGGCAAGACCTATATGGGCATCGTTCGCACTACTTTTTTGATTGACGAGCAAGGCATAATTGACAAGATTATAAAGAAAGTAAATACCAAAGAACACGCCGCCCAATTGCTGTAAGACCAGCGCAAAGCCGCTGCAAGGTCTACCAAACCAACCTTCGCCAACCATCCTTCAATTAGCCGAGCAGCATAAGCAGCAGGCAAAGCGGTCGAAAAGGCCCCAATCTTTTGCAGAAGAATTGCAGTATTTGTCGGTCTTTTTGGCTTACTTTACACAATCGATTGTGTTTGTGACGTTGCTGTACTTAAGGCTGTACACTTACCTTTACCCACCAAAATTTACCTTACCTGACATGTCCGAAATCGCTGAAATCACAACTGCCGACCTCAAAGAAATAGCCGCCCAGGTGCGGCGCGACATCGTGCGCATGGTGCACGCCGTGAACTCGGGCCACCCCGGTGGCTCGCTGGGCTGCACCGATTTGCTCGTGGCGCTCTACTTCAAAGTGATGAAGCACAACCCTGAGCAGTTCAGCATGGACGGCGTAGGGGAGGACCTGTTTTTCCTGTCGAACGGCCACATTTCGGCCACGTTGTACTCGGTGTTGGCCCGCTCGGGCTACTTCCCGGTTAGCGAGCTTGCCACGTTCCGCAAGCTCAATTCGCGGCTGCAGGGCCACCCCACCACCCACGAGGGCCTGCCCGGCATTCGCGTGGCCTCGGGCTCGCTGGGCCAGGGCCTGAGCGTGGCCTGTGGCGCAGCCCAAGCCAAAAAAATGAACGGCGACGACCGCCTCGTGTTCGTGCTCATGGGCGATGGCGAGCTGCAGGAGGGCCAGAACTGGGAGGCTTTGCTTTACGCTGCCCACCACAAAATTGACAACCTCATCGCAGTTGTGGACCACAACGGCCAGCAGATTGACGGCCCCACGGCCCAAATTGGCGGCCTCGGCGACTTGCGCGCCAAGTTCGAAGCCTTCGGCTGGCACGTGCTGCAGGCCGATGGCAACAACTACGACACCCTGCTCCCCGCCCTCGAAGAGGCGCAGGCTGCTTCCGGCCAGGGCAAACCCGTTATGTTCATCATGGACACCCGCATGGGCTTCGGCGTCGACTTTATGATGGAAGGCCACAAGTGGCACGGCGTAGCTCCCAACGATGTGCAGTTGGCCACCGCCCTTCAGCAACTGGCAGTAGGTACCGTAGCCGACTACTAGGCTTCTATGCGGGCCTGCCTAACGGAACCTCACCCCCCTGGCACCCCTCTCCCAAAAGGAGGGGGGTGCCTAACGGGAGTGAAACCAAATCGTCAGGCTCCCCCTCTTTTTTGGAGAGGGGCCGTGCCCGGCAGGGGCCGGGGGGTGGGGTGCCGCATGGTGGTGCTACTCACGCTGCTTTTTGCGTTGCAGACCCAAGCCCAGAACGCCGCCCCCGAAAAGCCCAAAGTCACCCGCATTCTTTTCCTGCTCGATGCCTCGGGCTCGATGATGGCCCCTTGGGAGGGGCAGCCCCGTTGGAACGTAGCCAAGCGCATGCTCAGCAAAATGGTCGATTCGCTCAATGCCTATCCCAACCTGGAGTTGGGCTTGCGCGTGTATGGCCACCAGTTTCCCAACAGCGAGAAAAACTGCCAGGATTCGCGACTGGAAGTGCCTTTCGCGCCGCGCAATGCCAAGGCCATCAAGGACAAGCTCACCACACTTAAGGCCCAGGGCAACACGCCCATTACCTACTCGCTGGAACAGTCGGCCAACGACTTCCCCACCGATAAGGCCTCGCGCAACGTGCTGCTGCTCATTACCGACGGATTGGAATCCTGTGCGGCCGACCCCTGCAAATCATCGCTGGCTTTGCAGCGCAAGCACATCTTTCTTAAGCCGTTCATCATCGGCATTGGAGCAGAAAAGGACTTTGGCCGGCAGCTTGAATGCTTGGGCAACTACTATAACGCTGCCGATGTGAAGACCTTTCGCACGGTGATGGACGATGTGATTGCCCAAACCCTAAGCAAGACCACTGTTACCGTCAACCTTACCGACGAAGCAGGCCGCTCCGTGGAAACGAACGTGAACATGACGTTCGTGAACAACGTGACCGAGCAGCCTGAGTACAACTACGTGCATTACCGCGACGCCCAGGGCAAAGCCGACGTGCTCGACATCGACGCCCTGCAGAGTTACGATTTGGTGATAAACACCGTGCCCCCGGTACGGCAAGCCAACCTCGTCATCAAGCCCGGCCGGGCCAACGTGCTCACCTTCAAAACACCCCAGGGCACGCTCTGGCTGCAAAACCCGCAGCTCACGCCCAACCCCTACGGCACGGTGCAAGCCGTGGTGCGTGACCCACAGCGCAATACTGTGGCGAGCTTTCCTTTTGGCACCAAGCAAAAGCTGCTAGCCGGAAACTATGAGGTTGAGCTGCTTACACTGCCCCGCATCACGCGCCGCCTTGCCGTAAAGCAGGGACAGGAGCTAACGGTAACGTACCCGGCGCCCGGCACGCTCAACATCACCAGTGACCTGAAAGGCTACGGCAGCATCTACAAGCTCAATGATGACGAATCGCAAACCTGGATTTATAACTTACCGGACGGTGGCAGCAGCAAAATGAATTTGCCCATGCAGGCGGGGGCCTACCGGTTGGTGTTTCGCACGAGCAACAGCACCAGCAGCAAGTTCACTGACGTACGCAACTTTAGCATTCGGAGTGGGCAAACGACTTCGGTAGCCATTTTTGGGAAATGATAGCCAAGCTCATTTTGCTCTTGTGGATTTTCTGGCCGTTCCCGCAAAGCAAGCGGCCCGTAAACTTGCCATAGGCTGCATCAACACCGGCACCCGCGGGTACTGCAGCCGCGACCGCATTCATTTCTAATCGAACAAAAACTCTCTAATACCCCATGAAAGACTTCCCCTACACCGAATCAAAAGACACCCGCAGCGGCTTCGGCGCCGGCCTGCACGAGCTAGGCAAAACCAATCCTAACGTAGTGGCCCTCTGCGCCGACCTCACCGGCTCGCTTAAGATGGATGCCTTTAAGAAGGACTTCCCCGAGCGGTTTTTCCAGGTAGGCATTGCCGAGGCTAACATGATGGGCGTAGCCGCCGGCATGACCATTGGCGGCAAGATTCCCTTCACGGGCACCTTCGCCAACTTTAGCACCGGCCGCGTCTACGACCAGATTCGCCAGAGCATTGCTTACTCTGATAAGAACGTGAAAATCTGCGCCTCACACGCCGGGCTCACGCTTGGTGAAGACGGCGCTACCCACCAGATTCTGGAAGACCTTGGCATGATGAAAATGCTGCCCGGCATGACCGTTATCAACCCCTGCGACTACAACCAGACCAAAGCCGCCACCATCGCCATTGCCGAGCACGAAGGCCCGGTGTACCTGCGCTTCGGCCGCCCCGTGGTGCCCAATTTCACGCCCGCTGACCAGAACTTTGTCATCGGGGAAGCCGTGATGCTGAATGAAGGCACCGACGTGAGCATCTTCGCCACCGGCCACCTCGTGTGGAAGGCCGTGCTGGCCGGCAAGCTGCTCGCCGAAAAAGGCATCAACGCCGAAATCATCAACATTCACACCATCAAGCCGCTTGATGCGCAGGCAATCCTGGCTTCGGCCCGTAAAACCGGCTGCGTGGTCACGGCCGAAGAGCACCAGATGAACGGCGGCCTCGGCGACAGCATTGCCCAGCTGCTGGCCCGCGAGGAGCCCCTGCCCTTGGAAATGGTGGCCGTGAACGACAGCTTCGGCGAAAGCGCCACGCCCGACCAACTGATGGAGAAGTACAAGCTCAACGAAGCCGCCATTGTGGCTGCCGTGGAGGCTGTGATGAAGCGCCGGAAGTAAGGCGCCTCCTACACTAAAAAGCCCGCCAGCACTGTAGCTGGTGGGCTTTTCTAGTTTAACTTCAGGGGCTGGCATTTTAGGTGGGGAGCTACTGGTCTTTGCCCGGTAGGCGATGGGCTATTTTATATAGCCCATAACAGCAAGGGTAAAAACGGGCAACATCACGCTACCATACACCTATACAGATGGTTAGGAGATAATAAGCGGGCATTTACTTTAGGTGGATAAACGCTCTGCCTGAACTGCCTTAACCCCTGCGACTACAACCAGCTTAGGGCCGCCATCATCGCCATTGCCGACCACTACGGTCCGGGGCTCCTGCGCTTCGGCCGCCCCGTGTCAGCGGCAGCATTGCCCAGCTGCTGGCCCGCGAGGAGCCCCTGCCCTTGGAAATGGTGGCCGTGAACGACAGCTTCGGCGAAAGCGCCACGCCCGACCAACTGATGGAGAAGTACAAGCTCAACGAAGCCGCCATTGTGGCCGCCGTAGAAGCATTGATGAAGGGCCGGGAATAGCCGGCTGAAAAAGCACAAAAGCCCCCGCAGCGACTATGCTGCAGGGATTTTTGTGCTTTAGTTCGTTTCCCTTAGGCACCTACCAGGCGACGAGGGTACTTACTTCTTTCGGCTGTATTGTGTGATTATGCCGTTTTGGGTCACATTGATGCTGGTGGGGTTGCCGTTCGCGTCCAAGGCAAACTGCACAGTCCGGTCGGAAAACTCCCGCATTCGGAAGGTGTTATTTTTGTAGGCGTCTAGGTGGGTGGGCGGCGAGGCCGAGGTGTTCATAGTCAGTTCCTTGTTGCCAAACACCACGTTCATGGTGCTGCCGTTTAATTCGTACTGTCCAGCCAGGACCTTGAGAAAGCCGGGGTCCTGCAGGCGGGCGTCGGCCTTTTTGGTGAACACCACTTCCTTTTCATCCAAGCTGATTCGGGCCTGCTGAATGTTGCCTTGTGCATCGGACCCGAAGTTGAAGGACCACGGGCCGAAGACTTCGTCGTTAGGGGAGTTGAACCGGTCGTAGTGGTAATGCTCCAGCGGCAGGCTCTTATCGTTGAAGGTGAAGCGCAGCTTACCGGCCTCTTGGCTGATTTGGAGGACGCCGTAGGCCGGGTCTTCGTACAAACCCACGTAGTCGGCCAGCGCGTGCGAGGGCTGGGTGTTGAGCACGCGGTCAGCACCGGGCTTCTTGCGGGCAGCTCGTGCGGCGGCTTTATTGAGCCGGTAGTTTTTCAGGTTTCGCTCGTTCCAGGGCGTGGCGTCCAAGCCCATAACCCGGTCGTATACCGTATTGACCACCGCCTCGAGCATGGGGCGGGCGTGCACGCCGTTCATGAACACAATCACGCCAACGCTGTCGTTGGGCATAAATGAAACCTGCGAATAGACCCCCCCAATGGACCCGCCGTGTTGGGTCCTGTAGTGCCCTTTGTAGCTGGAGGTGTACCGGGCCATGCCGTACATTGAGTTGATTTCCTCAAAGTACTTGTCGGGCACTGTTGCGGCCAGGGCAGCGGGCTGCAAGGTGGCCCGGATAACGGTATTGGGGACGACCACCTGCCCTTTGAATTTGCCGCCGTACATCTGCATTATCAACCACTTCGACATGTCGTCGAGGTCGGAAACGATGGAGCCCGCGGGGCCTACGCCCTGCTGGTGGGTGTAGAAAGGGTAAGGCGCTAGCGTAGTGGTGTCGCGTTTTTCGTAATAAGCAGTGAGATAATCCGGCTGCTTCTGCATGTCTACGGTAGAGAAGCCCGTCCGCGACATGCCCAGGGGGACGAAGAATTTGGTGCGAACATATTCTTCCCAGGTTTGCCCCGATAACAGCTCTATAATGCGTCCTGATGCAGCATACATCATGTTGTTATACAGGTATCCCTGACGCAATGGCTGGCTGGGTTCCAGGTATTTAATTCGGTCGAACAGCTCCTGACGGGTGAAATCGGAACCGTGCCAAATACGGTCGTGCCGCGACATGCCGGTGCGGTGCGAAAGCATGTCCCGCATGGTGATGTTGTCGGTCAGCTCGTCGTTGTAAAACTGGATTTGCGGCACGTATTTTTTCACTGGCTTATCCCAGTCCAGCTTTCCTTCTTCTACCAGAAGTCCCACGGCGGTGGCTGTGAAAAGCTTGGTGTTCGAGGCAATGGGGAACAGGGTATGAGCAGTGACCGGCAGCTTCTTTTCCACGTCGCGAAACCCGTAGCCTTTGGCAAACACCAGTTTGTCTTTCACTACCACAGCAATGCCACAGCCCGGCACGTTCCATTCTTTGAGCATCTGCCCCACGTTTTTATCGAAGCCGCTCAGCTTTTTCTTCACGTCCAGCTTCTGGGCGTCTGCTTGGCTGGCTCCCAAAACCAGCAGTCCTAGTAAGCAGTAGTGTAACCTTAATTTCATTTAGTTGATGAAAAGATTATACTTGGAAAATGCCAAGTCATCAAATGTATTTATAAATAGTTATCATTTTGTAAAAAATTGAACATAATTTCTTAATTATTTACAAATAATCAGCTATTCGCTAGGGCTTGACTTTAACACTAAGCCGAACAGCGACTTTAGGCAATGTTGACGCCATATTGCTAGCCCGCGAAGTGCTTTGCTCCTGGAAATAGTACCCGTGACCGACATCCTCAAGGAAAGCGCAACTTCCGACCTCCTGAGCAAAATGAGCTATTTCATCGGGTGATGAGGTAGTGCTAAAGAATCGGAGATAAAGTATTCGGAATGAATTAAAAAGCCCCCGCAACATTGCTGCTGCGGGGGCTTTTGGTTGGCATTAGGGCTTGGTGATTCGTATGGCCCGCTGTACTGAAAGGACAGCGCTTAGAAAGCCTGCCCTATTCCAAAGTAGAGCAGCCGGTCTTCTTTGGAAAGTCCGTAGTCGAGGGAAATGATGGTTGACTGGTTCCAGGCTATTCTGGCGCCTGCGCCGTAGGAGGTTTTCACTTTGGCAAAGCTGAGGTCCTGCCACCGGTCGCGTACGGTGCCCGCATCCAGGAACGGGGCCACGCCAAACGCGAAGCGCTGCTTGCCCCACTTGGTTTCGGCTAGCCGCACCCGTAGCTCTACATTGGCCATCCAGAGGGAGCGGGCCAGAAAGCGGTTGGCCCGGTAGCCGCGCAACGACTGCCGGCCCCCCAGGGCGTTGATGCTGCCATCGGGGCTCCACTGGTCCTGAAACTCAAAGAACGGCGCATTATTCCCAAATATATTGCCGACGCCAAACCGCCCGGCTAGCACTGTACGAGGCCCCACGGGTAATTTCCGAAAGGCCTTGCCCTGAATAAAAACCTTGTTGAATTTGAATTGCGAGCCAATAGCCGGATTGGAAAATTCATTTCCCAACTCGAAGTAATAGCCTCGCGTTGGGTCGGGCTCGAAGTCGCGGGTGTCGTAGATAATCGCGCTCTGTAGCAGCGATACCCAGCCGCCATTCAAGCCCTTAATCAGGCCCTGCTCGAAATCCCGCCGCAGGAGCGAAGTCCCGTTAGGAGCGCTGGTATTGTCGGCGCTCGCGGGGTCAATGGCATCTGCTCGTAGGCCTTCGAAGGTGCTGTAGCTCAGGTGCTGAATTTCGTAGCCACCTAGCACACGCCATTTGCCTTTGCCCAGGGCATAGTCGGCTTTAAGGTTGAGCATGAACTCTGTTTCCCGGAAGCGGTTGGACAGCGCATCGGTTACCAAGGCCGCTTCGCCAACTTGGCCCGGACGCAGTGTTTTGCGGTCGCGGTCGTAGGCAGCATACGTTTTGTAAGTGGGCCCATTGCTCGGGGTAGAAGGCAGGCGCAGGGGGTCGAGGGTCCTTTCGGTGAGGCCGAAGTACAGATTGGCTGGGTTCTGTTGCGCTTTGAAATCGAGCTTGAAACGCCAGCGGGTGCCTTTGTAATACGGTACATCCAGGGAGAGCACCAACTCGCGGGCGTTGGACGTGTAGTAAGCCGCATTGGCCTTGAGCTTGGCCAGGTAAGGCGTGTAAGGAAAAAGCGGATTGGTGCGTTCACCGTTCCAGTACACATTGGTTCGCACCCCAAAACCAAACCCCGTAACCGGGTCAGAAGAAATGTCGGGAATGCCCGTGAAAAACCGCCCCTCGCGCTTTTTGGCAAGGTCGGCGTCCGACATGCGTTTCGACTTAATAAATGAAAGCGTATCCGTTGCTTGTTTCTGAGCCTGAGCAAATTGGATTGGAATAATAAACAGCGTAAATAATAGCCAGTGCTTCACTACAGAATTTGTTAAGGTAGTTTTTTGGAGGTGCTGCGCCATCCTGTGTGTGCAGGTGAGCGCAAGCTAGCTCACCCAGTTGCCTGACAAAAGTAGTCCGTTGCGGTGCACTATGCTGGAAAGCAATTGCCATTCGCGAGCACAAAAAAGGGCCAGGCGGGGCTGTCCAAACTATAAGTGGACGGCCCCGGCTGGCCCTTTTATAAGGCCTTGATTATTAGTCTACGAACTGCCGCTTCAGCTTTTCGCTGGCGTCGCGCAGGCCGGCTGCCCACGACGAACCGGTGCCTTCGGCAAACAGGTCTCGGCCGGGGATGCCCAGGCGCCAGCGCACTTGCTTGTTGTTTTCGGGGTTGCTGCCTTCTTCGCGCAGGTATACGTCGGCGGCCACAATGTCTTTGCGGAAATGCATTACGCGGCGCAGCTCGCTTTCTACTTGCTGGAGCAGGGCGGGGCTCTCCGAGAAGCCCACGGTTTGCAGGTCCATTTTAATGTTATCGATGTTGTACGTCATAGCGTAAAGGGAAGAAGTGAAAGAACCACCAACCAGCAACTAGCCGGCAGTGGCCTTTTTAAATACGGGAATAGCGGAAGGCGGTTATCAGGTGCAGGCAGTGTTAAGCTGAACAAGCCTGTGGTAGCTCAATGAGCGACAGCTTGAAGCGTTGGTGTGCAGTGAGTTACTCGTGGTTTCAACCTATTGTCTTTTGCTGTATGGAAGGTGGCTGTCCGTCATGCTGAGCTTCTCCAACCAGTGGCGCAGCTGAATCTACTGCCTCATTAACGTTGGTTGTCATGCTTTCCCTGGTCAGCATGACAATTGGGTAAGAATGACTCTCGAATTGCGGCATTTAAGCACCGCTCTACTCCCTAAGCAGCTTCTATTCCTGATTGGGCAATCTCGACAGCTTTATAAAAGATGTAGGCATTCATCACCATAAAAAATGCTGCCGGCAGGGATACCAAAAAGCTGTCTTTCACCTTAATTCTCACCAACACGCCCAAAAGCATCAACGCCGCCAGTCCGCCCGAAGCAACTAATAAAATGAGGTTACTTAGTAAGCCAACCAGCAATCCCAATGCCCCGATTATTTCCAAAATGATGGTGAACGTTGCTACTCTCTCCAGTCCAAAGCGCTTGAACTCATTCTTCATGTGGGGAGATTTGAAATAAGAAACGGCATACCCCAAAAAAGAAAGGCTGGAAAAATAGATAAGCAGGTGGAGCAGGGTCATTATTACATAAGGTTGAGGGAGGCGGAAGCTATGTACACGCACAGCAATAGCAGCACCAGCGACGGCACGCGTTTCTGCCAGGAGTTATTCACTTTGAAGTGGAAGAACTGCGCTGCCAGCATGAGCAAGCCCATGAGCACTGCCGGAATAAGTACCAACTCCGGATACCAAATGCCGACCACCAGTAGGGTTGCCAACGCTATTTTGGCAGCGCCCACTAGGGAGCGGGTCAAACCGGACAAGCCGTATTGCTTGAATTCTTTGACGATGTTATCGAAGCGGAAAATCCAGACAAACCACACGGAGGTCGCAACAACAAAAAGCGCGAGAGAGGTATAGATACTCATGGGACAGGCTGGTTAGTGAGTTTCGGGTTTTTGCTCAAAGTGGCATCTGGCTGCAGTCGACAGTACCACATTGATAAGCACGGCACTGGCGACAATGTTATCGCCGTAGCGCTTCGAGAGTCAAGGCCTTACCGAATGGGGGTGGATGAGACAGCAAATGTTGCCGCTGCATTGAACCCCGCCGTCCCTTTGCCAACCCATCCCCGCGGTAGACGCCCTGGCGAATTTCCATGCTGTCTGGATGACCATGAAATCCTGCTCAAGTTCCGGCACCACACCAACCCCACCCAGAACGTGTTTGTAAAAGTGCGGAAGCAGCGATGCAGCGTCGGAATTAAAGCCTGCCCGGCAGTTATGCCGCCACACGCAGAAGCCCCCGCACCTAGGGTACTGCTGGGGCTTCTGCGTGTGGCGGCATAACTGCCGGTTGGGCTGCGCTGTGAAAGGATTAGCAGTTTACCGTAACGCGCAAATAGGTGGCCGGAATGGTGGTTCTGTCCGGAGAGGCCGCCTTGTTCTGGCTGTTGAAGAGGCTCGTTAATTCCTGCTGCAAGTCGGCTGATTTGCCATTTTTTTCAGCCGCGTCGAAGGCGTTCATGGTCGGTCCGTAAAAATTTTTGAACAAGCCAACGTATTCGGTCGGCGAACAGGATGCATTGAATGTGAAAGTGTCTTTTTCGCACCTGATGTCTTCTTTCAGGATGCCGGCTTGGCCGAAACGTTCCACCACGTTGCTCTCGATTCCCCAGGTCATCGGGCTGATGAAGCCCTCGGGTGGGGGAGGCGTGTAGGCCGAGCTTATTTTCAGGATTTGCGCCACTACCGTGGGGTCGCCGGGTATCCAGTTGCCCATCACGATTTTCCCGCCCGGCTTGGTCACCCGCACCATTTCCTTGGCTACGTCGAATGGCTTGGGCGCGAACATGGCGCCGAAAATGCTCACCACCATATCGAAGGTTTTGTCGGGAATGTCGCTCAGGTCGCAGGCATCGCCCTCTTGAAAAGTGCAGGTGGCAAGGCCCGCAGCAGTAGCCCGCTTGTTGCCAGCCGCCACCAGATTACTGGCAATGTCGACCCCGAGTACTTCTGCGCCGCGCTCGGCTTCGGGAATGGCCGTGGTGCCATCGCCACACCCCAGGTCCATAATTTTTTGGCCTTTGCTGATGCCGAGCTTCGATACCAGTTCATCGCCACTTTCGCGCATGGTTTGGGAAATTTGCGTGAAATCGCCTTTTTCCCAGAGGGCTTTGTTAGGGTTCATAGCTTTGGGGTGTAAAATGAGTGTAAAGCTTGTATGATAAATATACATTTTTTTAGTGAATAAATAACAATTTAGTTGACTTAGCGGCTTTATTTGTTATGCTGTTTAACCCTATTGCCATCACTGCCGCGAGTTTAACACAGGGGGGTACTTAACCTGCTGATAACGTGAAGGATATTATGCTGTAAAAGCAGCGAATTTTTCCAAAATAGAAAGCCCCACAACCAAGAAGCTGAAGGGCTTTTTCTGCCTTTAAATCAAAGGTTAGCGTGATTTCGGGGGCAGTGTGAGGTATTGGCAGTAGTGCGAACTTTGTAGTTCGCGCAACTGGACACCGAACCTGAAACTGCTCTAGTAGGTCAAATTTCAACTAGCTGTCTTAAAAGCTGGTGGCTACCATGAGGCCGTATTGAAACCCTGGGCCGCTTTTTGGTGATGCCGGCAATTTGGCCGTCGTACCAATAGGCGCCCACCTCCGGCAGTATGGCAATGTTGGGCCTGATGTCTTTTTTTAACCCGAATGACACGCCTGAAATGTTTACATAGTTGTTGCCGGCTCCTTCGGGCGCGGTCGGGATGGCTAGGTTGACAAACCTGCCCATGGCCGTGAGGTGGGTGGTTTCGTTGACGTTGTAAGTGGTTAAAATAGCGGGGCGTTGGGGCTGTAGGCGAAGCGGGATTGGTCTTCAATCAATACATGAGCACCGCCCGCTCCCAGCACCACGTCCACCTTGCTTTCGGGCTTGGTGAAGCAATATTTGACGTCCAGGTTTACGCCAAAGCCGGGGCCTACCGTAGAAAAGGGCAATGGAATAGGGGCCAGGCGCAGGCCCGCATCTACGCGGTCCGCAAGGCCCAGCCGGAAGCCGGCATGCGGAATGGTGAAGAACGCACTCGTCCTCTGAGGGGAGCCCAGAAACACCATTTGACCGCCCATGCCGGCTGCAAACCCGATGCGCTGGGAGGGCAGCGTGTGGGCCGTTCCGAAGTTGACCACCCAGAATCCGAAGGAGTCCGTGGGTTGTAACAGCATGCAAGCCAGGGTGGCAAGTGACAGTCGGCACAGCCGACGGCTGGCTTTCATGCGCGATTTAGACCTGTTGGTGCAGTAGTTTTTTGCCTTCATGCATGGTTGATTACGTGACCGAAAAGTAGGTTCTCAGCTTAATAAGAAAACTTTGGTCAAGCTTTGCCATTCGGCCCTCCTGGAAGGGGAGCCAGCCATTAGCCGGCAAATAAAGCCAGCTAGACGCATATCGTTGGCCGTCGCGGGCCCAAGGTAGTAGGGCAGGCTATGAGCGGGCTACCCGGCGCGGTTTCTCATCGGACTTGGCTTGCTAAATAAGCTGGTTAAACTTGCTGCCCGGTTTAGCGTCCAACCGCTCGAACACTGCTTACGCCTCAGTCTCCGCGTTTGGAAGACCACGAAATCCTTCTCAAGTTCCAGGACCTCGCCAGCCGCAACCTAGCGTTCAACCAGCTCGTGCGCAAGTACCAGAGCAAGGTGTACTGGCATGTGCGCAAGATGGTGGTGGACCACGACGATGCCGACGACCTCACCCAAGACGTGTTTGTGAAGGTGTGGAAGCACCTGGAGAACTTCCGGCAAGACGCCCAGCTCTTCACTTGGATTTACCGGATTGCTACCAACGAGTGCCTGAATTTTTTGAGCAGCAAGCGGCGCAAGTTCCTGCTGCCGCTCACGGATGTGGGGGCTGAGCTGGCCGCTAAAATCGAAGCGGACCCCGCCATTGCCGGCGATGAAATCGAGCTCAAGCTGCAAAAAGCCATTCTGCGCTTGCCCGACAAGCAGCGCCTCGTGTTCAACCTGCGCTACTACGACGAAATGCCCTACGAACAGATGGCCGAAGTAACGGGCACCAGCGTGGGCGCGTTGAAAGCCAGCTACCACCACGCTGTGAAAAAAGTGGAAGAGTATGTGACCCGCAGCACTGACGACTAGCCTTCAGACACAATTTTTTACCGGCTGGTTTAAACGCCATCCCCGATTTTTCATCCAACTGCCATGAAAACGCCTTTCAAGCTAGATGCGCACCCTCGGCGGCCCCACCCGCCGCTGAGCAGCCCGCCCGCTGGCTATTTCGACCAGCTCTCCCTGCGGGTGATGGCCCGGCTGCCCCACGCCGACGTGCCCGAACCAGCGGCTGGCTGGCGTTGGCTGGCGTTGCTGTCTCCCGCGTTGCGCACTGGCCTGGCCTCGGTGGCGGTGCTGGGCGGCTTTGCGGTTTCGTTTTTCTTGAGCGGGCCCCAGCCTACCAGCCCCGCGGTGGCATCCGCAGCCTACCTCGACGCGGTGTCGCACACCGAGCTGATAGGCTATTTGCTCACGAGCGGTGCCCGCGTCGAAACCTCCGACTTAGCCGTGCTCACCGACGCCGACCCCTGCATAGCCAAGGAATTTTTAGCGGCTACTGATGCCGAGCTAACGGAAGCGCTGGATGCCCAGCCTTCCGAAGACCATATGTATTTATAACATCCCTTTCATCATGTCCTCTTGCTCATTTGTGTTTCGATTGCTAGGCCTGCTGGCGTTCCTGCTGGCCGTGGCCCCCGAGGCTGCTGCCCAGGGCGGCCGGCGCGGTGGCCAGCGCCTGGGGCAGCTCGAAAATGCCAAAATCGCCTTCATCACCAATCGCGTTTCCCTGACCCAGGGCCAGGCCCAAAAATTCTGGCCGGTCTATAATGAGTTTTCGACCCGCCGCCGCGAGCTCAACCGCAGCAGCCGAATGCTGCGCCGCGAAATTTCAGAGAACATGAGCGACCAGCAAATTCGCGACAACCTCAACCAGTCCTTCAACTTTCGCCAGCAGGAGTTGAACCTGGAGAAAGAGTATTTCGAAAAGTTTCAGAAAGTTATTTCGCTTCGGCAAGTGGCCCAGCTGTTTGTAGCCGAGCGCGACTTCACCCGCGAGGTCATCAAACGCGTGTCGGGAGGGCCCGGGCAGGCGAGCCAGGCCAATCTGGGCGACGACTAAGTCAGCTTGGCAGACGCTGTTCTGCTGGCCCATCCTTTCGAGGTCGCTGCCCCGCAGCGGCCTCGTTATTTTTGCGGGATAATCGAAATGGAACGCTGCCGGTTTACACGGCTGTCTTACCGAGTAGCGCCAGGCAATTCGCGCCGCCCCATTGGTTTGGCGGCGAGAGCTGCTCGCTGATTAAACTACGTTGCACCCAGCAGAGTGGGCTTGCACAAAATCCGTGAAATCTGTTAAATCCGATAAATTCGTGGTCCTGACACCCCGCCAACTCTTTCTGCGCCACCAGGCCCAAACCTCCGATTTTCCGCTGCTGCTGGAGATTGAGCGGGCCGAAGGCGTGTACATGTATGCCCCCGACGGCCGCCGCTACCTCGACCTCATTTCGGGCATCGGCGTGAGCAACGTGGGCCACCGCCACCCGCACGTGCTGGCCGGCATTCAGGCCCAGCTCGACAAATACCTGCACCTGATGGTGTACGGCGAGCTGGTGCAGGCCGTGCCCGCCCAGCTGGCCGAGGCCATGCACCGCACGCTGCCCGCCCACTTGGACTCGGTGTTCTTCACCAACTCCGGCACCGAGGCCATCGAAGGTGCCCTCAAGCTGGCCAAGCGCCATACCGGCCGCACCGAGCTCATTTCCTGCCTCAACGCCTACCACGGCTCCACGCACGGCGCTCTATCCATCACGGGGTCCGAGGGTTTTAAGAACAGCTTCCGGCCGCTGCTTCCCGATGTTCGCCACATTCGGCACAACGAGCTGGCCGACCTTGACTTCATAACGGAGCGTACCGCCGCCGTGGTCATCGAGACCGTGCAAGGCGAAGCTGGCGTGCGTGTGCCCAATCCCGGCTACTTGCCGGCCCTGCGCGCCCGCTGCACCGAAGTAGGCGCCCTGCTCATTCTCGACGAAATTCAGTGTGGCTACGGGCGCACCGGTACCATGTGGGCATTCGAGCAGTTCGGCATCGAGCCCGATATCCTGGTGTGTGCCAAGGGCATGGGCGGCGGCATGCCCATCGGGGCCTTCATTTCCAGCACGGAAATCATGAGCGGCTTCAAAACCAATCCGATTCTAGGGCACTGCACCACCTTTGGTGGGCATCCGGTGAGCTGTGCGGCGGCGCTGGCCACCTTGCAGGTAGTCCAACAGGAAAACCTGGTGGCTGGCGTGGCCGAAAAAGCCGCCCGGTTCCGGGCGCAACTGCGGCACCCGGCTATTCGGGCCGTGCGCGGCTGCGGCTTGCTCATGGCCGTGGAGTTCGAGTCCTTTGCTGTGCTCAAGCCCATCCTCGACCACGCGCTGGCCCACGAAGGTATCCTGACCGACTGGTTCTTGTTCTGCGATAACTCCCTCCGCCTGGCTCCGCCGCTCATCATCACCAATGCGGAGATTGACGAGGCTTGCGCGGCCCTACTCCGGGCCATAGAGCATGTGGTTGGGTTGGAGCAGGATTAGGTTTAAATCAGTATGAAGGATGCAGCCCCCTGGGGCAACCCGCCTGGGTTGCCCCAGGGGGCTGCATCTTTTTGCAGTGCCGCAGCTAAACGGCGATGTTTGGACGAGGTAACTCGTTATAATTCAAAAAAGCATTGCTCTCCTCTTTGATTCTTTCGCGTGGAACACCGTCTTTTACGCCCTGCGAGATTTTGCGTACCAGCACGCCCACAATGGCTTTGCGGAAGCCCAGCTTCTCGGCCATCATGATGCAGAAGTCCATCTCGGTTTCGTCCACCACGCCATCGGCGAGCATCATGTCGACAAGGTCGAAAATCTGGTCAAAACGCTCGGAGTCGTTCGTTGGGAGCTCGGTGCTATCCCCTTTGGCTCCGGAAATTAGCGCCTGCACCTCCGACGAGTTGATGCCATTCTTCTTGCCAACGGCCACAATAAAATTCATTTCCCGTGCGTCGATGTGGCCATCAGCTTTCGCCAGGGCCGCAAGATTCAGCAAATGACCTTTTACTTTCTTAGCCTGCTCATTTTCGAAGAAACCGAACATATAACGTGGGAATAAAGTGGTGAGAAATGAGGTAGCGGCTGCAGGGCCGATTGAACAGGTAAGGTAATCGGAAAATTAACTAGTTGCTACTAGCCCCCTACGCTAAATATAAAAAAAAGATAACCCCCTTCTGAGGACATTTGGGCAGACAGGCACCGGGGTTTGGTTTCCTTTCACCAACTTTGCGGGGTTTGGGCGCCATTCACGTGCCCACTTGTTTCAGAAAGTTCAGATGAAGAGAATTGGAGTATTTACCAGCGGGGGCGATTCGCCGGGCATGAACGCTGCTATCCGAGCGGTAGTGCGGACGGCCACTTACCATGGAATTGAGGTATACGGCATCATGCGCGGCTACAGTGGTATGATTAAGGGCGAGTTTGTACGTTTGGATTCGGCCTCGGTTTCGAATACCGTGCAAAAGGGTGGCACCATTTTAAAATCGGCACGCAGTCAGAAGTTTATGACCAAAGAAGGCCGTCAGATGGCCTTCGACCAGTTGGTGAATAATGGCATTGAAGGCTTGGTGGCCATCGGCGGCAACGGTACGTTTACCGGCGCCATGATTTTTGAGGAGGAGTTTGGCATCCCCACCGTGGGCGCGCCTGGCACCATCGATAACGACCTCTACGGCACCGACTACACCATTGGCTACGACACGGCCGTGAACACGGCCCTCGACTGCATCGACAAAATCCGCGACACCGCCGACTCGCACGACCGTTGCTTTTTTGTGGAAGTAATGGGCCGCGACTCTGGCTACATTGCCATTCCCTGCGCCATTGGAGGGGGGGCCGAAATTGTGATGATTCCCGAAACCAAGATGAGCGTAGATGTCGTGATTGACACGCTTCAATCGGGCTGGAAGCGTTCAAAAACGTCGTTTATCGTCATCGTGGCCGAAGGCGACGAAGAAGGCAACGCCACCCAAGTGGCAGCTCGGGTGAAAGAAGCCATTCCGCAGCTCGACACCCGCGTGTCGGTGATTGGCCACATTCAGCGTGGGGGCTCGCCCACGGCCGCCGACCGGCTCTTGGCTTCCCAAATCGGCATCGCCGCCGTGGAAGGCCTCATGAACGGCATGCGCAACGTAATGGCTGGCATTATCGATAAGAAGCTGGTATATACCCCTTTCAATGATACCATCAATAAAAAGAAGCTCATTAATCAGAGCTTCATGCGGATGGTAGAAATCCTGTCGGTTTAGGGCTGAAAATAGGTGAGGTGGTGGGTTTGATGTTTTGGCTGCGTCGCTTACGCAAGCAGAACCTCAAACTCACCACCTCACCTATTTCACCTCCACCCACTGATACGCAGCATCGCGCCGCAACCACGTGAGTTGGCGCTTGGCATAGCGGCGGGTGTTGCGCTGGAGCAGGCGCACGGCTTCTTCCCAGTCATACTCTCCGTCCAGAAAGCCGAATATTTCCTGGTAGCCCACCGTTTGGAGGGCGTGGTGGTGGCGGTAGGGGAGGAGGCCCCGCACTTCGTCGAGCAGCCCGGCCGCCAGCATGTGCTCTACTCGCAAGTTGATGCGCTGGTATAGCGCTTCCCGCTCGCGGGTGAGGGCCACTTTCACGTTGCGGAACAGTGGGTTTTCTTCTGGTGGGCTTTGGGTGTGAAAGCTGGAAAACGGCCGGCCGGTAGCCCGGGTGATTTCAAGGGCCCGCACCACGCGCTGTGGGTTTTGGCGGTCGATGCGGGCGTGGGCCACGGGGTCGGTTTCGGCGAGCTCGGCTACCAGGTGTGGCAGGCCATGGGCCGCCAACTCGGCGTGGAGCTGGGCACGAACTTCAGGCGGCACGGTGGGCAGCTCGTCGAGCCCGTCCGTGACGGCCTGCACGTAGAGGCCGGAGCCGCCGGTCAGGATAACCAGCGGATGTTTCTGAAACAGCCCAGTGAGGACTTGCTGGCAATCAGTGGCGAAACGCCCGGCGCTATAATCTTCTCCGATGCTGTGGCTGTCGATGAAGTGGTGCGGCACGCCCTGCATTTCGACCGGCGTGGGCTTAGCCGTGCCGATGCTCAACTCCCGGAAAAACTGCCGTGAATCGGCCGATACTATTTCGGTCTGGAACTGCTGAGCCAGCTGCACGCACAGCGCGGTTTTGCCCACCGCCGTTGGCCCGGCAATGGTAAGCAGCACCGGACGCGGGTCGGCCGTCGTGGGGGCAAGCTGGGCTAGAATGTGGGGTGGAAGCAAAGTGAAGTGTTGAAGGTTGAGTGAGAAGCTGATAAAGAGGCTTTTTAAAACTCAACGGAACGTCATGCTGAGCGCAGCCGAAGCATCTCGCCCGCTTCGTTCTAATAATTTGGGTTACTACCTCACGCGAGATGCTTCGGCTGCGCTCAGCATGACGTTCGGCTATTCTTGGCCATCAATTCTCAACACTAAAAACTACAGGTTCGGGTGTTTCTCGTCAAACTCCGTGGCGTCCTGGTAGGCCTTGGCCAAGGCCAGGAGCTTGCCTTCCTCATAAAGCTGGCCCATGAACGTGATGGTAGTGGGCAGGCCGGCAGCAGTGAAGCCATTCGGAATTGCCACCGCCGGCTGCCCGGTGAGGTTGGTCAGCGTGAGGTTGGCGCTGAACGACGGGGCGATGTAGGCGTCGAGCCCTTTCAGCTGAGTGTCCATTTGCTCGATGAGCAGGCTGCGCACGCGCTGGGCCTGGAGGTATTCCACGGCCGGGATAAAGCGCGAGGAACGGAAGGTATTGGGCCAGGCAAAGCGGTTCTGTAACACCATTTGGGCATCACGACCCGAGCGGGTAAGCTCGTCGAAGGCCGCGGCGCCTTCAGCCGTGAGCACGAAGCGCATCGAGCCCGGCGCGATGGCTGGCAGCTCAATCGGTACCAGCTCGACGCCCAGCTTCCGGAGGACTTCCAGCGTAGCCTGGTCGTTGGCTTTGGTGGCGTACTCTTGGTCGAAGCTGGCCTTCACGTAGCCTACGCGCAGCTTCTTGATGTTGGCATCGAAGGCGTAACGGAAGCTGTTGGGGACCAGCATGGTGGCAGGGTCGCGCGCATCGGGGCCGGCCGCGGTGAGGGCCGCCAGCACAATGGCGCAGTCCTCCGCCGTGCGGGCAATTGGACCGGCTTTGTCCATGGTCCAGCTCAGGGCCATGGCGCCGGCGCGGCTCACGCGGCCATAGGTGGGGCGCAGGCCCGTGACGCCGCAAGCTGTGCTGGGGCTGATGATGGAGCCCAGCGTTTCGGTGCCAATGGCGTACGGCAGCAGCCCCGCCGCCACCGCCGACGCCGACCCGGCCGACGAGCCGCTGGAGCCCTTGGTCACGTCCCAGGGCGTGCGGGTTTTCTCGCCAAACCACACGTCGCCCTGAGCCAGCTCGCCCAGGGTCAGCTTGGCCAGCAGCACGCCGCCGGCTTCGCGCAGGCGCTCCACCACAGCCGCGTCCTCGTCCAGGGTTTGGTCTTTGTAGGGCACCGAGCCCCAGGTAGTTTTATAGCCTTTGGCGCTGAACAAGTCCTTCACGCCAAAGGGAACGCCGTGGAGCGGCCCGCGGTACTTGCCGGCTTTTATCTCCTGGTCGGCCTGCCGGGCTTGTCGCAAGGCCAGCTCCTCGGTGAGAGTGATGACGCAGTGCAACTGGGTATCGTATTTCGTTAAGCGGGCCAGGAAAAATTTGGTCAGCTCTTCGGAAGAAATCTGTTTGGTGCGCAGCAGCTCGCCCAACTGGCGCACGGTGTAAAAGGCCAGGTCGTTGCGGTTGGCGGGCAGCTTGGTTTTGGGGGCCTGGGGTAGTTTGCCGGCGTTTGCTTTGGGAGTGGCGAGCATGGCCTGCCGCATGCGTAGCGGCCGTGGGTCGAAGACCACGGAAGGAGCCACGCTGTTGGGCAGCGATTTCTTGCGCAGCGTCTCGTAGCTGTCGCGGTAGCCGGTTAGGTTGCGGCGGGTAGAATCAAGTTGCGCATCGGTAAAGCTGAGGCCAAACAGCTGCTGAGCTGCCCGAGCGATGGGCACGGTGATTTCATCGGGGGCGGTGGGCCGGGCCACAAAGGCACCGGCGGCAAAGCAAGCGCCGCCGAGGAGCAGCGCCGGGAATATCTTCTTCATGCGGGAGAGTGACTTAACAATAAGGTAAAGCTACAGTGCCAGAGGCGTGGTTTGTGCAAGGGGGGCCACTTCGGCATATAGCCCCAGCAATACTTGCTCTTCGTGCTGCCAGCTGAGTTGGGAGCGTGCGCGGCGGCAATTGCTGGCCAGGTGCTCGTAGCGGGCGGGTTCGTCGCGCAACAGGCGGTTGAGGACGGTGGACAGGGTGGCGGGGTGCAGGTCGGCCACCAGCTCGGCCACGTCGAACTGCTCGTTGAGGGCGCGGTATTCGGGAAAGTCGATGAGCACCTGCGGAATGCCGGCGTGCACGTAATCGAAGAATTTATTGGCCAGCGAGTAGTAGTAGCTCAGGCCGATATTCTCAAGCAGCATGATGCCCACGGCGGCATGGCGAGTCACTTCGCGGAGCGCTTCGGGCAGCACATAACCCCGGAACTCGACCTGGCCAGAAGCGAGCAGCCCTAACTTTTCGGCCCGCGCCCGTAAGTCTGCCGAAAGGTCGCCTTCGCCGCAGATAACCAGCCGGCTTGCTACCTGGGGCATGGCATCAAGCAGCGCTTCCAGGCCCCGGCCCACGTTCAGGGCGCCTTGGTATAGGATGTAGCCGCTGGGAGGAATCGTTATCGGTAGCGGCTCTTCCTGGCGCAGGCGGCTCACATTGCGCACCACCGCAAAGGGCCGCCCATAGCGTTGCTCAAACACCCGGGCCAGGGCTGGGCCCACGGTGTAGGCCAACTGAGCGCGCGGCACGATAAACCCCTCTACCCAGCGCCAAGCGCACTGCACGGCGGGCCGGGCCACCACCTCGGGCACTTCTGTGAATAGCTCGTGGGCGTCGTATACAAAGGATTGCCCTCCAAGCCGGGCGCGCAGCCACACGGGCAGAGCGGTGTCGAGGTCGGCGGCGCACCAGGCGGCGGCGCGCTGGCCCAGCAAGTAGAAAAACAGCCGCAGGTTGTATTCCAGGTAAAACAGCTTGCCTCGCTGAAACCAGCCCCGCAGGCGGTGCTGCGCGTAGGGCCGGGGCGTCAGCGGGGGCGAGGTTGGCCGCTGCCAGCCCACCAGCTGCACCCGGTAGCCGGCAGCGGCCAGGCTGCCGCAAATGCGCTGCATCCGCTGGTCGAAGCACAGGTCCGTGGTAACGGCAAAGAGCAGCAGCGGTGCGGGTTGGGAGGGCAAGAGGCGGAGAGGTGCAACGCGCCCAGGCGGGCAGCCGTTATAGTCCGGCCAAATTTACGCTCGAGCTCGCCGGTCCGGTGGTTATCTTAGCAGGAAATATTCGCAGGCATTACGCTTCGTTCATGAGTTCGATTCCGGTTGTTTCCTCGTCCCAGCCAGTGGCACCGCCCACCAGCGCGCTATTCGACCAGCTGGGGCAGCTATACTTGATGCTTGACACCCAGGGCATTATTGTGGAAACCAACGAGGCCTTCCTAGCCATGGTGGGCTACCCCCGCGAGCGGGTGATTGGGCAAGTCTGCCACTACATGTTTGCTCCGCCCGCCGAGCGCAAATCGCGCCTGCGTGAGTTTTTTGACTGCATTGCCACCGAGTCGCTGCCGCCCAGCTACGAGCGACCCATTCTCACGCGCGCCGGCCAGCTGCGGCAGGTGCATTGGCGGGGAGGCTTCACGCGTTCCGAAACCGGCACCATCACGGGCGTGTGGATGGCAGGGCAGGAGCCCAACGAGCGCAGCATGACCAGCACCGGGCTCAGCGGCGACAGCACCCACCTGCAAGACTTCCTCGACAACGCTCAGGACTTAGTGCAGCACCTCAGTGCCGACAACAGCTTTTTGTTTGTGAACAAGGCCTGGAAGGAAAAGCTAGGCTACACCGACGCCGAGCTGGCCACCCGCACCCTGGCCGACGTGGTGCACCCGTACTACAAGGCCAAGCTGCTCTACCAGCTGCGCAACCTCTACGACGGCGAACCCGTGAACAAGGTCGAAACCGTGTTTTTGACCAATGCTGGCAAGCCCGTGCACCTCATCGGCAGCATGAGCGTGGTGCGCGAAGAGGGCCAGCCAACGAGCAGCCGCGCCATTCTGCACGATATCACCGACCGCATCAAGGCCGAGCGCCTGCAGAAGGTCTACTACAGCATTGCCAACCTGGCCATCAGCGCCAAGGACTTGCCCAGCCTCTACGGGGCCATTCACCGCGAGCTGAGCAAGATTATTGAAACCAGCAACCTGTTCATTGCCCTCTGCGACGACGCCCGCACGCAGCTGCAGTTTGCCTACCACGTCGACCAGCACCCCCAGCACCGCCCCCAGGGCGCCATGCCGTTCACTTCGGGCGTGTCGGAGTACATCATTGGCGGCGGGCAGCCTCGCTACCTCACCCACACCGATTTTCATCAACTCATCCGCAGCGGCACCATCACGGCCCACGGGCTGGTGCCTGAGGTAATGCTGGCGTCGCCCCTGAGCATCGGCGACCGCATCATCGGCGTGCTGGCCGTGCAGGACTACAACCGCGCCGACGCCTACACGCCCGGCGACCTAGACGTGCTGCACTTCATCTCCAACCAAGTGGCCCTGGCCATTGAGCGCAAGCGCAACGAAGAGCAAATTGGCAAGCAAACGGCCCGCCTTAACGCTATTTTCGAGAGCGGCTCGCACGTGATGTGGACCGTGGACACCCGCGCCCACCTCATGAACTACAACCGCAACTACGCGGCCCTGTTCCTGCGGCGCAACGGCACCTACCCCGTGCGGGGCCTCGACCTGTGGGAAGCCGACCTGGCCCACATGCCAGAGGAAGAGCGCAACATTTATGTGAAGCACTACGAGGCCGCGGCCAAAGGCCAAGCGCAGCGCTTTGAGATGGGCCTGCGCGACGCCCGCGGCAACGAGGTGTGGACGGATATCTACCTCAACCCCATTTATTTGGGCGATGGCTCTTTTGAGGAAATTTCGGCCATTGCGCACGACATCACCGAGCAGAAGCGGGCCCAGCTGGCCCTGGAGGCGCAGGAAGAGAAGTTTCGCTCCATCTTCGAGTCGTTTCAGGACATCTTCTACCGCACCGATGAGCACGGGGCGGTCACCATCGTTAGCCCCTCGGTGCACGAGGTGCTGGGCTACAAGCCAGAAGAAGTTATTGGGCAGCCGGTAAAGAATTACTACGTCGACCCGCAGGACCTGCCCCGCGCCAGCGCCGAAATCGAGCGTAACGGGGACCTACGCAACTTCGAAACCCAGATGTGGCACAAGGACGGCTACCCCGTGAGCTTGCTCGTGAACGCC
This sequence comes from Hymenobacter sp. B1770, assembly GCF_049896385.1. Classification (NCBI taxonomy): domain Bacteria; kingdom Pseudomonadati; phylum Bacteroidota; class Cytophagia; order Cytophagales; family Hymenobacteraceae; genus Hymenobacter; species Hymenobacter sp. B1770. Next base: position 61,440 of record NZ_JAFCUF010000011.1, read on the forward strand.
CGCATGGTGGACAAAATCGGGTACGCCACCGAAGGCATCGCCCGCGACGTAACCGAAATTCGGCAGATGCAGGACGACCTGCACCAGGCCAAAGACGCCGCCGAAGCTGCCCTGGAGGCCAAAACGCAGTTCCTGGCCAACATGAGCCACGAGTTGCGCACGCCCATGAACGGCATCATCGGCATGATTGACCTGCTCGACCAAACCGTAGAAACCGACGAGCAGCTTGATTACGTGGACACGTTGCGCAAGAGCTCCGACGCCCTGCTCACCATTCTTAACGACATTCTGGACCTGTCAAAAATTCAGGCGGGCAAGCTGCAGGTGCACGAAAGCGCCCTGGAATTGCAGGCCGTGATGGAGCGCATTCGGGCCCTGTTCATCTACCGGGCCGAGCAGAAGCACATCCGCTTTACCTACCACATCACGCCGCACACGCCGCGCTACGTGATGACGGATGAGGTGCGGCTGCTGCAAATCCTGTCCAACCTGGTGGCCAACGCCATCAAGTTCACCAACGAAGGCACCGTGGCCATCATCGTGTCTAGCGTGAGCACCGACGGGGAGCTCCATACGCTGCGCTTCGCGGTGCAGGACTCCGGCATTGGCATCTCCAGCGACAACGCCAGCCTACTCTTCACCAATTTTACCCAGCTCGATACCACCCCCAGCAAAGCCTACGGCGGCACGGGCCTGGGCCTGAGCATCAGCCGGCAGCTGGCCGAGCTGCTGGGCGGCGAAATCGGGGTGCTTTCGGACGAGGGCGAGGGCAGCGTGTTCTGGTTCACCATCGCCGCCCGCGAAGCCCGGGTAGAAGACATGCCCGAGGTGGCTCCGGTGCGCGAGCCCGTGTACCAGCCCTTTGTGGCGGTGCCGCGTGTGCTGCTCGTCGATGACAATGCCATCAACCAGAAAGTGGGCCAGCGCCTGCTCACCAAGCTGGGCTGCGAGGTGGACGTGGCCGGGGGCGGCCCCGAGGCCATTGCCTTGGCCACTGCGGCTGATGCCGGGTACAATATTATTTTTATGGACATTCAGATGCCGGACATGGACGGGGTCGCGGCCACGGCCGAAATCCGCCGCTTGCTGGGCAAAGCGTGTCCGCCCGTAGTGGCCATGACGGCCTATTCCATGCAGGAGGATGCCGGCCGCTTCATGAGCCAGGGCCTCGACGACTACGTGGGCAAGCCGGTGAAGAGCCGCCACCTCTACGAGGTGCTGCATCGCTGGCTGCGCCCCAGTCAGGTGCGCGCCATTGCCGAGCTTGACATTGACCTCGACGCAGAACCGGAGCTCGACGGAGCCGAGGTTCTTGTGCCTGATACTATGGTAGCTAATGCTCCTGCCGTACCCACCGCTGCTGCCTCGGCCCCAGCCAGCGGCAGGGCCAGCGAACTAACCCTCGACGAAACCATTGTGCGCCAGCTGCTCGAATTAGGCGGCCCGGAATTCACGACCGAGCTCTACCAGGAGTTTGAACAGGAGGCCGGCGAACTCCTGCGCGATGCTGCTCCGGTGGCCGCGGCGACCAACTTTAAGGAACTGCTGCCCATGCTTCATCAGCTCAAAGGCACAGCGGCTACCTTAGGCGGGGTGGCCCTGGCAGCCCAGGCACGCCACCTCGAGCACGAGCTAAAACATGACCGTACGGAAGAAGGAGCCGCCGAATTTCAACTTCTAGAACATTACTTTGCACAGTTCGTTTCTGAATACCCCAGCGCCGTTGAGCGTGTTGCCAACGCTGCGAAAGTATAATTACCGTTACGCTGTCGTCTTCTCTACCCATAAAACCAACACCAAACCCTAAGCTTATGTCAGCAGATTCTTCTAATAAAACCATTCTGATTGCTGAGGATAGCTCGGTAATTCTCAACCTTACCCGCAAAATCCTGGAGCTGCAGAAATATAAGATTGTGCTGGCCAAGAACGGGGGCGAAGTGATGAAGCAGCTGGAAAGCAACCCCATCGACTGCGTGCTTATGGACATTAACATTCCAATAAAGGACGGAATGCAGTGCACCCGCGAAATTCGGGCCCATGCCGACCCCGCCATCAACAAGTTGCCCATCATCGCCATCACCGGCAACGCTAACAACTACTCGATGGACCAGTTTCGCGAAGCCGGGGTAACCGATTACTTGCCCAAGCCCCTCGACTTTGACGCACTGGTGCGCGTGGTGAAACAATACGTAGGCTAAGGCAATTATGAGTTTTGAATTAGGAGTGAAGGGTTGAAAACGGGTTGCGTGTGGTATTGCGCCGCTGTATTGCCTGTTGAATAACTCATAATTCAAAACTCATAATTCATAATTCAAACGTAGTGCAAGTTACCTTCCTCGGCACTGGCACCTCCTCCGGTGTGCCCATGATAGGCTGCACCTGCGAGGTGTGCCGTTCGCTGGACCACCGCGACCAGCGCCTGCGGGTGTCGGTGCACCTGGCCATCGGTGCCCAGAGCATCGTGATTGATTCGGGCCCCGACTTCCGCCAGCAGATGCTCCGGGCCCGCGTCACGCACCTCGACGCCCTGCTTTTTACGCACGAGCACAAGGACCACACCGCTGGCCTCGACGACATTCGGGCCTTTAACTTCCGGCAGCAGACCGACATGCCGGTCTTTGCCGAGCCCCGCGTGCTGCGCCAGTTGCAGCAGGAATTTGCCTACATTTTTGCCGAGCACAAGTACCCCGGAGTGCCCCGCGTGCACCTGCACCCCATTGAGCGCGACGACGCCCCGTTCGACGTGCTGGGCGTGCCCGTGCAGCCCCTGCGGGCCATGCACCACAAGCTGCCCGTGCTGGGCTTCCGCATCGGCGGCTTCTGCTACCTCACCGATGCCAACTACATCGGGCCCGAAACCATGGAGTACCTGCGCGATGCCGACGTCATCGTGCTCAATGCCCTGCGCCGCGAGCCGCACATCTCGCATTTTACCCTGGGCCAGGCCATTGATATTCTGGAAGAAGTGAAGCCCAAGCGGGCCTACCTCACGCACATCAGCCACCAGTTAGGTCGCCACCTCGACGTAGAAGCCGAGCTGCCGCCGTGGATACGGCTGGCCTATGATGGGTTGAGAGTGACGGTTTAGTTGGTTACGTTGCTGCCGCCCTTTTCACCTTCGCCATGGATGTCATCAATTTTGAAGAAAAGTTTGCCAGGTTTTCTGACCATTGGCACCCACATGTAGTGGCCGATTTAAACGACCAGCATGTCAAGCTTGCCAAGGTGCAGGGCGAATTCGTTTGGCACAATCACGCAGCCGAAGATGAGCTGTTTATCGTGGTAAAAGGCCAGCTGCACATCGATTTTCGCGAGCATACTGCCACCATCAATCCCGGCGAGATGCTTGTGGTGCCGCGAGGCGTAGAGCACCGACCGCATGCCAGTGTGGAAACCTGGATTGTGCTGGTTGAGCCCCAGGCCACTCGCCATACCGGCAACGTGGAGCACGAGCTGACTCAGCACAGCCTACCCCGGATTTAACCCTCTCACTTGCACACCAACTACTATTTCCTGCGCCAGCTGGCTCCTGCACTCACCGAGCGGCTGCGGGGCTACCGCGTGGCCGTGTGCTTCTCGCAGGAAAAGGACGAGCTGGTGGTGGGCCTCACCAACGGCGCCCAGGAGTTCTGGCTGAAAGCGCAGCTAGGCGCCAACTTCCCGGCCCTGGCCCTGCCCGAAACCTTCCAGCGGGCCCGTAGTAACTCTGTCGACTTGTTTCCTGACCTGTTGGGAGAGCAAGTCGAGACCATCGTGCCCTGGCCCCACGACCGGGTGTTGCAGGTAAACTTCCGGAGCGGTGCCCGTCTCATATTGAAGCTCTACGGCCCGCGTCCCAACGCTATATTCCGCACGGGCCCGGATGCCCAGGCCCAGCTGTTTCAGCAGAAACTAGTAGCTGATGCCGACCTGCGCCCCCAGGAGGCGCCAGCGCCTGCGGCAGGCAAGCTGCCGCCCCCGCTCGCCGACCTGCCTGCCCGCTACCTCCGCCAAAATGGCTACGATGCCGCCCCGCCGGAAACCAAAACCCGCTTGGTGCACCAGGTGCTGGCCCAGCTGGAAAAACCTGCTCATTACTACCTCATCCAGCTCGACGGCCGCACCCGCCTGAGCCTGCTGCCCTTGGGCGACATTCTCGAAACGCTACCCGGCAACGACCCTATTGGGGCCCTACGCCGCTTCGTGCCCATGGCCCTGGGCCGCCGCGCCCTGGAAATGGAAACCAAGCAGCTGCGCCAACTGCTGGAACGCCGCGCCGATGAAGCCACTACTGCCGCCGCCCACGCCCGCCAGCGCCTCCATGCCCTGGCCAACGAAGCGGGCTACCGCCACACGGCCGACCTCATCATGGCGCACCTGCACGAGATTCCGGCTGGCGCCGCTCAGGTCGAAGTTCTGGATTTCTACACCAACCAGCCCAAGGTCATCAAGCTGAAGCCCACCGAAAAGCCCCAGCGCACCGCCGAAAACCTCTACCGCAAGGGCAAAAACCAACAAATTGAGGAGCGGCAGCTGGCCGAGCGCATTGCCCGCCGCGAAGCCGAAGCCTTCACGGCCCTGGAGCGCCTCGAAGAGATGGATACCGTGCCCAGCCTGGGCGAGCTGCGTGGCCTGCGCGCCTGGCGTAAGCAGCACGGCCTCGACCCCACGCCGGCCGCCGCGAAAGCCCCCACCGAGCTGCCGTTTAAAGTGTTTGAAGACCGGGGTTTCACCATTTTGGTGGGGCGCAACGCGGTAAATAATGACCTGCTGACCCAGAAGTATGCGCACAAAGACGACCTCTGGCTACATGCCAAGGACGTGACAGGCTCGCACGTGGTCATTCGCCACAAGGCAGGCCAGCCCGTGCCAGAACCGGTAGTAGAGCATGCCGCGCAGCTGGCCGGCTGGTACTCGCGCCGCCAGCACGATTCGCTGTGCCCTGTGACGGTAACCCCCAAGAAATTCGTGCGCAAGCCCAAAGGCGCACTGCCGGGCCAGGTGGTGGTAGAGAGGGAGCGGGTGGTGCTGGTGAAGCCAGGCAACCCATTTGATGTGCCCGACAGATTATAAGGTAACCAGCATGCCGGGGGCGAGGCAACCGTTAGCCAGAAACGCAAAAGGCCCGTTCCAATTGCTTGGAACGGGCCTTTTCGTTTGCGTGCGCGCGGGGAGATTCGAACTCCCACACCCGAAGGCACCACCCCCTCAAGATGGCGTGTCTACCAGTTTCACCACGTGCGCAAATAGAGCAACAAAACCTGGGCAACTCGGCCGAAACCGGCTTCGCTGAGGCGGCGAAGCGGGTGCAAAGATAGCCGGCCGGTGGCGCCCCCACAACCCGCAGCTGGCAATTTTACCAAAAAAGGCCGCTCATTCTGAAATGAGCGGCCTTTCGGGCTGAATTCGAGGTGAATAGGAGACAAAACTATTCGGCCTGGGTCAGGGGCGAGTCAACTACGTGCTCGGCCACAAACCATACCTGCATTTCGTTGGTGCGCACCAGCTGGCTCACAATGAGGTCGTTGGTGCCATCGTCGCCGGATTCGTCGGCTTTGTCGGCGTAGTCGTGGCAGTTTTTGAGGATGCGCTGGTGGGCATCGAGCAGGCGCGATACCTGAATGGGCGCTTCCTCGCGGTCGCGGGGCACGCGGGGAATGCTGCTGAGTTCGGCCACGTCGTGGGCCATGGCAATGGCCACGCCGCCCAGAATCTGAATGCGTTCGGCAATGGCATCTACTAGTACCGACTGCTCTTCGTAATGCTTGTCAAACAGCAGGTGCAGCTGGTAGAAGGTAGGGCCTACAACCTGCCAATGGTGTTTTTTGTACATGTCGCGCAGCGTGATGGTGTCGGCCAGCAGCTGGTTGAGCATGGTCACGCTTTCCTGTCGGATGCTTTCGCTTAGGCCAATGGGCAGGCGCTGGCTCACGGTGCCGTAGCGCTGGGTGGGCATGGGGGCGTTTTGCTGCTGGTTCAGGCGGGGTTGAATGTCAACCACGGCATTGCTACCAGCGCCTACGCCAGTGTTTTCGCTCGTAACGGGTACCAACGCATTCTTCTTGGGGGCAGCAGCTTTTTTAGTGGCAGCGGCTTTTGGGGCAGCGGCTTTGGCGGGTGATGCCATAATTGTGAAAACTAGTGAGGTGAAAGAGATAGCCGAAACAATTCGGGGCAGAATATTCTACTCCAACGTACGTAAAGCACTACTAGGAGTTAGTATTTCGGTGGCTTTAGCCCTGATTTTATTGCACAAAGGAACCCGCCTCACCAAGTCGGATTTTGACTGGCGAGCAAGGGCGTATGAACAGTGGGAAAAAGTCGGTTATGCAGAGCGCCGCGAGGCATGACCGTTTAAGGGACCGCAAACACAGCCACCCAGCCGCCCACAGCCCTCACCCCCAAGGCGAGAAAGCTCGAGCCGGGCCGACGACCGTTTTGCCGCCCGCGCCGTTTGATGAGGAATGCTCTTAGGTGCCCGCTGTCTGTTCCCAAGGCCTGCTTTCTTTTCCCGAATCCCACTATGACACTTAACCTACCGAAAACCTCCGCCGTGCAGGTCACTGGCAAAAGCGTGAAGCTGGCCGATATCGACACCAACGGCAAGGTGTTTTTTGCCAAGCAAAACATCGACAAGGAAGGGGCGAAGGCCCGCTTACAGGAGCTGCGTCAGCGACTGAATGCCTTGCAGGAACTCTTGTATGCCGAGCATTCGCGGAGCGTGCTGCTCGTGTTTCAGGCCATGGACACGGGCGGCAAGGACGGAGCCATCGAGAAGCTTATGACCGGCGTGAACCCGGCCGGGGTGCACGTGGCACCTTTCAAAGCTCCTTCGACCAAGGAGCGAAACCACGATTTTCTCTGGCGCATTCACCCGCACACACCCGGTAAGGGACACATCGCCGTCTTCAACCGCTCGCATTACGAGGATGTGCTCATCACCCGCGTGCACGGCCTGATTGACGATAAAACCTGGCTGCAGCGCTACGAGGACATCAATAATTTTGAGTCGCTGCTGACCAACCACGGCACCGTCATCCTTAAATTTTTTCTGCACATCTCCAAAGAAGAGCAGGCCGAGCGCCTGCAAGCCCGCCTCGACGACCCCGCCAAGCACTGGAAGTTTGACCCCAGCGACTTAATAGAGCGGGCGCGGTGGGCCGACTACCAGGCCGCCTACGAAGATGCCCTAAGCCATTGCTCACCCGCCGAAGCGCCGTGGTTTGTGGTACCTGCCGACCAGAAATGGGCCCGGGACCTGGCAATTACGGAGCTTGTAGTGGCGACTCTGGAGGCAATGAATCCGCAGCCGCCAAAGGTTGATTATGATGTGGCGGCGCAAGTGGTGATATAGCGGTGCCTGCTCGCCTGAGAGCAGAACCCGTCGGAGTTGCGACGTTGCGCTCCAGCCCAGACATACCATGATACCTGCCGGTGTCGGCTATCGATTAAAGTGCCTCTCGAGTTGCTTGGTGCTGGTAATGTTGCCCAGGCCCAGGGTTAGGCTGAAGTAGTAAGGGTAGCTGATACCCGGTGAGGCCGCCAGCGGCGTTTTATTGCCACTCATGTTCCAACGCGCTGCTTCCAGGGGTAACAGGTACCCTGCTCTGAAATTTACCAGGTAAAACCATTGATGGGAAAGGCCGATGCCCAGGTCCAAATGAGCCCGTGAGTTGGTGATTTCCTTGTATTGCAGGGGCGTATTTAAGTAGTCGCGCAGGGCCGTATCATCGGGCAGCTTCTCGCGGTACAGATAACTGACCCCGCAGCCTTTGAAGCCGATGTAGGGGTAGGCAGAGTAACGAAAGTCCTTGACGAGGTCGTACCCAAAATTGAAGGAAGTTGAACGGTACTCAACTTCGGTCAGGTAGGAGCCTTGGTCTTTGCGATTAGTGGTTTTGTTGAACGAAAACGTAGTAATGAACTGGTCCAGGTATAGCTGCACGCCCAAGCCGAAGTTGGCAGCGGAATAGTTCAGGGCCGGTAGCCCCGCACTGCCAAGCTGCTGGTCGATGGCGGCATGGTTAATGACCGGAAATTCGATGGGCAGGGTCAGGAACCCCCCGTATACGTTGTCGTTGGCAGCGGTTTTGGTGGTGTCGGTTTGGGCCAGGGCTGGGGTGAGCATGCCCCAAGTGCAAACCGTGATTAAGAGCCCTAATCGGATATGACCGGTCATATTGTTGTGTTTTTTGCAATGATGCACAACAATCTGCATTACAGCTCAGCGCAATGCATGCGCTAAGCTGTAATCGAGTAGTCCGAGCCAAAAGTTTGCGGCGCGCCGAGTCGAAAGAAGCAGTTTACTTCCGCTCAACTGAGCTTACCCCACCAGCACGGCTTCTTCCTTGCGCTCGCCAATCTGCTGGCGCCACATGGCGTAGTAAAGGCCCTTTTGCTGCAATAGCTCGGCGTGGCGGCCTTGCTCGGCGATGTGGCCGCGCTCGAGCACAAAAATGCGGTCGGCGTGCAAAACGGTGCTGAGGCGGTGGGCAATGAGAATGGTCATGTGCTGGCGCGAGCCCGACAGCTCCCGCACGGTCTTGCCGATTTCTTCCTCAGTGAGAGAGTCGAGGGCCGAGGTGGCTTCGTCGAACACCATGAGCGTGGGTTTGCGGAGCAGGGCGCGGGCAATGCTGAGGCGCTGCTTTTCGCCGCCCGATACTTTCACGCCGCCTTCCCCGATTACGGAGTCCAGGCCTTTGGGGGCGCGGGCCAGCAGGGAGGTGGCGGCCGCATGATGCAGGGCCTCCAAGCATTCTTCGTCCGTCGCGTTGGGCGCCACAAAGCGGAGGTTTTCGCGAATGGTGCCGGAAAATAGCTGCGTGTCCTGGGTGACGAAGCCAATCTGCTCGCGCAGCTCCTCCAAGTCGATTTCGGAGCCAGGAATGCCATTGTACAGAATCTGGCCGGAAAGGGGAGGGTAGAGGCCCACCAGCAGCTTCACCAAGGTGGTTTTGCCGGAGCCCGAAGGCCCTACAAACGCAATGGTTTCGCCCAGTTTGGTACTGAACGAAATGTTCGACAGCGCCGGCGCATTGGCCGTGAGGTGCCGGAAGCTGACCTGCTCGAACGCCAGGTTCTCGATGTGGGCCACTGACTTGGGCTGGGCAGGCTTCACGTCTTTGGGGGTGTCGAGAATCTGCTGGAAATTGGCCAAGGAGATTTCAGTTTCGCGGTAGATGCCGATGATGTTGCCCAGTTCCTGCAGCGGGCCGAAAATGGAAAACGAGTAGATAAAGAACGAGAAAAACTCGCCCAGGCTAATGTGGTTCTGCACCCGCAGGTACAGCAGCAGCAGGATGATGATGTTGCGCAACAGGTTCACGAAGGTGCCCTGCACAAACGACAGCGAGCGCACGTAGCGCACCTTGCGCAGCTCCAGCTTTAGTATTTTGTTGGTGGTGGCATTCAGGCGCTCGGTCTCCTGCTGGGCCAGGCCCAGGCTTTTGATGAGCTCGATGTTGCGCAGGCTTTCGGTGGTAGACCCGGCCAGGGCCGTGGTTTCGGCCACGATGGTTTTCTGAATCACCTTGATGCGCTTGCTGAGCACGTAGCTCAGAATGCCCAGCAGCGGAATGGTGAGAAAGTAGCCCGCCGCAATGGGCCAGTACACCGTGATGGCGTACCACATCACGAAAATGATGCCCACCAGCGCCGTAAACAGCACATTTACAAAGCTCTGGATGAGCTTTTCGACGTCGATGCGCACCTTCTGCAGCTTGCCCAGGGTTTCTCCCGAGCGCTGGTCTTCGAACACCTGATAGGGCAGCTCCAGCGAGTGGCGCAGGCCGTCGGAGTACATTTTGGCTCCCAGCCGTTGGGTGATGACGTTGACGTAGTAGTCCTGAAAGTTTTTGGCAATGCGCGACACCATGGCCACGCCCAGCATCATGCCGATGTAGGGAATGGCTTCCCGAAAGAACGGCCAGAAAGGCACCAGCTGCAGGCCAGCCACATCGCCGTTTTTCGGCACGAAATGGTCGACCAGCTTGCGAAAAAGGTAGGGGTCGAGTAGCGAGAACACCTGGTTGATGGTGGCCAGCACCAGGGCCAAAGCCAGGAGTCCCCAATAGTTACGCAGGTAGCTATACAGAATTTTCATGCAGCAAAATAAGGTGGCCTGCCAGTGGGTGGGGCCGGGGTAGCAACCCCTGTGCCTGCCAATGGTTCTGAATGAGGATGACGAAGTGCGCAGGAATTTACTTTCTGTTGGCTTACGCATGTTGGGCGCCGCCCCCGCAAGCATACCCGAAACAACTGCTCCGGTTCTAACCACAAGGCCCCCACGGGCACTACCCACCTACGTGAGTGATGCGCCGCGGGGGCCTTGGGTTTGTTGAGTGATAAGCCGGCCTAGCGCGGGGCAGGCATGGTTGCCCTCCCTACGCTACCAGCCCGCGGTTGGGGCGGCGTAGCAGCAGCACAATAATGAGCCCCAGCAGCAGTGCGCCGGCAAAAGCGCCGCCCGCCAGACCACCCGGAATCTTAGTGGCGTGCATCACCAGCGCGCCTATCATGATGATGATGAGCCCCGAGGCCGCCAAGCGCACCGTTTGGGGAATGAGCAGGCCGATGCCGCCCAGCAGCTCGCCGCCGCCCACAAGGTAGGCCATCCAGCCGGGCAGGCCCATGCTGCCGAAGAAGCCCACGGTTTGGGGAAGGTTGCTGAGCTTGTCGAACCCCGACTTGATGAAGAGTATGGCCAGGATGATTTGCAGAATCCAGGCGATGACGTTGCGTACTGATGTGCTCATGGTGTGAAGTGGTTGAATAAAAAAACTGATGGCGTGTTCTTTTGCAGGCAATAGCGTCCAGAAGAGAGCCGCAACGCGCTACGGGCTTTAATACTTGAAAACGGGCAGATGGTTGTCTGGCGCAGGAGCGGCTGCCCCTACCAGTGTGGGCCAGGGGTGAGGAGTTGCCAGGTGCCGCTGAACGGTGTAGAGACGCATACTTGCGTCTCGTCGTTGAACGATGATACGCGAACGGCGCGGCCGACCAGACGCAAGTATGCGTCTCTACATCGGGCTGGCGGGGCCTTTTCGTTGGGCCGGGGCAATAGACTTATTCACTGGGTTTGCCATACTGCCATTTCTCCGCTCCCAGCCTCCATGGTGCATAGTGTTTTTAATTATGGCACAACCCAAAAAGGACAAAACCGTCGGAAAGCACAAGCGCGACATCATTGTCATCGGGGCCTCTTCGGGAGGCATAACGGCGTTGCTCGAGCTTGTGAAAAGCCTGCCAAAGGATTTTCCCGCGCCCATTTTTGTGGTGCAGCACTTGCCGCCCGACTCACCCAGCATCCTGGCGCCCATGCTGAACACGGTGTCTTCGCTCGAGGTGAAGCACCCCGAAGACGGCGAGAAATTTGAGCCCGGCACTATTTACGTGGCCCCGCCCGACCACCACCTGTTAATCGAAGGCGACCACGTGAACATCACGCGGGGGCCGAAGGAAAACCGGTTTCGTCCTTCGGTCGATGCCTTGTTCCGTTCGGCGGCCTATTCCTTTGGCAGCCGGGTGATTGGGGTGGTGCTAACGGGCTATCTCGACGACGGCACTTCGGGGTTGTGGTCGGTGCAGCGCATGGGCGGGCTCGCCGTGGTGCAGGACCCCCACGATGCCCTGTCGCCGGCCATGCCGGCCAACGCCCTGGAATACGTGAAAGCCGACTACGTAGTGCCGCTGGCCGAAATGGCGGCCCTGCTGGTGCAGCTGGCTACCAAGCCCGCTCCGGCCAAGCCACGCGTGACAGCGGCCGAAATGGACCTGCTCAAAATCGAGCTCACCATTGCCAAGCGCGATAACGCGTTTGAGCTGGGCATCATCGATAAGGGCATTTTAACGCCATACACGTGCCCAGACTGCCACGGCGCGCTCACGCAGCTGGTCGAAGGCAAGCTGATTCGGTTCCGCTGCCACACCGGGCACGCCTACACGGTGAGTGCGCTGCTGTCGGAGGTCACCGAGTCAGTCGAGAGCATGCTCTACCAGTCGATGCGGGGGCTGGAAGAAACCAAAATGCTGCTCACGCACCTGGGCAACCACTTTGTGGCCCAAAAGCAGCTAAGCGTGAGCAAGCTGTTTTTTCGCAAAGCGGAGGAAACCGGCGAGCAAGCCCGCGTGGTGCACGACTCCATTCTCAAGCACGAGGCCATCAGCGGCGACCTGCAGTTCAACCAGAAAAAGCACCTCAGCAAGCAGGGCTAGCAGCAGCGCAAGGCAATTAGCTGGGTTAGGGAAGGAGCAAGCAGTCCTGCCACGATTCTCCCAATCGTGGCAGGGCTGCTGTTGTGTGCCTCTGGATGAGTGCATTGGGCCGCTTTATGCGGGAACTTGTCGGCTTGTGCCGCTGGGTTTGGCCTGCTCACTTACGATTACCTGAGATGATTGCAGGCCTGCCGTGCAACCCCAAACGGTGGGCTTTGGTCTTATCAATGCAAATGCGTATTGCTACGAAAGAGCCACTACGTATTATTTCGAAAAGCAGGAAGCAGCTGCACAGAAGAAGATTGCTTCATTTTTTACCAAAAATTACCAATAAAACGCAGTATTTAATACGTGCATTTTTGGGTGTTTTCCTTGTACCAATTCAGTAGTTTTCCCCTGGGTTCTGAGCTTTCAAGCGTCGAACTTTGTACGTACCCGGTACCAAGGCTTATAGCTTAGTTTTTTTCATGCGTACTGCGATTGACTTAAAATCAGTGAATTATATCTTTTGCCTTTTTCTCTGCTGCTATGACAACTGTTTACCACGAACTGCTTCCCGAAAGCTACTTGCTGCTTCTGACCCCGGGTAGCCCCGGCACCCCCGAATACGCACTCGACTACTCGCTGCAGTGTGCGTGCCGTAGCGGCAAACCAGCCGTTTGGGTCGACTGCGAGTTTTTAGGAGATTTCTTGTCAGCTGAAGCGGCCCGAACTCTGTGGGATTTCCACCACCTGCTGCAAGGGCAGCGCAAGCATCTCGTAGTGGTGCATGCTTCCGACAGCGTGAAAGAGACCTTGCTCAAGTGGCGGCTGACCCCCAGCATCTGCTTCGCTTCCACTATGATTGACGCGGCTTGGCAAAGCGGCCTGCGCTTGGTGGCATGAGGGCCCGGTGGCTACTGTATTAATTGATAAGAAATTACTTATCCAAGCTTATGTCCACACCCAATTTCAAGCCCATGCCGCAAAACCTGAGCGACGACGAGCGCCGAGACTGGTTGCGTCGGCAGCGTACTGCTGAAAATACGCTGGCTATTCAAGCCCTGGGTGGAACCGAGCCCAACCAGGAAACACTCTCCCAATTTCAGCGCTACGTGAGTGGGGAAATAACGCTGGCCCAGGCCATAGCGCAGGTGCGCGAGCAAATGGCGCAGGAACACGCCGCTTTCCGCCAGTACCTCAACCGCGGCAGCATTATATAAGGTCCAGGGTTTTGCCGCTGGCTATCCGGCACAACCACCGTACCACCGCCCTCCGGGCTTGCCATTGCTGCTGGTGTGTGGCAGCTTGGCCCAAACCGTGTCATGCTGAGCTTGTCGAAGCATCTCGTCCGCTTCGTTGCAGCGTCATTGATTACTACCCCACGCGAGATGCTTCGGCTGCGCTCAGCATGACGTTCCTTATTTCTCGGGTAGGCTTTAAACCATATACGCTTCAAACCAACGGCCTGCAGGCCCTGGGGCGAGGGCTGCTAGTCGTAGTCTGCCTGGGGCGGGGCAGCGCTACTGGCCGCGTTGCCATTCAGCAAGAACTCGCGCAGGCGGTTCACGTGCTTTTTCAACTCCTCAATTCGTTCGGTTTGGTGCGAGGCGTAGACGCCGGGCTCGCGCGTGGACATGGTGCTGAGCAGGTTGCGGCGCTCTTCCATCATGCGCAGGGCTACCCACAGGGTTTCCTCTAGATTGTGCTGGGTTTCGCTCAGCAGAGAATTGGCTGTGAAAGTGTGGCCGGTGTGGCAGCGGTAGCGCAGCACTTGGCCGTGCTCAAGCTCCCAGAGGTTGCCGCCGCAGTCGGGGCAGGTGAGGGGCACGATGTGCCCGATTTTATCTACGTCTTCGGTATTGCCCACAACTCTTTCCGCAATAGCGGCCTCCAGTTTAAGGTCTTCGGGAATAGTGTTAGCGGTATTGTCGGGAACTGTACCGCGCGTAATTTCTTCTAGCAGCGCCCCCAACGTGCTCAGGGGTACGACGTAGTCGATGGCTACGTTGCGAAGGGCCGTTTCCGGCATGCTGGGAAACTCAGCATCATGCGGGTCCTGCACCACGGCAATGCCGCCGCAGCGCTTAATAAATTCGAGGCCGGCAGTGCCGTCGTGCAGCATGCCGGTGAGCACCACGCCCACCACCGCGGGCCCGTAGGTGACCGCTGCCGACCGAAACAAAGCGTCGACCGCGGGGCGGTAGTTGTTTTCCCGAGGCCCTTTCGTGACGAAGGTGTAGGGCTTTTGACGGTCCTTCACCAGCAAGTGGCGGTCGGGAGGCGCCAGGTAGAGCGTACCCGCTTCGATGGGGTCGCCGCTCATGGCCAGGCGGCAGTCAAGCTCGGTGTGGCGAGCCAGGCGCCTCACCAAGTGCTCGCCGTCGGAATCGGGCGCGAAGTGCTGCACTACCAGCACGGCAGCGGACAAGGAAGCGGGCAGCTGCGCCACCAGTTGCACCAAGGCTGGCATGCCGCCAGCAGACGTACCAATAACAATTAAGTGAGAAGGCGCTGACACGGAAATATAAAAAGCGAGGTTTCTTACTGCTGAAGGGTATTTACCTAATAACAGGGCGGCGATTCGGCCCCTGACGGTGCACCCAGCGCGGCTGCAGGTTCTTTTTAGATAAGCTCTTAATACGGCTTGGTAATACAGAAGGCCGGGAAGAGCCGCAATTTTCGGCTAATTTTGGAGAAGTGGTGTGGCGCGCTTGCCGACGCCACTATGCTAGCGGCAACGCAGCCACGCACTCCCGTGGGCGGCTCGTTGAGCTTACCAATTTCCAGGCTGCCTGCATCAGCCCTGGCTTTCGTGAGCGGAGGCGTTGCCGGCTCGCTTTTTATTTATCCCATGACTCCCTCCTCGCCCGATTCCGTTGCTGACGAGTCCGTGCTCGTTGAAATTCCCATCGAAGACCTACCACGCGAATTGCCCATTTCGGCGGCCCAGCTGCGCATGGTCCAGCACCGGGAGGAGCCCGAAAGCAAGTTTCCGCTGGTGGCTTTGGGGGGCTCAGCGGGCTCACTCAAGGCCTTCGAGCAATTCTTCCTGAACATGCGCCCCGACAGCGGCATGGCCTTCGTGGTGATAACCCATCTCTCGCCCTACCAGGACTCGGGGCTGGTGGGGGTGCTACAACACTTTACGTCTATGCCGGTGCAGGAAGCGGCCGACGGCCTTAAGGTGCGGCCCAACAACGTGTACGTCATCCCGCCGAACCGGGACATGAGCATCCTGCACGGCACGCTGCTGCTGTTTGTGCCCACGCAACCCGCGGCGCGCCGCCTGCCCATCGACTTCTTCTTCCAGAGCATGGCCAAGGACGCCCGCGAGCGGGCCGTGTGCATCATCTGCTCGGGCATGGGTTCCGACGGCACCATCGGCCTAAAAATGGTGATGGAAAACTTTGGGATGGTGATGGTGCAGTCGCCCGAAACGGCCGAGTACGACTCGATGCCCCGCACGGCCCTGGCCACTGAGTTTGTCGACTACGTGCTGCCTGCCGAGCAACTCCCGGCCAAGCTGCTGGAGTACGTCAACAAGCCGCTGCTGGCGCGGCCTCGCCGCGAAGTGGCCGAGTCGGCGTCGAAGCCGGCCCACGCCCTGCAGAAAATCTTCATTCTCATCCGGGCCCAGACCGGGCACGACTTTTCGTTTTACAAGCGCAACACCGTGTTCCGGCGCATCGAGCGCCGCATGAACTCGCACCAGATTCAGGAGTTTACGCACTACGTGCGCTTCCTGCAGGAAAACCCCGCCGAGGTCGAGGCGCTGTTTAAGGAGCTGCTGATTGGGGTCACCAAGTTTTTCCGCGACAAAGAGGCCTTCGAAAACCTGAAGGCACGGCTGATGCCCCTGCTGCGCGAGAAGCCCGCCGATAGCGTGGTTCGCGTGTGGGCGCCCGGTTGCTCTACGGGCGAAGAGGCGTACACCCTGGCCATGACCCTGCTCGAGGCCCTGGATGGGGTAGACCCCACCCGCTACCTGAAAATTCAAATTTTCGCCACCGACATCAACCCCGACGGCATCGACCAGGCCCGCGCTGGCCTGTACCCCGAGAGCATCGAGGCAGACGTGAGCCCCGAGCGCCTGGCCCGCTTTTTCACCAAAGTAGACGGCTTCTACCAGATAAAGAAAGAAGTGCGCGACGTGGTGATTTTTGCCGTGCACAACCTCACCAAGGATGCGCCCTTCACCAAGCTCGACCTGCTGGTGTGCCGCAACCTGCTGATTTACTTGTCGGCCGAGCTGCAGAAGAACATCCTGCCAGTGTTTCACTACGCTCTCAACCCCGGGGGGCTGCTGTTTCTGGGGCCGAGCGAAAACCTCACGGGTTTCCAAGACTTGTTTGCCCCGCTAGACGTGAAGTGGAAGATTTCGCGGCGCTCCGACGCCGCCCCTACCCTCACCCGTATTGTTAGTTTTCCCTTTTCCCTCGCGCGGCCGCAGGCCAGCCCCGCACCTGCCGCTGGCACTATGCATCTGAACTCCACCCGCAAAGACGGCCCCTTCGCCACGCTGGTGCAGCGGGTGCTGCTGCGCCAGTACACCCCGCCCGCCGTGGTTATCAATACCAAAGGCGAAATCCTGTACGTGAACGGCCGCACCGGCCGCTACCTGGAGCCCGCCCCCGGCCTGGGCGGCATGAACGTGTTTGAAATGGCCCGCGAGAGCTGAACTACGAAATCAGCGCGACGGTGCACAAGGCGGCCTCTACCCGGCAGGACGCCGTGGCCGAAAACGTGAAAGTGAAAACCGAGCTTGGGGTGCAGCTCATTCGGGTGACGGTGAAGTACCTCGAAGAGCCCGAGCAGCTGGCCGGCTTGCTGCTGATGGTGTTTGAGGACCAGCCCACGCCCCGCAAGGTGCGCCTGGGCAAAGCCAACGCGGGCACCGACCTCAGCCGCGATGCCGTGGTGGCGGCGCTCGAGAAAGAGCTGCAGTACACCAAGCACCGCCTCCAAAACACCATTGAGGAGATGGAAAGCAGCGTGGAGGAGCTGAAGAGCACCAACGAAGAGCTGCAAAGCGCCAACGAGGAGCTGCAAAGCACCAACGAGGAGGCCATGACCAATAAGGAGGAAATGCAGAGCCTCAACGAGGAGCTCATGACCCTGAACATGCAGTACCTCAGCAAGACCGAGGAGCTGAGCCTGGCGGCCAACGACATGAAAAACCTCCTGGACGCCACCGAAATTGCTACCATCTTCCTCGATAACGACATGGTGATAAAGCGGTTTACGCCGCCGGTGCAGCGCATTATCTCGCTGCTGCCCGGCGACGTGGGCCGGCCCATCACGCATTTTGCCAGCAACCTGCGGCGCGAGAATCTGGCCCACGACGTGAGGCAGGTACTCGACCGCCTGGTGAGCGTGGAAGCCAACATCCAGACCACCACCGGCGAGTGGTACGTCATGCGCATTTTGCCCTACCGCACGCTGGATAATTACATCAGCGGGGCTGTCATCACCTTCACCGACATCACCGACCTCAAAACCCTGGAAGCCCAGCTGCAGGAAAGCACCCGCATGGCCGAGGCCGTGGTGGAAACCGTGCGCGAGCCCCTGCTCGTGCTCGACCACCGGCTCACGGTGCTGGCCATAAGCCACTCCTTTGCCGAGCTGTTTGGGGTAGATGTAGCCGAGGCCAAGGGCCGGCCCTTGGCCGAGCTCAACGGCGGCACGTGGCGGCAGCCCGAGGTGCGCCTGCGCCTCGAAAAACTGCTGCAAGAACCCGGTACTGTTTTCGATGACTTCCGGTTTGAAGCCGAATTTCCGGGCACCGGCCCGCGGCAGCTGCAGGTGTACGGCCGCTCCATTGCCAGCGACTTGGCTTCGAAAAGCACGCTGCTGCTGGGGGTGCAGGATATAACGCCGCAGTAAAAGCCTGCAGCCGGCTGCAAGGGCGGCGGGAGCCGCTGTTGCGCGGCCACCGTGCCCCACCTGCTGACCAGCTAGAGCGGTTTCGGGTCGATGTGCGCCTGCCGGTTCGGCGCCGTGGGCATCGGACCGGTGCCTGTATCCTGATGGCGAAACTGCTCCGGTTCTGCATTAGGGTTTGGGCAGCGCGCAGCGGGGGAGCTGCTTTAGGTGTTGCGGCAATCCAAACGAATTTTTGCAGCCCGAGCGGAAAACATTTTTTATTGATAGATTTATAAATCGGTCTACAGCTTTAAGCCAAGCTACTGTTCTTAATTCACTGCCATTCAGCGTCAAAAATGCGTTGACTGTATTTGCCATACTGTTGAGGTTTAACCAGATAGTTCGCCGCCATCGAACTGCCTGCTACGCTTGAGATTAGGGAATTAACGTATACATTGTGAGGTAGCTTTGTTTCTGTCGGTTTCCTGTGGTGTCTGCTGCCATACTTTTACGGACAAGGTTCTTTCTCGCCATCAGCTATGAATAAAGACCATACTTCTAGCTTGAATCTGTTCGACGAAGGACAAAGGCCCCCGACGACGGATTTGCATGCCGCTTTGGCATCGTTGCGTTCGCGCGCCGAACGGCGGCAATACCTGGTGACCCAGGGGACGGAAAATAGGGAGCCCGAGGAGGTAAAGCGCATGCTGCAGGAACTGCAGGTGCACCAGATAGAGCTGGAAATGCAGTACGAAGAGCTGCTTCTGGCCCAAGCCGAGGTGCAGAATGCTCGGGCTCAGTACGTGGACCTGTACGATTTCGCCCCGGTAGGCTATTTTACGCTTACGGCCAGTGGCATCATTCAGCAGTTGAACCTATGCGCCAGCAAGCTGCTGGGCACCGTGCGCCAGCGGCTGGCGGGCCGGCGTTTTGCCTTGTTTGTGGCCCCTGGCAGCCGGCTGGAGTTCGGACAGTTTCTGACCCGCGTGCTTAGCTCCTCGCGCACCCTAAGCTGCGACATTATGCTGCAGCGGGAAGATGGAACGCTGTTCAATGCCTTGTTGGAAGGCTTGCGCGTGGAGAGCCCCGTAGAGGATGCGGCTACCAACTCCCATTGCCGGCTAGCCGTGATAGATACCACCGACCGCCACGAGGCCACCGCCGCGCTGGCCGCCAGCGAAGCCCGCTTCCACCGGCTTTTCAACGAAAGCCACGACGCCGTGGTGTTGCTGCAGGGGCAAACTTACATCGACTGCAACGTTGCGGCCCTCCGCCTGTTGGGGGCAAGCCACTGGGAAGAGATAGTGGGGCGAAATGCCTGGACTCACGCGCCGGAGGTTCAGCCCGACGGCCGGCGCACCGCCGAGCTATTTCGCCAGTCGGTGGAGGAGGCCATGCACAAGGGCTCCAAGCGCTGCGAATGCCTGATGCACAAGGTAACGGGTGAGAAAATTTGGATTGAGGCCGTGCTCACGCCCATTGAGGAGGAGAGGGGCAAGCCCCCGCTGGTGCACACTATCTGGCGCGATGTTACGGCCGAGCGCGCGGCCGAGGCGCAGGTGCGCGAAAGCGAAGCCCGGCTGAGTCTGGCCTTGGAAGCTTCCCAGACCGGCATTTTCACCTGGGACATTACCAACAACCAGGTGGTGTGGGATGAGCGCGCCCAGGCCACCTTCGGCTTGGTTCACAGCCCCCAGCCCGTGCCGGTGGAGGTATTGCGCGAACGGTTTCATCCCGCTGATGCTGCCCGCGTGTGGGAAGCTACCGAGGTAGCCATCGCCACGAAGTCGCCGCTGGCCCTCGACTACCGGGTAGTGTGGCCCGATGGCTCGGTGCACTACGTGTCGACGGCGGGCCGGGCCATTGCCAACGAGAGAGGAAGGCTGATGGGCTTTGCCGGCGTTATGCGCGACGTCACGGCCATCTACGCTGCTGAAGAAGAGCTGCACTACAAAAGCCTGGTGATGGCCGGAGTGCTCGATAACCTGCCCGTGGTGCTGGTCCGAATCCAGCCGGACGGAACCATTATTGAGCGCACTGGCGCCGGGCTCGCAAACCTGGGGCTGTCGAACGAAGCCATGCTGGACCGCAACGTGCTAGACCTTTTTCCCCGCTATCGGGAGCAAACCAAGGTAATTCTGGAAGGCGGACGCAACGACTTTCTGGCCACCGTAGAGGGCGACGAGCAGGACTTGCACGTGCACGTCTACGGCTTCTTTGACCAGCAGCAGCAGCAGGCCCTACTGCTGGTATTTGACGTGACGGAGATAGAGGAAAAGAAACAGCAGCTGCTAGCCGAAAAGGAGTTCACCGAGAGCCTGTTGCAGAACAGCGTAGATGGCATTGTGGCCATTGACCGCACTGACATTATTACGGCCTGGAACCACCAGGCCACTCGCTATTTTGGCCAGGAGGCCAGCGACGTATTGGGCCAGCCCCTGTTTGATGTGCTGCCCCGGCTCGATTGCGACGAAGCCAAGGAGATAGTGAGCCGGGTGCTGGCCGGCGAACAGGTGCTGCTGGCTGGCCAGCAATTTGAGCACCGGGCCGGGCACTACGATGCCTACCACGTGCCCCTGCGCCAGCAGGGCGAAATCACGGGCATTCTCATCATGTTTCGCGACGTGACCGAGCGCGACCGGCTGGCCGAAGAAGCGACCCGGCTGCGCCTGCGGCAGCAGCAGGACGTGCTGTCGGCCATTCTCACCACCCAGGAAACCGAGCGCAAGCGCATTGCCGAAGCCCTGCACAACGGCCTGGGCCAGCTGCTCTACGCCGCCAAGCTCAGCCTGGAAGGGCGGGCGGGCACGCCCTCCTCGCCGCAGACCTCGCTCAGGCTGCTGCACGAGGCCATTCAAACCACCCGCACCATTTCCTTCGAGCTCACCCCGGGCATCCTGGAGGATTTTGGCCTGCGCACGGCCCTGGAAGAGCTCAGCAAGCGCATCACGCCCACCGGCCTGCCCGTGCAGCTGCACCTCGTGAACATGGAGGAACGGCTGCGCCCGCCGGTTGAAATCGCCGTGTACCGCATTGTGCAGGAGTTGCTCAACAACATTATGAAGCACGCCCGGGCCACCGAAGTAGTGGTGCACGTGGCCCGCGAAAAGAAGCGCATCGAAGTGAGCGTGGAGGACAACGGCTGTGGCTTCGAGCCCAACGCCCTCACTACCTTGCCGCTGGCCGGCATGGGCTTGTCGGGGGTGCGCAACCGCGTGGCCCTGCTTGGTGGGGAGCTCTCCATTGATTCCCGCCTGGGCCGGGGTACCATCGTCAGCTTCTCGCTCAATGAATAGCAAAAGGCCCGCCGCCTTGAAAAAGGAACCGTAGACTTCGGCATATAGCTTCCGGAAATAGTAACTTTCGCAGGTTGCTGATTTTCTGGTCTTCGGGAGGGGCGCCGCGTGGTCTCAGGCAGCCCTTTATTATCATCGTATGTTTTTAACCAACCCCGGGATGCGAACAGTGCTGGCAGGAGCGGGGCTGCTGCTGGGCCTGGCTGGCTGTGAGCGCGGCACGGGCGCCGTGGAGCCGGCAGACCCCACGGGGCCAACGACCGCTCCCACTGCCTACAACCTGGAAGTTCCCAGTAATTTCCCAACGGTACCGGCCCAGCCGGCCAACAACCCCCTCACGGTGGAGGGCGTAGCGCTGGGCCGCCGGCTGTTCTACGAGACGGCCTTGTCGGTGAACAGTGCCGTTTCCTGCGCGACGTGCCACCGCCAGGAGCTGGCTTTTACCGATGGACTTGCCCGCTCGCGCGGCGTGAACAACGCCCAAACCACGCGCAGCTCCATGTCGCTGGCCAACTTGCTGTGGGAGCCCAAGCTGACCTGGGACGGCGAAGCCAACACCCTGGAGACCCAGGCCCGCATTCCCATCGAGAAGCTGGAGGAAATGCACCAGGCGCTGCAAGTGGGCGTGGCGCGCCTGCAGCAACTGCCGGTTTACCCGCCGCTGTACCGCCAGGCCTTTGGCAGCAGCACCATCACCGAAGAAAATACCCTCAAGGCGCTGGCTCAGTTCCAGCGCACCCTGATTTCGGGCAACTCGCGCTACGACCGGTTTCGGCGCGGCGACCGCACGGCGCTCTCCACCTATGAGCAGCAGGGGCTGGTGCTGTTCAGCACCCACCCCGACGGCCGGATGCGCGGCGGCAACTGCGGCGACTGTCACAGCGGCGACCTGCAAACCAACCACACCTTCAGCAACAACGGCCTCGATGCCAACCCGCCCGACCGCGGCCTGGGCCTGCAAACCGGCCTGTCCACCGACGATGGCAAGTTCCGGGTGCCGTCATTGCGCAACATTGCCCTGACGGCACCCTACATGCACGACGGCCGCTTTGCCACCTTGGAGCAGGTGGTGGACCACTACAATGAGCACGTGGCCCTCAATAGCCCCACCATCGACCCGCTGATGCTGAACACCACCAACGACCCGCGCCAGCTGAGCCGCACCCTGGGGCTGACGGTAGATGAGAAGGCGAAAATTGTGGCCTTCATGCACACGCTCACGGACTCCACGTTTACTCGGGACCCGCGCTTTTCGCGGCCTCAGCCCTAGGCACCGGGCGCGCCCAAGGGCAGAATTATGCAGGTTTCGCGCAGCAATTATGTGCCAAAATGCCGTATGCCAGCAGGTAATTTTGTGTCGTTGCTCGAGGGCCTGCCACTGCGAAGGCCTACGGGCTCCGCTCATTTTTTCAGCTAACTCTTACCTTTTTGCCATGTCAACTCTTCGCTTCAAAACCACCATCAACTGCGGCAACTGCATCCGGGCCGTGACGCCCATGCTGAACCAGGAAGTGGGCGCCAACAATTGGCAGGTAGACACCGCCAGCCCCGACAAGGTGCTGACCGTAACTTCAGACCAAGCATCTGCCAGCCAGGTCATACAGGCTGTGGAAGCCGCCGGATTCGAGATTCAGCCGCTGGCTCAGTAAGTCAGGCCTGAGCGGAGGCGAGTAGTCGCTTTCTTTAGCGGTGCATAAAACAAGAAAGGCGGCCCTAAGCAGAGCCGCCTTTCTTGTTTGCGTTTAGCGGTGCGGGGCAATTTATTCCATCACCACCATTTTGCTCGTTACCTGGTCGCCGATTTGCAGCTTCACGAGGTAGGCGCCGGCAGGGAGGCTGCCGAGGGCAAACTCCTGGTTGCCGGCCTGCTGCGCGCTGGCCAGTGAGCGCACCCGCTGACCCATAGTGTTGTACACAGCCAGCGACACGGGCTGCTGCCCAGCGGGTACTTTGTAGACCACCTTGGACGTAGCCCGGGCCGGGTTGGGATACACCTGAAAGTCGAAACCGGCGGACACGGAAGCCCGATTAGCCAGCAGCACGCCTGTGCCCAGCACAAACGACACATGCTGATTGCCGGGGATGGTGGTGAAGTCGGGGTCGGCTCCGTAGGCGGTGGTGCGTCCGGGAATGCCCGGAATGATGTCGCTCAGGAAGACGCCATCGCCTTCGATAAACGCGGCAAACAGGTCGATGCGGCTGCCCGTGGCAATGGGCGTGGCCGTGGTGCCAAGCACGGAAAGCGGAATCTCAATCTCGAAGCCGCGGTTGTCGGTATTGGCCGTGATGCTTGGGCTATTGCGGTAGGCCATCTTGGTGCCCGCTAGGTCCGTAACCGTGGCTGGGGCGGTGATGGCCGTTCCGAGTTTGTCAGAGGGGCCGAAATAAGTGTCGTTGGCAACTGAGGCCGTGCCGGGGCCGGTCGCGAACGACACCCGGCTGAAAAAAACATCGTTGGCGCCGGGGCCTACCAATACCCGAAAGCCGTAATCGGTTTCCATATCAAGAATGGGCTTGTGCCGGAGGGGCGAGTTAACATCGCTACCTCCCAGGGCCATGCCGGCCGGCCGGCCACCTCGCGCGGGGGTGTTGATATACAGCACAATACTACGGAAAGCGTTGGCAGTGGCCGACTCGCCCGATGCCACTACCATGAGATTCAGAGTGGTGGCGGTGTAACCCACGTACAGGGCCTGTAAGCCGCGGTCGGCGTCGAGATGATTGCCGGAGTAGGTGCCTGCCAGTTGGTATTTGCCCTGGCCCATACCGATTTCGGCGGCGGTAGCCTGCCCATCAACCGTAAACTGAGCATTGGCCGTGAGTGATGCTGCCGTGAAAAGTCCCATGGCGGCGAGAGTAAGGAATAGCTTCATAGGTGATAAGTGAAAATGAAGTTGAATATATAAATCAAAGACAAGAAACAGCGGTGGTTTCTTTACTTGTATCAATCTGCGCAGATGGTTTACGCTATCTAGGCACCAAGCTGATATTGGCATTCCTTGCAAACGGAGCCGGGCTAAAACGCGGTTTGTGGAAGCAACTAGGCAGAGAATTGCCTCCTTGTGATTAAGTGCTATAGGCTCATTTGGTCTCAATCTTTAAAGTGGCATCAGCCAAGCCCTCGCCCGTTGCAGTCAGCTGCAGGGTTCCTTTTTCGAGCCCAGTCTTTACCAGTACCGTGGCAATGCCGGCCTCGGCCCGCACGGGGTTGTCGCCGATAAGCTCGCCTTCGCCTTTAAGGGCAAAGCGAATGCTGTTGGTAGCCTCGGGCAGCACGGTGCCATTGGCATCGACCACGTCGGCGTACACAAATAGCACGTCCTGGCGGCCGGCGTCGCGGCCACTGCGGTCGTAGCGCAGCTGCAGGTGGTGGGCCGTGCCGGGCGTGCGCCGCTCGGTGCTGGCTGCCGACTTGCCGTTGCGGTAGGCCACGGCCTTAAGGGTGCCGGGCACGAAGGCCGGTACCGTAAATGTGAACGGCGCGTGGGCCAGCTGGTCGGCGAATTTGCTGGCGTCGGGCCGCTGGCGGGCCACGGGCTTGCCGTTGAGCAGCAGCTCCACTTCGTCGCAGTTGCTGTACACCACTACCTGCTTGGAGGAGGTAGGCTGCCAGAAGTTGGCGATGTAGACCATGGGCTTGCCGAAGCCGTTGCGGCCTTCCGTCGGGCCGTTCTGGCTCTGGTAGAAGTAGTAGGCGAACTTGGGCAGCCGGAAAATGTCGGATACTCCTGATGACTCAATGTCGGGCGCGTAGCCGCGCTTGTAGTCAAACATCAGCCAGTTGGCGTCGCCCACGGCCGGGCCGCGGAAGTTGTCGTTGTGGGCTTCTTGGAAGTTGAGGGCCTGCTGGGTTAGTGCCCGCTCGCCCTGCCCGCGCAGCTGGCGCGAGGTGCGCTCCGATTCCTTCAGACCCGAGAAGGCCGTTTGGTTGAAGCCGGCGTTGTGGGCGTAATACTCCCAGTCGCCATACTCACAGAGAAACAGGGGCTTGTCCTTGGCGTACTTGTTGAAATAATCGGGCGCTTTGAGGTGCTGGCGGGCCGGAATGAAGACGTCGTAGGCATAGTCGAGCCAGCCGCAGCTGTACACGCCTTCGGCAAAGGGCAGCTCCTCGTGCACAGCCTTGTGGGCGGCTTCCATGAAGGGCTTGGACATGTCCGACTCGTTGAGGGCCGCCTCCCACAGCACAATGCTGGGGTGGTTGCGGTCGCGCCGCACCATGTCGCGGATGTCCTGCAGGCTGTTTTTCTGAAACTCGGCATTGCCAAAAAACTGCCAGCCCGGCGCCGAGTCCATCACCAGCAGGCCCAGCTCATCGCAGGCCTGCAGGAAGGCCTCGGAAGGCGGGTAGTGCGAGCAGCGCACGAAGTTGAAGCCTGCGTCCTTGATTTTCCAGGCGTCGCGGTACTGGGCATTATCCGAAATGGCGTAGCCGAGGTAGGGGTATTCCTGGTGGCGGTTGGTGCCGCGCAGGCGCAGGGGCTGGCCGTTGAGGGTGAATGTTTTGGCGGCAAAGCGAATGCTGCGCACGCCGGTCGTGGTTTCCTGGCGGTCGATGACTTTGCCATCGCGCAGCACTTCCACCACGGCGCGGTACAAGTAGGGCTGGTCGGGCGACCACAGCTGGGGTTGCACAATGCTGAGCTGCTGCTTTATCTGGGAATGTGTGCCCGGGGCAATGCTGGCAGCCTCGCTGGTGGCGCGGGCCACTTCCTGGCCTTTTTCATTGAGCAGCACGATGCGCACCTGGGCGGCCTGGGCCTGCGGGGCGTCGTTTTGCACGTCGGTTTGCAGGTGCAGGGTAGCGCTTTGGGGGCTCACGTTTTCGTAGTGCAGCAGCAGGCCGCCACCCGCTACGCGGTTGGCCTGCATGGCGTTGGCAATGTGCAGCGGGTCGGAGAAGATGAGGCGAGCGGGCCGGTAAAGGCCCCCGTAGAAGTTAAAATCCAGGCCTTTCAGGGGCTTGCCGGGCGGTACCACGGGGCTGTCTTGGTTGTTGAGGCGCACCAGAAGGCAATTTTCCTCGCCGTACTTCGTCTGGCGCGATATGTCGACAGTGAAGGGCAAGTAGCCGCCCACGTGCCGCTGCAGCTTCTGGCCGTTCAGGTACACGTCGGCGGTGTGCATGGCCGCGCCAAACTCTATGGCCACGCGGGGCCCCGGGCCGGCCGCCGGCACCCGAAAAAACTTCCGGTAGAAGCTGATGCCCTGCCACTGCTGCTTGTCGGTGACCACCGGCTCGATGCGCGGCGTGTGCGGCAACGAAACCGGCGTCCACTGCGCGGTGCTGCCGGTTTTGGTGAAAAGCGAAGCAGTGATGGTGGTGTCCACATCCTTCACAAACTGCCAGTCCTGGTTGAAGGAGGTCACGGCGGGCGGGGCCTGGGTGCTTCCTGCCGAGGTAGCCGAACCAGTGCATTGGCTTAAAGCAGCTATGAGCAGGAGGCCGCAGCCAGGGCGGAGAGCGTTATTGAAGAGCAGAAAGGGGAAGGGCATAAGGTATTAAAAGCTGTGTTTTCTAAGTAGAAACTTAGCTTACTAAGAGCGTTTGTTTCTTTCATGTCATGCTGACGAAGGAAGCATCCTATCAGGCAAGAACAGCTCCTGCTGTAGTGATAAGATGCTTCCTTCGTCAGCATGACAGACAGGGATTGTGCAAGCACCGCGTTTTGTTCTTATTGCAAGGAAATAAACTCAATGTCCACACTCAGCGGGTTTCGCGTAACGGCAGCCGCATCCCACACCACTTGCAGGACCTCAACTTCCGCAAGCTTGAGCGCAGCTTTGCTGCCCGACTGGTATTGCAAGGGCAGAAAGCCCGGGTAAGGCCGGGGCGCCAACAGCAGCGCATCAGGCTGGAAGGCGCTGAGGGGAATGCGGATATCCTGAACCTCGGCGCTGAGCGGCAGCGGAGCGGAGTAGGCTACGGCATCTTTGGTCATCAAAGTCATCTTCACCTGGGCGCCGGGCTGGCTGCTGCGGGCCCGCACCACCACTTCCTTAAATGTGCCCATATCGATTTGGCGGCTGGCTAGCTTGTCGCCAAAATAGGCCCGGAGGTTGGCGGCCGGGCCAGTGGCAGCGGGCTGACCTTTGCGGGGTGGGCCCTGCACCAGGCGCAGCGCCAGGGGGCCATTGGGCAGGGTCACGTAGTCCGTCCAAGCGTTAGAGGCTAGGCCGCGGGCTTCGATGCGCTCCTGGTCGAGGTGGGCTTGGAACAGGGGCAGGGGCGTGCCGGTCGCCACGATGGGTACGGCAAAATGCTCAGTGTGGGCGTAGTCCCAGTCGCGGGGCTTGCCCCTGAAGCCGCCGGGGAAGGTGAGCGACTTGTTGCCGTTGCGCAGCACCACCCAGTAGCGGAGCTGGCCGGCGTAGAGCAAGTCGGCGGGCACGGTGGCTTCTACGGTGGCGTAGGTTGCGGTCGACATCGGCAGTGTGCGGGTACGGCCGTAGTAGTGCTGTGCCACTAGAAACACGCTGTCGCCGGAAGCCAAGCCGGTGAGGGTGGCCGCAATGCGCAGCGGCTGGCCGGCCACTGCCTGAGCCGGCGGCGTATGCAGGACCTGCGGGCCTAGCTCGGTAGCCTGCGGGGCCACGAACTCGCCCAGCTTGATGTGGCGAAAAGTCGATTGCTCGGTGAACGCCGAAGTCGGTTTGCCCGCGGCGGAAAGCAGGTACACGCCGGGCTGCACGGTGGTGCGGCCGTTGGTGGCCTGGGCCTGCACGGTATTGTTCACGTTCAAGCCTTTGATGGAGAAGTTACTGCCCAGCTCCTGCAGCGACACTTGCAACGGCTGCTCATTCCATAGAATCTGCGTGACATGCTTGCTCAGCGAAGCCTTCTCAAACGGGTCACGGATGGGCACGGCGTCGGGCATTATCTCCAGGCGCCACACGCCGGGCGCCAGCTTATCGAGGAAGTAGGCGCCCGTGCCGCCGTAGCGCACCACCGGCGACGAGCCCACGCCCGCCAGGTGCTGCAGCTTGGCTGGCTGCTTTGGGGCCGTGGTGGTCGAGTTGGTATAATAGAACTCCTCCGGCGAGTTCATCTCGCTTAGCTGCTGCCGGTAGCTCACCCGGAAGCTATTGAAGACGGAGTCGGCAGGGTAGCGGCCGAACGACTGCCCGCGCTTTACGTTGCGGAAAACCTTGCCGGCAATGAGCAGGCTGATGGCCTTGGCCGGCGTATAGGCCAGGTTCAAGTAATGGGTCTGGTACTCGGTGTTGGCGTAGGCCATGGCCAGGGGGTCGTAGGCAAACTGCGTGGCCCACTGGAAACCCGCCTCGCGGAAGCTGCGCGCCATAAACGGGTACATCACCGGCTGAATAATGTCGGCCGACTCGAACTCGTATATCATTTTGGCCCGCGACGTAAAGCGCGGGTCCTGGCGGTAGGGGATGGGGTATTGGTCGACGTAGGGCAGGAAGTTGCCGAGCAGCGCGTGCCCGCTCACCAACCCCTGTGGGTACCATTGATAGGTAAGGCCGTCGACCTTGGCGTTGAGCACGGCCTCGTACACATCAGGGTTTTCCGACACGTTGTAGAACACCGGCTTACGGCAGCCCGTGGCCCGAATGGCTTGGGTCATGCGGTCGGCAAAGCTGGTGATTTGAGCCTCGGGCTTGTTGTACTTCGGCTCGTTGCACACCTCGAAGGCAATGATGTCCGGGTCTTCGCGGTTGAGCTGCTTGGTGTAGGGGTTGCGGTGGTTGAGGAACTGCGTGAGGTAGCGCTCCTGAGCCGCAATGGCGCGTGGGTTAGTGTAAGCCTGAGTTTTAGAATAGATGCTCGAAAAGCCGGTGCCGGTGTCTTCTTCCGGGTAGCCGTTGTTCCAGTAGGCAATGGGGGTGAGGATGATTTTGATGCCGCGCTGCTTGAGCTGGTTCACCAGGAAATCCAGCAGCTTCAGGTGCTCGTTTTCCTGGAGGTTACCCACTGTGTCGGTTATTTCGACGTCCCACACGTGCACCCGGAACGCATCGACACCCAGGCGTGAGAGGTGGTACACATCCTGCGCAATGGCCTGCTCGTGCGGCACGCCCAAGCGCTGGTGGGCGCGGTAGGCGTGCGCAAACGGCGTGGTGTAATTCACCCCAAACAGGGCAACTTCCTGCTTGCCTTTCTGCCAACGCATCACGCCTTTTTTATCGACGAAAACATTGCCGCTCGGCTCCCGGGGCACCGACTGCGCAGCGGCTGGTAGCGACACAATCGAATGACATAAAAGAGCGAGCGGTAGCAAAAGCTTGGTACGGTGGAGCATGCAGAAGGAAAGAAGGGAGGGATGGCTTGGGCTGGAAAAGGAGTTGAGCGTGTACGGGGAGGGCAAACGTCAGCGGAACAGGGAAGCCAGTTTCGAGCAAGAAAACAATGTTTTTATAGTTGATAGGGCTGATTTATGGTAAAAAGCCGTGGTCAATTCGCATCCAATGGTGCTTTGCGGTGCTGCTATTGTGCTGGCTGTGCCGAGAAAGAAAATTCAATGGCCCGAAAGTACCGCTACCGCTTTAAATGGCAAACGTTTGCGCAGATTATGGAGTTGCGTGCTACTTTTCCGGTGCCGTCTGGGGCTGCCTGGCCTTTTGAATCCAAACTACGTAATCCTTTTTGGTCACTTCCACACCGCATTGTTCCTTTCTAAAACATCAATCCTGCCCATGTCCGCTTCCTTGATTCACGCCGTTCATTCCGATTTTCTGCAGCGTTTTGGGTACGAGCCCATGCTGGTGCGCGCCCCCGGCCGCGTCAACCTGATTGGTGAGCACACCGACTACAACGGCGGATTTGTGCTACCGGCCGCCGTGGATAAGGAAATGTTATTTGCGGTGGGCCTGAACGGTGGCACGGAAATCCGGCTGGTGGCGCACGACCTGAACGAGATGTTTGAGTTGGCCAGCCCCGCCGAAGTAACCCCGAGCGATACGCACTGGGCCAATTACCTGCTTGGAGTGGTAGCTCAGCTGCAGTTGCGTGAAGTTGATATCCAGGGTTTCGATTGCGTGTTTGGTGGCAACGTGCCACTTGGGGCCGGCATGTCGTCGTCGGCGGCGCTGGAGTGTGGCCTGGCCTTCGCGCTCAACCACATGCTGGGCGCGGGCCTCGACAAAATGGAGCTGGCTCATGTGGCCCAAAAGGCCGAGCACACCTACGCCGGCGTTATGTGCGGCATTATGGACCAGTTCGCCAGCCTGTTTGGCCGCGAGGGCCAGGTGGTGCGCCTCGACTGCCGCTCGCTCGAGTACGAATACTTTCCCTTCGACACCAAAGCCACCCGCATTGTGCTCTGCAACTCGGGCGTGAAGCACAGCCTGGCCAGCTCCGAATACAACACCCGCCGCAAGGAGTGCGAGCGTGGCGTGGCGGTGCTCCAGCAGCACTACCCCGCCGTGCAAAGCCTGCGCGATGCCACCCTGGAACAACTCGAAGCCCACCGCGCCGAGCTGGGCGACGTGGTATTTCGCCGCTGCTCGTATGTGGTGAAGGAAAATCTGCGCGTGGAGGCTGCCTGCCAGCACCTCGAAGCCGGCGACCTGCGCGCCTTCGGCCAGGAGATGTATCGTTCGCACGCTGGCCTGCGCGACGACTACGAAGTAAGCTGCGACGAGCTCGACGTACTGGTAGAAGCCGCCCGCGCCGTGCCCGGCGTGTTCGGCTCCCGCATGATGGGGGGAGGATTCGGCGGCTGCACCATCAACTTGGTAGCGCCCGAGCACGTGGAAGAATTCATCGCCACCGTGAGCGCGGCGTATAAAGAGAAATTCGGGCTGGTGCTCGAAACCTATCAGACCACCATTGTCAGTGGGGTAGGGGCCGTGCCCTCGTCACCCACTGCCTAAGTCTAAAATCGGTTTGAACGATGTAGAGACGCGACACTTCGCGTCTCGGCGTTCGCGCCGTTAGAATTACGCTTTGGTCATCTTCCTAATGCAAGTCGTTCAACGACGAGACGCGAAGTGTCGCGTCTCTACACCGTTCTAAAGCACCTCAAAATATGGCTTCCTTCGATTCCACCGAACATCCGCACCGCCGCTTCAATGTCCTTTCGGGCGAATGGGTACTCGTATCGCCGCACCGCTCCAAGCGCCCCTGGCAGGGCCAGCAGGAAGAAACCGAGCAGGACAACCGCCCCGCCTACGACCCTACCTGCTACCTCTGCCCCAGCAATAGCCGCGTGGGCGGCGAGCAGAACCCGAAGTACGAAGACACCTTCGTGTTCAACAACGACTTTGGGGCCCTGCAAGTCGACGTGCCCACCGGTGGCATCAACGAAGGCGGGCTGCTGCGGGCCGAAGCCGAGTCGGGCATCTGCCGCGTCATCTGTTTCTCGCCGCGCCACGACCTGACCCTGCCCCAAATGACGGTGCCGGCCATTCGGAAAGTGGTGGACTTGTGGGTGGAGGAGTTCCAAACCCTGGGCGCCCGCCCTGACATCAACTACGTGCAGATTTTTGAGAACAAAGGCCAAGCCATGGGCTGCTCGAACCCGCATCCCCACGGCCAGATTTGGGCACAACGCACCGTGCCCGGCGAGCCCGACGCCGAGGGCGTGCAGCAGCTGGCCTACTTCCAGGAGCACGGCCGCACGCTGCTGACGGACTACCTGGCCCTCGAACTGGAGAAGCAAGAGCGGGTGGTGCTCGAAAACGAGCATTTCGTGGTGCTAGTACCCTTCTGGGCCGTATGGCCCTTCGAGACGCTGGTTGTATCGCGCCGCCCGGTGCAGGACGTTACTCAACTCACCAGCGACGAGCGCGACGCCCTGGCCGATATCCTGCGCCGCCTCACCATTCGCTACGACAACCTGTTCAACATCTCCTTCCCGTACTCGGCTGGCCTGCACCAGCGCCCCACCGATGGTCAGGAACACCCCGAGTGGCACCTGCATATGCATTTCTACCCACCGCTGCTGCGCTCGGCCACGGTGCGCAAGTTTATGGTGGGCTACGAAATGCTCGGCGACCCGCAGCGCGACATCACCCCCGAGTTCAGCGCCGACCGCCTGCGCGGACTCTCGGAAGTGCACTACAAGGGGCCGGTGGAGTAGTTAGCTCTTTGTCGGGCGGGTTAGCTGAAATCACCTGTTATCCTGAGCGAAGCGAAGTATCCGCTCGAACTTAAACGATTCGTCTAAATGTGATAGGATGCTTGGCTCAGTATGACAAATGATTTCGTGAGAGAGACTTGGGTAAAGCATTGTGGAAAACCAGCGCTGCTATGGTTGGCATGACGTTCTTGCGATACATTTTAACTAACGCTACCTACTTTTCGCCTTGGCTGCCAAACGTGCTTCTATTTCGGACATTGCCAAGGAGTTGAATCTAGCGGTGTCCACAGTTTCGCGGGCGCTTAGTGGCCATTCGCGCATCAGCGAGGCCACCCGCAAGCGAGTCTGGAAGCTAGCTAAGCAACTCAACTACCAGCCCAACCACCTCGCGGCAGCCCTTCGCAAAGGCCGCAGCAACACGCTGGGCGTCATCGTGCCGCACATCGATGGCAACTTCTTCGCGCTGGTGATGAAGGGCATAGAGGATGTGGCCAACAAAGCCGGTTTCAACGTGATGCTGTGCCAATCGAACGAAGACTACGTGCACGAGCAGAAGAACATTGAAACCCTGATGAACGCGCAGGTAGACGGCATTCTGGTGTCGATGGCCCGAACCACCCGCGACTTCAAGCACTTTGAAAAGGTGCGCAAGCGCGACGTGCCCCTGGTGTTTTTCGACCGCATTCTGGACGGGGTCGACGTGAGTGCAGTGGTGCTGGACGACTACCAAGGCGGCTACCAATCGGTGAAGCACCTGCTGGACCAGGGCTGCCGACGCATTGCCCATTTTGGCGGCCCACAGCACATCAACGTGTATAAAAACCGCTATGCCGGCTACTGCCAGGCCCTGCACGACCACGGCATTTCCTTCGAGGAAGAGCTAGTAGTGTTCGGCGACATGGCCCTGGAAGACGGCATTCGGGGCATGAAGCACCTACTGGCCCTGCCCAAGCGGCCCGATGCCGTGTTCTCGGCCAGCGACTTTTCCGTGGTGGGGGCCATGCAGGTGCTCAAGCAGCACAAGCTGCGCATTCCCCACGACATTGCCCTGTCCGGCTTCAGCAACGAAACCTTCACGTCGTTCACTGAGCCCATGCTCACGTCCGTAGACCAGCATTGCGAGGAAATGGGCGGGGCCGCCGTGCGCCTGCTGCTGGAAATGGTGCAGGAGCGCAACAAGCAGCTGTCGCCGCGCAAAATTGTGCTGCAACCGCTGCTGCTGGACCGGGAGTCGTCGCGCTGGCGGCAGGGGTAGCGACAGGTAAACAGCTACTAGCTGCGCTGGCTGGAAATACAGCTCAATGAGGAGCGACAAGCGCAGTTTCGGCAATGCCGCTCGTTGAGCAAATGCACCACAATGAGGCCAGCAGAAGCCGCGTATTGCACCAGCTCCAGCAGCGGCCAGCGCACCGCCAGCAGGCTGCACGCCGCAAACATCACAAACAGTCCCCACAAAGCCAGCCGTAGGCTGGGAGTGGATTGGCGCCGGGTGGCCAGCGCTACCAGCAGCCCACTCAGCACCAGAAAGCCCAGTTCCCAATGTTCGGCCGTTGATTCGGGATTTCGCGTGCCCCACCACGCCAGCAAGAGGGGGCCAGCGGCGCAGTGCACCCCGCATAGGGCGGCGTTTAGAACCCCGCCGTAATCAGCAGCCCGACGAATGATAAGTGATTTCATGGCAAGTAGACTGGATGCGAAAACGCCCTCGGGATAGCTCAGCGACAGTTCTCTGTGTGGAGGAAAGACCAAGCCCGAGGCTAGCTTTTTCTCGAGCTAACCTCTCCTATAGGTGCTTAGACTTCTTAAAAAAGAGTGTTTGGGAGGGCAAAGGTAAAGCTCCTTGCGTCCATTTGCAACAGTGTTGCAAAGTGACGCAAGGAGCTTACTATATTAGTGCTACCCTGCAAAACCTGCCTCCCATTGCAGGGAGGTGGTACCGTTCCTATTGCCGACATTGTGTTAGCAATGTTTCTGCTTGGTTGCTGTCCTTAAAGCTGGACAAGCCAAGCAGTTGTTTTTATCCCTTGCCATGCTCTGGCCATGAAGTTTTCCTTCGGATTTAAAATTGCATTTTGCAACGGCATAACTGCCTTTATGCTGAGCGCCTGCGCTCATTCAGGCAAGGTGTAAGAGCTGGCGACGACTACCCATGAGCAGCTCGCGGCCGGGGCACTACGCCATGGAGGCGGTTCATCGCCACATGGCGTAGGCTGACTCGGCCATGCAGGCTGAGCACACCATAGCTCTTGTGGCCGCCAAAGCGCAGAACAAAGAACAAGCCCCGCCTTTCAGGTGCTGGAAACGCGGCATCGCGCCTTCATCGCGCTGTGCCAACGCGTGACGCGCTGCCACGAGCAGGTGCTGGCCCGACACCGGGAACTGGAAAAAAGTCACACGGCGGGCCAGGTTTCCACTGCCCAAATGCAGGCCGACCACGCCGCGATGCAAGCCGAAGACGAGCAGATGCAGCAGGAACATCAGCAACTGGTGGAGGCTCACCTAAAAATAGCGCGCGAGCACGCTGCTTTACTTAAGTAAGTGCAAGTCTGCTTAACTATTTAGCCTCAAGTTAATCGGGTTGCTGCGCAGGCTGGCACTCGCGACACACGCCACCGAGCAGGTAGTCGCGGGTGCTGACTTCGAAACGCGCAGGGAGCGTGACAGCGGGTACCGTGACTTGGTTAAGGCAGTAGATGTGCTGGCAGCTAGTGCACTTAAAGTGCACGTGGTTGTCGAAGTGCTCGTGGGTGCTGCACTCTATGGAGCAGGCCGCGTAGCGTACCACATCGCTGGTGTCGACTACGCGGTGAACCAATCCGTTTTCTTCAAACGATTTCAGCGTACGGTACAGGGTTATGCGGTCGGTGTCGGGGGGGAGTTGCTGCTCAATCTCACTGCCCGATAACGCATAGGCTGACTCGGCCACCACCTGCAGCACGGCGCGGCGCACGGTGGTAAGGCGAAGAGAATGGCGCTTTAGCACCTGCGCAATGCGGTCGGGACTTGACATGGAGTGGGAAAATGAAGACAGGCAGGGTGGGATAAAACGGTGTTGAAAGAAGGTCAGGACCTCGGGAACTGCTCACGGGACAACGAAGTTGCAAGTTCGCTACCTAATAGCTGTAGTTGGTGCTGTTCGACACATGAAACGCCTTTTAAAATAAATTTCTCTCAATAAATTATGTATCGTCTCCGGGTAGCCGAAGAGGTAGGTCTATTTTAAATCAAGAAAAATGACTTGCCGTGGGATAGAGAGGGGCATATAGTTGGGTAAATTGCGCTTAAGCGGTAACTTTCTAAGCGTCGGCAGGAAGAAAAAACACCCAAAATAATTATTACGCTTTGTTTTTGCATCAATGCTGCGAAGTATAAGCACTTGCCTACCTTTGCAGTTCCTCACAGGCTAAAAGAAGTGCACAGCCAACGGAGAATTGTGGCGTAGTGGCTATTGCTGCTGCTACTTCGGGTATTGACCCCGGAAGCTGCATTGTTGCGTTTGCACCCGCACCAGCACACCGAAACGGAGGAGTCAATCCCACCTGTCAGCCAGGGGATTCGCAAGGCCGTGCTTACGGTGCAACACCTGCATTGTCACTGGAGCAGGTGTACGACGTGCCGTTTCTACCTGCAGAGCTAGTGGAACTGGCTGGATTGGTGACGCAGCTGGCCTATGCCCGGTACTACCCGCAAGGGCCCGTCACCCGGGCGTCGCACCTCCTGGATGGGGCCTCGCTACGAGGGCCGCCAGCGCGGAGTTGATACCAGCTTTCTGGGTTGACTGCTGGCCCCGTGGGGCCGGGGCGCAAACGCGTTTTCGTGCAGCCCTCAAACGGCGTCTCTCTTTCCATGGAAAGTGGTAGTGCCCGTTATTTTTTATCCCGGGTTTTAGCCTGTGCCGCTTGCTAGCTGATTTGGTAAAATTGGCTGTGCCCTATCCCATTTCTTTTTCTTGACTAATAGCCAGAAGCCAATGCCGCTTCGCGGCTCAGCATGCTTTTTTATGCTTCGAATTTTATTTCTGCTGCTGTTTCTATTGCCAACTGCCAACGCCGGCTTCGGCGCAAGCACTGGGCCGCATCGACGGCCGCATTACCAACCCCGCCGGGCAGGGCCTGGAGGGCGTATCGGTGGTAGAAATCACCGGCCGCTTTTCGGCCCTGACCGGGACCGACGGCCGGTTCGCCCTCGACCAATTGCCCTTGACCGAATACACCCTCATCACCCGCAGCCTGGCCCACCGGGAGCAGCGCCGCACGGTAGCGCTGAGCGCCGAGGCACCCACCCAGACCGTCGACTTTGCGCTGCTGCCGAGCACCAACGCCCTGCAGGAAGTGGAGGTGCTGGGCCGCAAGGAAACCACCTACAAGAGCAACTACAGCTTTGTGGGTACCAAAACGGCCTCGGCGCTCATTGACGTGCCGCAGTCGATTTCGACCGTGACCAAGGAGCTGATGGAGGACCGGCAGGCCCTGCGCCTGACCGACGTGATGAAGAGTGTAGCCGGCGTGACGCAGTATTCACAGTACGACGACTTCACCATCCGGGGCTTCCGCAACGGCTACGAGAGCGGCTTCCGGCTACTTAATGGCCTGCGCTCAGGCTTTGGCTACGGCAACTCCTTGCCCTGGTCGAGCAGCTTAACGTGCTTTCGCCCGCCATCAACGCCCAAACTAGCCTCAACGCCTTGGCCGGCACTGACCTGCCCACGCACCTGCAGTTTCAGAGCAGTGCCCGAACCTACCACGATGCGCTGCGGGCTTACTATTATCCTTTTCTGTTTCGGCAGGTGTCGTTCACGCACGCCGACTATGCCCGCGAGCCTAGGCACTCGTTTACCAGCCAACCGGAGCTGCCCACGGCTTACCGCGGGTTGGGCAAGCTGCTGCTGACGGTGGCCGCGACGTTTACGCTGGGGCTGGTTCTGCTGCGTCGGCGGGCTATTAATCCTCGTTGAGAAGTGGGAGGGAGCTATTCAAAGTCCTGACCCCAGCGCTTGCCATTCGTTCTGATGGGCGCCTCATCACGCTGGCGCGTGTCGCTGACGCGCACGAGCGCCAAGCAGTCATTGAGTGTTGCTACTTTTCCGCCGAACCCAAACCCATTTGGCAGATTATTGCAGTTCTTCGTATTCTAAATCCCGTTAACCCCGGCTGCCTGCGCTGTGAGAGAGTACCTGCTGTTTGTCGATACCGAAACCTCGGGCATTCCGCGCGACTGGAGCAAGCCGTATTCCAGCCGCGACAACTGGCCGCACATTGCGCAGCTGGCATGGGTCGTTTACACGAAAGACGGGGAGGAGGTAAAGGCCGAAAACCACTATATCCAGCCCAACGACTACGACATGAGTGAGGCCTCTGGCAGCGTGCACGGCCTCACGGTAGACTTTTTGCGCCAAAATGGCAAGCCACGCCACGCCGTGATGCAGCGCCTGCAACGCGA
Organism: Hymenobacter sp. B1770; assembly: GCF_049896385.1. Classification (NCBI taxonomy): domain Bacteria; kingdom Pseudomonadati; phylum Bacteroidota; class Cytophagia; order Cytophagales; family Hymenobacteraceae; genus Hymenobacter; species Hymenobacter sp. B1770. The sequence continues at coordinate 99,259 of NZ_JAFCUF010000011.1, forward strand.
CCTGCTGCAGTACCACCCGCTGGTGGTGGCCCACTTCATGCAGCTCGACTACCACATGGTAGGCGTGGGGTTTTACCGGGCCGGCATGCAAAACCCCATGGAGCACCTGCCCACCTTCTGTACCATGCGCGCTACGGGCCAGTTGGTGCGCTACTCTAACCAGGGCTATCTGCGCTTGGGGGATTTATATCAACGACTTTTCAAAGAGCCACAGCCCGAGCAGCACGACGCACTGGCCGATGCCTATGCCACGGCCCGCTGCTTTTTCGAGTTGCAGCGGCAGGGGAGTATCACGCCCGAAACCGTTGCCCAGCAGGGGCCAGTGGGGCTATCGACTCTGGCGCCGTTAAAGTCTGACAAGCGACGGTTTAAGATGGGCGTACCCGGGTGGTTGCTGTTGGGCGGGCTGGCGCTGGTGCTGCTGGCTTTATTCTTGATTGGGTAATGAAGAGAAATGGTAAGCGGCCAGAAAATGAACGTCATGCAGAGCGGAGCGAAGCATCTTGCGCGGCGGAACCTCACCCCCGGCCCCTCTCCAAAAGAGAGAGGAGCCTGATGATTCTCGATAAAAGCATTTCCGGTGCCCCCTCTTTTTTGGAGAGGGGGCAGGGGGTGAGGTTCTGCCGGGCGCGTGCCAGCTCCGCATGACACCTGACTAACAGCCTTTACCAAGCAATCCTTTCCTTCGCACCTTCAATTATCCCAACCTCCACACTTCTATCATGAGTGACCGTCTCGACTTCTTACGCACCGTAAAACCCTTCGACCTGCTGCCCGAAGAGGTGCTGGCCGAAGTGGCGGAAGGCCTGGTTGAGGTGCGCCACCCCCGCGAGGCCATTATCTACTACCAGGACGTGTCGAAGATGCGCGGGCTTGACATCATTGTGGAGGGGGAGTACGAAACGTTCTTTTACGACAGCCAGCAAAACCGGCGCGTGATTGAGTACAGCCGGCCCGGCGACTGCTACGGCGGTATCTCGGTGCTGCTGAACAAGAAACGCTCGCTGCGCACGGTGCTGGCCAGGCGCGACACCCGCGTGTACTTCCTGCACCGCCGCGAATTTCGCTCCCTGTGCCAGGCCTACGAGGAGTTCTTCCAGTTCTTCACCACGCGCTATGGGCAGCGCATGCTGAACGAGGAATACGCCCACTTTGTGCGGCCCGCCAGCAGCGCCGGCGAAAACTACCTGGCCTCCGACCAGCTGTTTTCGCGCCGCATTGAAACCCTGGAATTGCGCGCCGTGGTGGCCTGCCCCGCCAGCACGCCTATTCACGAAGTAGCCCGGCGCATGGCCGCGGCCCGCACCAGTTGCTACTTCATCAACGACGACCACCACGGCCACATCACCGGCTACGTAACCGACATCACCCTACGCGACAAAGTGGTGGCCGGCCTGGCCGACGCCCACCAGCCCGTAGGCAGCATCATGGATGCGCCGGTGGTCAGCATCAGCACCAAGGCATTTGTGCACGAGGCCATTCTGCTGATGTTTCGCACCAAAACGCGCTACCTGCTGGTGGAGAAGGACGGCCTGTTTGTGGGCTTCCTCAGCCGCAACAAGCTGCTGACCGACGACCAGGCCCAGTCGCCTTTTATCTTCATTCAATCGGTGAAGCAGGCCCAGGCCGTGCCCGAACTCAAGCGCCGCTGGGAGCAAGTCCCGGAAATGGTGTACCAATTGCTGAACCGCGGCGTAAAGCCCGAAATCGTAAACCAGGTTATCACCACCGTGTCCGACACCATTGCCCTGAAGGTGATTGAGGACACCATTGGTGAACTAGGCCCGCCGCCGGCCAAGTTCGTGTACATGGTGCTGGGGAGCGAGGGCCGCAAGGAACAAACCTTGCTCACGGACCAGGACAACGCCATTATTTACGAAGACAAGGCTAACGAGCAGCGCGAGCTGGTGCGCGCCTATTTCCTGCGCTTCGCCGAAATCGTGTCGGACCGCCTCAACGACATCGGGTTTGCCTTCTGTGAGGGCGGGTTTATGGCCAAAAACCACAAATGGACTCACTCGCTCTCGCACTGGAAGCGCAACTACGTGGAGTGGCTCACCGACTCGAACCCCGAAACAGGAATGCAGTTCGCGGCCTCCTTCGACTGCCGCTACCTCTACGGCGACGCCACCATCATGGACGAGCTGCACGAATTCTTGGATGTGGAGCTGCAAAAGCCAGTGGACCGCTTTTTCTACTACATGGCCGTGAACGCCCTGCAGTACGAGCCTCCGCTTACGTTCTTCCGCAACATCCGCACCTTCGCCCACGGCACGCAGCAGGTGTTCAACCTTAAGAAAACCATGTCACCCATCGTGGACCTGGTCCGGATGTACGCCCTCAAGCACCGCATTTTCGCCACCAACACCGGCGAGCGCCTCGAAGCCCTGCGCGAGCAAGGCGTGTTCACGGAGCGCGAGGCCCAGGAGCTGCTGCAATCCTACTACTACCTGATGGGCGTGCGCCTGAAAAAGCAGGCCGTGCAGATTATCAGCGATAAGGTGACGCCCGATAATTACCTGGACCCGAAGACGCTGACGAAAGTGGAGCAGGTGACATTGAAGGAGATTTTCAAGGTCATTGCAGACTTTCAGTTGAAGATTAAGGTGGGGTTCACGAAGACACTGGGATAGAACCTCAAAGCGACTCACCTCACCCCCGGCCCCCTCCCCGCGGGAGAGGGGGCGGGGGTGAGGTGAGCCGCTAAGGTGATTCAGAACTACTTCCGTCGCATCTCCTGCTGCCGCATTGGCATCTTATCTACCGTCCCAAACAAATCCGCCGGCGCAATAGGCCGCCGGCTTTTCTGCTTCACCCCACCGTCTTTGCCAATCAACACAGCCGCAAACTGGCTGGGCTGAACCCCTATTTTCTTCAGCAGAAATTCCTTGTCGGCTGCTGATAATTGGTCGTAAAGCACCTCCATTAACAGAAAATCACGCTCGGCAAGTTCAGCCTTGTTGGCAGCCAGTAAGGCTTTTTGACTCTTGAAATCCGCTTGCTCGGCGGTGGGCGCGGCCACTAGCAGCACCCGTTTCTTCCAGCGGCTATCGCGCAGGGTTTGTTCCAGGCTCATGGGTTTGGGGGTTTGCGCGGTGAGCAGGCAAAACAACCCCAGTAGTAGGAGGGACGCAGTAAGGAATGGGCGGAGGTGCATAAGCCTGGCAATGAGACGTTGTATACGTAAGCACACAACACTGGAATCGGCTAAACTTCCCGAACGCCTTACTTTGCATTGCCCAGCCTTTTTACTGCTGCTACTTCCTCCTGATGAATTCCCGCGTCCTTTCCACCGGCTTCCTGCTAACCCTGGGCCTGCTCAATGCTTGCCAAAGCAACAAGCCCACCGCTGGTACCACTGTTCCCGCTGCTATGACTCCTGTTTGGCAATCTGAAGCTTATACCCTGTACCGCGACCGGGTGGTGCAGGGCCCGCACGAGGCCCGCGCCCTGTCGGCCAACGAGTTGGTGTCGAATTACCAAAGCCCGGTAAATGAGTTCCAGAGCCCGCGGGTGGAGTTCAAGTTCAGTCTCAATGGCAAAGACAACGAGATGGCCCCGGGCCTGAACCACCTGCTCATTGCCGTGCCGCGGCCCGGTGGCGGGGCAATCGAAACGCCGCCCATCGTGTTCGGGCAGCGCTACGAAGACACCACGCCCGCCTCGGCCACTACTTACCTGACGCCGAATACGCCAGTGAAAATCCGGCTGGATTTACGGCCGGTGCTGGCAGCGTTCAAGAAGCAGGGCTACTACACCACCTTCAAGGGCGATAAGCTGTACCAGCAGGATTTCAAGCACGTCTACATTGCCGGGGGCACCGAGCCGCTAAGCTGGGATTTCGACAACCTGGCGAACAAGCCCGAGCTGGAAATGAAGGACCCCGACGGCAATGGCATCTACGAAGTGACGCTGACCCTCAACCAGCCTGCGGCCGCCAAAACCACTGCCCAGCAGTGGAAGCAAAGCATCAACACCGACGATTTCCCGCAGTATTCGTCCGAGTACCCGCTGGCCGATGCTCTCTACAACCTGGCCCTGGAAGAAGCCCGCCGCGCCGTGGAGCCCGACAGCACTTTCCGCACTGGCAAGGAATGGGCAGGCGTCTGGACCCGCGACATCAGCTACAGCATCATCCTAGCCCAAGCCACCTTGCAGCCAAAATCGGCTATGAAAAGCCTGATGCGCAAGGTGAGCCCCGAAGGCCGTATTATTCAGGACACTGGCACCGGGGGCGCCTACCCCGTCTCCACCGACCGCATTGTGTGGGCCGCCGCGGCCTGGGAGATTTACAACGTGACTGGCGACGATGCCTGGCTGCGCAAGGTGTACCCCATCATCAAAAAGTCATTGGCCGACGACCGGCAGAATGCCTACGACCCCACCACCGGCCTGGTGCGCGGCGAGTCGTCGTTTCTGGACTGGCGCGAGCAAACCTACCCGCGCTGGATGCAGCCCGTGGACATCTACCAGTCGGAAAACCTGGGCACCAACGCCCTGCACTACCAGGCCAATGTAGTCCTGGCCCAAATGGCCGCCAAGCTCGGCGAGCCCGGCGTGGCCGCCCAGCACAAGCGCCAGGCCGAGGCCATCAAGTTTGCCATGAACGAGCACCTCTGGCAGCCCGAAAAGGGCTACTACGGCCAGTTCCTCTACGGCCGCACCGCCCTCACGCTCTCGCCCAAAGCCGAGGCGCTGGGCGAGGCACTGAGCGTGCTCTATGGCGTGGCCGAGGGCGAGCGGGCGCAGGAAGTGGTAGCGAAAACCCCTACCGTGCCCTTCGGCATTCCCTGCATCTACCCCCAAATTCCGGGCATCCCGGCCTACCACAATAACGCCGTGTGGCCCTTCGTGCAGAGCTTCTGGGCGCTGGCGGGCGCCAAAGCCGGCAACGACCAATCCGTGACCGAAAGCATGGCTGCCATCTATCGGCCGGCCGCGCTCTTCCTCACCAATAAGGAAAACTACGTGGCCAGCAACGGTGACTTTGCCGGCACCCAAATCAATTCCAGCAACATGCTCTGGAGCCTCTCGGGCAGCCTGGGTTTGGTTTACAAAGTGCTGTTTGGCATGCAGTGGCAGCCCGAGCGGCTGGTGTTCCGGCCCTTCGTGCCGCAGGCTTTTCAAGGCAAGCGCCGGCTCACCAATTTAGCGTACCGTCGCGCCGTGCTCGACATTGAGATGGAGGGCTTTGGCAACGAAATCAGCAGTATCACGATGGACGGCCAGCCGCTGGCCAATGCCGCCATTCCGGCCAGCCTGAGCGGGCGCCACGCCGTTCGCATTGTGCTCAGCAGCAAAGTTCCGCAGGCCGCTGGAGTAAACAGGGTAGCTAATGCGTTTTCGCCAGAAACGCCCGTTGCGAAGCTTTACCTTGGCTATTCTACCTTTTTGGAATGGGACTCCATCAAAGGTGCAGGTAATTATAAAGTGTTAAAAAATGGAGTTCTGATTGCGACCGTTGATGAAAGCAATTACCCAGAAGAAGGGCGTAGCTTAACCTTGGGCAGTGCGCCATTTGCTACCTACCAGGTTATTGCAGTAGATGCTGCTGGAACTGAATCCTTCGCTAGTGAGCCTTTGGAAATAGAAGCTGCCGCCAAAACACAAATGCAGCTCGAAACGGTAGCTCCCAAAGCCGCTTTGGCCTACAAGGGCTTCAGCGGCCAGGGCTTCGTCGAAATCAGCAAGAGCAAGAACAAGTCCCTCACCATTCCCGTGACAGTGGCCGAGGCAGGCCTCTACGCACTTGATTTCCGCTACGCCAACGGCAACGGCCCCATCAATACCAATAACAAATGCGCCATCCGCACGCTGCGGCGCGACAAAGAGCTGCTGGGTACGGTGGTGTTGCCCCAGCGCGGCGTAGAGGAGTGGTCAAATTGGGGCTTTTCAAACCCCGTACTGGTGCGCCTCGAAAAAGGCACCCACCCCCTCACACTCGCCTTCGAGCCGGCCAACGAGAACATGAACGGCGAAGTAAACCAGGCCATGCTGGACTACCTGCGGGTGCGGCGCGTGGAGTAATCTGGCAAAGTTGCCTAGTGCTGGCAGGGCTGCGGCTCCGTTTTGGTGATGGCCCGAAACCCGAGCAGCTTGCGCAGCAAGAAAGAACTTTTGCGGAGCAAGTCATCGTCCGAAGTGGCGCTGGCCAGGTTGAAGACACGTTGTTCGCCCTTGCGGATGTACACCACTTGCGCAGGGCGGTCGGCGGCCACGTGGTTTTTGAACATGAAGTAGGGCAGCAGCTTGCCTTCGGTGGCTACTTTCTGAAGCTTGGGGTCCGAGGACGATACCACTTCCACCATGTCCTTCTGGTAGCCAAACACCTGAGCCGAGGCCGGAATAAAGAAGTGGTTGGTAATGCCCCCTTCCGTTCTTAGGTTGGAGAACATGGCAAACGACGACTCCGTCTTCAGGCCCAGGTAGGGGCTCATGCCGTTGAGAAACACCAGCACCGGAAACAATAAAAAAACTAAGGCCGGCAGCGCAAACGTGCGCTCGGGCTGCTTGTCGGAGCCGCGGGTGAGCGAGAGCAGAAACAGCAGAATGAACAGGAAGCTGTAAGCGCCCCACACCAGGCGGAAATAGTCGTCGAAGCGCTTGGTGAGCACCGTGAGCAGGGCAAAGCTGCCTAGCAGCACTGCCAACAGCACCGCCACATTCAGTGCCGTAAGCTGGGTAAAACGCTGCTTCAGTCGGCTGCGAAGAGAAGGCAACTTTCGGTAGAAAGCGTAAATCGTATTGCTGAAGCTGTAGCCACTGAACAGGAAATACGCCGCGAAAATCATCCCGGAGAAATCGTAAAAGCCGTTGTAGGAGTTGAAGGCAATGACGCAGTGAAAGACCAGCCCAATCAGCAGTCCCGCGTTTCTGGTTTTGCGAAAGAAAAGCAACACCGGAATCAGGGTTTCAACAATGATGGTCAGGTAAATATTGAAGAGCAGGAACGTGGGTGAGGCGGGCAATAGGGCTTCCACATTTTGCGCCTTGTAGAGCACCGCCGCACAGCTGAAATCGGTGGAGAAAAAGCCCCAGTTCAGCTTGTGTAAAACGACGAACAAATAGAGCAGCAGGAGCTCGACGCGAACCACCGGCGCAAATGTGCGGATGAGTTGGCCGCGGCTTACGTGCAAGCTTCGGTTCTTGACAATGACATACAGCAGCGCCTGCAGAATGGTAAGGTTCACGAACGTCGTGAATATCCAGTGGTTGCTTATTTCGGGCAGGCGCAGTAGCACCTCGTACAACTGCAGCGCAATCAGCAGCACCAGCCGAACAACCGAACTGGGCTTAAGCATCACCGCAACGGCGGCTACCGTGAGCAGGGCAAAATGCAGCTCGTTGGTAAAAATCCGCGACTGCGCCATGTGAAACAGCGTTGCGATGGCCCACACCACACAAAAAATGCTGTACCTGATGCTATCGTCGGTATCGTGGTCTATTTGGCTGTTGTCACAGGCAACCTGGGCGCTTCCATCGGCACGCGAAGAAGTTAAAGGAGAAAACTTGATAGAAACGTCCATCTGTAAAAATGATATAATAGGCAAGCTTGGATTAGTGCTTCAGGCCGCGCTTGAAGGGAGCTAATACCAATCCTATAATATTGTAATTAATCTACCCACTGAAGCTTGTGGCTTTTACTGGATAATGGCGGGGGAAGTTGTGCCATATTCAGCACTTTAAACAGCTTTGCAGGGCTGAAAAGGCACTTTTGCATTGTTAGCGTGTTTTATCAGAACTACTTGGCCGCTTAAGCAGCTGATGTGCAAGCGTTGGGTTTGCTGACTACCTGAGAAATGAGTTTTAAGAGGCCGTTGAACAGGTTTTTGCGTCCGGTATTACGCAACTAAATCTTGCAAACGTTTCGGGAGCCAAAGCCTAGAAATAGAGCTTATTTCCATGCCATATTATTGCCCTGCGGAGTTCTGTTGGCTACCGCCTAATGGCTATCGAAAGCAGCCACGAACATTATAGCCGGCAAAAGGCAAGGTGCGGCATTAAGGCTTAGCCAGCTGCCACCTGCCTGGGCAAGCACTACCGGTTAATGGCAAAGAAGTCTGCTGCCATTATCGAAATTGATAACAACAGCAGACTTCTTGACTGATGGGCTTACGCCGCAGGCAGAGGGGAGAACTAGCTCACCTCCGGCGGGTAGTAGACAGCAGAGAACGGATTGGCGCACGGCATTTTGTGCGGATTGTACCAACCGAGGTATTTCACTTCCTTGCTTTCGTCCATTCTATTCTGGAAGAAATCGGTCGACATCAAATACAGGTTGGTCAGGGTGCGGACCAGCTGCGAGCGTTCCGAGTCCACCTTCAGGAAGTAGTAGGCCTTAGTTTTGATGTTCATGAAGAACTGCTTGTTGGCCCCCGTCATGCGGTAGTAGTCGGCCACAAACTGGTCGACGCCTTGCCGGTCTATTTTCAGGAAGCTGAACTCGTTCAGGATGATGCCGGCCAGGGCATCCTCAACGGAAGAGGCCGCCACCCCCACCGTCGGAACCGCCACGGCGGCGGTGCCCAAGCCCAACAATTGCAAAAAGCTTCTTCTGCGCATAACGATAGAATTTCTCGGCTAAAAAGATTTGTCGGCCGACAGCAGCGACAGCGCCGACAGCGTGAGGGTGGGGTTGGCGGGCGTGTAGGTGGTGAAGCTGCCGCTGCCCAATACGAACAAGTTGCGGTACTGGTGGTGGCGCAGGTGCTTGTCCACCACGCCCTGCTCGGCCGAGGTACTCATGCGGGTGGTGCCCAGAATGTGCGCTTCGGAGGCGTAGGGCTGGTCGTAGATGATTTTTTCCACGGGCAGACATGATAGCACGTCGGGCAGGCGCTGCTTCATCTTGTCGATGGCCTTGAGGGTGTAGTCGGAAGGGCCTTTGAAGTGGATGGCCGGTTTCATGATGTCCGACGTGGTGGCCACGTAGTTGTCATGGTCGGGCAGGTCTTCGAAAATCATGCGGAAGCTGGCCATGTGGCGCCACTTGCCGCTTTCGGGCCGGAAGAAAGGAGCGTTGCTCGACTCCATGAGGCAGGCGGCGTACTCCTTGCGGTGGTCGCCGTCGTAGAGCATGTAGCCGTTGGCGTTCACCCAGGTGCTGCCGCCCAGGCTCTGCAGGTTGTCGAGGTACACGTGGGCCTGCAGGCCCAGCTGCTCGCCCAGCCCGCGCCCCGTGAAGGGGTTTTTGTCGCCGGAGTTCAGCAGAATGTTGGCGTTGAAAAGGGCGTTGGCGCCCAGTGCCACTACCTCGCCGGCCGCGTGGTGGTCTTTGTTGTCTTGCCGGAAGCTCACTTTGCGCACCCGGTCCTGCACCAGCTCCAGGCCGTAGACCTGGGCGCCGTGCAGCAGCTCCACGCGCGGGTCTTCGTACACCCGGAAGTTCGAGTTCTCGATGGTGAATTTGGCATCGACGGGGCACACGCTGCACACGGCGCTGGCGCAGCAGGGATTGCGGCCGTTCATGGCCACCCGAGACCGGGCCGTGGGCTGGTTGATGTAGAGCTTGCCGTATTTCTGGTGCAGCAGGGTGTCGACGGCCGTGAACAGGTGCGGGGGCTGGGCGTAGGCCTTCTTGCGGGGGTAGGGCGTTTCGGCCGGGCCCGAGATGGACATCAGGTCTTCCACCTGCTCGTAGTAAGGGTCCAACTCGTCGTACTGCACGGGCCAGTCGTTGCCGATGCCGTAGAGCGTTTTCATCCGAAAGTCGGAGGGCAGAAAGCGCGGCGTGCAGCCGTACCAGCAGTTGGAACTGCCGCCAAAGCCCACGCTGAAATGCCAATCCTTATCGGGCTTGTGGTTTTCAAACGTGTCGTTAGAAAGAGGATTGAGTCCGGCGTAGGCTGACTTTTCGCCGATTATCTCCTTCACGCGCTCGGCCCGCGGAAACAAGTGGCCACGTTCCAGCACCAGCACTTTGGTGGAAGCCGGAGCCTTGCTTAGATACTGTTTAAGAAAAAAAGTCGAAGCGAAGCCCGTTCCGACCACTACTAAATCGTAAGCCGTATGTTTCATTTAATCAGGTTAGCATTGAAAGCAGGAAGCAAACCGCAGCCCCTTCCCACGAGTTGCGCCTACTCTATACATAGCGCCATTGTTCTACATGAAGGACTTTGAATTAGTTCTTGATTATTGCGGGATAAAAAAGGCTAATTGTAAGCAAAACAAGGGGGTTGAAGTGGGTTTTGTACCGTCCCGGCAAAATTTGTGCCTCAAAACCAGCGTTCAGGTGGCATGCTATCGCGGCCCGGCCTGACCTGCCTGCGGGTGCCCGTGCTACTTGGCCGCTACGCGGGGGAGAGGGTGGCCGGCAGTCGCACATCAAACACGTCCTGCAAGGCCCGCCGGGCCGCGTGGTAACCGCACATGCCGTGCACGCCCCCGCCCGGAGGGGTGGAAGAAGAGCAGATGTAAAGCCCCTTGGCCGAGGTCTGGTAAGGCGACAGGCGCAGCACCGGCCGCGTAAACAGCTGGCCAATGTCGAGCACACCGCCATTAATGTCGCCGCCGATGTAGTTGGAGTTATACTCCTCCATCTGCACCGTGTTCATGACGCTGCGGGCCAGAATCCGCTCCCGGAAGCCGGGGGCGTAGCGCTCCACCTGCTGCTCGATGGCGGCGGTCATGTCTTTGGTGGAGCCGTGGGGCACGTGGCAGTAGGCCCAGGCCGTGTGCTGCCCGGCGGGGGCCCGGGTCGCGTCAAACAGGCTTTGCTGGGCCAGGAGCACGAAAGGCTTCTCGGGGTGCGTGCCGTCCCAGGTGAGCTGCTCGGCGTGTGTAATTTCTTCCAGCGTGTTGCCCAGGTGAATGGTGCCCGCCTGGCGGCACTCAGGCGCCGTGAAGGGGATGGGGCCGGCCAGCGCCCAGTCGACCTTAAACACGCCCATACCGTAGCGGTAGCGCTCCAGCTGCCACTTATACAGGGCCGAAAACTTGTGGCCCGCAATGCCCAGCAACTGCCGGGGCGTGATGTCGAACAGCACCGCGTGTGCCGAGGGCAGCTGCGCCAGCGACTTCACATAGAAGTTGGTCTGGACCTGCCCACCCAATGACACGAAGTACGACGTGAGGGCCGAGGCAATGGACTGCGAGCCGCCCTTGGGCAGCGGCCAGCCCTGCCGGTGGCCCATGGCCAGCAGCACCAACCCAATGGCCGATGTGGCCACGTTGGCCAGCGGCAGTTGGGCGTGCGCGGCCATGCCAGCCCACAGGGCCCGGGCCTCGGTGGTTTTCAGAAAAAGGGTGGCCAGCAGCTTGGCCGGCAGCAGTCCTTTAAGACCGAAGCGAGCCATTACCAGCGGGTTTTCCGGAAACCGCAGGGGCCCCAGAATGGCGGGGCCCAGCTCGAGCCAATCCTTGGCTACGGGACCCACCAACTGCTCGTAGGCCTTGGCATCGGGGCTGAACTGCGCCACCGTGGCAGCCATCGACTGCTCCAGCGCGGTGGCGGTGCCGTTATCCAACGGGTGGGCAGCGGCTACCGGCGGGTAGAGGTACTCGAGGCCGTGGGCCTGCAGCGGTAGGGTTTTGAAGAAGGGCGATTCGGCCGCCATTGGGTGAATGGCGGAACAGATGTCGTGTTGGAAGCCGGGCAGCGTCAGCTCGGCGGTGCGCAGGCCGCCGCCTATCGTGTCTTTGCCTTCCAGCAGCAGCACCGACAGGCCTGCCTGCTGCATGGTGATGGCTGCCGCCAGCCCATTAGGGCCCGAGCCCACCACCACCGCATCAAAATCGCGCTTAGTCAAGGTCAGTTGCTGGATGAATGGTTTTGCCTTTTTCCAGCCTACTTAGTGGTCGCGCGGAGCTTGCGCACGAAGTCAGCGCTGACCGGGGTACCGGTGTTGCCCCAGGAGTTGCGGACGTGGGTAGCCACGGCGGCAACTTTGTCGTCGGTCATGCTGCTGGCGTAGCCAGGCATCATGCCGTACTCGTCCCGTTCGTTGTAGCCGTTCAGGATGATGGTAACCAGTTGGGCCCCTTCGGCGTCGTTGACGCGGGGGCTGCCCACCAGGGAGGGGAAGGCGTTGGGCAGGCCCTGGCCGCTGGCTTGGTGGCAGGCTTGGCACGTGCTGGCATAAAGCGCCGAGCCATCGAGCTTAACTGCGACGGCAGGAGTCGCTGGGGCTGCAGCAGCCGGCACTTCGGCGGAAGGGACAGCGGCCGGAGCTTGATTGGCGGCTTCGGTGGCGCTGGGTTCTGTCCGGGCGGTGGTTTCGGTTTGGCTTGATTCGCAGGCACCCAGAAGAGTTGCCGCGGCAATGAGCAGAAGAAAAGAGTATTTCATGAACTGAAGAAGGTGGCCGGGCGAGGATTGCCGCTGGCCGAGCCCGCTACGTATAGGCTCGCGGATTTGGGCAGCCTGTAGCGGTACCGGTAATGGGTGAGCCTGATGCTAGCAATTGCGCCATTCCGGCTCTGACCGGGCGCACGCTGTTAGCTAAGGATTCTCTCGCGGAATGTTGTGAGCAGGTTTTTGGCAAACGTCGCATCGAGCGGCGAGGCAAGCAAGGCCTTGGCGGCGCATTTCACCCCGGCTTTAAGCTTGCCGTTTGCAAATGCATAGAGCGCGCCCTCGCGGGCCAGGTCGGCCTTCACTTCTTGCCACCACTTCATGGTAAGCGGCTTCACCTGCTCCAGGCGCTCAGCCAGGGGCAGGGCCCGGAAACCGGCGCTGTCGAGCTTGGTCAGGAGGCCGTCCATGAGCACCTTCTGGTGCTGGCCCCAGTAGTGAAAAATATACTGGTCGCTGGGGACGATGGTGGTTTTGAAGGGCAAGGCCATGGAGAAGGCAATTTGCTCACTGGTAAACCACTCGCTGCCTTTAAAAAATGCGTCGTTGAGGGCACAGATATCAGGCATCAGTTTCCCTACTTCTTTGCTGAGGCCCAGCACGCCCGAATTCCAGATGTACTGTTTTTTGTGGAACTTCTGCTCTACTGAGTCTACCAAAAAGGTGCGGCTCTCAATCAACTCTATCAACTTTCGTGGGAACCTGTCTTGATTTGCAGGAGTGAATTCGGCGTAGGTATTCACGGCTTCGGCGAAGGTGAACTCGCGCATGTGCATCACGCTCACCGATGGCTTGATGCTGTTGAGCAAGGGGTCGGCTTTGGCAATGAAAAACGTGTCGGAGTCGCAAAACAGCAGGTTGTCGCCGGGGTAGTCCCGGAGCACCTGCGCTACTATCATCGGCTTCACCCGGTGAATGTATTGCTGCGGCCCCCGCATTTGCTCCAGCCCCTCGGGCGTGAGCAGCGAATAGTCAACAGGCAACCCTTTGAAGTAGGGAACAAAAAAATCGGGCTTGTCAGTAAACACCACGGTGTGCACGTCAGTCCGGTCGCCTTCGTACCAAGCATAGAAGCTCAATACAGCAAATGTGGCACGCCAAAGCTCGGTTTCTCGGCCGTATGCAAGGATTACATGTTGAGTCATGAAATGCAGCAACTGAATTTTTTACTGGTGAATCAAACCAGTAAGTAGTGGGTGGGTTAGGGCAAAGGGCTGGAGTTAAACAGGCACCCGGGCTTGGGAGTTGTTCATGGATTGGTCGATTACATCCAGGATTTCAGCATCCTGAGATATATCGAATTTTCGCGCGAATAGCTTGTACGTATGTGCCAGTAAACTGGCGTCATTTACGGTCAAGATTTTAGGATTGGCACCACCGCCCGACCAATCGATGTAGCGATAATTGTCGTTTATAATTCTGTCCTTCAGGGGAGAATTCACCAGTATGGTGGATATTAAAAATTCATCGGAGCCCCAGGTAAACAAGCTGAAACGGCGCAGCTCCGCGTGGCTGTCGATGAAATCGACCAGGTACTTGGCGCAGTCGGCGCTCATGGTCCACCACGAGCCAAGCGGCCCGCCATACAGGGTGTAGGGCAGCGGAAATTTGCGCTTGGGCAGCAGCCGGTTGGCCAGGGCCTGCAGCTTATACTTAAACTTGAAGTCGAAGTATACCGAGTGGTACTGCTCTACCCGGTCGATGGCGTGGCGCCACCAGTCCGACTCCTGCGGCTCAAACGACAGAAAGGTGCACCCCAGGTGCTGGTTGAAAAATTGATAAATGCTTTCGGCCGGCTTGACGGGGTAATCCTGACCACTCAGCAGGTTAATGAATTCGTAGGTGCCCGCCGCCTGGATTTCCCTGATGCCCTGGCAAATGGCTTCCACAAAGCTGTAGGCCGCCCAGCGCACCAAGTGCCGCTGCCGAATGAAGTGCACCTGCGGCAGGGCGCCCAAGTGAGCGTAGTCTTGCAACTCAGCTTTGGCGTCGAGGTGAATGAAAAAGTCGAACTGCTCGTGGGCCAGCGCCTTAAGCAAGCGCTCTACCTGGTCCGGATTCTTATGGACCATAATCAGGTGGGCTATTTTCATGGCGTTAGAAACGGGATGGAGCCCGGCAGATGCATCTGCCGGGGTATTCAGAACTGCGAAAGTGTTAAGTCGGGGTGATGCGGCTCGATACGGAATACGTCGAGGGGTGAGGCTTAGCCGGGTTTGAGCACAGCCGCCGCCTTGGTGAGCACGCGCTGCGCCAGCACCTTGATTTCCTGGAAGCCGGTGGTCAGGATGTCCCGGATGGAGAGCGGCAAATGCTTTTTGAGGTGGATGTAGCCGAAGGTGAAACCGGCAATGCCCGTGGGCAGGCTGGCCACGGCCACGCCGTAAATGTTGCCGAACAGCAGCAGGGCCGTCACGTCGCCCACCACGTTCACGGCCAGCATTAGAAACACCTTCACCAGGTTGAGGCGGGGCTGGTTCACCACGTCGAGCGTGACGCCCACAAACCGGTCGATGGGGTAGAGGATGGCCAGCACCATGCTGATGCGAAGCAGGTTGGCCGCTTCGGTGTTCTGGTACTTGGGGCCGCCAATGAGGTAAACGGGCACATCGGCGAGCAGCAGGGTGCCCAGAATAACCGGCACAAAAGCCCAGGTGAGCATGCCCGCGTTCTTGCGCAGCAGGCGCGCCACCTCGGGCAGCCGGTTCTGGTTGAAGGCCGCTGACATGGCTGGCATGGCCGTGGCCACAAAGCTGCGCAGTGGAATCTCGATGATTTCCATGAAGCGTCCGGCCAGGTTGTACACGGCCAGGGGCGCGGGGCCCAGCATGTAGTTGATAACAAAAGTGTCGGAGCTGCGCAGCAGGTTCGAGCCCACGTAGCTGCCCACGCTGTACTTGCCAAAGTGGCCCAGCTCGCGAATGCAGGCGCTGGTGCGCTGGCGCATGCTGCCGGCATCGGCCCAGCCCAAGCCCAGCATGAGCAGGCTGGTAATCACAGAGGCACCCACGTAGCTATACACCACGCGTTCGATGGTAGAAGCCCCGGCCAGCATGAGCCCGATGATGCACAGCACAAACAAGCCCTGAGACAGCAGCCGGATGTAAAGAATGCGGTCGAAGCGCATTTCGGACTGCATCACGCACGCGGCCATGAAGTACGGCAGGGTAGCCACCAGCACAAAGCCAAACCACTTCAGCAGCAGCGCCAGCGAATCGTCGTTGGTGTTGCCAAACACGACCCAGGCGCCCAGATTTACCAACCCGAGTAGGCCAGTGATGACCAGCGCAATGGCCCAGGCCGAACCCGTGACTTCGGCGGTGCGAGCCGGTGTGGCACCCGAGCGCGCCCGGATGAAGGCCGTGGTGAGAAAGCCCGCCCGAAACGAATCGGCCAGGCCCACGGCCGCCATGAAGTAGACCCACATGCCAATTTCCCGCACCGGCAGCGTCCGAAACAGCAGCGACACCGAGATGATGCTCATGGCCGATACGGTCAGGTTGCCCGCCAGCGACATGAACTGTTGGTTGTCGAGGTACGATTGCAGCTTAAGGAGTAAAGAATTCTTCACGTAGTGCGGGCAGGGCAATCCGGCTAAGGAGCACCCATGGGCCCAGTAAGGGTGGTAGGGCAATCAGGGCGTGCGGAAGGCGACCGCAGTGCCAAAGGGAAAGGTAGTAAAAGCAAGCCGAGCACTGGGGCTGGACGATAGCCGGCCGGCGCATTGGGCAGTACGCAGAACAAGCAAGGAGCGTTAGTCAGTAAGCTCGTAGAGCACCACTTCGTAATTGCCGCGGCGGAAACGCTCTACCTCCTGGCCCAGCGTAGCAAAATGCTCGTTGAGCAGGTGGCCGGGAGGCATGGCCTTTTCGTGGTACCAAGCGGGCTGGTCCACAAAGTCACCGATGGCGTCGCGGTTGTTATTGTCGTAAATGAACCACAGCCGTTTTTTGCCCTCGAAAGCCGCAAATTCCGGCTGCAGCTTGCGCAGGTAATCGGCCTGGCTGGTGGAGGCATTCTTGGCCTTTGGGTTGGCCTTGGTGGCCGGGTATTTCAGGTTGTAGGCTTCGCGGTAGTAGTCATAGGCTTGGCGCATGTTCCAGTACACGTACACGGCGTCGCCTTCTTGGTACCGGTCGTTCACGAAAAGCACTGCGTCGCGGTAGTACTCGCGGTTATAAAACCTATTGGGGTCCAGTACCTGGCGGGTAGAGTTGGCCAGCGAAGGCAGCAACACCAGCGCAAGCAGCACGTAGGCCGCCCTGCGCCCTGGTAAGTAGCGGCTGGCCAGCTCCTGGGCGCCCAAGGCTAGCGCCAAAATAATGATGGGGCCCAGAAACAATGTAAACCGCTGGTAGAATGGGTATTGGCTCGCAGCCGACGCCAGCAGCGTGAAGCCCAGCGGTAGAAACAAAACCAGGAAGTGTTGCTGACTTCTTTTAAAGAAGTAGTACGTCCCGGCGGCAATGAGGGGCAAGTACAGCCACCCCATTTTCAACAGATGCTTCAGGCCGAAGGAATACCGGCTGTTGTCGACTTGCAGCAGCACACCCATCGGGTGAGAGAGGAAATCATAGGTTTTCATCACCGCCCATTTGGCGGCTGCCACGGGCTGCAGTAGGGGCAAATACCCCTCGTACTTGATTTTGAAGAAATAGGTAAGCCAGCCCGAATCCTGGTATTTGCTTACAAAGAAGTGGTACACCAGCCCAAAGCTCAGCACCCACAGCGCCCCCGGAATGAGGTACTGTGCCACGCGTTTCCAGTCGTGCTGCAGCGCGGCCCGCAGGCCAACTCCCGCGCCGATGCCCGCCAGCACAAAGATGCTGGGAAACGAAAACCACGGCAGCAGCCCGCCCAACACGCCCCAGGCAACCAAGGCCCCCAGCGACTGTTTGTCTTTGAATCTGATGTAGAGGTACAGGGCCACAATAGTGCCCAGCAGTTCGGCGCTATATTGCTTGGCCTCCACAGCATGGTACACGACCGGGTAAGCCAGCGCCAGCAGACCCACGGCCAGCACCGTGCCCCAGGATTTTAGAAAGAACCGGGCTACTGGTACAAACAGAAACAAACCTGCCACCCCGCACAGCAGCGAAAACAGGCGCAGGGCCTGCTCTTGCTTGCCAAACAAGGCCACGAAAAAGCGCGCCGACCACAGGTAGCCCAGCGGCGCTTTCTGCTCGTATTCGAAGGGCAGCGTGGCCAGCTCCCGAAAGCCCATCTTGATGATGTTGACGTTCAGAAACAGCTCGTCGATGAAAAAAGACCTGTTATTAAAGAAGTGGAACAGCCGGAAAAACATCCCCAGCGCTAGCAGCCCAAATATCAGGCGGCGCTGCGTGCGCTGACTGATACTTGGCAGCCCATGACTTGGCACAGAATAAGGCTTGCTGGTTATCGCCTGGGGGGGGGGCGCTAGTATTGATTGCATAAGGACGCAGTACACTTCAGGTACTGGGGGTTGTACCGGGGAGGGTCACTGGGCAGGACGCGAAGTCCTACCGTTGGTCAAAATTGAATTGGTCTTCCAGGAGGTTGCTGAGAATTGGAATCTTAACAAACATAAGCACCATCAGGAGGATGCAAAAGAGCACCACATAGGTCATAAAGTACTTGCGGGTATAAAGCTTCTCGGAGCCCTGCACGGGAGAGTTTTCGAGCAAGCCGATGCGCAGGTACCACGAAAACAGCAGGGCGAAAAACGGAAAGCTGAGCAGCAGCTCAATGCGGTTCTTAACCAGGAAGATGCCCAGGAAGAACGCCGACGTGAGGGCGTAGAAGAACATGGATATCAGCAGGCTATGCTCGGTGTAGAACTGAAACGACCGGCGGTACAGGCCCGCCAAGGCGGGGTCTTTGATGAGGCGGTACTCAGCAAAGCGCTTGGTGGCCATGAGGAAGGCACCGCCCATCCAGTAGGCTACAATAATGCTGGAAGGAGGGAGGCTGTTGAAAAACGAGATGCCGTTGAGGGCTTCGTACGACAGGGCCGGGGCCACAATGTACCAGCCCAGCGCAAACCGGATGGGGTTGTTCACCGACTCCGACAGCACGTCGAGGTATACCCGCTCCTTGGTCCGGAAGGGCCGCACGTTATACATCACGCCCATGAACAGCAAGAACATGGAAACGAACAGAAATTGCAGACTTATTTGGTAAGCCAGGAAGAAGCCCACCATGGCCAGCGCAAACCACTCGAAGTACACCAGCGCGGGGTTCACCACCCGCACCACCGAGGTGCGCTTCTTTTTCAGCGGGTGAAACTTATCAAATTCAGCGTCGAGGTATTCGTTGATAACGTAGTTGGCCGAGGCCACCAGGCAGGTGCTCGCCACGCCCATCACCAGCTTGGCCAAAAACACCGAATCGAGCGGGATGCGGTAGATGATGAAGGCAAACAGGACCCCCGGCATCATAAATACGTTTTTGGCCCAGTTGTCGGGCCGGGCAATCGCAATGTAGTCTTTGATGCCGGCCGGAATCAGGGCAACCTCAGGCTCTGCAGTCAGAGACTCAGTAGACGTAGGCATATTATTCATGAGGGGTAGTGGTGAGAGAAGTCGCGAGCGTGTCTTCCAGCGTTTTATAAAAGGTGAAACTGTCGAAAGGTTGCTTATCGACAATCAAGTAAGGCATGCCGGCTTGCTCGGCACAGGCGCCGTCCAGTTCGGGGCGGTCGCCGATAAACAGGCAGTCGGCCGGCGCCAGGCCGAGCGCATTGGCTATATGGAGCAGGCCGTGGGGAGCAGGCTTAAGATGGTCAATTTCGGGGTCGGTGGAACTGACAATGATGTCGGCAGCCAACCCCATAGCTGCCAGCTTATCGTGCGCTTTGTAGTCGGAGTAGATACCAATTTTTATGCCTCTTTGCTGCAAAGCCGCAAAAAAAGCATGGGTGCCGGGGTAAGTGCAGCCTCGCAGGTATTGGTTGGGGTACTGAAACATCCAGTGTTCCACCACCCTTTTGATTTTATCGGCGGAGGTGCGGCCATTGTTGGAGGCCCAGGTATATTGTGCATTTTCAATGTCGGGTCCCGCGGCCCCGTGGCGCTTTTCCCGCTCGGCGCGAAAGCGCTGCAAAATCAGCATTTCGTCCAGCCGCCAGGGCCGCAGCGCGTAGTAGCGCAGCAGGGCAACCAGCATTTTACTGCGCAGCTTAGCCTGCGTATATAATGTGCCGTCCACATCAAAAATAACGGCTTTCACCTCGTGCCACCGAACTACCGATGCTGCCGAAGGGGTGAATTCCGCTTCTTTGTGGGGGTGTAAATTCATAAAAAAGTATTTCGAATAGGGCGATAATTAATGATTTATACTGCTTTGATAAGGTTTGGTTATGGATTATTTGAATAGTTGTCTTGCATTAAATTGTATAATCTATTTATTTACTTTAGCCAAGTATATTGTGTAGAAGAATTGGTCCATAGCGCAGATAAAGACCCGAAGCCGATGGTCATCAGTAAGCGACTGGTTTTGCCGGGCGGCGTTAAACCATTTCTCTGCTTTATAATAACTTAACGAAGTTGGGAAGATGCTCTAACCCCGTTTGGCAAAACAGCGTGGTAGGTACAGCTACTTCAAGCTGATTATTCAAAGCACGCCTGTGATGGCAGCGCTCCCATACGCAGCAGCCGGACCTGAGTTATTGGTTGGCAAGGCATAATAATGTTAATTTTCGACTGTACCAACTGCTACAGTATTACCGGTGGGCAGGCATTACAGCCAAGCCACTTCTTTCCCGCGTTTGCCCATCTTTTTGCAGATAGTAGGCGCAGGGTTAGGCCACGGGTGCCCGCTGGGCTTTGTCCCAAGCCGCGGGCTGTGAGTTGCGGAAAAACCGCGCAGCTCCCTGAAACACCGCCACGTTCATCATGGTGAAGTAGAGCGGCACCAGCAGCGGGCCGGCTGCTTTGCCCCGACTGGCCTGGTACCAGCCCAGCGCCGCTGCACCATAAAACAGTCCTTGCAGCACCAGCAGCACGGTATAGATGCCGCCGTGGCTCACCGCCAGCGCCGCATTGAGCGGCAGCAGCAGCAGCAGCAGGGCCGGCGTCAGGCTCCAGCGCAGCACCCGGTGCGAGAAGTACAGGAAAGCAACCACTGGCTGCCTCAGCGGGTTGAGCAGCGGCAGCAGCCGGGCCATCGACTGCCAGCCGCCAGCGCAGATGCGCACCTTGCGCTTCATTTCCTCTTTCAGCGAGAAGGACGGTGGCTCCATGGCGTAGGCCTGGGGCTCGTAAATCACGCGGTAGCCGTTGTCCACGATGCGCATGGACTGCACGAAGTCGTCGAGAATCGTATCGGCTTCCAGCGGCTTAAACAGGTCGGTTCGAAAGGACACCAGCTCGCCGGCCGCACCCATGAGGCTGTAGATATCGGAGTCGCACTGCTTCAGAAACGACTCGTATTTCCAGTACAGGCCTTCTCCGGCGCCGGAGGTGCTGCCGTCGCGCAGTACCCGCTTCTCGCCCGATACGGCGCCCACGCGCGGGTCGGCGTAGTGACGCACCAGCTGGCGGGCCGCTTCGGGGTTGAGCAGGGTGTTGCAGTCGGTGAAAATGACGTAGGGCGTCTTCACGTACCGGATGGCGCGGTTTTCGGCCATCGATTTGCCGGCCCGCTCGGGGCTGTGCAGGTGCTGCACCTCGGGGTACTTGGCCAGCACCGCCCCGGAGTGGTCGTTCGAGCCGTCGGTGATGAACATCAGGTGCAGCTTCTCGGCCGGGTAATCCAGGGCCAGGCAATTGCGCACCTTTTCGTCCAGAATATCGGCTTCGTTGTAGGCAGGCACCACCAGCGTCACCTCCGGCTCGAAGCCTCCGGCAGCCACGGCCTTTTTAGTGCCCCGCGCCAGCTTGGCCCACACCCACACCACCAGGGCGTAGCCCACATAAGTAAACAAAACGACGGCTAGCGACAGCCAAAAGAGAAAAACAAGCATGTGGGGTAAAATCTAAACAGAGGGTTGGGCGATGGAATGTTTTTGCGGACGCTCCCACGCCTGGGCCTCTTCGTTGTATTGTTTGAGAATGCGGGCGGGGTTGCCGCCCACCACCGAATACGGCGGCACGTCTTTGGTGACCACGCTGCCGCCGGCTACTACCGAGTGCTTGCCAATGCGCACGCCCGCCGTAACCACGGCATTGGCCCCAATCCAGGCCTCGTCTTCCACCACTATTTCAGCCGTGGTGCAGGGCTGGTCTTTGATGGGCATGCTGAGGTCATCGTAGCCGTGGTTGAGACCTGAAAACACCACGTTTTGGGCAATAATGACATCATTGCCAATGCGCAGCGGCCCAATCAGGACGTTGGCAATGCCCACGAAAGTGCGGGCGCCAATGTGCACCGCGCCCATGCCGTTGTTCACCGTTGCGTAGTCTTCAATCACCGAGTCGGGGCCTAAGGAAAAGGCGTTGAACGGCACCACGTCCATTCGGGTTCGCCAGCGCACCAACGAGCGGCGGCCGTATTTGTGCTTGAATGGGTTAATGAACCACTTCACCCACAGGCGCGGCCGGGCCTCACGGGGCACGAGCAGCAACCATAGCACCAGCTCTTTCAGCCGGGGGTTATTCTTTATTTTATCGGCAACGGACATGACGCAGGGAGTGAGTGGGCGCGACCAGCAAGAATCTCGCCGAATGCATATACGACCAGCTAGCGGCGCACGGGGCGGGCCTCCGCCACCTGCTCGTACACGCCGCGCACTTGCCGGGCGGTTTCGCGCCACGAAAAATGCTGCACCCGCTGCAGGCCCCGGGCCACCAGGGCGGCGCGTTCGGTGGGGTCGTTCTGCAGGCGCAGAATGGCATCGGCAATGGTCTCGGGCTGGAACGGGTCAACCAGCAGGGCAGCATCGCCGGCCACCTCGGGCATCGATGACGTGTTGCTGGTGATGACCGGTGTGCCACAGGCCATGGCCTCCAGAATGGGAATGCCGAAGCTTTCGCGCAGCGACGGGTAGAGAAATACCTCGGCCAGGTTGTAGATGAGTGGCAGCTCCTGATTGGGCACGTAGCCGCACAGCTGAATGTGGGCCCGCAGTTCAGGGGCATCCAGCTCGCGCAACAGGGCCGTCAGGGCAGTTTCAGCGTAGTCGAGCATCACCAGCTGAAGCGAGAGCTGCCCCTGTTTCTTGAGCAGCGCCAGGGCTTGCAGCACGCCGCGCAGGTTTTTCTTGGGGTCAGTATTGGCCAAGAAGAAGATAAACCGGTCGGGCAGGGCGTAGCGGGCCTTGGCCGCCGCCAGCGCTGCCTTGTCGGTGATGGGCCGAAACTGCTCGCCGGCGCTGTTGTACACCACCTGCACCTGGCCCGCGGGGCCGGGCAGGCGCTGCACTATGCGGGCCTGCTCAAACGCCGATACCGTGAGCACTCGCTCGCACAAGGGCATCACCCGCGGCACGTTCCAGCGCCGGTAGAGGTTGCCGATGCGCTGGTACCAGCTGCCGCGCCGCAAATCCAAGGGCTCTAAGTAAATGATGTCGTGCAGGGTGAGCACCAGCGGCACGCCAGCGCGCAGGGGCGCCGTGTTGCTGGTGCAGTGCAGCAGGTGCACGCCCGCTTCGCGGGCTGCGCGCGGCAACAGCACCTGCTCCCAGTAGGGGTAGGGGCCGCCGGGCACCTCTACAATGTGGAAGTTGGGTGTGGCCTTCAGCACCGCGTGGTCTTCGTCGGGCTTCACGAAAATGAAGTACTCGTTGTGCTGGTCCAGCTGCTGGAGGTTTCGAATCAGCTCCAGGGCCACGATGTCCATGCCGTGCTTGTGGGGCCGGAATAACCGCTGGGCCTCAATGCCGATGCGCAAGGGGCGCCGACCGTGAGCCACCGGGCCGGGCACAGCCGGCGCTAGTTCTGCAGGTGGTGGGGGCAAGGGCGTAGCCATGGGAAGAGGTAACTAATGGTGATATTTAAACGTGGGCCGGCTGAAACTGCTCCAGGGTATCATACAGCGACTTAGCGCTGGCCTCCCACGTGTGGCTTTTGGCAAAGGCAATGCCATCGGCCGCGGGGCTCGGAGCACCTTCGGTCAGGGCGCGGTCCAGCATGTCTAGCCAGTCCTGGGCGGTGTGGGCTAGGTACACGTAGTCGGCAAACATTTCCATGGTGCCGGTGGCCGTGGCCACCACAGACTTGCCCATAGCCAAGTACTCGTCTATTTTGAGCGGGTAGTTCCCAACAGTAGCCTCGTTGACCATCTGAGGGTTGATGCAAACATCGGCGTGTTGGAGGTAGGGCGCCAGTTGGGTCGGGGCCTTGTTGCCCAGGAAGAAAACATTGGGCAGGTTGTGGAGCTCGCTACGCCGGAACACATCATCCTCTGGCCCTATCAGTACCAGGCTCCAATCGGAGCGCTGCTTGGCAATGGCCACCAGCAAGTCGATGTCCAGCCGGATGGTAGTCAGGTAGCCCGTGTATACAATGCGGGGGTGCGGCACCCGCGCCATGTCGGCGGGCTCCTCGTAGTCGATGTCGGCCTGGTACATTTCCAGCGCGCAGCCCTGGCCGATGTTGAAGCTGTTCGGATTGTGCTTCAGAGCATATTCGCATAGGTAAGCCGAGTTGACGGCCACTACGTCAGCTTGTTTCAGAAGCTGGGCTTCCACCCACGGGCCGTGCCGCTGGAAGTAAGGCACCGCAATGGTGTAGTCGCGCAGGTAGTAGATAGACAGGCGCGGGGCCAGCAGCCGCTTCAGTTCCAGGCCCTGAAAAATGATGCCGTCCTGCAGCAGATAGTACGAATCGAAACCCACCGCCTGGGCTGCCTCGGCTATGCTGGCCGCGAGCTTCTTGCTGTTCCAGCGGTTTAAACTTTCAAACGCGGACCGCACCGGTAGCCAGTTGATGGATGCCCCGAGCACCTTGGGCGTGAGCACCCACAGGTTGGGCTCGGCCTGCACCACAGCGTCCGATTTGCCCTTCAGCACGCCCAGGTGCCTTTTCACTTCGGGCTGGCCAAAGCTCGAGAGCACCGTGTTCATGTCCAGCGGCATGTTCACGTACAGCACCCGGTTATTCTTCGCAAATTCCTTGGCCAGGTTTTTGGCGCTGGTTGCAATGCCGATGTTCCAGTTTTGCTGGCACAGCATGACGATGTTTTGATTTTTCATAGCAGAGCGTGCGGGCCGCCGCGTTACTTTTTAGGAGTGGCCTGAAGGCCCTTGCGCCAGCCAATGTATAAGCTGATAAGGGCAGGTACGAAGATGATTTCCCAAGGCATAACGGTTGGGTTGGGTTAACGGTGGGAAGGGCTTCGGGTGGCCGTGGCCGTGTGCGGAGTGGCCATAAAGGAGGTTTTGGCTTTTCTGATTTGCAGCATGGCCAGCAGCATGGCCCCCAGCGCCACCGGCAGGTGCAGCACGGCCCGGCCTACCTGGCGAGTGTAGAGGCGCGCCGGCAGGGCCAGCAGCAGTGCCGAGGCCGCGGCCGCCAATAGTGCCAGCCAGAAGACCGGCGTGGGCCCCACTGGCCACAGCAATGACAATACCACCAGCAGCCCCAGCAAGCCCAATAGCAGAATGCGGGGCAACAGCATCGACTGCAGTATCTTATCTACAAAGTCCCAGTTGCCTTTGCCTAGCTGCCGCACGCCTTCGCCCAGGTACTTGATGAAGAACTCCTTTTGGGTAGCCAGCCAGCGGGTACGCTGGTTGGCAAATACTCTAGAATTGGGAATCTTCTCGTCGTACACGTAGGCTTCGGGGAGGTAAGCTATTTTAACCTTATCCTTCAGCGCTCTGAAATCCAGTTCTTTGTCTTCGCCCGGCGTGTCGCCAATGTCCTGCAGCAGCTGGTGAATGTAGTTGTATTCGAAAGCCATGCCCGACCCGATGAGGGCCGACGACAAGCCCAGGCTGGCGTGGCCCTGCCGGAAAATGTGGTTGTTGATTTCCTCGTTGCAGGCGTCAAGCACGGCAAAGGGCGAGTCCAGGTTTTTGGCCGTGCGGTGGCCCTGCACCACCCGGTAGCCCGCCGCAAAGGCGTTGTTTATCTGCGTTAGAAAGCCGGGGGCCATTTCGTTGTCCACGTCCAGAATCACGGCCACGTCGTAGGCCTGCGCGGGCAACTCGTTCAGAGCCGCCAGCAAGGCCTTGCCCTTGGTGCTTTTGGCAAAGCCCACTTCCACCACGCCGGCTCCCTGCTGGCGCAGCGCCTGCACGGTCACGGGCAGCAGCCCGTCGGCAATGACATGCACATCGGCCTGTCCGGCGTACTGATGCGCTACGGCCACGGGCGCCGTTTCTGTAATCACGGCATCGGCACGGTAGGCGGGCATAAGCACGCACATGCGCCGCAGCACGCCTGCCGGAGCCGGTGGCAAGGCCGGAATGGCCCGGTGCCCAGCTACCGAAAAAAACAGCAGATACACTACATTGAACAGCAAATAAGTGCCCAGCAGGTATAAAATCAGGGTCGGTAAAAAGACCAACATATTCAATGATAATGATTAATGCTTGGAGCTGGCACTAGTGTACGCGGCTGCCTGCCCCGCAGTACGGAAAGTGCGCCCGGCGGTTCTGTTATTCGATAGTAGATGAACGGTGCTGAACCCCGTGGGCCGGGCCCACACCGGCCTCCAGCGGCGGGTTGGCGGCCGCCGTTGTCAGGAAAGTATTTTGGTGTACGTTGTGGCCTTGCAAGTGCCAGCCCAGTCCGCGCCACAGGGCGCGCAAGTGGGCCCACTGGCCTCGAAGAGCCAAAACCAAGCTGTTTTTGGGTACCGATATCAGCAAGTAAAACAAGCAGCCGCTCCAGAAGCGCCAGCCCTCGGAGTTGCGCCGGATGTACAGCAGACGGTTGCGATTCAGGTAGTAGGTGCGCAGCACCGAGCCTTGGCCCACCGACACCGACTCCTTGTGGTAGATGGTGGCGCTGGCTTCGTAGTAGCTCTGGTAGCCCGCCCGCTTTATCATCTCGCACCAGTCCAGTTCCTCGTAGTAGAGGAAGTACAGCGCCGGCATGAGGCCGGCTTTGCGGATAACTTCAGTGGGCACCATCATGGCCGCCCCGTGAATGAGGGAGGTCACGTGCGACGTATCGTGTTGGCCCTTATCGAGTTCGAGGTAGCCCTTCACGTGGCCGCGCCCGGTCCAGGGGCTGATGCCGTCGCAGCCAGCATACTGAATCAGGTTGTCGGTGCCGTAGAAGATGATTTTTGGCGACACCACGCCCACTTTGGGGTTGCGCTCAAACACCGAAACCAAGGGCTCAAGCAGGTGGGGAACTACTTCGGTGTCATTGTTTAGGAACAGGCAATAGTCGCCCTTGGCAGCCTGAATACCGAGGTTGTTGCCGCCGGCAAACCCCAAGTTCTCGGTCGAGCGGATGAGCTGTACTTCTGGAAATTGCTCTTCAATGATGCCCGGGTCTTCGGTGGGCGACGCATTGTCTATCACAATCACCTCAAAGTTGGGGTAGGTGAGCTGCCGCAACGAGGCCAACATAGCACAGGTAACCTGGGCCTGGTTGTAGTTGATGGAGATAATAGAAACTAGCGGCCTAAGCATAAACGGCACGAGCTAAAGTGGTAACGGGCTTCGGTGTGTCGAGGGTAGGGCCCAGAAACACAAATACCCACGACGTATAAAGGAGAAGAGAAGAGGGGTACTGGTTCATAATCTCGTTGCCATAGCTGGCCATGAGAATTCCGGCGTAGCCAGCCGTGAGGGCCAGTAGCTTTTGCCGCAGCACGGGGTCGCGGATGCGCCAAACGATACCCGCGCATTTGCCCAGAATGTAGAGCATGAAGCCGAACCAGATAATGAAGCCCACGATGCCGTAGTGGCCCCATACTTTCACAAAATAACTGTCGGGGGCAATCGTAGAGAGGAATTTGTCGCGGTTATACAGCTTGCCCCAGTTACCCATCACGCCCATGCCGCCACCAAAGGGCCGGCTGGACATGTAGTCGCGCAGGATGGCCTGGTTTTCCAGGCGCACCAGCAGCGACGGGTCGTTGGGGTCGAGCGCAGTGCGCATGCGGAACACGTTGGGGTTGGTGTCGCCAATCTTGGTGTACTTCAACACCCCGAATGCACCGGCGGCCAGAAAGCAGCCCAGGATTAATATCGCGACACGCTTGCTGAGCACCAGGTACACAAACGCCCCCACCACCAGCACGAAGAATGCTCCCCGGGTACCGGAGACCAACATGCCATATATCATCACAAGGGCCGCCACCGCCAGCAGCGCCCGCTTCTGCCAGGAAAATGGCCCTATGGCCAAAATGCCGCATATCAGCGCCGCGTACGCCATCGACGACCCAAACTGCGCCGCCTCGCTATAGAACGAAAAGGCCCGCAACTGCCCCCATATCACGTGGGTAACCGCGCCGCCTCTGTTCAGCCAGAGCTGCTCCATCTCATCTACGCCGTTCACCTTCTGGTTGATGCCGTAAAGAGCCCCGAACACCGATATGCCGATGATGAGGTAGAGAAAGAGATTCAGGTCGCGCTTCGTGTTGAAGACCATGAAGCAGAGCGGCACCGCCATAAACCAAATCAGGGCGCTGCCCCGCAGCTCAAAAAACCAGCCCTGCACGCTGGCGCCCGCCGGATTGGCCACTTCCAGAATGTTGATAACAAACCAGATAACCGTAATCCGACACAAGTCGTTGTGGATGCGGCGCCAGTCGGGGCGTATGGTCTGATGAAACAGCACGGCTATCCAGGTAAGCACCAGGATGATTTCCATGGCCGTGCCCGCGGGCAGGTCGATGAAATGCCGGGTCAGGTAGCTTAGCAAAAAGGAGTAAACCACGGCCGTGATATAGCCGGACCGCGGATTATTGAAGATTACAACCAGGAAGGCGACAATCAGCGGCGTGGCCAGTATCAGCGACGGCACGGCTAACCCCAACTGGCCGGAGAGCCACCCGCCCAGCAACGCCACCGCCAGCGCACCGGGCAGCAGCCAGCGCGAGTTGAGCAGGTTTTGGGCAGGGGTTGGCGTAAATCTCATGGGTAAGCAATCCAGGAACGAGGCGACAAAGGGTGCTGGACCCTAAGCCATTGCCTCTTCGCCGTGGTGCTGCGACACGCCCGACAAAACCACTTCGACCGGCGCCGAGGTGGCAGAGCGGAGCTGCTCCACGGTCTGATGGTCGGTCATGCGCCAGGCACGGGTAGCCGGCACGGTAAGAAAAACAAGGTTGAGCTGACGCAGCAAGCCCACTGGCAATGCTTCTTCGCGCAGGGCCGGGAACTCCACCAGTACCACCTGCACGTCAGGCGAGCTGATTTCCGACATGCGCTTGGGCGTGGCGTGCTGAATGAGCTGGTCGAGCTGCCAGCCTTGCACGGCGGCCGCTTCCGACGGGTAGAACAGGGACGGTGCGTCGGTGCCCGGGTTGGCCCCGTCCGTGTCCGGATACAAGGCCAGGGTTTGCACGCCCATTTCGTGGCAGCGCTGCGAGAGGCCCTGGCACAGGGTGGTTTTGCCTTCCTGGCGCTGCACGCTGAAAATGCCCACCACAAACGGGGGGGGCACCGGCGAGGTGTTGGCTTTAAGCAATATGTGTCGCACCAGCTGGTCGAGGCTGCGTTGCTGCGCGGCCTGCAGCTGCTTGGTGGGGGGCGCCTGCGAATCCAGCGTCATGCCGGCCACGGGCAAACCAATCTGCCGCATGGCTTCCGATGGGTTTTTCAGCGACTTGTCCAGCAGGCCCAGGCCCACAATGGTGCCCGCCACGCACACAAAGCCGCCGAGGCCACTCAGCAGCACCATCATCAGCAGCTTATTGCTTTTGGGCTGCGAGGGCAGGTTCGGCGGGTCTACAATCTTAAGGTTGGCCGTAAGGGCAGTGTTCTGCTGGGTAGCCTTGCTCGCATTCAAGCTAGCCAGCACCGAGAGGTAGGCTTTTTCAGCCAGCTCTATCTCGCGGCCAATGCGCTTGAGGGTGGCGCCCAAAGGGGCCATGCGCTGATACTCGCGTTCAAACTCCTGCCGGCGGCGGTTCATCACGTCGAGCTTGGCTTTGTTCGACTCCACCAGCACCATGTTCTGCACCCACTCGCCCAGCAGGTCCTTGTTGGGAATGCCCTCAGCAGAGCTGCTCTGGACGGAAAGAACGTCCACATTATTCTGGATGGCCTGGGCAGCGCGGTCGGCCTCAGCCTTCAGCTGCTTGGTTTTGTTGGGGTCGTTCTGCCCAAAAAGCTCCTGGTCGGCAATGCTGGCGCTAAGGCGGCTCAGCTTCCGGCGCTGCTCTATCATCTGGGCGCTGCTCATCAGCGAGGCCTGGCGGCCACCGAGCTTGCGGTTCACCGCATTAAGGGCGGCCTGCGCTCCGGCATACTGCTGGTTCATCTCGGTAAGCTGCCCGGCCAGTGCCTCCTTCTGCATAGCCACGTTGTTGGACTGCGACTCGAAGTTGATGATGTTGTTTTCGCGGTTGAAGGCCAGGTTTTCGGCTTCCGCTTTGTCGAGCCGCTCTTTGGCACGCTTCAACTCCTCTTCGTAGTACTTAATAACCGACGTGGTCTGGCCTTCGCGCAGGTTGCGGGACTGATTCAAAAACACCTGGGTCACCAGCGAAAGCGTGGTGCGGGCAAGGTCCGGGTCGTGGCTGTCGAAGTACAGCCGCACCAGGTCGCTCGCGCCGATGCGGCTGGCCGTGAGGTTCTTCAGTGCCGCCAGCGAGTAAGTGGGGTTGGCCGAGTTCAGCAGCCGCTGCACGGGGTTGCTGGCGTTGGTTTGGGCAAAAGCGCGCACTTTATCGAGGGTCGCTTCCTGTGTGGTGCCCGTGAGCTGCTGGCGCAGGCGGGCCGGCAGGCTCTCCCTAAGCCCTTCGTAGGTTGGGGAAGTCAGCAACGAGGGCTGCTGGCTGGTTTCAAACAAGTGCTTCGCCAACAGGCTGTAAACTACCTCCTCTTTGGTTGAGCGCGACGTAATCAGGTTAATGAGGTTGTCGAACGCGTTATTGGTCGTGTTATAGTCCGCCGCTGCGTTGCCCGTGAGCGAGTAACCCGAGGCAATGCCCGTGTAAATGGTGGTGTCGGAGCTGTAGGTTTGGGGCAGCTGGCGGGCAAAGAAATAGGTCGAGACACTGAGCACCAGCGGCACCAGCAGCAGTAAGACCCATTTCCGCTTCAGCAGCCGGAATATCTCGTACAAACTCATTTAGTCGTCATTAAAGTTGAAATTTTGGCGCCAACCACTTCTTCGAGCATCATAAACGCGGTGTCGTACTGGTTGCGCGCCGACTCCAGCGTTACCGAAGCCGAGGTGAGACTGCTATTAACACCGGAGAGTTCCTGCAGAGTCATTTGGCCCTGCCGAAATTGCTTCTCGGCCAATTGGTAGTTCGTTCGCACGTTCACCAAAGCCTCTTGCTGCAAGGTAAAAACTTTACGGGCCAGGCGCACGCTCTGATACATCGGAATAATCTGCTCCCGTATCTGGTTTTCGCGGTCCTGCTTAAGGGCCTCGGTCCGCTGGAGAGCCAACTGCTCGCGCTTGATGTTATTGCCGCGGGTCACTAACTGCCCAATGGGCAGGTTAAGTGAGGCAACGGCCGAGTAGCGTGGCGTATTGCGTATTGCAATTTGGTCAAATCCCACGTTTCCCACTGCAAGCAGGTTACCATAGCTATAGTTGGCACCCACGGCGAGATTATTGAATATGGCCTCCTTCGCCAGCGTCACGTTTTGCTTGGCGATTCCCTTTTCCAGCTCCATGGCTTTCATCTGAGCCGAGTGCCGAAGGGCGGCAGCGGTCAACAGGGGCAAAGCCGTTTCCGGCGAGTCAAAAAAGACGCTTTGCCAGGTTTCACTTGGAGCCGGTTTGGCCTGACCAAATGCCAAGGTTGTGTGTAGCGCAAGCAGCAAACCACTTAAGAGCGTCTTAATCATACGTTTTCTTTTTGAAATAAAGCGGGAATGGTTTTGAGAATGATTTCCAGGTCTTTTTTCATCGAATAGTCCCGTGCGTATTCAATGTCCAACGCTTTGCGTTCCTCCTCCGACATGTCGCCGCCTTTGCCGCGACGGCTTACCTGCCACAAGCCCGTGATACCCGCTGGCGCAATAAAACGCCGGGAGTACTCGTCGGTGAGCAGCTTTTCGGCCTCGTAGAGCGGCAGGGGGCGGTTGCCTACCAATGACATGTCGCCCCGGAGCACGTTGTAGAGCTGGGGAAGCTCGTCAATACTGGTATTGCGCAGAAACCTGCCCAAACGGGTAACCCGGGGGTCATTCACTATCTTGATAAACGCTGGAGCCTCCTCGGCCTTCTTCTGCCAGCGGTATTTTTTCTCACAAATCAGGCGCCCGCGCTGGTCCACCAGCTGCTGTTGGCAGGCGGTGCCGGCGGCAGTGCACGCATCGCACAGCCCCGCCAGGCCGTTGGCCTCCGGGGCCGTGCTCGACCCATTGGCCTGGTACTGGTTCAGGTTTTTAATGGAGTCCAGCATCTGATCCGCATCCGAGCGCATCGAGCGCAGCTTCCAGAACTTGAAAACCCGGTAGCCCGCGCCCACGCGATAGGAGTAGTAGAACACCGGCCCGCGCGACTCAAGCTTGATGAGAGCCGCCAGCACCAACAGGATGGGCGAGAGCACCAGCAGCGCCCCACCCGCCACCACCACGTCCATGAGGCGCTTGCTCAGGGGCATGCGCAGGGCGTAGGGGCTGGTGGTGTCTATCTGCACGGGCCGGGCCCGCGCCAAGAAGTGCAGGCGCGTCAGCAGCCGCTCCTGGTCGTCTTGGGCTGAAAAAATTTCGCTGCCCGGGCTTTCCAGCAGCACGGTCCGTAGGGCGGGGGCTACCGACTGCTGCACCAGCCACAATATGGGTTGGGCCACCCGGCTCTGGTCTTTGAGCACGCGCATCAAGCGCAGCCCCAGGCTAGAGGCCGGATCGGCCGCATTGATTATAGCGGTGAAAGGCATGGGTTGCTGCGCGCAAAGCGACAGCACCTGTTCCGGAGTCGTCACAACTACCGCTTCCAGCTCCTGCACAAACTCCTGTTGGAAGCGTCGGCCGTCCTGTTCGTCCAGCGTTATGTATAGGATGGGTATCTTACCAGTAGTCAAGCTCATACCCGAATGCGATTCAGCAGGTTTTGAATGCGTAAACTAAGCTCTTCGGGGTTGAAGGGCTTTACCAGATAATCGTCAGCACCCAGCCGCAAGCACAAAATCTTATTGCTCGTGCTTTCCTTACCCGACAGAATAATCAGGCCCACATCGCGGTGGCGGCTGCTAGCCCGAATCTGTTTGATGAAGTCCGGCCCGTCCATCACCGGCATGTCATAATCCGCCACAATGGCGTCGGGGCTGTTGCCCTGCTCCAGCCATTGCATGGCCTCAAGTCCATTAGACTTAACCACAACTTTATAATCAGCGCCGAAATAGTGCTCTAAAATCAAGCATATCGATGGCTCATCGTCAACTATAAGTAGTGTTTTTTTTATAATTGGCATAGTTTGGTTTCTGTTTCGTGGAAAGTCGGTGTTTATATATAGCACAATCGAATACCATTAAGGGGTACTCTCATTGCTAACAAGCATACTGCCAAACACAGTTTGGGGTTGATTTATCTGAACATAATTTTCATATAAACAAAAGGAAAAACTGCATGATGACGTGGAATAGGCATTGATTTACAGTGATTTACGCTGAAATCACGCCTAATCTAAAATCGCATTTAGCTCTTTTCTCTAATTTAAGGGCCTTAGTCAATTTGGTTGTCAATCTTGCTGCGAGGGTCAGTTTTTGTTACGCCAGCGTTACGCGCGGAAGAAGTGCTTCATTATTGAAACAAGCCGTTGTTCTCGGGGAGTAGGCTCGATAACCTCAGCATTAGCAGAATTTAAACTTTGTGCTTTCCCATGATTGAATTATTGGGACGATAGAAGACTAAAGGGCCGACCTAAGTAGTTGTGGTAGCTACTCCGGTAATTCAGTGATGGGCAATGAGGTGGCTTGGCTGCAAGCGCAGTGGTTTAATGTAACGAAGGCCTCTCAGCTTAACACCAGCTTGGTCGTAGAGTGATTTTGTTTCTTAAGTTAGCTAATGCAAAACAACGGAGTTGGTTCGGAGACAAAACGACCCGGCCCTGAACGGGCTGTTCATTGCAGAACAGCCCGTTCAGGGCCGGGTCGTTTAAAGCTTTAAATCAGTTGGGCTTGCAGCTCCCGGCTGGTGGCTACCTCGTGAGCCACTGTTAACGAGCAATTAAGCTTTGTCTGATTATAACCGGCTGATGACAAACCGGGTGTTAATGACTTCGTGTTGGGTGATGAGCCGGACAAAGAAGACGCCGTCGGGCAGGCCGTGGGTGTCGAAGGGCACGTGGTGGAGCTCGCCGGCGGGGCGCTCGGCGGCCAGCAGCTGGCGCACGCGCTGGCCCTGCAGGTTGTAGACGGCCAGGGTGACGGGGCCGGTGCGGGCCAGGCGGAAGGCGACCGTGGCGCGGGCGCCGAGCCCAACAACGGGGTTGGGGTAGACGGCGGCCGTGGTGCCGGCCTCGGCGGCGGCGAGTGTGGCGCTGCTGCCCACAGCCGGGGAAGAGATGCTGGTGCCGAAGGGGATGAGGCTGCTGCCGGGGATGGGCTCCTGGCGGGTGCCGTTGGGCAGGCGCCAGGCCACGGCCAGGTAGCCGTTGCCCCAGGCCTGCTTGTGCAGGGCCTCGATGTAGTAGCGCGTGCCGGCCTGCAGTTGGA
>NZ_JAFCUF010000012.1:0-131349 GCF_049896385.1 Hymenobacter sp. B1770
GAGAGTCGGTCGCCGCCAACCTTTTTTACAACCCCACGCCCCCCGCCCGCTCTCACCAGCCCGCGGGGGGCGTGCTGGTTTTAGAGGCGCGGCCAAAATCATGGTTGTGAATGAGCAGTAGAAAATTCTCTTCGTCTTTGGTATTGATTGATAATTATATTCCTAAAGTGGCAATTATTGTTTCGGGGCCTCTAGCTAGCCCCCGTCCCTTGATAGGAACGGGGTTTAATGTGGGCCCAACTGGAATTAAACCCTTTGTTATCTAAAGCTCTCTAAAACGGCCTTGAATGTGATTCAAGGCCGTTTTAGGTATGACATCGCCTCCGACATTCCTCTTTATTGTTTTAGAACCTGGTACTACAGCGGTATTAACCTGCAACTTGACTTCGTAACTAATTACTCTTGTGAAAGCTCAATAAGTTACCCAAAACCAGAACTGAAGAAGTAGTAGTCTTTGCCAGTACAGTCATTTAGAAAAATGCACTCGCCTGAGCTCAAAACAGCTTTGTCGTTTCTGAGTAAGAGAAGCACAGGTATAGTTGGCTGCAGGGCGAGCTCAGGCTATAGAGCACTGTGAGAATCCTATCGGTTTGAGCAAACAGGAGCAATTTAGTGACCAACGCGTAATGCAAGAGTTTTTCAACCTGATGTTAGCTCGACTGAAGTTGAAAATGGGGTAAGGGGCCTGCTGGCGATTCTGCTCTTCAATAGCAATAAATGGGGTAGGTTTCGTGAACTAGTGGGCCACTTTATGCAGCAGCGACACGGTCAAGAACGTTACTTGGAAGATGCACAGCGGCAGCACTAACCGGAGGTGGTAGTAACTCAGTCGGTGCAATCTAAATGAACGGGCTGGGCTCTATCGCGCGGATGTCGTTTCTTTTCCACATAGGAGGTGGGCACTTCGTTTTACCCGATACGAGCATATGGGTATATCGTCAAATCCATCCACTGGTCAGCTGATTCGAGAGACCAAGCCATTGACCAGACGTCTCATTGTTGCCTGCAATAATTGCAGGGCTCTCCTATTCAAATTTCTGAACAACACCCGTGCTAATATCCTACAACAAGATGTCAAAGGGCAGCACGGAGCCGATGCCGCGAAATTCTACATTTGTAGACAGCCCTATTTCTAAGGTTGTGTGAATGAGCCCCTGCCCTATCGGCCATTAATGCCCCTCTGGCGTGCATCGGAGAAAGAAGACGAACCTAACGGCACCACGAAGCAATTAATTAAGCCCTGCTGAACCTCAAGGCAATGAAAACAAGCTCTTTTCTTTCCTTGAATATTAAGTTATGTTGGGCCAGCCTGCTCATTGTTTCTGTACTGATTTATCATTCAGCCTCCGCGCAACAATTGCAGGCAGCAAACTTAAAATGTATATATCAAAATAGGCCCTTGGGCGTGCAGAGCCCCACTCCGGTTCTGAACTGGGAGCTAGATACCTACCGCCGCAACGTGGTGCAGACGGCCTATCGCATTCTGGTTGCCGACAGCCCGAAGCAGTTAAGCCAAAACAAGGGCAATGTCTGGGATTCGGGCAAGGTCATGGCTGGCGCTTCCATCCAAATAAGCTACGCCGGCCGGCCGCTGGAGCCGGCCAAAGCCTATTATTGGAAAGTAAAAATCTGGGACAACCAAGCCGCGGAATCGTCATGGTCGGCGCCGGCCGAGTGGCAAATGGGCCTGCTGGCACCACAGGACTGGCGTGGGGCCCAATGGATAGCCTACGAGCAACTCCCGACCGAGCGGGTGGCCGTATTACCCGTCGACGGCAAGAAAGATACCTATACTGAAAATAACGTGCTGCCGCTATTGCGGAAACAATTCACTGCGAAAAAGCGACTGGCCAAAGCATTTATCTTTATCAGCGGGCTCGGACACTTTGAGTTGCTGCTCAACGGGCAGAAGGTGGGCAGCCACTTCCTCGACCCGGGCTGGACCAAGTACGATAAGCAGGCCCAGTACGTCGCCTTTGACGTCACGCGCCTGCTCAAGCGTGGCCCGAACGCACTGGGCGTGCTGCTCGGCAACGGCTTCTACTACGTGCCACCGGTGAAGGAGCGCTACCGCAAACTCAAGGCAGCTTTCGGGTACCCAAAGCTGATTTGCCGCCTAGCACTTGAGTATGCCGACGGCTCGCGGGAGGACATCGTGAGCGACCCCACCTGGAAAACGGCGGCCGGGCCCATAGTCTTTTCCAGCATCTACGGCGGCGAGGACTACAATGCCACCCTCGAACAGGCCGGCTGGGCCACGGCAGGGTTCAACGACCAGCAATGGCGGCCCGTCATCGTGGTAGATGGTCCACCCGAACTGCTCTCCCAGCAGCAGGAGCCGCTCCAGACCTTTGATATTTTCAAGCCCCGAAGCATCAAGGTGGCCCAACCGGGAAAGTGGGTGTACGACTTCGGCCAGAACGCCTCGGGCATAGTGGAGCTGCAGGTGAAAGGGCGCCGGGGCGACACCGTGCGCATTGCGCCGGCTGAGCTGCTGGCAGCCGACCACACAATTACCCAGAAGAATATCGGGCGCGGGTACTACTTCACTTACGTGCTGAAAGGCAACGGAGTGGAAACCTGGTGCCCCCGCTTCAGTTACTACGGGTTCCGCTACGCGCAGGTAACCGGCGGAGTGCCCCAAGGTCAGCCTAATCCGACTGGACAGCCGGAAATCATCAGTCTCAAAGCGCTGCACACCCGCAACGCCGCAGCGCGTGTGGGCGCTTTCTCGTGCTCCAACGACTTGCTCAATCGTACCAATAAACTGATTGATTGGTCCATTAAGAGCAACCTGGCGAGTGTGTTTACCGACTGCCCGCACCGCGAGAAGCTGGGCTGGCTGGAAGAAACCCACCTGATGGGCAGCTCGATGCGTTACAACTACGACATTGCCACGCTGTGCCGCAAGACCCTGCTTGACATGCGCGCCTCGCAGCTCGCCGATGGGCTGGTGCCTGAAATCGCGCCAGAGTACGTGAAGTTTGAGTGGGGCGGCGACATGTTCCGCGACTCGCCTGAGTGGGGTAGCGCCAGCATTATTCTGCCCTGGTACCTCTACCAGTGGTACGGCGACCACCAGGCGCTGGTCGAGAACTACCCCATGATGCAGCGGTACGTGGCATACCTCGGCACCAAGGCCGAGGGCCACATCCTCAGCCAGGGGCTGGGCGACTGGTACGACCTCGGCCCCAAACCGCCGGGCGTGTCGCAGCTCACGCCCATGGGCGTGACGGGCACAGCTACCTACCACTACGACCTGGGCATCCTGGCGCAGGTGGCGCGCCTGCTGGGCAAGACCGACGAGGCCGTAGCCTACGAAAACCGGGCAATCGAAGTAAAAAAGGCTTTCAATGCCAAGTTCTTCAACACTACTACCAAGCAGTACGCCACCGGCAGTCAGGCCGCTAACGCCATGGCCGTGTACATGGACCTAGTGGCACCGGCCGACAAAGCAGCCGTGGTGGAAAACATTGTGCAGGACATTCGCAGCCGAAATAATAGCCTCACGGCTGGCGACATCGGCTACCGCTACCTGCTGCGGGTGCTCGAAGACGAAGGCCGCTCCGACGTCATTTTTGACATGAACAGCCGGGCCGACGTGCCAGGCTATGGCTACCAATTGGCCAAGGGCGCTACGGCGCTTACGGAATCGTGGGCGGCGCTGCCATCAGTGTCAA
This sequence comes from Hymenobacter sp. B1770, assembly GCF_049896385.1. NCBI lineage: Bacteria > Pseudomonadati > Bacteroidota > Cytophagia > Cytophagales > Hymenobacteraceae > Hymenobacter > Hymenobacter sp. B1770. The sequence continues at coordinate 3,681 of NZ_JAFCUF010000012.1, forward strand.
ACAACCACCTGATGCTGGGACATCTAATGGAATGGCTTTACAGTGGGCTGGCGGGAATTCGGCCCGCTGAGGGGTCGGTGGCCTTCAACAAAATAGACATTCGGCCCGAGCCCGTGGGCGACGTGACCAGCGCCCAGGCCAGCTACCACTCGCCCTACGGGCTGATTGCCAGTGCCTGGAAAAAGACGGACAGCACCTTCGATTTGACGGTGACGATACCGGCCAATACCACTGCTACCATTTACCTGCCCGCCCCCGCGGACGCCCGCATCACCGAAGGCAACAAGCCGCTGGCGCAGCACCCAGAACTGCAGCTGCTGGGTAGCGAAGGTGATAATGCGCGCGTGAAGGCCGGCTCTGGCACCTACCATTTTGTGGTCAGCTTAAACTAGCTTTTTATGAAATTGAAACTCTCCTGCCTTTTATTACTCGCATGCTTGGGTTACGTGCCGGGGTGGGCACAAAAGGCCAAGCCGAAAGAAGTGCCGGCCGCCGTGATGCAAAAGGTGTACGAGGAAGTGAAAACTCCGCATAAGTACGGCCTGGTGCTTGTCACCGACGACAACAAGAAGAAGATGGACTGCCCGAGCGTGTTCCGCAAAAATGGGCAATGGTATATGACCTACATCATCTACGACGGGCGCGGCTACGAAACCTGGCTGGCCCAGAGCAAAGACCTGCTGAAGTGGGAAACCAAGGGCAAAATCATGGCTTTTACCGACACCACGGACTGGGACACCAACCAGAAAGCCGGCTACGTGGCCCTGCAGGACACCAAATGGGGCGGCAGCTACGAGTGGCAGCCCTACCAGGGCAAGTACTGGATGTCGTACTTCGGTGGCAACTCCCGGGGCTACGAGAAAGGCCTGCTGTCCATCGGCATGGCTTACACCGACAAGGACCCATCCTCCGTGCACCAGTGGCAGCGCCTGCCCCAGCCCCTGCTGAAAGCCACCGACCCGGACGTGCGCTGGTGGGAAAACCACACCATCTACAAAAGCTCCGTCATCTGGGACAAGACCAAGCTCACCGGCCACCCCTTCGTGATGTACTACAACGCCAACGGCGACAGCCTCAACGCCAAGCGTGGGGCCGAGCGCATCGGCATGGCCGTATCGGATGACATGACGCATTGGAAGCGCTACCTGCGCAATCCTGTGCTCAACCACCACACCGGCATCACGGGCGATGCCTATGTGCAGAAGATGGACAACGGCCTGTGGGTGATGTTCTACTTCGGCGCATTTTACCCCGGCGTGAAAGGTGCCGTGAACCGCTTCGCCTGCTCCTACGACCTCAAGAACTGGACCGACTGGACGGGCGCTAACCTCATTGAGCCCTCTGAGCCCTACGACGAGCTATTTGCCCACAAGTCCTTCGTGGTGAAGCACAAGGGCGTGGTATATCACTACTACTGCGCCGTTAACAAGCCCGACCAACGCGGCATCGCCGTGGCCACGTCCAAGGACTTAGGCAAGAGTGGCCTGACGTTCATCGCGCCACCGGTAAAAAAGCCCAAAACCAACACCCCTCCTGCTCCCAAAGCCTCATCCAACTAAGCACGCGCCGCCTGGCGAAGAAGCCAAGAAGGGCTAAGCCCCGCCGTAGAACTCTCCTTGATATGACCCGAATCTACTACCTCTGCCTGCTCATGCTGTTCGGCGCATCCGCGGTCGCGGAAGTGCCGCCCACGGGCCGGGTGGTTGCCGACTTCAACCCAGGCTGGAAGTTTTACCTCGGCGATAACGAGCAAGCCAAAGCGGCGCAGTTCAACGATGCCAGCTGGCGCAAGCTCTCGCTGCCGCACGACTGGAGCATCGAAGGCAAATTCGACGAGAAAAACCCGGCCAAACCCGAAGGTGGCGGCCTGCCCACCGGCATTGGTTGGTACCGCAAGACATTTACGCTGCCCGCTAGGAAGGGCCGGAGCGTGTTCATCGAGTTCGACGGCGTGTACCAGCACAGCGAAGTGTGGCTAAACGGCCACTCGCTGGGCAAGCGTCCCAACGGCTACATCTCCTTCCGCTACGAGTTGACGCGCTACCTGCAGCCGGCCGGCCAACCCAATGTGCTGGCGGTGCGTGTCGACAACTCGGCCCAGCCGAACTCTCGCTGGTACACAGGTTCGGGCATTTACCGCAACGTGCGGCTGGTGACCACGCTACCAGTGGCCGTAGACCACTGGGGCACGTTTGTAACCACCCCAAAAGTGAGTGCGCAAGCGGCCACCGTGAGCGTGCAAACTACCCTCCGCAACACCTCCGGCCAGCGCCAAACCGTGCGGCTGGTCACCAGCATTCTCGATGCCAGCGGCCGCAAGGTGGCCGAAACCACCGCGTCGGCGGTAGCGGTAACGGGCACCACAGCCAGCACTACGCAACAACTCAGCCTGCAGCACCCCGTTCTCTGGTCGCCGGCCAAGCCCTATCTCTACCGTGTGGTGACGGAGGTGCGGCGCGGCCCGACGCTGGAAGACCGCTACGAAACACCGCTGGGCGTGCGCAGCTTCCAGTTTGATGCCGCCAGCGGCTTCTCACTTAATGGTGCGCCACTGCGCATTCTGGGCGTGTGCCAGCACCACGATTTGGGCGCGTTGGGCGCGGCAGTGAACACCCGCGCCATGGAACGGCAGCTGGAACTGCTGAAGACCATGGGCTGCAACGCCATCCGGACGGCCCACAACCCACCAGCCACGGAGTTTCTGGATTTGTGCGATAAGATGGGCTTTCTGGTGATGGATGAGGCCTTTGACATGTGGCAGAAAAAGAAAAACGGCCAAGACTACCACCTCGATTTCAAACAGTGGCACCAGCGGGACTTAGAAGACCAGATTCGGCGCGACCGCAACCACCCGAGCGTGTTTATCTGGAGCATCGGCAACGAAATCCGGGAGCAGTTCGACAGTACCGGCGTGCGGCTCACGAAGGAACTGACTGCCACCGTGAAGCGCCTCGACCCGACCCGACCCGTAACGTCAGCTCTGACGGAGCAGGAGCCGGCCAAGAACTTCATCAGCCAAGCTGGTGTGCTCGATGTCTTAAGCTTCAATTACAAGCACGCGGATTACCCCGAACTACCCAAGCGCTTTCCCGGCCAGAAATTTCTGGCCACCGAAATCGCCGCGGCTTACGAAACGCGCGGGCACTACGACATGCCCTCCGACAGCCTACGCGTGTGGCCCAAGGACGGAAAAACCAAGCTGACTACCGGCAACTCCGACTTCACCGCTTCCAGCTACGACAACGCGGCCCCCTACTGGGGTACCACCCACGAAAAGGCCTGGCGCGCCGTCAAGAACAGCCCTTTTATCAGCGGAGCATTTGTCTGGTCAGGCTTTGACTATCTGGGTGAACCCCTGCCCTACCCCTGGCCCGCTCGCAGTTCCTACTTCGGCATTCTGGACCTAGCCGGCTTCCCCAAAGACATCTATTATATGTACCAGAGCGAGTGGACGGATAAGCCCGTGCTGCACCTGTTGCCGCACTGGAACTGGACTCCCGGCCAAACCGTGGACGTGTGGGCCTACTATAACAACGCCGACGAAGTGGAGCTGCTGCTCAATGGCAAGTCATTGGGTACGCGCAAGAAGCAGCCCGATGACCTGCATGTGATGTGGCGCGTGCCTTACACCCCCGGCACCCTGCAAGCGGTATCGCGCAAAGGCGGCCAAACCGTGCTGACGCGTACGATAAGAACCGCTGGCCCTGCCGCCAAAATCGAGCTTACAGCCGACCGTAACAAGCTGCGCGCCGACTCCAAAGACCTTTCCTTCGTCACCGTGCGCGTGCTGGACGCGGCCGGCAACCCGGTGCCCGACGCCGCCCACCTAGTACGCTTCTCAGTAAGCGGACCGGGCTTGATTGCCGGGGTAGACAACGGCTATCAAGCCAGCTTGGAGTCATTTAAAGCCGACTCGCGCAAGGCCTACAACGGGATGGCGCTAGCCATTATCCAGACCACCGCCAAGGCTGGCCAAATCACGCTTAACGCCACCGCCGACGGCCTCGCCCCAGCTACAGTGACGCTCACCAGCAACTAACTCCGCGCCATGCTTTTCCAACGTCCGCTTCATCATGTCAACAGTTTCTCACCAGCCGCTGCCGTGGCCCGGTGGCTGAAATCAGTGGCCGTAGCGGCATTGCTGGTAGTAGCTACCGGGGCTCACGCCCAGGAAGCCAGCGTGTATTTCTTCCCTGGTGTTTCAAACCTGCCCAAAGTCTACGCTGGCGAAGCCGATGGCTGGGAAATCCCGCAAATAACCGAGCTCAATCGGGAGCCGGCCCGCGCCACGGCCTATTCTTTTGCCAGTGAAAAAGACGCCCTGATTGGCAACCGCGACAAGACGCCGCGCCTGCTTTCACTTAATGGCTTGTGGGACTTCAGCTTTGCCTTGAAGCCAGCTGATGCGCCCAAGGATTTCTATAAAAGCCGGGTAAGGGGCTGGAAGCAGCTGGCTGTGCCGGCCAACTGGGAGATGAACGGCTACGACCAGCCCATCTACAAAAGCGCCAAGTACCCGTTTCGGCCCGTGAACCCGCCGTTTGTGCCGCAGGACTACAACGGCGTGGGCTCCTACCAGCGCACGTTCACGGTGCCCGCAGGCTGGCAGGCACAGAACGTGACTTTGCATTTCGGTGGCGTCAGCTCGGCGTTTAAGGTGTGGGTGAACGGTAAGTTCCTGGGCTACGGCGAGGACAGCTGCCTTCCGTCGGAGTTCAACGTGTCGCCGTATTTGCAGGCGGGCGAGAATATCGTATCGGTGCAGGTGATGCGCTGGTCCGATGGCTCCTACCTGGAAGACCAGGACCACTGGCGGCTGAGCGGCATCTTCCGCGAGGTGCTGCTGATGGCCGAGCCCAAGCTGCGCATTGCCGACTTTCACTGGCAGGCCAAGCTCGACAAGCAGTATAAAGACGCGGTGCTGAGCATCCGCCCGCGTTTGGAAAACCTGACGGGCAACAACGACATTTCCGGCTACCAGCTGCGCGCCCAGCTCTATGATAAGCAAGGGGCACCTGTACTGGCAAAACCGATGCAGCGTACGGCCGAATCCATCATCAACGAGCCCTACCCGCGGCTGGACAACGCCAAGTTCGGACTGTTGGAAACCACCATTCGCAACCCGGCCAAGTGGAGCGACGAAGCGCCTAACCTCTACACGCTGGTACTCACGCTCACCGACAAAGCCGGCACCGTGCTCGAAGCCAAGAGCTGCAAAGTGGGGTTTCGCACCATTGAGTTCTCCAAGGATAATGGCAAGCTGCTCATCAACGGCAAGCTCACCTACCTCTACGGCGTGAACCGGCACGACCACCATCCCACTAAGGGCATGGCCGTGTCGCGCGAGGACATCCGGGAAGATGTGCGTACACTCAAGCAGTTCAATTTCAACTGCATTCGCACCAGCCACTACCCCAACGACCCGTACTTCTACGACCTCTGCGACGAGTACGGTATCCTAGTTATCGACGAAGCCAACCTGGAGACTCACGGCTTGGGCTCCAAGCTCAGCAACGACCCCAGCTGGACGTCGGCCTACGTGGCGCGCAGCACGCGCATGGCCCTGCGCGACAAAAACCACCCCAGCATCATTTTCTGGAGCCTGGGCAATGAGTCGGGTCGCGGGCCTAACCACGCCGCTATGGCTGCCTGGCTGCACGATTTCGACATCACCCGGCCCATCCACTACGAGCCGGCCATGGGCGACCCGCACGTGGAAGGCTACATTGACCCTTCGGACCCGAACTACCCAAAAAATCACGCCTACCGAATCCAAACCACGCGGGACCAGGCTTATGTAGACATGGTGAGCCGCATGTACCCCGGCCTGTTCACGGCTGAGCTACTGGCGAATCAGCAGAACGGCGACAACCGGCCCATTTTCTTCTGCGAGTACGCCCACTCCATGGGCAACGCCACCGGCAACATGAAGGAGTTCTGGGACACTTGGCGGGCCACCAAGCGCATTATTGGCGGGTGCATTTGGGAATTCAAAGACCAAGGCCTGCTGAAAAAGGATTCCACCGGCACGGCCTTCTATGCCTACGGCGGCGACTTCGGCGAGAAGTATTACGACGACTTCACTATTAAGGGCATCGTGGCCTCGGATGGTCGGCCCCACGCCGCCCTCTACGAGTGCAAGCGGGTATACCAGCCGGCCGAATGCACCTTGGTAGACGCCACCAAAGGCCTGCTGAAAATCAGCAACCGACACGCTCTGAAATCTTTGCAGGACTACGCACTTACCCTCATCGTGCGGGCCGATGGCAAGGCAGTGACGACCAAGCAGCTGCCCCGCCTGGCCCTGGCGGCGGGCCGCGACACAGTTATCAGCCTTAAGTCGTTTCTCCCGAAAATGAAGCCGGGCACCGAGTACCTGGCCGATATTCACTTTACGCTGCCGCAAGCCAGCGCCTGGGCTGCAGCAGGCCACGAAGTAGCCACCAACCAGTTTGCCCTTACTGGGCTGGCGCAGCCGCAACGGGCGGCCGCCAAAGAGCCGGCCGTTGCAGTTCGTGACGAAGCAAAATTCTACGTACTCAGCGGCAAGGATTTTCAAGTCGCCATTGATAAAATCACCGGCGCGCTTACGTCCTACCGCTGGCGCGGCATCGAGCAGATGGCAGCCCCACTCCTGCCCCACTTCACCCGCCCGCTCACCGACAACGACCGCCGCGGCTGGAAAGCCGATAAGAAGCTGAAGGAATGGTTCGCAGCCGAGCCCAAGCTGCAAAGCCTGACCCTCAACCAGTCCAACCCCAGCCAACCCAGCCTCAACAGCGTCTACACCCTCATCGATGGCAAAACCACCGTGCGCGTAGTGTACACGCTCAACGGCGATGGCACGCTCAAGGTGGACTATGCTCTTACGCCGGGCGCCGGCCTGCCCAACATCCCAAAGGTGGGAATGCAAATGGGCATCCGGCGGGCCTACGACCGCATCAGCTACTACGGGCGCGGGCCGATGGAAAACTACATCGACCGCCGCTACGGGTTTGATGCAGGTATCTTCACGCAGCCACTGGCCGAATTTGCCGATTCCTACGTAGTGCCCATGGAGTACGCCAACCGCACCGATGTGCGCTGGATGCAGCTCACCGGCCCACAGAATACGGGCCTGCTGGTGGTAGCCGACAGCTTGCTTAGCATGAGCGCCTGGCCCCACACCGAGGCCAATATTCAGCAGGCCCGGCACACCAACAAGCTCAAGGACGCTGGATACCTGACCCTCAACATCGACCTAGTCCAGATGGGCGTGGGAGGCAATACCAGTTGGGACGCCCAAGCCGCCCCCATCGACCAGTACCAGCTGCCGGCTAAGCCCTACGCCTACAGCTTCTACCTGCGGCCTGTGGATGGCAAGAAAACCGACCCCAGCGCGCTGGCCCGTACTGTGAAGTTTGGTAAGAAAACCCCTTCCGTTACTCCGGCGGCGCCCGGCGGCAAAGTTGGCAAACTCTGATATGTTCACCTGTCCCACTCCTTCTCTTCTTTGGCGTCGCCTGCTCCTTAGCCTGGCGGGGATGGTAGCCATGACCGCGGCCCAGGCCCAGGCGCCGGTTCTTGACCTGCAAGCAGCCTTCCAGAACCCGCCCGAGGCGGCGAAGCCGTGGGTGTTCTGGTATTGGATGAACGCCGCCGTGACGGCCGAGGGCATCACCGCCGACCTTGAAGCCATGAAGGAGGCTGGCATTGGCGGGGCTTACCTAATGCCGATTAAGGGCGTGGAAAACCCGCCGGCCATCTCGCCACCTGCGGTTCAACTCTCGCCGCAATGGTGGAAGATGGTGCGCCACTCCATGCAGGAAGCCGACCGGCTGGGCCTTAAGCTAGCAATACACTTCAGCGACGGCTTTGCGCTGGGTGGCGGGCCGTGGATAACGCCGGAACTGTCGATGCAACACGTAGTATCAGCTCAAACCCAAGTGACGGGTAGCAAAAAGCTCCGCTTGGCGCTGCCCCAGCCACCCACGGTGCAGGGGTACTACCGCGACATTGCTGTGTACGCCTACCCCACGCCCAATGGCGGTGGAGTGACTACCTACAGCATTAAGCCCCAGATAAGCAGCAGCCTCAAAGGCGAAAACCTTGACCGACTGGCTACTGCAGGTAATAAGGCCGGTTTTAAGACTAGTGAGCCAGGATGGATTCAATACGCCTTCGACCAGCCCTTTACTTGCCGTTCCATCCGTATCAAATCCAGTGGCTATAACTACCAGGCCCACCGCCTGCGGGTAGAAGCGAGCAACGACGGCCGCACCTTCCGGGCCGTGGCGCGCTTGCAGCCGCCCCGCAGCGGCTGGCAGGACTCCAGTGCCGTAACGCACGCTCTGCCAGCCACCACGGCCCGGTTTTTCCGTTTTGCCTACGACCCCGCCGGCTCGGAACCCGGTGCCGAAGACCTGGACGCGGCCAAGTGGAAACAGTCATTGAAAGTGTCGGAAATTCAGCTTTCAAGCGAGGCCCGAATTCACCAGTTTGAGGGCAAAAACGGCGACGTATGGCGCGTGAGCGAGCGCACCACCGCGGCTCAGGTGCCCGATGTACAGTGCGTGCCGTTGGGGAAGGTTATTAACCTCAGCGACAAGCTAAACGCCAGCGGCCAGCTTAACTGGACGGCTCCGCCCGGCCGCTGGACCATCCTGCGCATGGGCCATACCTCCACCGGCCAGGTCAATACCACTGGCGGCGGGGGCCGCGGCCTGGAGTGCGATAAATTTAGCCCGGAAGCTGTCACACTGCAGTTTGACAAGTGGTTTGGCGAGGCCGTGCGGCAGGGCGGGCCAGAACTGGCCGCGCGCGTACTCAAGGTCTTTCACGTCGACAGCTGGGAGTGCGGCTCGCAGAACTGGTCGAAGAATTTTGCGGTTGAGTTTCAACAGCGGCGCGGCTACGACCTGCTGCCTTATCTGCCGGTGCTGGCCGGCGTGCCGCTGCAAAGTGCCGATGTTTCGGAGCGGGTGCTGTTCGATGTGCGCACAACCATCGCGGAGCTGGTCAACGACAAGTTTTACGGGACGCTGAAGGAGCTAGCACACGCCCAAGGCTGCTCGTTTTCGGCCGAAGCCATCGCGCCGACCATGGTGAGTGATGGCCTCCTGCACTACAAAAACGTGGACGTGCCCATGGGCGAGTTCTGGCTGCGCAGCCCCACCCACGACAAGCCCAACGACATGCTCGACGCCATTTCGGGCGCGCACATCTATGGCAAGAACATCATCCAAGCCGAAGCCTTTACCGAGCTGAAGCTGGCTTGGGACGAGCACCCCGGCATGCTCAAAGCCCTGCAGGACCGCAACTACGCGCTGGGCGTCAACCGCATGGTGTACCACGTGTTTGTGCACAATCCCTGGCTTGACCGGCGGCCGGGCATGACGCTAAGCGGCATCGGCCTTTTTTTTCAGCGCGACCAAACCTGGTGGAAGCCCGGCCGCGCCTGGGTCGACTACGCCCGCCGCTGCCAGGCCCTGCTGCAGCTTGGCCGCCCGGTAGTAGACGTGGCCGTGTTCACCGGTGAAGAAACTCCAAGCCGGGCCGTGCTGCCTGATAGGTTAGTGGCAGAGTTGCCCGGCATTTTCGGGCCGCAAATGGTCGCTAGCGAGCGCAAGCGCCTCGCCAATGTGGGCCTGCCCATGCGGGAGCTGCCCGAGAAAGTCTCGGCCTCAGCCAACATGGCCACGGCCGAAACGCTGGTCGACCCGCTTCACGGCTACGCCTACGACTCCTTCAATAAGGATGCGCTGCTGAACCTCGCCACTGTGCGCTACGGACGCATCCTACTGCCGGGAGGAGCTAGTTATGGTGTTCTTGTGGTGCCAGGCGCACAAAAAATGAACCTCGATAGCAGTTCCATGTCACCGGCAGTTGCCAAGCGTTTACACGAACTGGTGCAAGCGGGAGCCACCATTCTGTTTAATCGTCAGCCCAACCACTCGCCGGGATTGCAGGATTTCCCAAATGCTGATAATGTGGTGCAGCGAGAATCATATAAGATTTTGAGTCTCGCCGGCTTGCCAACTGATTCTAATGTGGCAAACCGCCCCGCGAAATTGGTGTATACTGGTCAGCATAAGATTGAGCCATTCGTTAATGAGAGTAAAGTTCGTGTAATGCACGGGCCTTTCACGGCCGATTCTTTTGCCGCTTTGGGCCTGGAGCGAGACGTAACGGCCAGCCTCGCCAACGGACAGCAAGCGCCGAGCATCGCCTGGAATCATCGCACGGACGCGCAGTTCGACATCTACTTTATCTCGAACCAGCTCGATTCGGCCCGCACCATCAACCTGTCGTTGCGCGTAGCCGGGCGCCGCCCGGAGCTGTGGGATGCCGTGACCGGCGAAACCTACCCCGCCCGCGAGTGGCAGACGGCTAATGGCCGGACCAGCCTGCCGGTTCACCTCGACCGCAACGGCTCGATATTCGTGGTGTTCCGGGAGTCAATCACCACGCAGGCCGAGCACACCGGCACTAACTGGCTGGAAACACGGACGGTGCAAACGCTCAGCGGCCCGTGGCAAGTCCGCTTCGATGCCAAAATGGGCGGACCGGCTCAGCCCGTCGCCTTCAGCCAACTCACCGATTGGAGCAAGCACACCGACACGGGCATTCGCAATTACTCGGGTACGGCAGAATACACCCAAACCTTCCGCTGGAAGCCTGCCAAGCGCGCGCGGCAACGCGTGTGGTTGGAGTTGGGCCAACTGGCCAACCTCGCGGAGGTGCAGTTGAACGGCAAAGCCTGTGGCATTTCTTGGACCGCCCCCTACCGCATCGACATCACGGAGGCCGTCAAAAAAGGTGACAACCAACTCCGCATTCTCGTGACCAACACCTGGGCCAACCGTCTCATTGGCGACCGAGCCTTGCCGGCGGAGCAGCGGCTGACAAACACCACCGCGCCTTCGCCGGCCGCCAACAAACCGCTGCTACCGGCAGGCTTGCTGGGTCCGGTAAGCATCAGCACCAGCGCTCAACCGCAGTATTCCCGCTCCAAATAACAGTCTTATGAACGTGTCAATCAGCAAATTTGGACTCGGCTTGCTGTGCCTGAGTTTTGCGGCTCCAAGCCTGCATGCCCAGCAAAAAGCCCTGGTAAACACCTCCAGCAGCACCCACGCCAAGTTGAGCAGCGTGGACATGGGCAGCGTGGCCTGGACCACCGGCTTCTGGGCCGACCGGTTCGATGTATGCCAAAAATCCATGATTCCGACCATGTGGGCGCTTTATCACAGCGACCGCAACCATGCTTATAAGAACTTTGAGATTGCCGCCGGGCTGGCCAAAGGTGAGCACAAGGGTCCTCCCTTTCACGATGGTGACTTCTTCAAGCTCCTGGAAGCCGTGGCTGCTTCCTACGCTGTGACCCACGACCCCAAGCTTGACCAGCAGCTTGATGAAGCCATTGCATTAATTGCCAAGGTGCAGCGGCCCGATGGCTACCTCAGCACCCATAGCACCATTGCCGAGCTGAATAATCCGGGTCAGAAGGCGGCGTTCAAGAACCGGCTGAATTTCGAGACCTATAACCTGGGCCATCTCATGACGGCGGCCTGCGTGCACTACCGCGCCACGGGCAAGACCACCATGCTCGACCTGGCTCGCAAGTCCACCGATTACCTCTATAATTTCTACAAAAAAGCCTCTCCCGAACTGGCGCGCAACGCTATTTGTCCCTCGCACTACATGGGCGTAGTGGAAATGTACCGCACCACCCGTGACCCGCGCTACCTGGAGCTAGCCAAGAGCCTTATTGACATTCGCGGGCTGGTGGCCGAAGTGGGCACCGACGACAACCAGGACCGCATTCCGTTCCGCCAGATGCAGCAGGCCGGCGGCCACGCCGTGCGCGCCAACTACCTCTTCGCCGGTGCCGCCGACGTGTACGCCGAAACCGGCGACGCCACTCTGCTCACCACCCTCAACCGCATGTGGGACGACGTGACGCAGCGCAAAATGTACGTCACGGGCGCCTGCGGGGCCCTGTACGACGGCGTCTCGCCCGACGGCACGGCCTACAAGCCCGACACGGTGCAGAAAATCCACCAGGCCTATGGGCGCGACTACCAGCTGCCCAACTTCACGGCCCACGGCGAAACCTGCGCCAACATTGGCAACGTGCTCTGGAACTGGCGCATGCTGCAAGTAAGCGGCAACGCCAAGTACGCCGACGTGCTCGAAACCGCCTTGTACAACAGCGTGCTGTCCGGTATCAGCCTCGACGGCCAACGGTTTTTGTATACCAACCCGCTGGCGTATTCCGATGCGCTGCCGTTTCAGCAGCGGTGGTCGAAGGACCGGGTCGATTACATCAGCCTATCCAACTGCTGCCCGCCTAACGTGGTGCGCACCATTGCCGAAGTCAACAACTACATGTACAGCACCTCCGACAAAGGCCTGTGGGTTAACCTGTACGGCGGCAACAAACTGAGCACCAAGCTCCGAAACGGCGCGGCACTAAGCTTGAACCAAGAAACCAACTATCCTTGGGATGGCAACGTGAAATTGACGCTGGATGAGGCCCCAAAGAAGCCATTCTCGATGTTTCTGCGCGTGCCGGCATGGTGCGATGGTGCCACGCTGCTTGTTAATGGCAAGCCAATCGTCGCTACGCTCACACCCGGGACCTATGCCGAAATAAACCGCTCGTGGAAGAAGGGCGACCGGGTAGAACTGCAACTGCCGATGCCCGCGCAACTGCTCGAAGCCAACCCGCTGGTGGAAGAAACCCGCAACCAAGTTGCTGTGAAGCGCGGCCCCATTGTGTACTGCCTTGAAACTAAAGACTTCCCAGCCAACCAAAAGATTTCGGCCCTCACTCTGCCCGCCACGGCCAGCCTGCAACCCAAACCGGTTACCATTGGCGGCAGCCAAATGATGAGCCTTACCGGCCATGGTACCCTAGCGCCGGAGGCGCAATGGGGCTCGCAGTTGTACCGCAAGCTCCCGGCCCAACAGCCCACGCCAGTGCCCGTGACACTCATCCCCTACTACGCCTGGGGCAACCGCGGGCATTCGGATATGGAAGTGTGGATACCGGTGAGCAGATAATTGAACAATGTAGAGACGCCACACTTGGCGTCTTGGCGTCCGCGTCGTTTGCACATCATCTTTCAACGCCGAGACGCCAAGTGTGGCGTCTCTACAGCCCACTTCCCTTTCCATCCTCGCAACCACTGCTTGATGAAATCAAAGTCTTTATTTCTGGCATGCATCACGCTACTGGTGCTCCTGCCGCTTCTCAGCCGTGCCCAGCCGCGCCTGCCTTCGCTGTTCACCGACAACATGGTATTTCAGCAGCAGGCCGAGTGCGCCGTGTGGGGCTGGGCCAAGGCTGGCAGCACAGTCACCGTGAGCCCGTCGTGGGACAAGCAGAAGTACCGTGCCCAGACCGATGCTGCCGGCAAGTGGCGGCTGAAGGTAAAAACACCAGCCGCTGGTGGGCCTTACGAGTTGACTATTAGCGACGGCACGCCAGTAAAGCTCAAGAACGTGCTGGTGGGCGAGGTCTGGCTGTGCGGCGGGCAATCAAACATGGAAATGCCCATGAAGGGCTTCAAGGGCCAGCCGGTGCTGGGCTCGAACGAAGCCATTGTAAAGTCGAAAAACGACCAACTGCGCTTGTACATAGTGCCCCGCTCTTCGGTCACCGAGCCCCAGGAAAACAGCAAGCCCTCGCCTTGGCGCGCCGCCTCGCCCGAAGCCGTGGCCAACTTCAGCGCCACGGGCTACTACTTCGGGCGCCTGCTGCAGGAGATGCTGCAGGTGCCCGTGGGATTGATTCACTGCAGCTACAGCGGCTCCTTCATTGAAGCGTGGATGGATGCGGAGAACCTGCGGCAGTTTGCCGGCGTGAAGATTCCGGCCCGGGGCGACACCATTAAGCAGGTCAGCCGCACAGCCACCACGCTCTACAATGGGATGCTGCACCCCATTGAGGGCTACGGCATCAAGGGCGCTATTTGGTACCAGGGCGAATCCAACTACGACCGGCCCGACCAGTACGAAAAGCTGTTTGCCGCCATGGTGAAGCAGTGGCGAAGCCGTTGGAGCATCGGTGACTTTCCCTTTTACTACGCCCAGATTGCGCCGTTCGACTACACCCGCACTTCCTCCAACAAAGGCGGCAAGTACAACTCGGCCTTCCTGCGCGATGCCCAGCGCAAGTTGCAGGACCAAGTGCCCAACACCGCCATGGCCGTGCTCCTGGATGTGGGCGAGGAAACGTCCATCCACCCCATGCGCAAGGAGCCGGCCGGTACCCGCCTGGCTTACCTGGCCCTGACTCAAACCTATGGACAGAAGGGGTTCGGCGCACTCAGCCCCACCTATGAATCCTTGACCGTGAAGGACAAAACGGCGACCGTGCGCTTCAAGAACTCGCCCATGGGCATGACGACGTTTGGGCAAGAACTAGCGGGCTTTGAAGTGGCTGGGGCCGACCAGAAGTGGTACCCCGCCAAAGCCAGTATTGCGGGCAGCGTGGTCAACGTCACAGCCGCCGAAGTGGCGGCGCCGGTGGCCGTACGCTACGCGTTTCGCGACTATACTCGCGCCACGCTGTTCAGCAACGAGGGCCTGCCCGTCTCTTCGTTCCGCACCGACGATTGGGCCCAGTAAGTATGAAGCGCGCCTGCCCTTTGCTTCTGTGGTGCTGCAGCTGGCTCGCCGGCCTGAGCGCGCAGGCACAAAAGCCCAGCCCCGAGCTGGCAGCCTGCAACATCACCTGGACCAGCGCGAGCCGCAACGCTGGTGAATCTATGCCCTGTGGAGGCGGCGACATTGGCCTGAATGTGTGGGTGGAAAAGGGCGACGTGCTGTTCTACATAGCGCGCAGTGGCACTTTCGACGAAAACAACAGCCTGCTCAAGCTGGGCCGGGTGCGCCTGCGGCTGACGCCCAACCCGTTTGAGCGCGGAACCTTTAAGCAGGAGCTAGCCCTGCAAACCGGCGACGTACGCCTGACCGGCGCAGTAGGTAACCAATCGGTCCAGGTGCACATCTGGGTCGACGTGTTTCGTCCGGTGGTGCACGTTGAAATCACTGGCAGCAGCAAGCTGAGCGCCGAAGCCAGCTACGAAAGCTGGCGCTACGCCGACCGCGCCACCAAGGGCAAGGAAAACAACCAGAATTCCTACAAGTGGGCGCCGCAGGGCAACGTGAAAACCCGGCGCGACAGCATCAGATTCCGCAACCAAGGCGTCGAGTTCTTCCACCAGAACGGCCCCCAAACTGTGTTTGATGTCACTGTGCAGCAGCAAGGACTGGCCGGGGCGAAATCACAGCTTTATAACCCGCTCCACGAATTGGTTTTTGGCGGCGCCCTGCTGGGCCGCAACATGGTGCCCGCCGGCACCTACGCCGGCCAGTATCTCAACACCCCTTACCAAGGCTGGAAGCTGAAAAGCCGCGCGCCAGCTCGGACACACTCCATGGTGGTGGCCCTGCAAACGGCTACGGTGCCGACTGCCATGCAATGGCAGCAGCAGTTGCAGCAGACCCTTTTGGCCACTGAGCAAAATCCCAAAGCTGCCCGCCAACGCACCTTGGATTGGTGGCGGGACTATTGGAACCGCAGCTTCATCTACATCCAGCCCGGTAAGCTCGCACCACAGGCGCCGGAGTGGCAGGCGGGGCGCAATTACCAGCTGTTCCGCTACATGCTGGGCTGCAATGCCTTCGGCACCTCCCCCACCAAGTTCAACGGCGGGCTCTTCACCTACGACCCCGTGCTCACCGACTCCACGCTGAAGTTCACGCCGGATTTTCGCAACTGGGGCGGCGGCACCCACACCGCCCAGAACCAGCGCCTGGTGTACTGGCCAATGCTCAAGAGCGGCGACGCAGCCTTCATGAAGCCGCAGTTCGATTTCTACCTGCGCCTGCTGCGCAACGCCGAGCTGCGCAGCCAGACCTACTGGCGCCACCCCGGCGCCTGCTTCACCGAGCAGCTCGAAAACTTTGGCCTGCCCAACCCAGCTGAGTACAACTGGAAGCGCCCGCCCGGCTTCGACCCCGGCATGGAATACAACGCTTGGTTGGAATACGAGTGGGACACCGTGCTGGAGTTCTGCCTGATGATGCTGGAAACCGAGCGCTACGCCGGCCAGGACGTGGCCAACTACCTGCCCTTCGTGCAGAGCTGCCTCACGTTCTTCGATGAGCATTACCAATACCTGGCGCGCCAACGCGGTGCCAAAGCACTGGACGGCGAAGGGCACCTCGTGCTCTACCCCGGCTCGGGCGCCGAGACCTACAAGATGGCTAATAACTCCACCGCCACCATCACGGGCCTGCGCACCGTGCTCACCCGCCTGCTGGCCCTGCCTCCGGCCTACGGCACGCCAGCGCAGCGCGAGCAGTGGGCGGCCATGCTGGCCCGCATTCCGGCCATCAGCCTGCGCGAAGTGCAGGGCCACGCCACCATCGCCCCGGCCAAGTCCTGGGAGCGCATCAACAACGTGGAGAGCCCGCAGCTCTACCCCGTTTTTCCCTGGGGAATCTATGGCGTGGGCCAGCCCGATTTAGCTACCGCCATCAACACCTATCGCTACGATGCGGACGTACAGAAATTTCGTAGCCACGTGGGTTGGAAGCAGCACAACATCTTTGCCGCCCGCCTCGGCCTGACCGACGAAGCGGCGGAGCTGACCGTAGGCAAGCTGAAAGATTCGGGCCGGCGCTTTCCCGCCTTCTGGGGCCCCGGCTACGACTGGGCCCCCGACCACAACTGGGGTGGCTCCGGCATGATAGGATTGCAGGAGATGCTGCTACAAACCGACGACCGGAAAATCTACTTGCTCCCCGCCTGGCCCAAAACCTGGGACGTGCATTTCAAGCTGCACGCGCCCTACCAAACCACCGTCGAAGCCACGTTCCGGAATGGCAAGGTGCAGGAGTTGAAAGTATTGCCGGAGTCGCGGCGCAAGGATGTAGTGGTGATGGAATAAGTGCCGCCGGAGGATGCTTCAGCTTACTTGGTCAGGGCCTGATAGGTCACCACGTATTCCCGGCCTTTTTCCAGTTGCATTTCATATTGCCCGTTGCCTTTGGCTCGAATCTTAGCGCCTTTGCAACTTGGCTTGGAGCGGCTGCGGAAACGCAGCGTACCGGTGCCCACGGCACCTTTCACTTTGAGCTGTTTGGGGCTGGCGGCCACTGCGATGTCGCCCTGTGGCGTGGGCACGGCGCCTTCCATCCACTGCAGGCCGCCTAGGTTGGGCTCAACCACGTAGGTCGCATAGCCGGGCGTGAGGGGCTTCACGCCGAGG
The DNA here is from genome assembly GCF_049896385.1 of Hymenobacter sp. B1770. Classification (NCBI taxonomy): domain Bacteria; kingdom Pseudomonadati; phylum Bacteroidota; class Cytophagia; order Cytophagales; family Hymenobacteraceae; genus Hymenobacter; species Hymenobacter sp. B1770. Next base: position 20,948 of record NZ_JAFCUF010000012.1, read on the forward strand.
TAGTACTTGCCCAGCAGGTATATGGGGCTAGCCCCCCAGGCGTGGCACAGGCTTTTGCCAAAGGGCCGGCCGTACATGGCGTAGTGCTCGGCGCCCTGTTTGGAGGGGTCGTATTCTTCCCAGAACGAAGTGGCGCCCAGCTGCAGCATGCCGCCCCAGTAGGACTTCATTTCCTTGAGCACGTAGGGCTGCTCGCCCAGGGCACATAGGGCCTCCAGCTCATAAAAACGCATGTAGGGCGTGGTGATTTTCGCCACTTCGGGGTTGAGCAGCACCGACTGTTTCACCTGTTGCTGCTGCTCGGGGCTGAGGTAGCCAAAGAAAATACTGAACATGTTGGCATAGCGCGTCACGTTGGCGGTGGGCTGCCCGTTCACGCGGCTGTGCACTAAAGCTTGCTTGCTAGCGTCCCAGTAGGTGGCGAAGATTTTGGCCTTCAGCTCGGTGGCCAGCTGTTGATACTGGGCGGCGCCGGCCTGGTCTTCCATGAGGTTGGCACAGAGAGCCATGGTTTCGAGGCTGCGGCAAAATAGCAGCTGCTCGAAGCTCACTTCGCCCTTCTTGCTGAGGCCGTCGGCCCAGTCGATGAAAATCCAGTCGCCGGCCAGGCCTTCGAGCAGGCCGTTGGCGTTGCGGCGGGCCAGGCAGTAGGCCATCAGGCTCTGCATGCGCGGGTAGAGCTGCTGAATGACTTTCTTGTCGCCGGTGTATTGGTAGGCGTCGTAAATGCCCATGAACCAGTAGAAGGTGTAGTCCATGATGGTATTGATGTGGCTCGTGACCGGGTCTTTGCCGCGCTGCGCGAAGAGCGTGCGGTTCACCGTGGGCGTGTCGAAGTAGAGGTAGTAGTTCATCAGGTAGCTCTGGTAAGCGTCACCCGACCAAATCCAGCGGTCGCGCTTGATGCCGTCGATGAAAAACTCCCGCGTGTTCAGGTGCATGGTATAAGCCGCCACGTCCCAAATCTGGTTGAGCTGGTCGTCGGAGCTACGGAACTTGCCCCGCTGCACCACCGGCGAAAACTCGTAGAGCATCGACACCGAATCGAAGCTCACGCCGGCTTCGGGACGGATATTGACGTAGCGAAACGCCTTCGACAAGGTGGTTAGTCGGTCGGCTTTCTGGGTTTGGTCCACGTCGAGGCGGTCCAGCGTTTCGCAGGTTTCGGTGGCCATCGCTTCCTCGCGCGACTCGCCGAAGTACAGCGCCACCTGGCCCTTGCCTCGCAGCCCGTGCAGGCGCACATAGCCAAAGGTTTCGCGCCCAAAATCCACCACCTGGCCCGTGGGCGTGCAGCTCACGCTGGCCGCGCGCTGCGGCTCGGTCTTGAGCTTAAACGCGGAAGGCAGCGCCTGCGGGTCGTTGAAGTTCCAGCTGCCAGCCGTGAGCCAAGTCGTGCCCGACTGGTCTGATGTTTTGCCGGAGGCGTCAATCCATTCCTTGTCCTCAAACGTCACAAGCCAGGCCCCGTCTGAGGCGATGGTTTTGCCGCGCACGAAGACGGCCGGCACCTGCGCCTGGTTGTAGACTTTGATGTTGAGCCGGTGCTTGCCAGCCGGCACGGTCAGGCGCTGCGGGGCACCGGTCAGCGGCTTGCCGTCTAGCTTGACGTTGTACTGGCCTTCGGCGCGCAGCTCCACCTCTTCGGCTTGCTTTAGGTCAAAGTCCTGGTGGAAGTCAATGAGGGCATAGTGGCTGTCCATCCTCCAGAAAACGGGGAAGAACGAGCCGCGCTCGGTGCGCCGGTTCTGCATCTGGTTGCCCAGCCAGATTTCGTAGTCGCCGGGGTACCAAATCCAGGTGGCCTGGCGCTGGGCGAAGGCGGGTGCCGGGCTCAACAGGGCGAGCAGCACGGCGGCTGTTGCGAGGGCTTGTTTCAGGTAGGGCTTTATCATCAGTGGATAATGTTTCCGTAATCAGCAGGCGCGCTGCATCACGCCGCTTCTTGTTTATTTCGTAGCCAGTCCGTTCCGCAAGTCCCGGTAGGCAGGCTCCAGGCCAGCAGCTTGCTTGATGGCGTCGCTCACCATCGGCCCGTTGTTTTTCCAAACGTTGCCGGGGCCGTTGGCATTGGCCAGGAATTTCTCGGTTGGGCACCAGTTGTCCTGCACCGTGATGTGGGAGGAGCCCTCGTCCAAATACAGGTAGAACCAATGTTCGGGGTCGTGCACGTAGGCCGCTCGGCCGATGTCCTCGATGCGGTTTTCGCTGATGACCGTACCCAGCTGAGCCGACAAGGTGTAGACGCCGGCTACGTCGTAGGTGTGCTGGGCGTAGTGATGGATGTAGTTGGCCTGCACGCGGTTGTCACGCATAACATTGGCTGTTTTGGTCCAGCCCCAGCCCAGGCTGATGCCGGTGTAGGGCATCTGGGCCACCTCGTTGTGCCGGATGGTGATGCCCCGCACGTACCCCGCCGCGATGCCCACGCAGCCCCAGTCCTCGTTGCCGCAGTCGGTGAGCAGGTTATTTTCGAGTTGCTCGTTGGTGCAGATTTCGCGCTCGTCGGTGGGCTGGTACGGAAGGTGAGTTTCAGTGCCCGGGTCCGAGAACCTGCCCACTTGGATGCCGTTGCCAGCAATATCGCGGAAGGTGCAACCCACGACCGCGTCGTCGTGGGTGCCGCTTTCGAAGTCGAGCCCGGCCGAGGCTAGGTGCAGAAATCGGCAGCGCTCGAAGCGCGTATGGCTGGCGCCCGCCACCACCACTGCGGCGGGCGGGCGTCCAATCCAGGCCTGGTTTTCGAGGTCTTTTTTATCCGGCGTGCCAGGGTTTTTCAGCGAGTACCCATCGAGCATAAACAGACCCGCTTGTATCGGCACATGACCTTTCTCGGATGGCCGCAGCCAGGTGGTGTAGGCGAAGCTCAGGCCCCTGAACTGCACGTGGGCCACGGGCTGGTCGAGGCTGCCCGATACCTGCACCAGCGTTTCCAGGGCCGGCGCCACCACCTTAGCGATGCCCATGGCTTCGCCGGGCCGGGGCCAGTAGATGATTTGACCGCGCGAGACGTCATAAAACCATTCGCCGGGCTGGTCGAGCAGCTCAATGGCATTGGTTAGGTAGAAGGCTGAGCTGCCGTTTTTGCCATTAAGAATGGGCCGCGGCCAGGGGTGCTCAAACTGCACCCGGCTTTCGGGCTGCTGGAAGGTGAAGCGGGCTTGGTTGCCTTGCACGGCTAACGTTTTCACACGCAGCACAGCCACCGCCCACATTTGGTGCAACACCATCTCGAGCTGGTTGACCTGACGCAGGGCCCCCACCGCGGCGGCCGGCACGCTGGCCTGTTGCTGGTCCACGTCCCAGGCAGTCAGACGCGGCAGGTTATCGTGGTTGGGCGAGCGGGCCCGCACGGCTTTGCGACCATTCACCCACAGCTGCCGGAAAGCCAGCGCACGGCCACCCAGCAGCGGCACCGGTGCCACCCACACCTGACCTTGCGCGGCGGCGGGCAAGCCAGGTCGTTTGCCGGTTTCTTTGCGCCAGCCCAGCACAGGCGCCCCGCCGCTGAATACCGGCTGCTCACCGGGCGTGGCCTCAATAATCGTGGGGCTGGTGGCGGTGCCCGAGTCTTCGGGCCGCAGAAACAGCGGTTCAACCAGCCGGTATTCGCCCCCACGCACCCAGATGTGTACGCCCCCTTGCACGGCCGGGTCGTGCAGGCGCCGCAGGTCACGGGCCTGCCGTAGGGCCGCGGCTACCGTTGCCAGCGGCTTTTCCGCCGTGCCGGCGTTGCGGTCCGAGCCCGTGGTGGCTACCCAGATATCGGCCGCCCCAGCGTGTTTAGTCGCTAGTAGGATGAGGGTAAAAAGTAAAAGGCGATGAACCATGCGAATGAGAAAGTAGCGTGGACTCTGCGAGTCCGCGAACGAGCGCAGCGAGTACCGTCGGCCGCACTTAAATTATTTTTATCCCCAGCCTGCGCACACGTCGTTACTCGCTGCGCTCGTTCGCGGACTCGCAGAGTCCACGCTACATCAGGGCGTCACCGACTTATTGAAAAGGGCCTGCAAGGCGTCGAAGCTTTTCAGCGCATTGGCTGGCAGCAGTTCGCCCAGCGGGCCGAAGACCCGCTGCGCTTCCTCCTTTTCGATAGTGACTTTGGACTCGTCCAGCTTGCCGGTTTTATCCTCAGCGGCGGCCAAGTTCAGCTTGAGGTGCTGCGCCATAAACTGGTACATGGCCTGGCGCTTCGAGGGGCCGTAGTCGTGACCTTCGGCGGGCAGGTGCACGTTCTTCACCAAGTCGGTTTGGCCGTAGTAGCCGTAGATGTTCCGCACAAAGGGAAAAGCCGTTTGGGGCGTTTCGGCGGTCCAGTCCTTGCCGTCGGTAATGGCTAGTTGGGGCCGCGGGGCAGCCATGGCAGCAATTTCGGCGTTGTTAGTGCCACCGCCGCATAGGTGCACGGGCATGCCGCTTTCGCAGGGGCAGCCACCGCTGTGGTAGCTGGAAAGCATCACCACGGGCACGCTGACTTTGATACGGTCGTCGAGGGCCGTGAGCAGCATAGTTTGGCTGCCACCACCCGAGCCGCCGGTGATGGCTACCCGTGTTTTGTCAGCTTCTTTCAGCCCCAGCAGGTAGTCGAGGCTGCGCAGGCCGTTGAGGGCCTGTACGGTCATGGCGAGGCTGCGGCGGTGGTCTTCTCCCTTGAACTGCAGCGTCGACTCACCCCAGGCGAACAGGTCGTAGCTAAACACCATGGCACCCATGCGAGCCAGGGCGGCGCAGCGGTACTGAGCGTCGGCCCGGTAGCGGCCGTTACCGAAGTGCCCGTCGGGACTGATAATTACAGGGACTTTGCCCCTGGCCTTGAGCGGCCGGTACAGCGAGCCCGCCACAAACAGGCCCGGCATGGTCTCCAGGGCCACATTCTCTACCGAGTAGCCGTCGAACTGCCGCTTGTTGGAGATGATGGGTTTGCTGGCGGGCCGGGGTGGCATGGGCGACAGCCGCAAGGCCTCCCACATGCAGCTGCGTAGCTCCGCTTTGCGCTTTTCCCAGCTGGCCGCGTCGGTGTAGTGCGAGGCAAGGTAAGCCAGTTGCGCCGCGCCTTCCTCGGGCGTTTTCAGGTGGTACTGGAAGGTCTTTAGCTTGTAGGCTTTCTCGCCGGTTTTGGTCACCTGCAGGTCGAAAGGCGCCAGTACGTTTTTCAACGTTTCCTCCACATCGGGACGGTAGCGCCACTCGGCGTAGGTCACGTATTTATCCTTCACCATGTTCGCATCGGGCCTGATTTTTACGCCATAGCGTTGCTGAATCTGGTCGAGCACGGTTTGCAGCGGCAGGCGGTATTGGTCGTCTGCAGTCTGGGCCTGAGCAGCTGTCGTCAGGAGCAGAAAAGCGAAAAGCAGGTGTAGAAGTCTGGACATGGGTGGGAATGTGTTTTGGACCGGCAGAAATCGGTCACGAACGTCATGCTGAGCTTGTTGAAGCATCTCTCCCGCTTCGTTGATTCAGATTAGATTACTCTCGCAGTAGAGATGCTTCGACAAGCTCAGCATGACGTTCTTTTTGGTTGACCCTCTGTTAGTGCCCTTAATCCTTGGTTATCTCTGCCGTGCCTACTGGCGCGGTATAGCCCTTCAGGGCCGGCCACACGCCGTTTTCTATCTTCACCAGCTTCATTTTCTTGGGGTCGAGCACGGCGTGCTTGATGCGCTGGCGGCGCCAGGTGTACACGAAATGCACCTTGCCGTCCTTCGTTTGAATTACCGAGGGGTAGGAATATTGGCTGATGGGCGAGTCTTCCAGAATGGCCGCCGCGTACCACTCTTTACCATCTTTCGACACGGCCACATTAAGTGGAGTGCGTGGGCCTTTGGCGAGAGTGCCGGGGGGCAGCACGTGGTTGTACACCAAGAGTTGGCGGCCATCGGCCAGGGTCACGGCGTCGGTGCCGGAGTTGTTGCCGGGCAGGTTGGTTTTGGCGAGCGGCGTCCAGGTTTTGCCCTGGTCCGAAGACCACGACTCTAGGATGGCGCGGTCGCGGCTGCGGCATAGCAGCTGCAGGCGGCCGTCTTTGTGCGTGAGGATGCTGGGCTGAATGGCGCCCTTCGTCTCGCCGTTGTCGATGGGCCCAATCATGCTCCAGGTTTTGCCGAAGTCAGGAGAGGCTTCCAAGTGCACGCGCCAGCCGCCGCTGCCCTCGGTGCTGGTGGGCGATAGCAACGTACCGTTTTTCAGCAGCACAGGTTTATTTTTCACTGGTCCAACGAAGTTTTCAGGCAGCGCCTGGGCGGTCGACCACGTCAGGCCATTGTCCTTGGAAGTGCGCATCCAGCCCTTCCAGTCCGAGGGCTTTGGGCCAATTTTATAGTACAGCTGCAGCTCACCGCCGGGCACTTGGTAGAGCACCGGGTTCCAGGTAGGGTAGCGCAGGGTTTCGCTTTGCACGCCGTTGGCTACTTCCACGGGAGGGGTCCAGCGGCCGTTTTCCAGCCGGCTCACCCAGATGCCCACGTCGGGGTTGCGCTCTTTGGTGCCGCCAAACCACGCTGCGATGATGCCCTTGGGCGTCTCGGCAATAGTGGCGGCGTGGCTTTCCGGAAAGGAGGCCTTTTCGAAGATGAATTCGTCGGTCACCAAGCCTTTTTGCCACAGCTTGGTTTGGGCCCAGGCGCCGTGGGCAGTCAGGCCGAGGGCAAGCAGAAGGAGCGTTTTTTTCATGTTAATAGGGGGCAGCGGCGTAGCCGTTATTTCTTGAGTTCCAGGCTGGCCAGGATGAAGGGGCCCGTGCCTTTGGGGTCGTTTATTTTGATGGGCTCCTTGACGTAGTATTCGTAGGAGCCATTGCGTTCGGTGCCTGGCCCCAGCCCGGCCACCTCGCATACCTGCAGCAGGTTGAGCTCGCCGTTGGGCTTTACTTCGATGAACTTGGTGGTGATGCCGGCGTACCCTTTTTCGGCAACCGGGCGGTACTTCTTGCTCAGATAGCCTTTGTTAACGCCCTTGGCCAGAGTGTACACGAACATGCACGAGGCCGATGCTTCCAGGTAGTTGCCCGGCTGTCCGGCTTTGTCCATCACCTGGTACCACAGGCCGGTGGCCGGGTCCTGATACTGCTGAATAGCTACGGCCAGGCGGTCAAGCACCTTTAGTAGTTTGGGGCGGTCGGGGTGCTTGGCGGGTAGGTAGTCGAGCACATCCACCAGCGCCATGCCGTACCAGCCAATGGCGCGGCCCCAGAAGTGGGGCGACTGCCCGGTTTGCGGGTTGGCCCAGGCCTGAACGTGCTTCTCGTCCCAGCCGTGGTAGAGCAGGCCGGTTTTTGGGTCGCGCAAGTGCTTTTCGAGCAGCAAGAGCTGCTTGGTGGCTTCATCGAAACCCGCCGGCTCGTTGAAAACGGCCGCGTACTGCGCCACAAATGGGCTGGCCATGTAGGCGCCGTCTAGCCACATCTGGCTGGGATATTTCAGCTTGTGCCAATAGCCGCCGTCAGAGGTTTTGGGCTGTTTTTGCAGCTGCTCGTGCAGCTTTTGCAGCGCCAGCTTATACTTCTCCTGCTTGGTATCGGCGTAGAGCTTGAACAGGATTTTGCCCGAGTTGATGTTGTCCAGGCTTAAGTCCTCGGGCTTGTATTTATAAATCTCACCTTGCGCGTTCACCATCTTGTTGCCGTAGAGCTGCAGGTAGGCTTGGTAGCGCGGCTCACGGGTTTGGCGGCTCAGCTCTTCCAGCGCGTGCATTATCAGGCCCTGGGTATAGCCCCAGTTGTCGGCCAGCGCGGGGTCGGCCATCCAGGGGCTGCGCTTGAGCACCGACAGCGCCATGCGCTCTGACCACTTGGCGGTGGCCGGAACCGTGGCCGGCAACGCCAAGGCTGTGGCGGGGCTCGTCTGGGCGCTGGCAGGAAGTGGCCCTGCCAACAGTACCGCCGCGCCCAGCGCCAACAGCAGCCCGCCCGCTTGGGCTCGTTTCAACATCGGTTTTGCAGTCATTAAATAGGTCAAGCCTTACAAGTCAGAAACAAATGCATAATCGCCGGAGCCCACCTCGAACACGGCTCGGTCGCCTTCCATGCGTACGAACTTCACGCCCTGGGCTTTGGCAACTTTCCTGCCGCTTTCCTCCACGTCTTTCGCCGACTTAGCCGGGATGTACACCATGGCTTTCGTGTTGCCCGGCACGGTAATGTTCCAAGTGAAGTGCTTGGCGTCTTTTTTCCAGTTGCTGCGAATGAGGCCGCGCACCGAGCGGTAGCTAGCCTGCGCGCTGGTGAGGTCGGCAATCAGGGCGGGCTTCATTTCCACGGTTTGGAAGCCCGGCGCGTCGGGGGCCGACTTAATGCCGCCTAGGCTTTCGTAGTACCAAATGAGCAGGTCGCCGAGCAGCATCACGTGGTTTTGGGAGTTCATGGCGGGGTCGGCGGTGTTGCCGTTCCACAACTCCCAGATGGTGGTGGCGCCATTGGCGGCCATGTAACCCCAGCTCGGGTAGTCGCGGTTAGTGGCCAGGCGGTAGGCAATGTCGGGCCGGCCATGCTCGGTGAGGCCGCGCATCAGCCACTGCGTCCCGATGACGCCGGTGCTGATGTGGCCCTTGTTTTCGACCAAAATTTTATCGGCTATGTTCTGAAACACCTTGGTGCGCTCGGCGTCAGGCGTCATGCCATAAGCCAGCGGCAGTAGGTTGGCCGTCACCGTGTTGTTAGAATACTGTTGGTTCTGGGCGTTCAGAAATTTCTGATTGAAAGAACCTTTGATTTTGGCGGCGAGGCCGGCGTACTCCTGCACATCAGCGGGCTTGCCCAGCACGGTGGCAAAGCGCTGCATCAGGGCCAGCATATGGTAGTAGGTGCTGGTGGCAATGACCTCACCGCTGGTGTTGCGGGCAGGGTCTTTGGAGTGAATCATCTTCTCCGATTCGGGCGGCACACACCAGTCGCCGTACTTGTCCCTGGTCACGATGTTGTCGCTGGTCATGTAGTTAGCCCGCATGTAAGTCAACCAGCGCTTCATCGAGTCGTAGTGCTTCGCAATGGGCTGGCTGTCGCCGTACTGCGAGTACAGCATATCGGCGATGGTCAGGTAGGTGCCGGGCCAGGTCACGTTGTCGCCGTAGTAGCGCCAAAAAGCGGGGGCTACGTCGGGGATGCTGCCGTCGGCTTTCTGCGCCTGCGCAATGTCGTCGAGCCACTTGGCGTAGAGGCGCGAATTGTCGAACACAAAGCTCTCGCCGTAGGCCCCGGTGGTGCGGTCGCCCAGCCAGGGCTGCCGCTCGTTGCGCTGCGGGCAGTCCACGGGCATGCCCTTGTAGTTGCTGCGAATGCCCCAGTAGGCATTCTTGTAAATCTGATTGATGGTGGCGTTCGAGGTCGTGAATTCGCCCGTGGTGGCCATGTCGTCATACACCACGCGGCCGTCGAAGTCGGCCACCGTGGGCGTGCCGGGGTAGCCGCTCACTTCCACGTAGCGGAAGCCGTGGTAAACGAAGGTGGGCTCCCAGGTTTCGCGCCCGCCGCCTTTCATGGTGTACACGTCGGTCACGCGGGCATCGCGCAGGTTGCGCACGTATAGCTCGCCGCTCGGTTGCAGGGTCTCGGCAAAGCGCAGGGTGATTTTGTCGCCACGCTTGCCGGTAGCGCGCAGCCGCAGCCAACCGGCCATGTTCTGGCCCATGTCTAGGATGTAAGCGCCGGATTTCAGCTTGGTGATGGCCACTGGCTTCAGCGTTTCCATCACCTTCATGTTCTCGTTCATCTGGGCCTCGTAGGCGCCGCCGGGCTCCTGTACCAGCTCGGTTTTCAGCCAGTTTTTGGCGTCGAAACCAGCCGTGCTCCAGCCCTTCATTTCCTTAGTGGCATCGTATTCTTCGCCGTCGTATTCGTTGTTGGTCCGGATGGGGCCATCGGCCGTGGCCTGCCAGGTATCGTCGGTTTTGATGACCTCGCGGGTGCCGTCGGCATACGTCACATCCAGCTGCATCAGCAGCTTGGGGTAGCCAAACGTCTTGATTTTGTAAGGCTTGTATTTCTGCCGCATGGCGTAGAAGCGGCCATTGCCCAGCACGGTGCCCACGGCGTTGGCGCCGGGCTTGAGCATCGCCGTCACGTCGAACGTGTTGTACTTCACGTTTTTGTTGTAGTCGGTGGGACCGGGTGCCAGCACCTGGTCGCCCACGCGCTGGCCGTTGAGATACAGTTCGTACAGCCCCAGCCCGATGATGGATGCCGTGGCCTGCTTTATCGGCTTTTCAGTCTTGAACTCCTTGCGGAAGTAACGGGCCGACAGCCGGGCGTGCGTCTCCTCCTTGTCCCAAGGGAAGGCGCGGTCCAGGCCAATCCAGCGGCCTTTCCAGTCGAGATAGTTGAGCAGGCCCATGCTCCAGTGGGCGGGCGTGCTCCAGTTGGTTTCGCCCTGGTCGGTCCAGGTTTTTACCTTCCAGTAGCAGCGGGTGCGGGTTTTCAGCGGCGCGCCGGCGTAGGCTATGTGCACCGATTGGGCCGAGCTGACCTTACCCGAATTCCAGAGGTCGCTTTCGTCGGCGGCCAGCTTTTCGGGGGTGGAAGCCACCAGTACTTGGTAGGCGGTTTGGGTCAGGCCGCGCTCAGAGCTGCTCAGCTCCCAACTAAGGCGAGGCGCAGGTGCATCAATGCCTTCGGGGTTGGTCAGCAGCTCGCAGCGCAGGCGCGTCAGCTGCACGGCGGCTGGCGCGGCGGGCCGCAGCGCCGTGAGCACCAAGAGTAGCAGCAGGAATGGAAGCAGGTGTTTTCGGTTCATAGTCGGGGCCTTCTCCCTCCTGCTTCCACTCAGTTATAAATTGAAAACCTGTCGTTTGACAAGTCTGGAAGGCGGGGGCTTCACAAGGCACTTTTCGTACCCCATAGTTCCGACTATTTTGGTTCAGTTTATTCTAGGATGTTAGCACGAACCTTCACGATTTGCGCATGGTAAGGAGATTTTGGTACAGTTTTCTGGCTTTACAGCCAATTTCAGCTCATAAATCTAGTGTTTTGAGATACTAGCTTAGGCCGCTATTTAGTGCCCTCACAAGGATGAGCTTCTTACCGTTTCCCAACTGTTGCGGCAGCAGCTTGCTTAGCCGTGAAATCGAAGTACAGCGTAATCTCCTTGGCGTAGGACGGGTCTTTGCTGTAGTCGTAGTACATGTTGGTTTTGCCCATGGGGCCCATGTTTTCAGCTTTTTGTGACTTCGTGCCGATGGGCGTGATGCCGTGCATGAACGAGATGCTGCCGCTGGGGAAGGCCGGGGCCGTGTTGTAGGGCGTAGCCGAAAAGCGCGGCGTGAACAGGCGCAAGAACACGTCTTCCTGGTCGCAAACGATGGTGAAGGGCTGGCCAGTGGTTTGCAGGGTCAGCCAATGGAAGTTGGAGTAATAGCCCTTGAATTCGGGGTACTCCGGGCCGCGGGTGCCCTCAGCCTCGCCGGTAGAGGTGTTGTTATAGGCCTTGTCCCATACGCCGAGGGTGGTGCCCTTCATCCGGTCTTTCCACACCCGATAGGGGCCGTCGCCGCGCCACTGGGCGCCTTTTACTTCTTTTTCGGGGTAGCTAAAGCTCAGGCCGGCCAGGGCAAAATCGTAGTCGCGGGGGAAGTATTTGGCGCTCATGCGCACCCAGCCTGAGGGGTACACCGTCCACTCCAGCGACTGGTAGCTGCTCTTCTTGCCAAACTTGGCTTCGATAACCACATTCTGGCCCTCCTGCCGCTGGCTGAGGCCTTCAAAAGCCGTTTCGCCTTCGGCCAGCGCCGGGCCGTTGGTGAGCGGAATGACGCCCTTGGCATTGCGCACCTGGCGCAGCACGCCCGCTTTGCGGCTGAAGGTCAGCTCCACGCCATTGGCAGCTACGGTGTAGAGCGAGTCGGTTTCAGTGAGGCGCGCGGGCGCCGGGCCCTCCGTGCGCACAAGCTGCTGGGCCACCACGGCCGGGCGGGCAATGGGCCAGCTCCAGGTATAGATTTCGCGGCCACTGGGGTCCTGGGCCGTGATGTATAGCACGTCGTGGCGCGGCCAGTCCGCGGGCAGGGCCAGCTGCAGGGTGCCGTAGGTGCCGCCCGGCGCTACACTGGGAGCCGTGATGCTGCCGGTTTTGGTGACAGCCGTCGCCTTGCCGCCGGGAGCGGGCAATTGGGCCAGCTTCCAGGTGAATTTGCACTCGCTCAAGTTGGTGTAATGGAAGCGGTTTTGCACGCGGAGGCTGCCGTCGAAGGCAGGCGTGATTTCACGGCGCTCGAAAAACACCGGCGACCATACCTCCTTAATGGTAAAGTAGCTGCCCTCCTTCTCGCGGTACGGCCCCAGGATGCCGTCGGCGCCGTGGTTGCCATCGGTGTCGAGTTGGCCTTTACGGTCGGTACGGACCACGCCGGCGTCGGAAAAGTCCCAGAGGAAGCCCCCGGCGGAAAGCGGGTGCGCCCACATCTGCTCCCAGTAGTCTTGCAGGCCCGCGCCGTGCCCGCCGTCGTAGAGGCCGTGCAGGAATTCGGTGGGGAACACCACATTGTGGCCCTGCAAGTGCGTGCCGTTGCCGTAGTCGTAGTTGATGTAGTGCTGGGTGTCAGTGCCGCGGAATACCTGCCAGGCATGAATGACGGGTCGCTTTTGCAGGTCCATGCGGTCGAGCACGGGGTCAAGGTCGAAATTGTGGCCGCCCTCGTTGCCGTTTATCCAGCCAATGATGCTGGGGTAGTTTTCGTCTTTCACCACCATCTCCTCGGTGAGCTTGGTGCCGGTGGGCGTGTTGTAGGCCGCGTGCCAGCCGGCTATTTCGTCGAACACGAAGAGGCCAAGCGAGTCGCAGGCTTCGAGAAAATGGTCGTCGGGCGGGTAGTGCGACATGCGTACAGCGTTCATGTTCATGTCCTTCATCAGGTTCACGTCGATGATACTCAGCGCTTTGCTAGTGGTGCGCCCCGAGCTAGGCCAGAACGCATGCCGGTTCACGCCCTTAAACTTGACTTTCACGCCGTTGACGTAGTAGCCCTCGCGCTCGCGCAGTTCCACGGTCCGGAAGCCGAAGCGCTGGTTGAGGGTGTGCACGGGCTGGCCACCCCGGCGCAGCGTGAGTGCCAGGCGGTAGCGGTTAGGTGTTTCGGGGGTCCAGAGCTTGGGCGTAGGCACAGTGGTTTGCAAGGGCGTGGGCGTGCTGCCCGTTGCTACCGGGGCTCGGAACTCCCCTCCTACTTTCTGCCCCTCCAGCGTGTAAAGCTGGCCCACGACCTCGTCGGCCGCGGTGCCGCCCGCGTACACGTCCGCTTTGAAGCTGCCGTCGGCCCGAGCATCAAGGGCCACCCGGCTAATGTGCGCGGCGGGCAGGGCCTCGAGAAACACGGGCCGGAAAATGCCGCCAAACAGCCAGAAATCGCCGCGCCGCTCCGCGTCGTTCACCGACTCGTTGGCCGAGTGCTTGGCCACGGTGGCTTCGAGCAGGTTGGTCTTACCGTACTTCAGCAGCTTCGAGATGTCGTACTTGAAGCGGTAGTAAGAACCCTGGTGAATGGGCCCGGCCGACTGGCCGTTGATTTTAACTTCGGTGTCCGTCATGGAGCCGTCGAAGACGATGTTCACGACCTTGCCCTGCCAGCTAGCCGGCACCTTAAACTGGTACTTGTACAAGCCCTTTTCCTTGCCGCGGGCTGTGTCTTTTTCGTGCCCGTAGTTGTACTTGCCAAAGCCCTGCAGCTCCCAGTTTGAGGGTACCGGAATGGTGGTCCACTTGCCGGAGTTGCGGCCGGCCGTGCAGTAAAACTGCCACTTCACGGTTTTGTCGTTGCCCGTGCCGGAGAGCATAAGCTTTTCCGTGCTCTGGGCCTGCCCGCGGGCGAAGGACAGCAGCACCAGCAGCGCAGCAAATTTAAACCCTGTAAAAACGTGGGGCATGGCAGTAGGTATCAGAAGGTTAAAGGTGGTATTGGCTGGTTATGCCGAGCCGATCGAAGCACCTCTCCGGCGCAATTAGTCTCACCATCCCTGCGCTGAGCCTTGGCTTAGCCAAAGGGAGAGGTGCTTCGGCCGGCTCGGCCTGACCAGTACTCGTTAGAGGCCACCCGGGCCTTTGGCAGCCGGACCGGGCGAGGACTCGGGAGTGGAAGTTTTCAGGGATTTCAGGTAGAACACTGCCAGCGGGTCCGACTCTCCGGCTTTCGGCAGGTCGTATTCCTGGTCGGCGGGCGTGTCCGGCGTGGGGAAGTGCCGGGCCTCGCCCGTCCGGAACATGATGCGCTCGAAGGAAGCCACCGGCGCGAAGAAGATGTAGGTGCCCGAGGGTTTGCCGTTCACCGCCACGGTGAACGAGCGGCTGTCGGCATCGAGCGCGACTTTCACGTCGTATTGCTGGCCGGCCTGATACTTCGTAATACCCTTAAAGCGCGAGCCTGCCTTGTGGCGGAAGTTGCCTTCGGCATCGAAGGTCAGTTGCACGGCCGCCGTGCCTTTGCCATCCTGAAACTCGATTTGCAGCAGGCCGTGGTTGTTTTGGGCCGGCACCACCGAGAACTCGGCCACTACCTTCTTGGCTTCCGGAATAATCCGCTCGGCCTTGGCGTAATCAAACTTGTCGGCATCTTTAAACACAAGGCCTTTTGTGCCGTCAGGCAACTTGCCGATTTCGACGGGCGCCTGCACCAAGCTGTAGGTGTTCCAGTTCAGGAGTTCCTGCCCTGCCGGTAGCTGCGCAAACACCTCGTTGGCCGGGCCTTCCGCCTTGGCGCGCACCGGCACCGGCACCGAGGCCACCCAAATATCCTCCTTGTTCACGCTGTAGGTCATCCACAGGTTTTTATCGGGCGGCACCCCATTGCCCTCCAGGATGCCGCGTACGTATTGCGGGCCGTAGGACTTGTAGGCCCCGCCGTAGCGCATGGGTGTTATTTCGCCGTGCACCAGCAACAAATCAATATAATCCAACCCGTTGTCGCTAGTGGAGATTGCTAATGGCCAACGAAATTCGGAGGGGTTGTACACCGTGGCGTAGCGCCCATCAGTGGTGCGCTGGCCCCAGATTTTGGCGTTGCTGTTCACGAAGCCGGGAGCGCGAATCACCGGGTTAGGCCAGGTTTTGCCGCCGTCGGGGCTGATGGTGGTGAGGGCGTGCTTCCAGAGGCCCACCACGCGGTTGTCGGGCAGGTGGTAGTAGCTGAAGGCTTTGTAGTCCTTCTTGAGCGGAATCAAGGGGTCGTTGCGGTCCTGCTCTTCCACCATCTGCTGCATCATTAGCGGGTTGGCCAATATTTCCTCGCAGGCGGCCACAAAGCCCTTGTCCTTGCTGGTTGTATAGAAGGGGTACGTGGACTTCGACTTGTCCCAGGTGGCGTTGTGGCGCAGGAAGTAGATGGGGCCGTACTTGCCGTTAGGCAGCAATTCGCGCACTACGCGGCCAATGCCGCGGCCGTCGTTCGGGTCGTCATGCGGCTCGAGCACGATGCCGTAGTAGCCCAGGGTGAGCAGGCGGTTTTTCTTCGACACGAAAAAGCCCACGCGCTGGTGCATCACGGCGTACAGGTCCTTGGAGACCTTCCCCGGGCGGTTCTCCTTGGTCACGCCGTCCGGGATTTTGTAGGGCGGGAAAATCACCGCGGGGCTGGCCCAGGTCTGCCCGTCTTTCGATGTCAAGAGCAGGGTACGGCCGGGGGCCTCGTGCTCGCCCACCGGGTTGCTGAGGTACTGCAGGTAGTACTGCTTGTTCCAGTAGGCCAGCATGGGAGCGTGGTTGTAGGTCCAACCCTCGCCGTTGGCGGCGTCGGGGTGCTCGCGGTTGGCGCGCACCACCTGCCGGGCGTGCACTCCCACGGCCGGCCGCAGCTGCCCGTGGTGATAGTCCACGTTGCTGAGGGTGGTGCCGGTGTAGCGAATGGTTTCGGGCGCTTGAGCGTGGGCCAGGGCAGGCAGCAGCAGGGCCAGCACCGTGGCGGAGACGCTACCTCCGGGCAGCAGTTGGTTGTTACTCATGGGTTCCCGTGGCTGAAGTTGCGCCCGCAGCCCCGGCCGGCACGGTTGGCAACAGTTTCTTAAGCGTCCGGCGCGGCACCGTGAAAATGGTG
Organism: Hymenobacter sp. B1770; assembly: GCF_049896385.1. Taxonomy (NCBI): domain Bacteria; kingdom Pseudomonadati; phylum Bacteroidota; class Cytophagia; order Cytophagales; family Hymenobacteraceae; genus Hymenobacter; species Hymenobacter sp. B1770. The sequence continues at coordinate 36,950 of NZ_JAFCUF010000012.1, forward strand.
CCGTGCTTGTGCCCCGCTGGCACGCTGGTTTGGGCCGACACGTCGGTGAAGGTGATGAAATCGGTGGTTTTCATAGCGCCGTATTTCTTCTCCTTGTAAGCATCGTAGTAAATCAGCCACTGGTTGTTTGGCAGCCTGGCCACGCTCGGTCCTTCGGTAAAGTTGTCGGTAAAGGGTGCCGATACTTTCGCAAAAGGCCCTGTGGCCGTGGGCCCAAACGCTACTTTGATGTTGCGCATGGGCCGGGTGTTGTCTTTCACTATCAGCACGTAGTCCTTCGCCCCACGCCGCAGCACTTCAGAGTCGATGGCGCTGAAACCGGGGTCGAGGTAAAGGCGCGTGGGCGCGAAGGTTTGGAAATCTTTGGTCGTGGTGTAGTAGAGCCGGTGGTTGTTATCCTCGGCTTCCTCCCCTTTCGGGAAGCGCAGCGGGATGGTGCTGGCCCATACAATAAGGTACTGCCGGGTGCCGGCGTCGTAGGTAATCTCGGGGGCCCACACGTTCACGGTGGTGGGCTCGTGGCTCATCACATCGATGAACCGCTGCTCCGACCAGTGCACCAAATCCTGAGAACTGGCGTAGCCAAAGCCCTTGTCGCCTTTCCAGCCGCAGGTCCACACCAGGTGGTAGGTGCCGTCGGGCCCCCTGGCAATGCTGGGGTCGCGCATGAGCTTGCTCGGTCCTACCTGCGGCTTCAAAAACGACTTGCCCAGGTCCTGCCACTTATAACCATCGTAGCTGTAGAGCAGGCGCAACCCGTCGGTAGCCGGCTCGCGAAAGGACGTAAACATGTAGGCCTCTTTCGCGCAGGAACTCAGCAGCGCCGCGCTGCTTAACACCAGTAAGGATGTAGGGAGGGTGAGAGGCACGGCGCTTTAGCTGATGGAATCCAGAATCAGCACCCAGTCATTGCCGTCTTTCTGCTCGCCGGGCGGGTTGAACTCCCGAGTTCCTCGGTTGGGAAAGGTGCCGATGGCAGTGGTTTTGCCATCGCGCGGGCTGTACCAAGCGGCCTTCACCTTAGTGCCAGCAATTTTGCCCAGGTTCACTTTCATGTTGCGCCCGTTGTAGGCGTAGATGAAGGCGTAGTTTTTGCCGCGAGTGGCCAAGAGGCGGTTGTACTGCTGCCCCGCGTCGCCGGCAATCAACGACTGGTCAGGCACGCGCTCGAAGAAGGGTCGCGAGAGCATCAGGCTCTTGAGGTGCACCATCTGGGCCGAGCCTGGCGCGTTGATGGCCGACGACCACAGTTCCTTCGAGCCATAGGCGCTGCCCTTGTCAAAGGCGCTGTGCATCTGCATCACCGAATTTTGTCCGTAGGTGTAGCCAAAGGCGCCTGCAAACACCGACCAGTAGCCGTAGCGGCGCACATCGGCGTCGTTCCAGCGGGGCTGGGTCACGTCGTGCAAACCCTGCGGAATGCCTTCATAAGACGGTTCACCGTCGATGGAAGGCTTGGCGGGCTTCATTTGGTAATCGGCCTGCTGGTAGCGCCAGTTGTCTTCGCCGTAGTGCAGCTTTTCGTTCCGTGAGGTGTCCTGCTCGTAGCGGCGGTGGCCCGACTGGTACATGTTAAAGTCCAGCCACTTCTCCTGCTGAAACCAATCCGATGACTGCATGCGCCCGCGGGGGTGAAAGGTCACTAGGTGATTGGGGTCCACGGCTTTTAGCGTGGCGCCAATGGTCTTCCACACTTGCATCGAATCCGAACCCTTAATGTCGCCGCCGTTCAGCCAGATAATGTTCGGGCGGTTTTTGTAGCGTTCGGCCAGGAAGGTGGCGTAGGCTTTGGCCTGCTGCTGGTTGACCTTGCCGGCTTTCACGTTGTTGCCCCACACCGGCACCAGGCCCATATAAAGCCCCTTTTTGGCGGCTAGGTCCACGATGTAGTCGACGTGGTCCCAGAAGTCGTACTGCGTAGCGTCGGTGGCCTGCGCACCGGGCGTGAGCTTGGGCCGGGCCACGTCACCGCGCACCAAGGCCGAGTCGCCGTACACGTTGGTGGCCGGAACGGTGTGCAGCACCATCACCTGAATCACGTTGAAGCCTTTTTGGCGGCGGTCTTCGAGGTAGGTTTCGGCTTCTTCGCGCTTGAGCTTATTGAATAGCAGCCAGCCCGTGTCGCCCAGCCAGAAAAAGGGCTTGCCGCTGCCCGTCATCAGGTAGCGCCCATTGGGCGACACCTTGAGCTGGCCGGTGGGCTCGACAGCCGGAGCCCAGGCTCCCAGCGACAGCAGGAGCACCAGGAGTAAATGAGAAAAACGGGCTTTGAGAAACATGAGGGATTGAGGTAGCGCGGACTTTTAGTCCGCGAGTGGTATTGTTTACTCGCGGACTAAAAGTCCGCGCTACAGGCTATGATTTGCGCTTTTCTGTGGGGCGAACGGTTTGCAAATTCACCACGCTGTCGAGGAATTCCTCGATGTTGGTGTAGCCGTCTTTGTCGCGGTCCTGGCTGGCGTCGGCGGCGCTTTTGGGGTTGAGGCCGTGCTTTTTCTCCCAGGCGTCGGGCATGCCGTCGCGGTCCGAGTCCTGGTAGGGCGTGCCTTTGTAGGCGGGGTAGCCGCCCACCTGGGCGGGGTCGGTGATGATGCCCTGCTTGTAGGAATCGTCGGGCAGGCGGCGCTTGAGGTAGGGGCTTTTGGCCGATGGCTTGGCGTCTTTGGCGTAGGTGATTTTGCCGGTGCGCACCGTTTCCACAATGCGTGCGTCCACGGCGTCACGCCGGGGCAGGGTGGCGCCCACGTTGGCTAGCACAAACTGGTAGGCCTCCTGGGCCGAAATCACGGTCACGTGCGGGAAGGGCAGCGGCTCGTTCAGGCGAATGCTGGCCAGGACTTTCTCCGGCTCGGCCACGTCTTCCAGCTGCACGCCGCCGGCCCAGTTGTCTTTGGTAATCTTTTCGTTGCCTTCGATGATATTACCAGCCACGTAGGCCTTGCCGTACACCTGGCCCAAGGTCTTATCGCGGCTAGACTCGGGCTTGAGGATGCGGAAGCTGATGGGCTTGTCGAGCGGCGTGATGGGGCCGGGCTTGTAGTAGTTGTTCACGAAGTTGTACATCGAGCGGTTGTCGCCGCCGTCGGCCGAGCGGTTCCACCAGTTGAACACCACGTTGTTGGCAAAACCGAAGTCGCCGTACATGCCCACCGAGGGGTTGCGGCTGATGTTGTTGGCCCACAGGTTGCGCACAAAGGCGCTGTTCAAGCCACCCAGGGTACTGCCGAAGGCGTGGTTGTACGTATCAAGCGCCTCCGAGAAGATGGAGTTTTGAATGGTCACATTTACCGTGGGCAGCTTATCGGCCTTGCCGGTCTGGGGGTTGTCGTACACGTGCCGATACATCGACATGTTCTCATCCAGGCCCCAGCTAGCCGAGACGTGGTCTATGATGATGTTGCCCACGGGGTTGCCGCCCAGGGCATCGTCGCGCCTCCCCACGTCCATGGCTCCGCGCCGGAAGCGCAGGTAGCGCACCACCACGTCGTGGGTGTTAATCCACACCGATTCGCCGGCTACGCAGATGCCGTCGCCGGGCGCCGTCTGGCCCGCCAGTGTGATGTAAGGAGCCCGGATTATCACCGGGCTTTTGAGTTGAATGATGCCGGCAACGTTGAACACCACAATGCGGGCGCCGCCCTGCTCGCAGGCCTCGCGTAGCGTGCCGGGGCCGCTGTCGGCCAGGCTCGTCACCACGTACACCTTGCCGCCGCGCCCGCCGAAAGAGAAAGCTCCCCCACCCTCCGCGCCGTGAAACGCGGGAATAGTAGCCTGCGGCAAATCCGACGGCTTGGCCGCCCACGGCACATAGGGCTTGCCAGCTTTGGCTTCGGCCTCCACTATGGGCAAGGCTTTCTGCCATGCCACATCGGAGCGCTTTTTGGCTTCATTCAGCGCCGCTTCGGCCTTGGCTTCTATCTCGGGCGGAATGGTGGGATACTGCGCCCACACCGGCGCGGCGCTGGCCGAGGCAATGAGAGCAGAAAGCAGGGTGAGGCGCTTGTTCATAGTGGTTATTTGCTCAGGAAAAGTGGCTGTTATGCTGAGCGCGGCCGAAGCATCTCGCTTGCATTGTTTAACGATTGAATTGCTACCACCCGCGAGATACTTCGGCTGCGCGGACGCCAGATGAGCATGACGGTTCTTTCTGGCAGGGGCTTTCTGGATATTCTAGTAGCCCGGATTCTGGCGGAAGTCGCCCTTGTTCGTCACGGCGTCGATGTCGGTCTGCGGAATGGGGCGCAGCAGGTGGTAGTCTTGGATGTTGTTTTTTGCGTCGGGGTTGCGGAGGCGCACGCGCTCCAGCAGCTTGCCGGTGCGCTTGAGGTCGAACCAACGCATTTGCTCGCCGGCCAGCTCGCGGGCGCGCTCGTCCAGAATGAAGTCGAGTGTCACGGCCGATGGTGTGATTTGCATGGCGGCGGTGCGGCCGGGCAGGGCAGCGCGGGTGCGCACCTGATTGAGGTAGAAGGCCGCCGAGTCAAGCTTGTTGAGTCGGAATTGAGCTTCGGCGGCAATGAGAACGATGTCGCCGAGGCGGAGCAGGTTCACGTCGCGCGAGCTTTCCTGCACGGTGGCGGTGGCCCGGGTGGGGTCGTCGAACTTCCGCAGCGACAAGTAGTGAAACCGGTCTTTGGGCGTGCCGTCGGCGTTGTACACGTCGTCGATGTCGTAGGTCCGAAAGCGGTAGCGGCGGGTGTACTGCTGCTGGAAATTGTCAATTGACCGCTTGGTGACGAGCACCGCCGTGTCGCCCAGGGCAAACTTGTTCTGGTTGAGCAGGCCGGCTAGGCCCGTGGGGTTTTGGGCAATTTCGGCCGCGCTCCATTTCGGAATGCTAGCCGCGTTGTTGGCCAACCAAGCCTGCTTGAAGGTGGCGTTGTAGCGCGCGTCGTTCTGCTCGTTGAACAACTCGACCAAGAAGCGCGTGGGCATGTAGCGCACGTTGGCAAAACCGTTGGCTACGTCGCGCTGCATGCCGGGCAGCGTGTTGTATTCCATCAAAAAATGGGTGTGGCCGAGGTTACTGCCTGCGTTCAAGGCCAGATTGGTGGAGTAGTTCACTGCCCACAGCACTTCGGTGTTGCGCTGGTTGGCAATGTCCCAGAGGCTGGCGTAGTTGGTAAGCAGGCGCACGTTCTGGGCGGTGTAGGCCGTCAGCACGCGCTTGGCCAAGTTGCCGGCGCGTTGGTACTGGCCGCGGGTGAGGTAAATCTTGGCGGCGAAGGCTTCGGCGGCGGGCTTGGTCACGCGGCCGTAGTCGGGGGTGGTCACCGGTAGGTTGGCCACGGCAAAGTCAAGGTCTTGGAAAATTTGATTGTAGACCTCAGCCACCGGAGCGCGGGTGGCGGTGGTCTGGAGACCCTCAGTGGGTGCCAGGCGCAGGGGCACGTCGCCGAAAGATTCCACCAAATGGTAGTAGTACCAAGCCCGCATAAAGCGCAGCTCGCCTTCGAGCACGGCGCGCCGGGCGGGCAGCAAGCCGGCCGTGTTTACGTATTTAAGGGCCTGATTGCTAAGGTTAATGGCGGCGTAGCATTGCTGCCAGAGCGGCGACCGCACCCAAATGTTGTCGGAAATCAGACTTTGGTAGGTGGTAAGGGGCGGCTGCGGGGAAGCTCCGCTCACCACGGTGCCACCGTTGTTGGCGGCGTTGGTCCAGATGTCGGTGCCCATTTCCAACAACGCATAGCCGGCTTCCTTGCCATAAAGGGCGCGGTTATAGGTATACACGCCGTTCACGGCGGTTTCGAAACCCTCTGGCGTGGTAAACACGGCTTCGGCGGTCGAGCCGCTGGGGTTGAATTCTTCGAGTTCCTTTTCGCAGGCGGTGGCGGTCAGGGCCAGCAGCGCGAAAGTTAGGGGACGGATGAAAGACTTTTTCATGACGACTGATTGCTTAGAAGCCTACGTTTAGACCCACCACGTACACGCGGTTGAGTGGCCGGTCGATAACGCCTTCGCCCTCGGGGTCGAAGTCCTTCAGGTCGCTGAAGGTGTACAGGTTTTTGCCTGATAAGTAGAGGCGGATGTTGTCAATGTGCAGGAAGCTGGTGGCGGCCTTGGGCAGGGTGTAGCCCAAGGTTATGTTGCGCACTTTGGCGAAGGACGCCTGCCGCTCGGTGAGGGTGGTGACGTAGCTGAGGCTGCGCGTGGCATTGGGCCGGGGGTACTCGTTGGTGGGGTTTTCGGGGGTCCAGTAGTCCACCACGGCGCCGTTGTTGTTGCCGCTGCGGGTATACTTGGCGTAGTAGTCGGAACTAATCCACTGGCCCACGCGGGCCACCAGCAGCACGTTGAGGTCGAAGCCGTGGTAGCGGAAGTCGTTGCTGAGGCCGCCGGTCCACTTGGGCACGCGCGAGCCGATGATGGTGCGGTCGGCGGAGGTGATGCGGCCATCGGGCACGCCGTCGGGGCCTGAGAGGTCGGCTACCTTGATGTCGCCGGGAATGGCGCCGTACTTGGCAGCTTCGGTTTCCTCGCCCAGCTGCCAGATGCCGATTTTCTTGTAGTCGTAGTAAATCTGGGCAGGCTGGCCCTGAATGAGCGAGTTGCGGTAGTCGTCGGCCACCACGTTACCATTTGGCAGCGACACGATGGTTTCCCGGTTGGCAGCGAAGGTGGCCGTGGTCGACCAGGTAAAGCTTTTGCCACGCAGGTTTTGCGAGGTCAACGCCACTTCGATGCCGCGGTTGCGGGTTTTACCGATGTTGCGGTTTACGGTGGTTACGCCCGTGAGCAAAGGCAGTGTGTAGGGGAAAATCAGGTCGTTGGTGCGGGCATCGTAGTAGTCCACCGTGCCCGTGAGGCGGTTGTCGAGCAAACCGAAATCCACGCCGAAGTCGGCGGTGGTGGTCAGCTCCCACTTAAGGTCGGGGTTGCCAATGGTGGGCGCGATACCGTAGGCTGGCGTGGCTCCAGCATCGTTGTAACCGAATTGGATGAGCTGCAGCGCGCCCTGGGTGGCGTAGGCATTGATGACGTCGTTGCCCGAGATACCGTAGCTGCCGCGCAGTTTCAATTCAGTCAGCGCTTTTTGGGTTTTCATGAAGGGCTCGTCAATCAGGCGCCAGCCCAGGCCGGCCGACGGGAAAAAGGCCCACTTATTGCCCGGCCCCAGCTTCGACGAGCCGTCGCTGCGGCCAGTCAACGTGAGCAGGTACTTGCCTTTGAAACCGTAGTTCACACGGCCGGTAAAGGAGATGAGTTTGTTCTGGGCGAAGCCGCTGCCGAAGAAGGGATTTTGGTTGGCGCCGGCCAGGTTGTAGAACGACTGCGAGGGCAGCACTTGGTTGGCTCCGCCCACAAAGCTGTTGGTGTTGGTAAAGGTCAGGATGCTGCCCACGCCGGTGGCCGTCAGCGAATGCTCGCCGATGTCCTTGCGGTAGGTCAGCACGTTTTCCCAGCTCAGGTTGCGGTTCTGGTTGTTGGCAATGGACGCTTGCGAGTTGGCGCCGCGCCCGTCGATGGTGTTGCGGCCGTAGAAGTTGCCAGCCTCGGAAGTGGCAAAGTTGGCTGCAAATGTGGAGCGTAAGTTCAGGCCATCCATCGGCGTGAGCTCCAGGTATGCGCCGGCCGTGATACGGTTGGTTTTGGTGTTGCGCTGGTAGGCACCGGGCTGCTGGTCGGCCAGGGGGTTTACCTGGTTGCCGCCCAGCGGAAACAGGGCAAACGTGCCGTCGGCGTTGTAGGGCGAGCCCAGCGGAGGCAATTGGGAAGCGAGGTTGAAGGGGTCGCGCCGGATGTCGTTGTTGATGTGAGCCAGCTGCGACTGGATGCCCACCTTCATCCATTTGTTCACCGTTTGGTCGATGTTGAGGCGGGCCGTATAGCGCTTGAAGCGGTCGAGCTCCAACAGCCCCTGCTCGTCGAAATAGCCCGCCGAGAAGTACACTTTGGTGTCTTCGGAGCCACCGGCCACACCCAACTGGTAATTCTGCTGCCGGCCGTTGTTCAACAGCAAATCGGGCCAGTTCACGAATTGCCCCTTGTTGATGGCGTCAAGTTGGGCAGGGTTAAACACTTTGCTGTCGTCGGCCGGGCTGTTCCAGGTGCCCACGGCCCGGAAGGCTTCGCGCCGGAAGGCGATGTACTGCGGGCCGTCCATAAACTGGCCGTAGCCAGCCACCTGCGTAATGCCATTGTAGGCGTTGAGCGAGAGTTTGGGCTTGTTGTTGGAACCACGCTTGGTGGTGATAATAATAACGCCGTTGGCGCCGCGCGACCCGTAGATGGCCGTGGAGGAAGCGTCCTTCAGCACCTCAATCGACTCCACGTCGTTGGGGTCGATGTCGGAGGCGTTCACGCCCTGCACGCCGTCTACGATGTAGAGCACGTTGTTGGAGCTGCCCGGGTTGGCAATGGAGCGGTTGCCGCGGATGCGCACCGAGGCGCCCTGGCCCGCGTAGCCGCTGTTCCGCGTGATGTCGGCGCCCGGAATCTTGCCCTGCAGGGCTTCCACCACGGTTGTTACTGGCAGTTTGGTGACCTCCTCCCCTTTCACCGATACCACCGAGCCAGTCAAATCGCGCTTGCGAACCGTGCCGTAGCCGATAACCACTACGTCGTCTAGGGCAGCAGCTTCGGGCGAGAGCCGTACTTGCAGACGGGATTGGTCAGGCTTCACCACTAGTTCCTGCACCTTATAGCTGAGGTAGGAAACTACCAAGGTTACTTCCTGCTTGTCGGGAGCGGGCAGCGTGAAGCGGCCATCGTTGTCGGTGGCTGTGCCCGTGGTAGTGCCCTTCAGCACCACCGTCACGCCCGGCAGCGCTTCTGATTTATCGGCACTGAAAACCTGACCTGTAATGGTGCGGGTTTGCGCATAGACCCTTGTGGTGAGGAGCAGGGCCACCAGAAGTAAAAAATAAGGTTTCATAGAGTGGGAATTTTGAAGATTAGTAAAGCTAAGCGAACCCTCGGCGGGCCCCGGCCCCGTTACGCCGACTGCGTGGCTGGCTCGGGCACGGGCGCGTTCCGGATGCCGACGACGTCGCCGCAAAAGTGGACTTCCACGCCTAGCTCGGCCAACGCCGCGGCTTTGATGCGGCAGGCCTGGTGGGCCTTGGCCTCATAGGGCGCATACACTACCTGAATGTGGTTGGCCTTGTGGCGGGCCATCATCTGGTCGCGGCTCACCCCACGCAGCACCGCGTGCATGATGGGCCATTCGGGGGTGGTGAGCTGCCAGCGGCGCTGCGTTTCGGCCGCGGGCAGGGCCACGGCTTCGCCCACACCCAGGTCGCAGTGCAGCTTGCCGTTCATCACGTACACGCGGCTCCAGACGATGGAACCCGGCCGGCTCACGCCCTTCACACTGCCGCCGCCCAGCCGGAAATACATGGGGGGCTGCCGCTCGCTGCTGGTGCCCGCGTAGCCGTCGACGAAGTGCGAGGGTGGAGCTGCTCCCGAAATCAGAAACACCCACACAAACTCCTCGCCGTCGCCGGTGTCGAAGGTCTCGCCCCAGCGCAGGTCGTGGAGGGTGGTGTCGCCGGACATGCTCAGCTCCTGCCAGAGGCGGTAAGTGAGCAGAGCGTCGAGGCCGGCGCACTCGTCCACCTCGTTGAAGTGGGGCAGCGCTTGCCCGGCGTACAGTTCTTCACCGCTGGCGGAAAATACCGGCGGTCGGTCGGTGTTGTTGAGCAGGCCCTCGGCCAGGTCGCTGGCAACAGTCAGGTCCTTGAGGCCTTGCTGGTACTGAATTCCGATGGTATCGCAGCCGAAATCGGCGGCGAGGCGCACCGCGGCGATGTACATCTTGCACTGCTCCAAGGTCTGGGCCGGGGTAAGCTGCGTGGCTTCCTGGGTGCCCCAGTTGAACTTCATGCCCTTGGCCAGCAGCCAGTCGAGCACGCCCTGGGCATCGGCACGCGTCACCTCGCGCATGGCGGCGTAGAGGGTAGCTTGGCTGAGGCGCTCCTTGAAGACACCGGTGGCGTGCAGTAGCTCGTCGGGCACAATGGCATTGTACATGCCCATGCAGCCCTCGTCGAACACGCCCATGATGGCCTTCTGCTGGCGGAAGCGCCGGGCAAACTCGCGACCAGTCTCCTCTTCCGCTGCTGGCAGTGAGGCTTGACCAAAGCTGGTTACGTGGCGCAGGTCCTGCGCAATGCGGCCCTGGGTGAGCCACTGCTGCAGGCCGTTCTCAAAAAAGGAGTCGGTAAAGTCTTCGCTCCAGAGCGTGCTGTAGGGCACGCCGGCCTTGGTTAGGCAGCCGTTCAGGTTGAGCAGGCCCACCAGGCCGGGCCAGGTGCCGCTCCAGTTGGCCACCGTCAGGATGGGGCCCTGGTGGGTGGTGAGGCCCGAGAGCACGTGGTGCGAATACTGCCACACGCTCTCAGCCACGATGATGGGCTGCTGTGGGTTCAGGGAGCGGAATACCTGCATGCCCATGCGCTGCGAGTCGATGAAACCGTGCTGCTTGTCAGGGTCATAGGCATGGGCCCGCTTCACCGACCAGCCCTGCCGGGCCAGGGCGGCCGCGAGTTCTTTTTCCATGGCTTGCTGGGCGGCCCAGCAGTTCTTGTTGGCAGCCAGGCGCAGGTCGCCGCTGGCAAGGAGCAATACTTCTTTGGTAGACACAGTAACCACGGCGTGCAACTGAAAAATTGTGAATCAAGACCAGGCGGCGGACCGCGTCCGGCACCGGTTGCCGGCCACAAGCGGCGCAGGGCAAGCCTGGCAGCACCGGGTAGACAAATTTGCCGGGATAAAGCCCGCTAGCCCTCCAAGTCATTGCCTACTTAGTGTAGGATATTACCATGCCCCAGCGCGCAGAACAGAGTTTGCCCCGGCGTTCGGCTGCTACCGGGCCGGGCCGCGGGTTCGCCATAAAAGCATGAACCCGCAAATTTTCTGTCGCCGAAAAGCGCGGAGCAGGCAGGTACAGGAGAGTACCGCTTGCTGGGGTTAATAAATTGGTAACCTTTTCCAGCAGCAACTGACGGCTGGGGACCAACTAAAGGCCTGCACCCCGCAGGATAACATCCTAGACCAACCCGGCAGCCGGCCGGATTGCTTACGCCAGCTGCCACTCTCCTATTCTACCCCAATCGATTTCATGACCAAGTAGCTCTTCCTTCCCCGCCTCTTTTGCTTGCCGGCGTGGCCTTTTACAGTTCCCTTTCCACATCAAATCCCACCACTTCTGTAATCCTATGAAAGCCCATTTTCACAAAGTTCCGGTTACCACGCAAAGCTCGTTTAGTGTCCGCCACGACCAGAAGCCCAACTTCGGCACCGTGTGGCACTATCATCCGGAACTGGAGTTGCATTATGTTATCAAAGGGGAGGGCGTGCGCCTGATGGGCGACAACATCAGCAATTTTTCGGCGGGCGAGATTGTGCTGCTTGGCGCCAACCTGCCCCACACCTGGCGCTGCAACGAGGAGTACTTCCAGGGCAACCCCGAAAAGCAGGTCGAAGCCATCGTCATTCAGTTTCTGCCCGAGTGCCTGGGCCGCTACCTCTTTGGCCTGCCCGAGGCCTACCTTATCCCCAAACTGTTTGAGAAGGCAAAGAGCGGCCTGCTCATCAGCGGCAAGGCCAAGGCCAAGCTTGCCCCTCTAATGCGCCAGGCCGTGCACGCGACGGACCTGGACCGCATCATTATCTTCCTGTCCATTCTCAAAATCCTGTCCGAGACGTCCGAAGTGAAAACCATTGCCTCGGAGCACCACGCCTTCAAGCAGTCCAACGAGTCTGACGTGCAGCGCATCAACAAGGTGTGCAACTACACGCTCTCCAACTACAAGAAAGAGATTACCCTCGACGAAATCGCTTCCATCAGCAATCTGAGCGTGACCTCGTTCTGTCGTTACTTCAAGCTAATAACCAAGAAAACCTACTACGATTTTCTGATTGAAATCCGCATCAGCCAAGCCTGCCGCCAACTCATCGAGGACAAGCTGCCCACGGAAGTAATCTGCTTTGAGTGCGGCTTCAACAATGTCTCCAACTTCTACCGGCACTTCAAGAAAATCACCCGAATGACGCCCCTGGAGTACAAGAAAAAGTACCTACACAGCCACAAGGAGCTGGCGATGGCCGCGTAGTATAGGCGAAATGCCTCCCCGGCCCCCTATCTGATTGCGGGGGAGCCTGACGGCATGCTTTTCTTTATTCGATCTAAAAAGGCCCTCTGCATGTCAGAGAGGGCCTTTTTTATTTTAGTTGCACAAGCTTGTGCTGGGTCCTGAACCCCGGGGCGCCGCCTTAAGCCACCAGTTCCAGATGGCGGCTCAGGGTGTGGTAGTCGCCGTACAACGTTTCTACTCCCTCGCGGATGGTGCTGTTAAAGTCGCCCACTTTGCGGCGGGTGAACGTGGAAATGTCCACGCCCCGCTGCATGAGCGAATACTTGGCCACGGTGGGGTACACGTTGTGCATCACGCCCATATTGCGGATGAAGAACTCCTGTACCTCGTCCACCTCGGCGCTAAGGCTTGGGTTGTCGTAGTTCTTGCACAGCCACACAATTAGCTCGGGGAAGAAGTTGCCTTGAATGCACGACAGGCCCGCTGCCCCGGCCCGCAGCGAAGCCACGGCGTGGCCCATGTACGCATCGTAAAGGCCGAACTGGTGCCCTTTGGTTGCGGCCAGCTTGGCCCGAACCTGCTCGATATCTAGGCAGGTGTCTTTGTGATAGGTAACGCGGCCGGTGCGTACGAAGCGCTCGAGCTCGTCGGCCGACAGCAAGCGCTTGTAAGGCTCGGGGCATTCGTAGAAGCCCAGCGGCACGCCCGCCGTCCACTCCATAAGCCGGAAGATGCGCTCATTAAACACCGCACTCGACTCCTCCTGGGTGGCCAGCAAGCCGGTGGTGACGATGACGGCCTCGGTGCCGGCCCCATATACCTGCTTCACAAAATCGGCTTGTTCGACAAGCGAACCGGCGAAAGTACCGGTGGCCACCACGGGCACGGCACCGCCAACAACGTCCACCACATGGCGGATGCTTTGCAGGCGTTCGTCAGCGCTCAGCTCAAACATCTCACTGGAAAGGCAGTTGGCAAACAAGCCGGCTGCACCAGCCTCTAAGTACATCTCCGTGAGGCGGGTAAGGGCACGGTAGTCAATTTGCCCGTCGTTTTGAAAGGGCGTGAGCATAACGGGGATAAATCCCTTGGGTGAATTTTTCATACGGAATAGGGCTGAGGTGCGAGGGGCGGGGCCGGCTGTTTGGGATAGAAAACGTGAGGACAGCTAGTGGGCCGGTTGCTTAACTTCTTCGGGTAGGTCCGCTAGGGTGCGGCTCTGGCGGAGGCGGGTGAGGACCAGGCCGACCAGAAAAATGGTGAGCGTGCCAACAACAATCACCATGCTTTTGTGCAGAGGATTGCGCAGGCCCGCCAGGGTTTCGGGCAGGTTGGGCGAGAGCGTGAGCCAGACAATGACGAGCACGCCGATGATGGTGGCCGTGAGGGCCTCGGCGTTGCGGGTTTGGCGGCTGATGATGCCAAGTAAAAACAAGCCCAGCATGCCCGCGGCGAAGATGCCGGACAGCTCCCACCACACGTCGAGCACGCTTTTCACGCCTATCATGGCAATGCCTACGCCCATGCCCAGCAGGCCCACTACCACCGTGCCCAGGTGCAGGGTGCGTAGCGTGTGCTTCACGCCCATGTTGGGCCGGAAATGCCGCTCGTAGATGTCGACCGTGAACACGGTGGCGGAGGCGTTCATGCCCGAGCTGATGGTGCTCATGGCCGCCGACAGGATGGCCGACACGATGAGGCCAACAAAGCCAGGCGGAATTTTCGTTACCATGAAGTGCGGCATCACTTTGTCGCCGTAGTCGGCGGGCTGAAGCTGGGCCGCAGCCTGCGTAATCTGAGCGGCTGTTGCGGCCAGCGGCAGCCGTTCGGCGGCTACTTTCATCTTCACGGCTTCGATGAGCTCGGGGTGCACTTGGTAGTAGGCAAACAAGGCCGAGCCAATGACGAAGAACAGCAGCGAGGCCGGCACGTAAATCAGCACGCACAGCCAGATGGACTTGGCCGCCTGCTTGGCCGAGGTGGCCGTATGGTAGCGCTGCACGTAGTTCTGGTCGACCCCGAAGTTGTTGAGGTTGATGAAGAAGCCATAAAGCAGCACCACCCAGAAGGTGGACTGAGTTAAATCGGGCGCGAAGCCCCCCAGGCTGAACTTGCCCTGCTCCTGCCCAATAGTCATGATGTGCGAAAAGCCGCCCGGCATGTTGGTTACTATCAGGTAGAGGATGAGCAGGGCGCCAAAGGTTTTCACCACGCCTTGCACCACCTCGGTCCAGATGACGGCTTCGATGCCGCCCAGCACCGTGTACACGATGATGCAGCTGCCAGTGACGAGCATAATTATCTCCATGGAAAAGCCCGTGAGCGCCTGCAGCGTGAGGGCAATACCGAAGAAGATGGAGCCGATGCGGGCCAGTTGCGTGAGCAGGAAACACGCCACGGCGTAGGTGCGGGCCCAGCTGCCAAAGCGGTGCTCAAGGTGGGTATAGGCTGAAATTTCGCCCGTGCTGCGGTAGAACGGCACGAAGTAGCGGGTGGCCACCCAGGCCGCCAGGGGCATAGAAATGCTGAAAACAAAGGCGTTCCAGTTCGTGCCAAAGGCCTTGCCCGGCACACCCAGAAAGGTGTTGCTGCTCAGGAAGGTCGCGTAGATTGACATGCCAATGGCCCAGCCCGGAATCAGCCCGGAGGCACTGGAATACTGCTCGGCGCTGTCGTTTTTCCGGGCAAACCAAGCGCCCACGGCAATCATGGCGGCCAAATACAGCGCGATGATAATTAGGTCAAGAACTCGCAAATTGCTCATGATGCCATATTACCAAATTGCCGCGACATGTTGCCCAAAACCAGGCTTGTCGTCCCATCAGCAAATTTACCGACGGCCCCCACGGGCCGCCTGTATGATTTTCCCCTACTGTTGTACCATCTTAACTATCCTGCACCCGGCGCCCTCCTACTGCACATCCAGGCCCGAAACGCTGAGCCCGGCCGCATCGGTGCCGCTAAGCTTCACCTTGTAGCTGCCCGCGTTAATCATGCTGCCAGTGGAGCTGGCCAGGTAATTCCACTTGCCGGGTTTGGAGGGCACCAGGGTCACTTCTTCCTCCCGCAGCAGCGTGCCATCGGCCAGCGATACCGACAGCTTGCCTGTGAGCGGCTTGGTTAGCTGGTTGGCATAGCGCAAGGTGAGCGAATACGTGTCGGCTACGCCCACGCTGATGGTCCACTCCACGGCCCCGCCGCGGGGCTCTTTGAAGGTGATACTTTCCTTGGTATTGACGGTTTCCTTCGTCATGCCGGGGCCACTTACGCGGGCGGTAGCGGGCTTGTAGCCGGTCACCGATTTTAGGTCGTAAGCCGGCTCAATGGTGCTGGCCCGGTTCACAGCCACGAGGTAGGGCCGCGCCTGGGCCATACCAGCGTTTGGGCCGAGGCTCACCAGGGCCCCAGCCGGAAAGCGCTGGCGGTACACGCGGTACTGGTGGCCACCATTCTCATTGGTTTCAAGGCTAGTTTTGGTGTCCTCGTAGGCCTGCAGCCACGCGGGGCGAGTGCCTTGCACGGCATCGAGGGCGACGTAAACATCAGCGGCTGCTGTGACGGTGAACGCAACGGGATTAACCAATTCCCGCGGGTTGGAGGCGGTACCTGGTTTTATTTCCTGCCCCGATTTGCTTGCTTTTTTGGGCGCTGAAGAGGCTACCGCCAGCGGCCCCCGCAGCCATTCAGCGCCATACAATGCCGAAGGCAACGCACTGAAGGCAACCGGGGAACTGGCGTAGGCCGGGCTGCCCGTGTCCAGCCACGTCTGCGTCGACCATTGCGCGGCCAGGGCGGGGTCGGCCACCCGCAGGCTGCTGATGAGGGACCGGGGAGCGGGCGCCGGCCGGGTCGAAGCATCCGGGCTGGCAATGGCAATGCCGGCGATAATGGCCTGCCCGGAAGCCACATTTGGAAAGGAAATGGTGAGCTGGCCGTCGGTAACCCGCGCCTTCACGGTTTTCTTCAACGCGTGGTCGTGGCCCGCCTCTTGCCAAATGTCGAGGTTCTTAATAACCGTCTGCCCATTCAGGGCCACGTCAAACAGGCGCCAGCCGGTGCAGTTCAGGCCCCCGCCGGTGCCCAGCCAGGGTTCTACAAAGTACAGCTCCACCATGTACTCGCCGTTGGGCACGGGGAAATGGTAGCGCAGCTTCTCCCGGCCGTACCGGAAGCTCTGAAACAGTGGCCAATCGGTGGTGCCCGCAATAGGGTCATGGGTGCGACGCTGGCTGGCGAAGAATGGCGAGAGCCCCGGGAACTCCTGGGTCCACGACTCCGAGCCCCAGGTTTGCGGGGTAAGACGGGGCTGGTCGGCCTGCCAGGCACTGCCGTGGCGGTCCACGTACTCCGGCCCGCCGCAGTTCACGCGGTAGAGGTAGTTGTAAGTCAGCTGGGGCTGAGTGAGCGGCTGGGCATTGGTCAAAAAGGCGTCAAAGCCGGGCGCTTTGGGCAGGTGGTGCAGCACGATGTAGTCCTTGGCCACTGCTTTACCACCCACGTAGCCCACGGCGTAGAGCACGTTATACTTAATATCGACACCATCCCACTGAAAATGAGTACCGATGCCAGCGCGCGTTTTCCGACCCAACGAAGCCGCGTTCACGTCGTTGAACAGCTCCACTTCGTCGCAGTTCGAGTACACGCTCAGGCTGTCTTTTCGGCCGGGCGTCAGCCAGCGGTCCGGCCAGGTGTGGGAGGCGATGTACACCATCGGCTCCTTGTCCTTAGGCGCATAGTTGGCCCGGAACATGTAAAAGGCGTCGGTAGGCTCCTCCCAGGGTGTGAGCAGGCCCTTGTAATTTACGGGGCCAATGCGGTCGAGTTCGCGCTGCCCTTCGCCGCCCTGCACCCGGCCGGGGTTGTCGTGCGAGGTCAGCAGCCAGAAAAAGTGGCCGGCCGTCTGGTCTTTGGCTGATTCGGCCAGGCGCACTTTCTGCTCCATGAGCTGGGTAAACCGGTCCTCGCTGAAAGGGCCGCCATTGAGCACGGGCGGCCCCTCGGTGTGCAGGTCGAGGGTGCGCCAGGCGCCGTACTCGCCGATGAGCACCTGTCGGGCCACGTCGGCGGCGTAGGTGGCGGGGTCACCGCCGTAGGTGCCGGTCCAGTTCTGGGGGACGTCCCAGTCAGTGCCCTGCCCGCCGTTGCAGGTCGTCACCTTGCGCTCGCGCGAGGCCGTGGGGTCGAGCTGGCGGATGAGGGCGGTGCACTCGCGGGCGAAGTCGGCCGGCAAGGTGCTTTCATTTTCCAGGCCCCAGAGCACCACCGAGGGGCTGTTGCGGCGCTCCTTCACCCAGTCGGTGAGCAAGGCCTTGAAGTTGGCGCGAAACGCCGGCGTGTCGTACCACACGTGGGCCGCCAGCTGTGGCCACCAGAGCACGCCCAGCGAATCCCAGTTGGCCTGGTAGCGCAGGTTGTGCGGCTGGTGGGCATCGCGGAAGGCATTAAAGCCGGCAGCTTTGACCTGCTGCACCCGCGTGCGGATTTGGGCGTCGCTAAATGCATGGCTCTGGCCTAGCAGGTGCTCGTACTCGGCAATGCCGTTGATGAGAACGGGCTGGCCGTTGAGTAGAAACTGCTTTTGCGTGGTCGCAGCTCTGCCAATCGGCCAACTCACCCAACGAATACCATAGGGGGTTTCCTGCTCGTCAATCAGTTTGCCTTTGGCGAAGACGCGCGTCACCAAGCGGTACAGGTAGGGGTCGGCCAACGACCACAGGTGGGGCTGCTTCAACTCAGGCAGTTGCTGACGAAGCTGCGCGGCCGCGCCCGCCTTTAGCTTCTGCCGGGTCCTATTTTCCGCAACGGTCCTCCCCTGCCGGTCCAGCAGCTGGCTAATCACAGTCAAACTCTGAGCCGCGGCCCCGTAGTTCTTTACCTCCGTTTCCACGCTTAAGCGGGCAGCTTGAGCCGACAAGCTCGAATCGGCCCACACGTGCACGCCGAAGGGCTCGATGCGCACTGGGCTGGTGATGATGAGCTGCACGGGCCGGAAAATGCCCATGGGCTGCGAACCCTCCGAGAAGCCCCGCTCCTCGGAACAGCCGCCGCACACCCACGGCAGGTCCTGAATCCCGGCCGGGTGGTCGGCTCGCACGGCCAGCACGTTGGTTTTGCCCGCCGCGAGCAAGGCCTCAGTCACATCCAGGGTGAAGGTGGTGCGCCCCCCGGCGTGCGTGCCCACCGGCCGGCCGTTCAGCCATACCGTGGCATAGGAACCCACGCCTTCGAAGAACAGGAAGTAGCGGGCGTCCTTGGGGCCCCGCGCTGTAGTGAAGGTTTTGCGGTACCAGGCGTAGCCGTGGCGGTTGCCGTGGCGCTGGCGCCGGTAGCCCTCGTAGGCATCCCAGTTGTGGGGCACGGCCACGGTTTGCCAGTTTTGGTCGTTGAAATCGGGCCGCTCGAAGCCGGCAAAGGCTTGCTGGTTTTTGTCGTCGGCCGCGGTTTGCCAGTTGTCGAGCAAGGGAATAGTCGTACGCGGCGGGGCCTGAGCACGGGCCCCACCGGTCCAGGCCAGCAGGACAACGAGCAACAGCGGAAGTAAATGAATTAATCGAAATTTCTTGAATCCCGACAAAACAAGAACGTCATGCTGAGCTTGTCGAAGCATCTCTACTGCTTCGTTGTGACAGCATGAATTACTGCTGCGGTAGAGATGCTTCGACAAGCTCAGCATGACGTTCTGTTATTTGATGTGTAATTCACTCGTCAACTTATAAACTTTGCCAGGTTTGGTAGCCAAGCGCCGCTGTTTTTCGCCGTACCGCACCACGCACTCGCGTCCAGCGGCCGACTCAATTTCTACCTCTTGCAGTTGGCCCTGGGCCCACTTCATGTTCACCACGAAGCCGCCCCGGGCGCGCAGGCCGCGCACGGAGCCCGTGGGCCACGCGTCGGGTAGAGCGGGCAGCAGGTCGAGAGTGCCAGCCTGGCTTTGCAGCAGCATCTCTGCCATGCCGGCGGCCCCGCCGAAGTTGCCGTCAATTTGAAAGGGCGGGTGGGCGTCGAACAGGTTATTGTAGACGCCGCCCTGCTCGCTGCCGGTGCCATTGTCGGCCGGGGAGAGCAGCTTTTCCAGCACCCGCAGGGCGTGGTTGCCGTCACGGAAACGCGCCCACAGGTTAACCTTCCAGGCCAAGCTCCAGCCGGTGCCCTCGTCGCCGCGCTGTGTGAGCGACTTTCGGGCTGCCCGCATCAGGGCCGGGTTGGCTTCCCAGTTGATGTCGGTGCCGGGAAATACGCCCCAGAGGTGCGACACGTGCCGGTGCGTATCGGCCGGGTCGTCCTTGTCTTCCAGCCACTCCTGCAGCTGGCCGTGCCGGCCAATTTGGTTAGGAGCCAACTGGCGGGCTTTTTCAACCAACACTTTCTGAAAATCCGCGTCGACCCCAAGGATTTGGGCGGCGGTGCGGGTGGTGTTGAACAACTCGCGGATGAGTTGGTGGTCCATGGTGGGCCCGGCCACCAAGCCGCCGTGCTCGGGCGAGTTGGATGGCGTACTGATTAGCCAGCCGGTGCGCGCGTCCTTCACCAGAAAGTCCATGTAAAACTCGGCTGCTCTCTTTAGCACGGGGTACTGCTGATGCAGAAACGCTTTATCCTGAGTGAACTGATAATGCTCCCAAAGGGGCTGGCACAGCCATGCTGCGCCCGCCACCCAGATGCCGTGGTTAGCAGCGTTGATGGGGGCCGTGCCGCGCCAGATGTCGGTGTTGTGGTGCAGCACCCAGCCGCGGGCGTTGTAATTGTTTTGGGCGGTGGCCTGGCCGGCCTGGGCCGCCTCGCTGACAAAGCTGACGAGTGGCGCGGTGCAGGCCGCGAGGTTGAGCACCTCGGCCGGCCAGTAGTTCATTTCCAGGTTAATGTTGGTGGTGTACTTGCTGCCCCAGGAGGGTGTCAAGGACTCGTTCCAGATGCCTTGCAGGTTGGCTGGCAGCCCACCCGCCCGCGACGAAGCAATGAGCAGATAGCGGCCGTACTGCAGGTACAGGGCCAGCAGCGCGGGGTCGGTGGCCGGCGTAAAGTGCCTGATGCGCTCGTCGGTCAGGAGTCGTTTCTCCCCGGGGCCATGCCCCAGTTCAACGGAGAAGGTGCCGAACAGCTTGCGGTAGTCCCGGATGTGCTCCGCTTTCAGGACCTCGTATTTCTTGGTCGAGACCTTGTCCAGCTGCTGTTTCGCCTGCAATTCGGGCTGGGCCGAGGCGTCCTGGTAGTTCTTGAAATTGGTGGCGGCCGTTAAGTAAATCGTGGCTTCGTCGGCATTTTCAAGTTGAATCTGGTTGTCCGTCACTCGTAGCCGACCACCTTTTGCGATGATGCGCAGGTAGCTCACACCGCGCAGCACCCCGTCGCGCACCTGCACGGCCAGCGCCAGGGTGTGGTCGTCGACGCGGTACACCTTGCGGTTTTCGTGCGGGCTATCGAAACGGGCAGTAAAGCTGAGCTTCCCCTTGATGCCAGCATCCAGATGGGAAATAATGGCTTGCCGGGGGGCGCTGGCAAAATACTCCCGCACGTAGGGTATCCCGCCCTGCCGGTAGGCCACCTGGGTCACGGCCTGGCTCAGGTCCAGATTCCGGAGATAGGCGCTGGCGCTGTCGGCCTTGGGGAAGCTTAGCCGCACGTCCCCGAAAGGCTGGTAAGAGGCCTGGAAGCTGGGCGCGAGCGGGGGGCTGGCGTCCTGCACCCAGTAGTGCCAAGCGGGGCTTAGTGGCACACCGGCAGCGGGGTCGGCCCCTTCGGGGTACACCACCAGCACGGGCTGCTTTTCCTTGACCCCAATCAGCCCGCCCTTATCGAAGTAGTTAATAACCTGCACCGCCACTTCGTTGCGACCGGGGCGCAGCGCGGCGGCGGGCACCAGGTAGCGCCGCTTCTTGCTGATGCCTTCGTCGGTGCCGACCAGCTGGCCATTCACGTAAGTGACGTCCGCGTCGCGGATGCGGCCCAGGCTCAGCGTGAGGTCTTTGCCGGCCCAGGCCGCTGGCAGGTCGAAGGTGGTGCGAAACCACAAGGCTCCGTCCAGCCCTTCAAGGCCGGCACTTTCCCAGCCGTTCGGCGTAGGTAGGGCCAGCGGCTTCCATTCTTTAATGGCCATTGCCTGAGCTACGCTCACGGCGCGCACCTTTTGCAGCCAGATGGCTTTTTCGGCCTCGTAGGTTTCCTCGTGGTCCTTGAGGCCCATGAAGTGCTGCTCGGCTAGCTGCTCGGCTTCGGCCTGCTTGCCTTCGGCCAGCAACTGGCGGAGCTGGGGCAGGTACTGAGCGGCGCCGGAGCGGTTGTAGTTGCGCGGGCGCCCGGTCCAGAGGGTAGCTTCGTTGAACTGAATCCGCTCCTGGGTTACTCCGCCGAATACCATGGCGCCCAGCCGCCCGTTGCCGATGGGCAGCGCGTCGGTCCACTTCGCGGCGGGCTGCTGGTAGCGCAGCTGCAAGTCCGGCTGCTGGGCCGCGCCGGGCCCAGTGGCCAGCCAACTCCACAGGACTAGGAAAAAGGCGAAGCGCGGGTATGGCATGGCGGCTCTGGTTTCGGGACCGGGTTAGTTGACAGCCACTCGCTCTTTCACGGTGTCGTCTTGGCTTACCGGGGCTTTCACGGCTTTGAAGTGATTGTTCTGTAGCACGATGTTGCGCGTTTTGGCGCCCGTGAGCTTGAGGAAGGTTTCGGTGCCGGCCACTGGGAAGGAATTCGACACAAAGGCGTCTACCACATTGGTCAGCTCTACCAGAGGCGTGGCCGCCAGCGGCATGGCGCTGCGCAGGCCGTCGAGGCGCAGCTGCTGCACGTTTTCGGCGCGCACGGCCGGGCCCGCGGCCGGGTTTATCTGCACGTTGAGGAAGGCAATGTTGCGTGCCTCGCGCACCGTAAAGCCTTGTTTGGCGTCGAGGTTCATGTTGCTGAACGTGACGTTTTCGATGGGCATTTCCGGCAGGCCATTGAGCAGGCCGGCTTGGTTGCCCTCGGCGGTGATGTTGCTGAAGTGAATGTTGCGGAAGCGCGGCGTGCGCTCGCTCACGGGCTCAGCGGGCACGTTGGCGTACTGCATGTCCAGCACTATCATCTGGTCCCGGATGTTCTTCATTACCACGTTGTCTACCCGAATGTCTTCTACCACGCCACCCCGGCCCCGGGCCGTTTTGATGCGGATGCCGCGGTCGGTGCCGTCGAAGATGCAATTCGAGATGGTTATTTTCTTCACCCCGCCCGACATCTCGCTGCCGATGACCACGCCACCGTGACCCGAGAGCATGGTGCAGTTGGTAATGGTGTAGTTTTCGGCCGGCACATTCATCTTGCGGCCCGCCTGGTCCTTGCCCGACTTGATGGTGATGCAGTCGTCGCCCACGCTGATGTGGCAGTTGGAAATGTGCACGTTGCGGCACGACTCCGGGTTGATGCCGTCCGTATTTGGCGAAGGTGGGTTGGTGATGGTCACCCCCGTAATGGTCACGTTCTCGCAGAATTCCGGATTCACGGTCCAGAAAGGCGAGTTGCGGATGGTAATGCCTTCAATCAGCACATTTTTGCAGTGCATGGGCTGAATGAACGGCGGGCGCAGAAAGGCGCGCTCAATCACGCCGGGCAGGTCCGGTTTTAGGATGTTGGCGTTCAGGCGCTGAAACTCCTTTTGCCACTTCGAGTCCTGGCTTTTGCGTGACTGCCCTTCGGCGTAGTCCCACCACTTCTTGCCCTGCCCATCGATGATGCCCCGGCCCCGAATGGTGATGTTCTCGGCCTTGTACGCGTAGAACAGCGGGGAAAAGCTGGTCACGTCGATGCCCTCGTAGCGCGAAGGCACCATGGGCAGGTAGTCGTCAAAATTATCGCTGAAGTAAAGGATGGCCCCCGCTCCTATCTCAATGGTGATGTTGCTTTTGAGATGAATGGGGCCAGTGCGGTAGCGCCCTGCCGGGAAATACACCGTGCCGCCACCCGCCTTCGAGGCCGCCGCAATGGCCTTGGCAATGGCCGCCGTAGCCAGCTTCGTGCTGTCGTTGCGGGCGCCGTACTTGAGTACGTTGTAGTAGTCCTGCGCCTGGGCGGCTGGGGCGCAAAGTAAAAACAGAAGAAAGACGAGAAGATTATATTTCATACCAATTAGGTTCCTAAAAAGAACGTCATGCAGAGCGCAGCGAAGCATCTTACCCGCTTCGTTGGGTTGCATGAATTACTTGCGCAGTAGGGATGCTTCGCTGCGCTCTGCATGACCGACTACAATGGCCAAATAATCAACCGGGCAGCTTGGCCGTCAGCCGTTTCAACTCATTGGCGCGGCCTATTTCCTTGCCATCAGCCAGAATTCTCAGTCCTTGGCCCTTGCCGTATTTGGTGCCGGTTTTGTCCCAAATCACGGAAATCATGCGGCCGTGATAGCGCACCTGGTCAAGGCAGAAGTAATCCCACTGCCCGGCGGGCACCAGCGGAAACACCTCCACTACGTTGTCAGCACGCGGCTTCAGGCCAACCAAGCCAGTTATTATCAAATCGGCGAAGCCGGAGTGGTTGTAGTAGCTGCTGCGCGGATTGTCGCCCTTTAACCACTCGCCGTTCTTTTCGTCCTGGTACTCGCCCAAGTAGGGCACGCCGTTTTTCTGGTGCGAGAGGGCATACTTACGCAGTTCGGAGTAGTACACCTGCGGGCTCATGCCGTCGTGGTGCTTGTACTGAGTAAGCAGGTTGGCCAGGCCTTTCAGGGTTTGGGTGGTGGCGTAGGGCCACACCGCGCCGTCCCACTCGCAGCCGTGGCCCGAGCCATGGGTTCGGAAGCCGGGCGCGCGCCGCTCGGCCGTGGTGATGCCCCACGGCGCCTGAAAGCCGGCTGGGTCGGTGAGTTGCTCCCACTGCTTGGCGTATTTCGGTTTGTCGGCCGGCAATGAGAAGTACCACGGGATGTAACCCAACTCCTCGCGTGCTTCGCAGAGCCCACCCTTCTCGTACTGCACCTTAAAAAAGGAGGCCTTGTCGTCCCACAAAGTGCGCTGCACGTCGGCCCGCAGTTGCTTGGCTTTCCGGGAGAACTTGCGCTCCAGCGTGTCGTTTTTCGTCAGCCGGGCCATGGCCGCCATCGCAGTAGCGTTGCCGTACATGTAGCTGTTGATGGTGGGCCGCACGTTCTTCACTTTGCGCCCGCCGCTGATGGATTCCTCCATGGCGTCGCGCACGTCGTACTGCCAGAACATGCCGCTGGGCAGCATTCTTTCGGCTTCCCACTGGCGGTAGTCGGCGCTGAGCACGGGCAGCAGCTCCTGCACCAGGGCTTGGTTCTGGTTCACCAGGTACATGCCGTACACGGCGTCCTGCAGCCAGCTACTAAAGGCGTGCAGCTTCTTGGTTTTTTTGGCATCGGCGTACAGCCAGAAGCGCGTGTACTGCTCGGTGAACTGAGGGTCGTGCAGCCAGCGGCCCTCGTTGAGGTGGTGACCCAAAGCGCTGCTGATGGTGTTGTGCAGCCCGGCGTGCTTCATCGGCGTAATGAATTCCGTGAACACGAAGCCGTCAGGCGTCTGCTTAAGGTGTTTGCGGTAGGTCCACCAGCGGTAGTAGTACGTTTCCTGCAGCGCCGAATCGGGGCACTCGAACCGCGGTACCTGTTGGGTAAGCCAGTCGGCCGCCTGGGCATTGGGCACGAAGTTGATGACGTCCTCCTGGTCCAGGGCGTTAAAGCGGGCCACGCTGGCGCGCAGGTGCTCGGCCGTCAGCACCGGCGCGGGCGCTTGCTGCGCGGCCACCCCAACCGGGACGGTCCAGCCCAGCAGGCTCAGAAAGAATAAAAACGGTTTGGTTCGCAGCTGCATGGGTGGCTTGGGGCTTTGGGCCGTCTATTCGAATAACCAATCGATTTCTTTGGCCTGCTCGCCCCCGCCCCCCAGGCCCGCGTTGTAGGTGCGCAACGGCTGGCTGGCATCCATAAAACCGAGGACGAGGCAGGCGCCTCGGCCTAGGTTCAGGGTGTGCGTACCGGCCTTGAAAGAGTAAACATGCACATTCACGGCCGGCTGGCCGGCGACCAGGGCCGCATTGGCAATTCTGATGTCGGCCTGGCCGTAGTCGTTGGCGCTGGCGTCAGTTTCGAGCTGCGGCGCGGGCAGGTAGCCGGGTTTTTTCTGCGTAAAGTAACCCACCAGCAGCTTCACCGGCTTGGCCGTTTTGAAGCTCACCTCAGTGCCCTGGCTGGCTTGCTGTGCCTTGTTCAGCCGCAGGCCCTTCAACCCCAACAGTTCCGGTGCCAAGGCGGTAATCTGTGCGCTGGTGTCAGCGAAGGCTAATTGACCGGGAGCCAACTTGTAGTTGCTGCCCGCCTTGCTCAGCACGGTGACATTGGCGTTGCTGGCCGCAACCAGCTTCTTAGCTGCCGGCGCGGTTTTCACGGCCTTGAGCGAGTCGATGTTGTGGCGCAGGTTCACCAGCTCCTTTTGATAGACTGGCAGCATCTCCACCCAAGTTTTGTAGGTGCCGTCCACGCCGCGCATGGGGATTTTACGCTGCGCTGTCTGCATGCTGTTGGCGTACAAGTACGTGTCCTGGGTCAGGCCCACCAGCTTTTGCCAGTGGCTTAGGCTGCGCTCCAGGTAAGGCACAGCCTGCTCCAGGTCGGCCACGTTGTGCGAGTACTTGTAGCGTAGCACGCGCAAGGCGGCCTGCACCTTTTCGGCGTAGAAGTTTGCCAGGGCGTCCTGGCAATACATGTCATTTTTCACGCGGCCAAATTCAGCTTGGTTCCTGGTCACGGCGGGCGCGGCACGCTCGATGGCGGCAATGGCGGCCTGGCCGTGGGCCACCACTTCGGTGGCCACTTGCGGCGGCGTTTCGCCCACGTGCGGATGCCCCTTGGCCTCCTTTTCGGCGTACTCAATTATCATTTCGCCCTCCGGTGCTTCCGACTCATAGAGTAGCGTGAAGAGGCCGTAGCGCTTGGGGTTGATGAGTTGGCCCATGAGCATGCCCAGCGTCAGGGTCTGGCGGTTGCCGTCGGTGATGCCGTAGCGGCGCAGCAGCTTGGGTTCAATTTCGCCGGCCTGCTCGTAGGCTTCCATTATCTGCTTGCCGGCGGTGGCGTCGCAGCCGAACATCGTACCCAATTCCAGGCCCCAGTAGTTCTGCTCGGCCGGGCGCGGGCGGTCGGCGCGCCAAGCGTAGCGCGACCACGCCTTATACCAGAGCCAGTCGCGGTCAATCTGTAGCAGGCGCTCGGGGGCTTTGTCGGCGGTGTAGGGCCAGTCCCAGTACGAAGCCTGCGGGTAGAGGTGCAGGCCGTTGGCGCCATACGTGCTATGCATGGCCTGCACGCTTTTCTGAATAAAATCGGCCGAACCGTAGCGGAACGGCTCCAGGTTGGCCAGGATGTGCACGTTCTCGATGTGCACCGAGTTCATGCTGCTCAGCTGCCGGTGCAGCTCAGCCCAGGAGCCGCGCGGCGTGTAGGTAGTGAGCGCCTCGCCGTTGAATTTGGCTTCGGTGTAGAGGTTTTTATAGTACGGCAGCGCGGCGGTTATCACGCGGGGCGCGTCGGTGTCGTGGGCCCGCAGCACGATGGGCGGCAAGTCGGTTTGGCCGGAGGCTTTGAGGCCGTCAAGCACACCCGGGATGATGGTCTTCGTGAACCAGTCCACGTCGTCCTGGCCAGCGCCTTCCATGGCTTCGCCCAAGGCTACCATCAGGCCCACGTTGGGGTATTTCTCCACGAAAGCGGCGATGGACTTGCGCGTGTAATCGGCAATGAGCGGCACAATGGGCCGGGCGCGGTCCTGGGTTTTAATGTTGTGGTGCTCGGCGAAGGGCTTCGAGACAATGATGTTATAGAACATCTGAATCACCCAGATGCCGCGCTTGTCGGCCTCCGCCGTCAGGAAGCGGTACATCTCCTCGTTCTTTTTGAAGGTGGCGTCGTCCACTTCAACGGCGTAGGGGTAGTCCTTCAGCCGTACCAGCGAGGCAAACGGGTGCCCGTTCCAGAGGTAGAGCGAGTTCATGCGGTTGTCGGCCAGCATGTCGAGGTAGCGCACCCACAGCTCCTTATCGTAGAGCCACGGAAACACTTCGGGCGTGTACGGGTACTCGTACACGGTTCGGCCCGGCAGATAATACGGCTTCTGAATGCCGATGCAGGCACCGCGCAGAACCATTTCGGGCTGGTCGGTCAAGCTCAGGCTTTCGCTGAGCTTGCCTTGGGTGCGTACTTGCTCAGCTAGTTCCAAGCAGCCATAGAGCGCGCCAGAGTTGTCGGTGCCGGCAATAACGAGGGCACTTTTCTCGCCTGATGCGATAGAAAAACCTTCTTTGCCGGGCGTTTTGCCCGCACTCAGGTGGTACGTAGTGGCGGCTTGCCGCAGGAGTTCGTCGGTGGCCCGGCCCACTACAATCAGGCCCTGGCCCTTGGGCAGCTTACCCTGCTCCTGCACCTTCACCTGGTAGCCGGCGGCCCGCAGGGCGGTGGCCAGCCGGGCGGCGCCGTAGTGCAAGCGGGCGTGGGCGCCCTTGGGCAGCAAAATGGTGCGGTTGGGCCTGGCGGGCACCGGCGCGGCGCGGGCATCGGTGGGCGCCAGCAGCCAGCAGCTTAAGCAGAAATAGCTGGTTGCAAGAAGCTTCCACAGATTTCGAGGCATCGGCACGGCGTGTTAAAGGTGGTCGGTATGCAGCAGCGGCAGCTATCGGGCCGCGGGGAGCTTGGACGTTATCAAAATTACTGGGCTGCCGGGCCGACACTGTATACCATCTTCTCCGCCTGTTGTAGCATGTTGCCATCGCAAAACGGCCGGTTTTGCCAAGCCCACCTCCGGGAGAAGGCGGCCACCCGCTGGGCGCACTGGCCCCGGCGCACGGGGACTATGGTGGTGCTTTGCCGCTGGGGCAGCGGCACCATGCCTAGCAGCAGAAACCGTTACGCTCATAAATAAGGAAACTTCCCAGGCTGTTGGCGGGCCCGGCCAGACTAGTGGCTGGTGCATACGCCTACTTAACAGGAGTCGGGCACCCTAGCTAATTTGCCGGTTCCAGGCCTTCGGCAGCACGCCGTCAAGTGGTATGATAACATCCTACATAGGGTCGAGAAAATGATATAGGTGCCCGGCGCTTTCGCCTTGTTATTTCGCTTCGGTCAAACTCCTTCAATCCACCTATGAAAAAATCGGTTGCTTCCCTCTGCGCTTTAGGCCTCTTTTTCTCGTCGCAACACGAAGCGCGGGCCCAGTACCCTTCTATTCCGGCGGATGTGGCGAAGGCCAGCGCGGACATGATGGCCGCGGCAAGTCGCCAGTCGGACATTGCCTGGAACAAGGCCTACCCCATCATTCAGAAGGAGCAGCGCGAAGGCAAGCCCTACATTCCGTGGGCGGCCCGCCCCATTGACTTGCCACAGGCCAGCATCCCCGCGTTTCCGGGCGCCGAAGGCGGCGGGGCCTACACCTTCGGGGGGCGCGGCGGCAAGGTGTACGTGGTGACGAGCCTGGCCGACAGCGGCCCCGGCTCTTTGCGCGAAGCCTGCGAGCAGGGCGGCGCCCGCACCGTGGTGTTCAACGTGGCCGGCATCATTCAACTCAAAAGCCCGCTCATCATCCGGGCGCCTTACATCACCATTGCGGGCCAGAGCGCGCCCGGCGACGGCATCTGTGTGGCCGGCGAGTCGGTCTGGATTAACACCCACGACGTGGTGGTGCGGTACATGCGCTTCCGCCGCGGCGAAACCAACGTGGGCCGGCGCGACGACGCTATCGGCGGCAACCCCATTGGCAACATCATGATTGACCACGTGTCGGCCTCCTGGGGCCTCGACGAGAACATGTCGATGTACCGCCACATGTACAACGACAGCACCGGCATTGCCGAGCAGAAGCTGGGAACGGTGAACATCACCATTCAGAACTCCATCTTCTCCGAGGCGCTTGACACCTGGAACCACGCCTTCGGCAGCACGCTCGGCGGCGAGAACTGCACGTTCATGCGCAACCTGTGGGCCGACAACGCCGGCCGCAACCCCTCCATAGGCTGGAACGGGGTATTTAACTTCGTCAACAACGTGATGTTCAACTGGGTGCATCGCTCCACCGACGGCGGCGACTACCGCGCCCTCTACAACATCATCAATAATTACTACAAGCCCGGCCCCTCCACGCCGAAGGATTCCAACATTGGCCACCGCATTTTGAAACCCGAGTCGGGCCGCAGTAAGCTCAAGTACCAGGTGTACGGCCGCGCCTACGTAGCCGGCAACATCGTGGAGGGCCACCCCAACGTGACCAAGGACAACTGGGACGGTGGCGTGCAGGTAGAAGAGCTGCCCAACGCCGGCAAGTACATGGCCGACATGAAGGTAAACAAGCCCCTGCCTATGGCGGAAATCACCATCATTCCCGCCGAGAAAGCCTTTTCCTACGTGCTGGAAAACGCCGGCGCCACTCTGCCCCGGCGCGACGCCGTGGACGCCCGCGTCATCGAGCAGGTGCGCACCGGCAAAATCACCTACAAAGAAGGCATCAAGCTGCCCGACACCCAGTTCAAGCACCGCCGCCTACCGGTTGACTCCTACAAGAACGGCATCATCACGGACCCCGTCCAGGTGGGCGGCTACCCCACCTACGCCGGCAAGCCCTACGCCGACGCCGACAAGGACGGCATGCCCGACGACTACGAAAAGAAGAAAGGCCTCGACCCCAAAAACCCAGCTGACGCTGCCCAGGTCAAAAGCAAAGACGGCTACACCAATATCGAAAACTACCTCAACAGCTTGGTAGCAGTGAAAAACGTCAAGCCCTAACCTTATCTCCAGCCACTGTCATTGCGGAGTGCAGTGAAGCATCTTTACCTCATTATTAGCTCAAATCCTTTGCGCGGTAAAGATGCTTCACTGCGCTCCGCATGACGTTCTTTTAGGCTGCTGCTCGAAAACAAACTCCCCGTGTCCCACCCCACCCGCTCCTTCTACTTCCTGCTGCTGGCCGGCCTGATTTCGGCTGGGCCGGCCGTTGGGCAGGGCAAACCCAAGCCCATCCCCAAGCCAGCGCCCGTGGCCGTGGGCCCAGAGGGCAAGCTGGTGTACACTCCGGACTCTTTAGGCAACCGCATCCCGGACTTTTCCTATTGCGGTTACCGGGCTGGCGAGCAGGCCATTCCCATGGCCGAAATCAGGGTGGTGGTACCGGTGCGCGCTGGCGACGCCACGGCCCGCGTGCAGGCCGCCCTCGACTACGTGGCCGCACGCCCCCTGGGTAAGGACGGCTTGCGCGGCGCCGTGCTGCTGGAAAAAGGAACCTATGAAATCGCCGGCCGGCTGATAATCCGCGCCTCGGGCGTGGTGCTGCGCGGCAGTGGTATGGGCGAGGGGGGCACCACCATCCTCGGCAGCGGCACTAGCCGCGAGCACCTTATCACCATTGCTGGCCGACCCGACCGCAAGCTGGAAACGGCGCTGGCCATCTCGGACCGGTACGTGCCCGTGAATGCCCGCACCGTGCACGTGGCCAATGCAGCAACCTTCAAAGTAGGAGACCGAGTGCTGGTGCAGCGCCCTTCCACGGCGGCCTGGATTGAAAAACTAGGTATGCAAACCTTCGGCGGCGGCCTCTCCTCCCTCGGCTGGAAACCCGGCCAGCACAACCTGGCCTGGGACCGGCAGGTGGTAGCCGTCGATGCCGCAGGCATCACCCTTGACGCCCCCCTCACCACCGCCCTCGACCAAACCTACGGCGGCGGCACCGTGGCCCGCTACACCTGGCCGGGGCTGATAACCCAGGCGGGCATCGAGAACCTGCGCCTGGAGTCAACCGTCGACCTGGCCAACCCCAAGGACGAAGACCACCGCTGGATGGCCGTGGTGCTGGACGACGTGCAGGACGCCTGGGTGCGCCAGGTGGCGTTCCGGCGCTTTGCCGGCTCGGCGGTGCTGGCGCACGAAACCGCCCGCCGCGTCACGGTGGAAGACTGCATATCCACTGAGCCGGTATCGGAAATAGGCGGTGAGCGGCGCAACACGTTCTACACGCTGGGCCAGCAGACGCTGTTTCAGCGCCTATATGCCGAGAACGGCTACCACGATTTTGCCCTGGGCTACTGCGCCGCTGGCCCCAATGCCTTCGTGCAGTGTGAAGCAGAAGAGGCCCTGAGCTTCAGCGGCGGTATCGATAGCTGGGCTTCGGGCGTGCTGTTTGACATCGTCAAAGAATATGGCCAAGCCCTGCGCTTCGGCAACCGCGAACAGGACGGGCAGGGCGCCGGCTGGGCCGTGGCCAACAGCGTGCTCTGGCAGTGCACAGCCGCCCGTGTGGACTGCTACCAGCCACCCACGGCCCAGAACTGGGCATTTGGCACTTGGGCGCAGTTCGGCGGCAATGGCTACTGGGACATGTCGAACGAGTCCATTCAGCCCCGCAGCCTGTACTACGCTCAACTGAAAGACCGGCTTGGCGATGCCGTAGCCAGCCGCGCTATTTTGCTGCCGGTGAGTACTGAGGCTTCGAGCAGCCCCAAAGTAGCCGTGGCCATGGAGCTGACCCGCCTCTCGGCCACCCCGGCCCCTACCCTGCTGGCGTTCATTCAGGCTGCGCCCACTCGCCAGCCCTTGGCCACGCAGCATTCCGCGCCCAGCATCGACAAGCTGAAAGTGAAAACGCCTGCGGCCCCCGCCTACGCTGCTCCATTGCGGGTGACGCAGGGCGTGGTCGTGCGCGGCAACGCCTTGGTAACCGGCCGCCGCCAGGACGTGCCTTGGTGGAATGGAAGCGCCCGCCCTCACGGCCTGCTAAACCCCAAGCCACACGTCACGCGCTTCGTGCCGGGCCAAACGGGGCGCGGCCTAACCGATGACCTGCCGGAAATGACTGACTCCATGCGGACGCAAAACATTGTGGCCCTGGCCCACAACTACGGCCTGTGGTACGAGCGCCGCCGCGACGACCACGAGCGCATCCGCCGCATGGACGGCGACGTGTGGGCCCCGTTCTACGAGCTGCCCTTTGCCCGCAGCGGCACCGGTACGGCCTGGGACGGCCTGAGCCGCTACGACCTGACCAAGTACAACCAATGGTACTGGAACCGGCTGGCGCAATTTGCTGACCTGGCCGACCAGAAAGGACTGGTGCTGCTCAACCAGCACTATTTTCAGCACAACATCATCGAAGCCGGTGCCCACTACGCCGACTTCCCCTGGCGCCCGGTCAACAACGTGAACAACACTGGCTTTCCGGAGCCACCGCCCTACGCTGGCGACAAGCGCATCTTCATGGCCGAGCAGTTTTACGACGTGAACGATGCGGCCCGGCGCCCCCTGCACCGGGCCTACATCCGACAGTGTCTCAACAACTTTGTGGGCAAAACGGGCGTCATTCACCTCATCGGGGCCGAATTTACCGGGCCGCTGCCCTTCGTGCAGTTCTGGCTGGACACCATCAAGGAGTGGGAAACCGAAACTGGCCAGCAGGCCACCATCGCCCTGAGCACCACCAAGGACGTACAGGACGCCATTCTGGCCGACCCGGCTCGGGCCGCGGTGGTCGACCTCATCGACATTAACTACTGGCATTACCAGGCCGACGGCAAAACCTACGCGCCGGCCGGCGGCCAAAACCTGGCCCCCCGCCAGCACGCGCGCCTGCTAAGCCCCAAGCGCAGCTCCTTTGAGCAGGTGTACCGCGCCGTGCGCGAATACCGCCAGCAGTTCCCCGACAAAGCCGTGCTTTACTCCGCCGACGGCTACGACGGCTTCGGGTGGGCGGTGCTACTGGCGGGCGGCTCGCTGGCCCACGTGCCCCGCGTGGCCGAGGCTGGTTTTGCCACATCAGTAGCTGGCATGAAGCCGGTGGTGCTACCCGGGCAACCCGCCGGCCAATGGGCCTTGAGCGACGGCAAAACTGGCCTGCTCGTGTACCGCGACGGCACAACGCCCGCGCATCTCGACCTTTCCGGCCTGAGCGGTACGTTCGCCGTGCGGCGCCTAAACCCGAAAACCGGACAACTGACTGGTAAAACGGAGTCGGTGAAAGGCGGAAAAATAGTGACGCTGACCGCCCCGGGTACCGGCGCAGAGGTCCTTTGGCTATCAAAGAAATAATGGGAAAGCGCGGACTGATCGGATGGGCACTGCTGCTGGGGGCCGCGATGCCCGCACACGCCACCGTGGTGCTGCCCCGCGTGCTGGGGCACAACATGGTGCTGCAACGTGCCAAGCCCGTGCCCATTTGGGGTACCGCGGCGCCTGGCGAGGCAGTGACTGTGCAGTTTGACGGGCAGCACGCCCGTACCACAGCCGATGCCGCGGGCCGCTGGCAGGTAACGTTGCAGCCGCTCACGGCTTCGGCTACGCCGGCCGAGCTGGTGGTGAGCGGCCGCAATACCATCCGACTGCAAAACGTGCTGGTGGGCGAGGTGTGGCTGTGCTCGGGGCAGTCGAACATGGAGTACACCATGCGCAAAAACAGCAAGGTGCCGCCCCCGCCAGGCCTCAACCCGAGCCCGGTGGATGAGTTGAAGTACGCCCACAACCCCGCCATTCGCATTTTCCTGGTCAACCGCAAGGAGCTGGCCCGGCCCGACTCCCTGCACGGCGGCTGGAGCATCGCGCAAGATTCTGCCCTGCGGTCGTTTTCCGCCGCCGCTTACTTCTTTGCCAAAGAGCTGCAACAGCGCCTCAACGTGCCGGTGGGCATGATTTCCTCGGCCGTGCCGGGCAGCCGCATCGAACCCTGGATTTCAGAAGCGGCATTTGCGCAGGACAAACACTTCGCCGGCCAGAAAGTAGAAGGCGAACCAGGCAAATTCTACGAGCCGATGATACGGCCGCTGGTACCGTTTGCCGTGCAGGGCTTCCTATGGTACCAGGGCGAAACGAACTGCTTCCTGGCCGAAACCGACAGCTACGCCCACAAGATGAAAACGCTGATTGAGAGCTGGCGGGCGGCCTGGGGCGGCGGGCCCCTGCCCTTCTACTACGTGCAGCTGGCCCCGTTCAAGTACTCCGACGCCTCGGGCAAAGTGGTGATTACGCCCGAAACCCTGCCCCGCTTCCGCGAAGCGCAGGAGCTTGCCCTGCAGTTGCCTCGCACCGGCATGATAGTGACCACCGATTTGGCCGACAGCTTGGGTGGCATACACCCCGGCTACAAGTGGGAGGTAGGCCGGCGCCTGGCCTTGCTGGCCCTGGCCGGCACCTACGAACAGCCCCACGTGGCGGCTACCGGCCCGGTATTCCGCCGCCTGAAGGTGAAGGGTGATGTAGCCATGCTCACCTTCGCTCCTGCTGGGGGCCGCTTGGTGAGCAAGGACGGACAGCCGCTCACGGGCTTCACCATGGCCGGGGCCGACGGCGTGTTTGTGCCGGCGCAGGCGCGCATTGCGGGCGCGCAGGTGCTGGTTTCGGCCCCGGGCGTGTCGCGGCCGGTAGCCGTGCGCTTTGGCTGGCACGAGTTGCTGCAGCCCAATCTGTTTTCTGACCAGGGCCTGCCCGCGCGGCCCTTCCGCACCGACAAGTCGGAGGCGCGCGTGAGCGTTCGCTAGCTGCACCTCCGTTTTTTTCAGTTCCGTTTTACCCCTTACTTTTTAGCTATGAGCCAGCACGCCCTTACCCGTCGCGATTTTCTCAAGGCCAGTTCGTTGCTGACGGCTGGGCTGCTGTTGCCCTGGTCGGGCTGGGCGGGCAGCCGCGCCAAAAAGCTTACTTATAAGATTGCTGTCGTGGACTTGATGATACTCAAGCGGCAGAAGCTGGGCGCGCTGCAGCTCACCAAAGACATCGGGGCCGACGGCGTGGAAGTGGACATGGGCGGCTTGGGCCAGCGCGAAACCTTCGACAACCAACTGGCCAAGCCTGAAATCCGTCAGCAGTTCATCGACAAGGCCAAGGAGCTCAACTTGGAAATTTGCTCGCTGGCCATGACGGGCTTCTACGCCCAATCATTTGCTACGCGCCCTACTTACCAGCGCATGATTCAGGACTGCCTCGACACGATGAAGGCCATGAACGTGAAGGTGGCCTTCCTGCCCCTGGGCACGCAGGGCGATTTGATAAAGAATCCCGAGCTGCGCCCCGCCATTGTAGAGCGCCTAAAGGTGGTGGGCAAAATGGCCAAAAAGGCCGGCGTGGTGGTCGGTATCGAAACCTCACTCGATGCCGCGGGTGAGGTGCAGCTGCTGCGCGAAATCGGCTCGAAGCACGTGCAGATTTACTTCAACTTCTCGAACCCCCTGAAGGAAGGGCGCGACCTGCACCAAGAGCTGAAAATCCTGGGGCGCAAGCGCATTTGCCAGATGCACGCCACCGACGAAGACGGCGTGTGGCTGCAAAACAACACGCGCCTCGACATGAACAAGGTGAAGCAGACCCTGGCCGACATGGGCTGGGACGGCTGGCTGGTTATCGAGCGCTCGCGCGACGCCAACGACGGACGCAACGTGAGGAAGAACTTCAGCGCGAATACGGCCTACCTTAAGTCGATTTTTCAAGCGGGCTGAGAACCGCTCGGCGCCTTTTTCCAGCGGCAATATTCGCCTATGAAATTGCGCTTAGCCGGGTTGAACCAGATGAGTGGCTTCGGCAACGTTTGGGCCGTCTTATACCAGTTAATAAGCTGCGCCAATTGCTTATAATCAGTTGAAAATCTACATTTTGTAGGTACCTATCTTCTTTATCAGCAAGATGACAGCTGATATGATAATATCGTACAATAAGTTAGTTAAAACAGACATATTTTCCTTTTGAGAGACGTGTAACTTGCTCTTATTCTTTAGTTACGCGCACATTATGAATACCCTACTGCGAAGCCTGTTTTTGAGTGGCGCCCTGGCCGCAACTGCCCTTCCACAGGCGATGGCCCAGACGCCAGCCGCGACCGAAACCAAGGAAGCCGCTTATAAGCGGACCGTCACTGAGCGGTCCGCCAAGATTGTGGGCAAGCTGGACGGACTGAAGGCCAAAGATTCGGTGCACGTCCGCGACGTGATTGCCGAGCAGTACGGCCAACTCAACAAAGTACACGAAGTTCGCAAGAGCCGCCTGGCCGCCATCAAGGCGCAGCCCCAGACCGATGCTACCAAAGCCGAAGCCGCCAAGGTCGAAACCGAAACCACCGCTTCGTTAGATAAGCTGCACGCCCAGTACCTTAAAAAGCTGAGCCGCCGCCTCACCCCTTCTCAAGTTGACCAAGTGAAAGACGGCATGACTTACGGCGTGCTGCCCATCACAATGCGCGCCTACAACGAGATGCTGCCCAACCTCACAGCCGAGCAGAAAGCTCAGATGCTGGCTTGGCTCACCGAGGCCCGCGAGAGGGCCATGGACGCTGGCACCTCGGAGCAGAAGCACGCCTGGTTTGGCAAGTACAAAGGCAAAATCAACAACTACCTCTCGGCCGCAGGCATCGACATGAACCAGGCCGGTAAGGACTGGCAGGCGCGCATCGCTGCCCGCAAGGCCGCCGAAGGCTCTCACTAGCTCTTTCACCTCATTCCCAGTTTAACCCACCAAACGGTTATGGCTCATTTTTTACCCCTGCAGCTGCCCCTGGCAGCTGGTACCCCTACCCGGCTGGCCTGCGCGCTCCTTGTGGGCGGAGCCCTACTCGGGACCATCCCAGCCGAAGCTACTTTGGCTCCAGCCCCTGCCTCGGCTAAGGATATCACAGTGGCCTTCAAGGGCCTGGTGAAGGACGCGAAAGGCAACCCGCTGCCTGGAGTAACCGTGCTCATCAAAGGCACGAAGACGGGCACCAGCTCGGGCAACGACGGCGTGTTTCATTTCAACCTGCCCACTGGCAATGAAACGCTGATTTTCAGCTTCGTGGGCTTCAAAAGCCAAGAGATAGCTGTGAACGGCCGCACGACGCTGGAAATTCGGCTCGAAGAAGACAAAGCTTCTCTCGACGAGGTGGTGGTGGTGGGCTACGGCACCCAGACCAGGGCCACCATGACGGGCGCCGTGGGGGTG
Organism: Hymenobacter sp. B1770; assembly: GCF_049896385.1. Taxonomy (NCBI): domain Bacteria; kingdom Pseudomonadati; phylum Bacteroidota; class Cytophagia; order Cytophagales; family Hymenobacteraceae; genus Hymenobacter; species Hymenobacter sp. B1770. Next base: position 73,892 of record NZ_JAFCUF010000012.1, read on the forward strand.
GTCGACATGAAGCAGATTGAGGACTTGCCGGTGGGCAGCTTGTCCACGGCGCTCGTGGGCCAGCTGCCCGGTGTGAGCGTGAGCGGGGGCACGGGCCGCCCCGGCGACGCGGGCTCCATTACCGTGCGCAACCCCGTCATTAAGTCGAAGGACGGCGGCACGCTGCAACCCTTGTTCGTTATCGACGGCGTGGTGCGGACGGAGGATGACTTCAACGTGCTGGACCAGTCGGAAGTAGAGTCCATCTCCATCCTCAAAGACGCCGCGGCGGCCATATACGGAGCCCGCGGCGCGCAGGGCGTGGTGCTAGTGGCTACTCGCCGCGGCCAGGTGGGCGCGCCCAAATTCAGCTACAGCGGCTCGGTGGGCGTGACGGACGCCGCCATGCTGCCCAAGATGATGACCGGGGTGCAGCACGCCACCTACATGAACGAGCTCTACCGGGGAAACCGCCGGGCTGCCAACGACCCGTTGTATTACACACCGGACGAGCTGGAACACTTCGCTAACAACAACACCGACTGGCTGCGGGAAGCTTGGAAGCCGGCCACCGTCACGCGCCACGCCCTGAACATGAGCGGCGGCACCGAGCGGGCGACCTACTTCGCCGGCATTAGCTACAACTACCAGAACGCCAACTTCGACAACATCAACTCCAATAAGTGGACTTACCGGGCCAGCACCGACGTGAAGGTGACCCGCGGCCTGAAAGTGGCCCTCTCAGTGAGCGGGGACTTGTCGCAGAAGCGCATGTACTACCTCAAGCAGGGCGGGGAAAATGCTGAAAACGACATGCGCAGCCTGCTCTTCACACCGCAGTGGGCGCCGATGTATGTGAACGGGCTGCCGGTGCTGCTCTCGAACGGCAACGCCAACTCCGTGGACGCCTTCCACTTCTTTGAAGTACAGAAGTCCAACAACTACACGTCCAACCGCAATACTGGCCTAAACGTCACGGCCAGCGCCGAATACGAGCTACCCTTCCTCAAGGGCCTCAAGGCCCGGGTGCTGTTCAACAAAACCATGGATAACAGCTTTGGCAAGCAGTACGGTACGAAGTACAACGTGTACCGCCTGACCATGCTGGGCACCAACAAACACATTTACGGCGGTAACGTGCAAGGCAACCCCGTGGTGCTGAACAACGGAGACCGGGTTCGCCTGAACCCAACCACGTTCGATAGCTACCAGCTGAACGCCTATCTCAGTTATGACCAGCAGTTCGGCAAGCACCACGTATCCGCTATCGGCGTGGTTGAGCAGTCGGAAACCGAGATGGATGGCGTAGCTGCCATGGCCGAAGGCGCCATCATTGGCGAGGGGCTCGATTACATGAACTTTGCCACCGGCATTCAAACCACCACGGAATCCGCCAGCGAGTCCGGCACACTGTCCTACGTTGGCCGCTTCAACTACGACTTCGCTGGTAAGTACCTGCTCGAAACCACGTTCCGCTACGACGCCTCCACCAGGTTTGCGCCGGAATACCGCTGGGGCCTCTTCCCATCGGTGTCGGTGGGCTGGGTGATGTCGGAAGAGCCGTTCTTCAAGAACACCGTGCCCTTCGTCGGCTTTCTGAAGCTGCGGGGCTCGGTGGGCTTCCTCGGCGGCGACGCCACCAGGGCTTACAACTGGCAAACGAGCTACGGCCTGAAAACTGGCCAAGGCGCTGTGTTCGGTGGCAACAGCGACCGGTCGCTGATATTCTCCGCCAACAATGCCTTGGCCAACCGCGCCGCCCGCTGGGACGACAACACCAAGTACAACGCCGGTATCGACGCACGGTTTTTCGGCAACCGCCTTTCGCTGGGCGTTGATGGCTTCTACGACCGCCGCTACAACATGCTCACGGCCCTGTCGGGCTCGGCCCCGCTGCTGATTGGTGCGGCCCTGCCCTCCGAGAACTTCGCGTCGGTGGATGGCTTCGGTTATGAAATCTCGCTGGGTTACAACGACAAAATCACCAACGACTTGTCGTACCGCCTCAACACGTTCTTCTCCTGGAACGACAACAAGCAGCTCATCGTGGACGTCCCCCGCGGCCAAATTGGCAACTACGACGACCCCACCGGCCGCTCGAGCGACATGGGCGTGCAAGGCTATGAGTACCTGGGCATGTTCCGCACCCAAGGCGACGTCGACAAGCACCTGCAGGCCAACCCCGGCTACACCCTTTTTGGTGCAGCGCCGATGCCCGGTATGCTGTACTACCAGGACATCCGCGGGCCCAAAGATGCCTCGGGCCAGTACACGGGTCCCGACGGCAAAATCACGGACGTGGACCAGACCTTCCTGACCCCGAAGGCCGACAACCACTACGGCATTGGCTTCAACCCCAGCATCTCCTACAAGTCGCTGACCATCTCGGCCACAATGGGCATTTCTTGGGGCGGGCAGGCTCTGGTAGAGTCGGCCGCCCGCAAGCAGGCCACTCTCACTTCCAACCGACCCGCGTTCTGGGCTGACCACTGGACGCCCGAAAACACGCAGGCCGAGTTTCCCGCTCCCTCTTATGCTGCTACCTACGACGTGGCCTCGTCGTTCTGGTTCCGGAGCTCCTTCTCGGCGGGCATGCGCAACGCCAACATCTCCTATACCTTGCCCGCAGCCCTCACCAGCCGCGTGGGTGTGGGTTCGGCGCGCATGTTTCTCACCGCCCTCAACCCCTTCAACTTCTACAACCCTTACACCTACAAAAACTACGGCGGCGCATACGATGCTTACCCAACACTGCGCTCGGTGTCCCTTGGCCTGAACGTTGGCTTCTAATCTCTCCTCCCTCCGCAATATGAAACCATTTCATCTCATCGCCATCGCCACTATAGGCTCCGCTTTTGCGTTGAGCAGCTGCGAGAAAGTGCTGGATAAGGATAACCTGGGAGCAGCCGACGCTGAACTCATTTTCAAGGACTCCACGCTGACCAACCTCAACCTTAGTTACCTCTACGCGCAGAATACCCCGGATTGGGGCAGCCCCCTCACCAACACCATCCATGGCAACGTCAACGTAGCCGGCTTGTCCGACGAAGCCTTTGCCGATACCAAATTTCTGGAGGGTACGCTGCAGCAGTCCGACGTGGGCAACTTTGGCACCACCCTGAGTGCGACCAACAACTACGGAAAAATCCGGGCCATCAACATGTTCCTGCAGGACGTGAAAAACGGCCCGCTCCCGGCCGCTACGAAAGGGCGTCTGCGTGGCCAGGCCCAATTTCTCCGGGCGTGGCGGTACTTCGAGCTCGTGCGCGAGTACGGCGGCGTGCCCCTGGTGATGACCCCCTTGAACGCCGTGGGCATAGAAGCCCGCGACCTAACGTACCTGCCGCGCAACACGACGACCGAAACCTTCACCGCCATCACCGCCGACCTGGATTCAGCCATTCAGACCTTGCCCGGTAAGTGGCTGGCTAACTCCGACTGGGGCCGCATTACCAAGGGTGCCGCGGCCGCCTTCAAGGCGCGGGTGCTGTTGTACGCCGCCAGCCCCCAGTTCACGCCCGACAACGCCGCTAAGTGGCAGGCAGCCTACAATGCCAGCGTGCAGGCCCGCGACGTGCTGACGGCCAACGGCTCGCGCCTGCACGCCTCCTTCGACCAGCTTTGGTTTCAGGAAGTCGGCAACCCCGAAGCGGTATTTGTGACCGGGTATAACACCGCGACGGGCGACCAGGTAAAGCGCAACAACCAGTACGACAACTCTACCCGCCCATCCTACACCGGCACAGGCGGCAACGCCAACCAACCCACCTGGGAGATGGTGAAAGCCTTCCCCATGCGCGACGGCAAAAAGACCGGCCAATCCACAAAGTATCGCTACTCAGACACGCTTTTCTACAAAAACCGCGACCCCCGTTTCGACAAAACTATCGGCTACAACGGAGCTACCTGGCCCCTGAACGGCAATACGGCCTACAAGCTCTGGACCTACTTCCGGGGCACTACCTCGGTGGAGAACCGGGCCAGCAACACTGGTTTCTACACCCGTAAAGCCATCAATCCCACGGTCAACGTAAGCGAGGCCCAGTTCGTGGGTACCGACTGGATTGAGATTCGCTACGCCGAAGTGTTGCTGAACCTGGCCGAAAGTGCCTGCGGCGTTAACAATCTAACCGAAGCTTACACCCAGTTGAAAGCTATCCGCGCCCGGGCGGGCATCGAAGCCGGCACCGATGGCATGTACGGCCTGCAGTCGGGCATGAGCCGGACGCAAATGTTTGACGCCATCTTGTACGAGCGGCAGTTGGAGCTGGCCTTCGAAGGCAAGCGCTTCTGGGATTTGCGCCGGTGGCGCAAGATGGAGAGCACCCTTAACGGCAAGCGCCGCACGGGTGTCACCATCACCCTGAAGGCCACCGGGGTACCCGCCGACTTCGCCACTAACCGCGACAACGTGAACCTCGACCTGGCCTACACCAACTACTTTACCATCGCTTTCAAGAACCTAGACACACGCTATACCATCAATTGGAAGCCGCAGTACTACTTCTTTGGGATTCCCCAGGCTGCAATTGACAACAACCCCCAGTTGGTGCAGAACAACACCTGGGGCGGTTCCTTCGACCCCATACGCTAACCCTCCGGTCTTCCCAAATACCGCCATGTAAACCAATGCGCCGCCATTCAGGCTGAATGGCGGCGCATTTGCATATGCGGGCCTTCTATCCTCATCAATTCCTTCTGCTGAGTGAGCACGCGCAACCGCAATAAGCGGTACAACTGAATTATTAATCAAACAAAAAACCCCCTCTAAAATTAATAGAAGGGGTTTGTAGTGTTGCAGTGGGCCCAACTGGAATCGAACCAGTGACCTGCTGATTATGAGTCAGCTGCTCTAACCGATTGAGCTATAGGCCCAGTGCTGGAGGAAGTCATCTTTCACCTCAACCCTTGCCGTTACCGGCCCTCCAACGGGTACAAAAGTACGACCTTTGGGGCTGGAAAAACAAACCAGCTCATGTTGCCTCACCTGTTATTTGACTTTGGCGGCGTAATCATAGATATTGATTACGATGCCACTCCAGCCGCAATGCGGCGAATCAGCCGCGCTGGCAGCACCATTGCGTATTCGCAAGCTCAGCAGAGCGAGCTTTTTGACCAGTTTGAAACCGGGCACCTCTCCCCTACCGAGTTTCGGGCAGGGTTGCGTGCAGCCTACGATTTAGACGCTACAGATGCGGAGATTGACGCTGCGTGGCATGCAATGTTGCTGGATGTCCCAGCCGAACGACTGGCTCTTATTGGTGAGCTGCGCAGACAAGGACACCAAACGGCTTTGCTGAGCAATACAAACACTTTGCACATTGCCGAAATCAATCGGCGTTTGGCCACACAGTACGGTTTCACGAATGGAATAGCGGATGTGCTGGACCGAGTATTTTACTCGCAAGAAGTGGGTTTCCGTAAGCCAGGAGAGGAAATCTTCCGCTATGCGCTAAATCAAATGAACTGGGAGGCTGCGGATACGTTGTTCATTGAAGACAGTCCGCAACACGTGGCCACGGCCCGACGTCTGGGACTGCGGGTGCTACACCTGGCCCCGCCCCTTACCCTTACATCTGCCCTGCCCGAAGCCATCCGTGCCTTTCCCCGAGAATACCCCCCAGCCCATTCCTGACCCAGAAACTGAGCGCATACCCTCGCCCCTTGCTTCCCGCCCAGCTTGGATGCAAGGTGAACGCGCGCGGGCCCGTCAGCTTTTCCGACGATTTGAACGTCCCGAGCCATCAGCGGGCTATACGTATTCGGTTCATATCCTCTTGTTCCTGATAACGCTTGTTACTACCACACTGGCGGGGGTGCAATTAACACGGGGAGACATTGGCTTTCTGCCGCTCGACGTGTTTGAGCTGCGGGGGGCCGCACTCAGCGAGGAAGTGAAGAGAGGTTTGTGGTTTGCCCTGCCTTTTTTGGGTGTGTTGACAGTCCATGAATTTGGGCACTACTTTACGGCCCGGCGAAATAAAGTCCGCACGTCATTGCCGTATTACATTCCTTTTCCCATGGGGTGGGGCACGTTCGGGGCAATAATCCGAATCAAGGAGCGGATTTTTTCGCGACGTGAGTTTTTTGACATTGGGCTGGCGGGCCCGTTGGCTGGGTTTCTGGCTGCGGTGCCGTTGCTGCTTTATGGCTTCACGCATTTGCCTCCTCTAGAAGATTATTTATTTAAGATTCACCCAGAATACGCACAGTACGGAGCAGACTACACTCATTATGTTTATCCTCCCGGAGAACAGGGCATCACCCTGGTAAAACCGTTGTTGTACCAGTTTCTTGAAGCTACTGTGGCCGACCCGGCCCTGCTGCCACATGCTAATGAGCTGCTGCATTACCCCGTGTTGTTGGCTGGTGCGCTTAGCTTGTTCTTCACGGCGCTTAATCTGCTGCCAATGGGGCAGCTTGATGGTGGGCACATTCTGTATGGATTATTAGGCCGCCGACGCTTCAATCGAATGGCACTGGCGCTATTCGTAGGGTTTATTTTCTATGCTGGGCTGGGCATGTTCACTTTTGAGAGCGGCTGGCAGCAATGGCTGTATGGAGGGCCGGTTTATGCGTTGTATCTGGGAATAATATTTTGGCGGGTGCTGCCAACGCCGCGACAGGGGCTATTGCTGGGGGCAAGCATTTGGGCCGCGCAACTGGCCTTTACGATAGCGGCGCCAACCGTCATGGGTAATCCGGGGTGGCTGTTTTTTGGTCTATTACTGGGACGGCTTACCGGAATTTATCATCCGCCGGCACCGGATGAACGGCCACTGAGCGCGGGCCGCAAAGTACTAGGCTGGGTAATGGTGGTTATTTTTGTGGTGTGCTTTACCCCAAGTCCGTTTAAATGAGTTGTGGAGCATGCTCCTGCCTGCGCGGCCATTTGTCTGTGAGGCGTGAGGCTAGGGACCATGTATCTGCACTTCTTGGCGTTGGTTGAACCATGCGCCACCTTTTAATTTTCTGCCGCAGCGTCGGCTTTTGCCGCTCTTTCTGGAATGATATTTACCCAAAAGCAGCTTTTTCTGGGCACTACGCACATTGCTTTACGCGCAGAAAGCCTTTATATATGTAAACGCAACCCACAAGGAGTTGCGACGCTCGAAACTGAAGTTCCGTACGAAGAAATTCTGCCTGTGAAGGCGAGCGAACACCGCCATATCCCTACAAATCAGCTTATTCTTACGGGGCTACTGCTAGGTTTCCTGGGCTATAGCCCTTGGCAGGAGTGGCTGACTACTGGCCAGACGGGGTTTCAGATGTATTCCTGGTGGCTGATAGTTGGCATTAATATGCTGGCCATCTGGATACGCTTTGAGCAACAGTGGTGCACCTTCCGGCTGCAGACTGCTCACCTGGCCGTGACCCTAGCTGGCCGCCCCTGGCAGCGCAAGCAGTTCCGGACGCTGGTAATGGAGCTGGAACGTCGTACCAAAACCTACTTGCGCAAAGAGTATGGCCAAGTGAACCCGCTAGGTTTTATTGAGCCGCAACTGCGACGGCTGGCCTGGCTACACGAACTGGAGGTGCTGAGCGCCCGCGAAGCGCAAGCGCTTAGCACACGCCTAACGGGCCGGCGTACTTCTGACACGCTTAAGAGTATGGGGCAGGAGTTGGAGTCGCCGTATTTAAATTAGTGGGTCACCTGCCGATTTAGAAGTCGTTGTTCCCGCATTATTTCAATGGCCGGGCAAGGTTTGTTTATGACTGGCTGGGCGGTATGCGCTCGCATTTTTCCAACGCATATTGGCATCTATTCTTTCTTGATGAAACACTCGCCCCTCTCCGATTTCTTCAAAGTGATGATGCTGGTTTTGCTTGGCCTTAGCAGTTGTAAAAAGAACCCGGCGCGCCCTGATTCTGAAACGGGCGAATTGGCCGTGAGCATGGACCATGGGGTGAGCACGACCAGCGGTGCTAACAGCACCACTTTTAGCCCTTTGGTGCTTAATGTAAACACTTACAAGAATGCTAACGGCGATGATTTCACCGTGAGCACGTTTAAGTATTACATCTCGAATGTGAAGCTGCTCAAAGCCGATAACTCCACTTACTCGGTACCTGATAGTTACTTTTTGGTGGACCATTCAACGCCTGCTTCGCAAAAGCTGAAGCTCTTGGGAATTCCTGCGGGTGACTATACGGGCATTGCATTTACGATGGGCGTAGACAGTGTCCGGACAAAAGCAGGCGGTTTTACGGGCGTACTCAATGCCAACAACGGCATGTTCTGGGACATGAATGGGCCAGAGTTCATCAACATGAAGCTGGAGGGGCGTTCGCCACAGTCACCTACTACGGGTCTGGTTTTTCACATTGCCGGCCACAAGGGAGCAGCAAACAACACCATTCGCACCGTGGCGCTCCCCTTTGGCGCTGCCCAGTTGCCTGTGCGGGCAAATCACTGGCCTGAAGTTTACCTGCAAGTGGATGTTGCCAAACTGTTTACGGGGCCGAACACGACTATGCCGAGTCAGCCGTTTCTGAATCCGGTGGACTTTAGCACTGTGTATAATAAAATGAGTGGTCCGGCGGTAGCAAAACTTGCCGATAACGTGGCAGCGGGCATGTTCTCGGTTGCGCGCATTGACTCCAATTAGGGCTTGGTTGGGCTAGGCCACTGGCAGTGGGAAAGCTGCGCTTTGGGAACCCAAGTACGTTGGCGTCGTACCTATCCGGACACCAACCCCTTTGACAATGAGCATTTCCCTGAACCCGCAGGCCGTTATTTATGCCAAGCGCCTCATTCGCGACGGTAACATAAAGAATGATGAAGGCCACTGGGGCGAGCACAACCCTAATACGGCAGAAGAAAATGCTTTCTTAGAGGAGCATGAAATCCAGGAATACGGTAACTGGCACCTTGGCATTGATACGAGCAAAGGCGAAGACACCAAGGGCCGCTACAAATTCCCCTACGGTGACTTCAAGTCGGTGCACCGCGATGGGCTTATTGCAGCCAAGGAGCGCGCCGCGCAGCAAGGCTACACCGACATTGAAAAGGCTGCCGACCAACTGCTAAAGACGCTGGAAGAAAATGTGTAGCCGAAACTTCGGCGCAAGCAAAAGCCCCACCTGCACGCAGGTGGGGCTTTTGCTTGGCAGGAAATGCGCCGTTTAATGATGAGCCTGAGCGGGGCCCTGCCCTGCCAGGCCCAGCCGCTCCACCAGTTTGCCAATGGTGAGGCCCTGCACCAGAATGGAGAACACTACCACCACGTAGGTGACGGCCACCAGCAAATCGCGCGAGGCCAGGGTAGTGGGCAACGACAGAGCCAGTGCCACTGAAATGCCCCCGCGCAGCCCGCCCCAGGTGAGGATGGCCAAGCCGCTGCGACCGTAGCGCACGCGTGGAGGTAGTAAGGCCAGCGGCACTGCCACCGACAGTGCCCGCGCCGCCAGCACTACCAGCACGGCCGCCATGCCAACGGCCAGATACATTTTCTCGAAGCGCAGCACCAGCATTTCCAGCCCTATCAGCACAAACAGGAGGGCGTTCAATACCTCGTCGATGAGCTCCCAGAACTTGTCGAGGTATTCCCGGGTCACGTCGGACATGCCCAAGCGGCGGCCTTGGGTGCCAACCACCAGCCCGGCGGCCACCATGGCCAGGGGGCCCGAGGTGTGCAGGGCTTCGGCCAGAGCAGTACCACCCATAACGAGGGCCAGGGTGATGAGCACTTCCACCTGGTATTGGTCGATGGACTTTAGCAAACGGTAGCCTACATAGCCCAAAATGGCGCCCAGGGCAATGCCCCCAACGGCTTCGCGGGCAAATAATCCTATTAACTCAGGGCCGCTCATGCTTTCCATGCCCTGACGGGCTACCTGCAGCAGGCTGATGAACACGACTACACCCACGCCGTCGTTGAACAGCGATTCGCCCACAACGCGAATTTCGAGTTGTGGCGGGATGCGGGCTTTGCGAAGAATACCGAGAACGGCGATAGGGTCGGTGGGCGAAATCAAGGCGCCGAACAGCAGGCAATCGATGATTGGCAAGCCCAGCCCTACCAGTGGCAGCAGCACGTACATGGCACCAGCCACCAGCATCGTCGAGAGCACAGTGCCGGCCGTGGCGAGCGTGGCCACGGCGCCCTTTTCTTGGCCCAGGGCCTGAATGTCGGTGTGCAAGGCGCCGGCGAATAGCAGGAAACTCAGCATTACCTGCATGAGCAGGGCACTGAAATCGACGCTGCGCACCAACTCGCCCACGTTCATTACCCACCCCACCCCTAACTGGCCTAGGAATACGACTACCAACGAGGAAGCCAGCCCCAGCACCATCAGACCGATGGTACTGGGCAACTTTAAGAATTTGAAATTGACATAGGCAAAGGCCGCAGCAACGACCATAAGCAAAGAAAGGACACTGTATAGATGCATAGGCGGAAAAGAAGAAGTTTGGGGGCGCAAGGTACATTTCAAGCCCAACTGCTGGGCTGAACTTCCTTTGCTTCGACCCTCATACGTAGCAGCACACGTTTCGCACGAAAAAGCCGGCTCAGGCCCACTACAGGGCTGAACTTGAGTGACGAGTGACGACCAGCCAACGGCGTATTTCTATCACAGGCATTCAATGCATCATCGCATATAGAAAGGCCCCGGCTAGCAACTAGTCGGGGCCTTCTTAGCAGTCAACTACAAAGCAAGGGCTTAGCCCAGCGCTACCACGCCGGGCAGTTCTTTGCCTTCCATGTACTCTAGCAGGGCGCCGCCGCCGGTGCTGATGTAGCTCACCTGCTCGCCGAAGCCGAGCTGCTGCACGGCCGCCGCCGAGTCGCCGCCGCCGATGAGCGAATAGGCGCCCTTGGCCGTGGCTTCGGCAATGGCATGCGCCACCTGCTCGGTGCCTTTGGCAAAGTTGCTCATTTCGAACACGCCCATTGGGCCGTTCCACAGAATGGTTTTGCTGTCCCGGATGATGGCCGTGAAGGCTTCGCGGCTCTCGGGACCGAGGTCGAGGCCCATCCACCCTTCGGGAATGTCGGTATTGGGGGCTTCCTTCGTTTCGGCGTCGTTGGCAAACTTATTGGCAATGAGCGAGTCGGTGGGGAGCACCAGGTTTACGCCTTTTTCCTTGGCTTTCTGGATGAGCTCGCGGGCCAGGTCCACCTTGTCGGCTTCGAGGAGCGAGCTGCCAACTTTGCCGCCCTGGGCCACGGCGAAGGTATAGGCCATGCCGCCGCCAATGAGCAGGTTGTCAACCTTATCCAACAGCTTTTCGATGATGAGAATCTTGTCGGAAATCTTGGCGCCGCCCATAATGGCGGTGAAGGGCCGTTCGGCTTCTTCCAGCACTTTCTTGGCGTTGTCGAGCTCCGACTGGAGCAGGTAGCCGCCTACCCGGTCCTGGGCAGCAAACGAGTTGGCCATGACAGCCGTGGAGGCGTGGGCCCGGTGCGCGGTGCCGAAGGCATCGTTCACGTACACGGTGCCCAGCTTGGCCAGCTTGGCGGCAAATTCCTGGTCGCCGCCTTCTTCTTCCTTATAAAAGCGAACGTTATCGAGGAGGAGTACCTGACCGGGCTGTAGGGCCTCGGCTTTCTGCGCGGCCTCGTCGCCCAGCACATCGCCGCCCCATTGCACTTCGCGGCCGTACTCTTGAGTGAGGCGGGCCACCAGGCTTTCGAGGGAAAATTTCTTCTCATAGCCGCCCTTGGGCCGGCCCAGGTGCGAAAGCAATACCACCGAGCCGCCATCGTTGAGGATTTTCATCACCGAACGGGTGGCCATGCGAATGCGCGTGTCGTCGGTAATGTTTAGGTCTTTATCGAGCGGCACGTTGAAATCGACGCGCATTACGGCCCGCTTGTCGGCAAAATTATAGGTATCGAGGGTGTTCATGAGAGGATTGGGAGGAAGTTTGAGGCTGCAAAGTAGCACGACAACTCCCCTCCTTGGCAAGGAGGGGATGCTGGCGCGACGCGCCAGCTGGGGTGGTTGAAGTCGTTGAACGATGGCCGAACGATTCCTATGCAAGTTGTTCTGGTGTCGTTCAATGACTTCAACCACCCCAGCTAAGCCTTGCGGCTTAGCAGCCCCTCCTCATCTGAGGAGGGGAGTTTTCGCTCAACTCCCCCATTACCTCCCTTACCTTTGCACTACTTATGAAAATTGGCATTTTTTTCGGAGGCACTTCGCGCGAGCGGGAAATTTCCTTTGCTGGCGGCCGCACCGTATTCGATAATTTAGACAAGGCTCTGTTTCAGCCAGTGCCCATCTTCGTGGATAGCCTCGGGCAGTTCATTTTGCTTGACTGGCAGTATATCTACAAGGGCACCATTCGGGACTTCTACCCGCCGGTGTCGGCGCAGGCGCCCTCGCTGCATCACTTGCAGGTCTACATTGAAAGCCTGGGCGAGCTGAGCGACGAGCAGAAGCAGGAGGCCATTGGGAAAGTAGGCCGGCAAGTGCCCCTGGAGGAATTGCCGCGGCTTATGGACTTCGCCTTTCTGGCCCTGCACGGGCCGGGTGGCGAAGACGGCGCCATTCAGGGCGTGCTGGAGTGGCTGGGCATCCCCTACTCGGGGTCGGGCATATTGCCCTCCGCATTCGGCATCGACAAGGTAGCCCAGAAGAACCTGCTGCACGCGCTGGGACGGCCCACGCCCGCCTTCCGCGTTATCAAGGCCGAGGAGTGGGACACGACCGACCATGCCGCCACGCTGAGCTACCTGGTGCGCGAGTTGGGCTTGCCGCTGGTGCTGAAGGCGCCGCGCCAAGGGTCCAGCATTGGGGTAAGCATCCTGAAAACGGACGACCTGCCCAAGTTTGAGGCGGCTATTGAGCGCAGCCTGTTTCGTAAAATCGTAACCCGCGAGTTGTGGCAGCGCTTGGGCGAGCAGGACAAGCTGGCCTGGGTGCAGCACCTCACCGATATCCGCGAAGGCATTGGCTTGCCAGTGGTAATTGAAAGTTATCCATTGTCAGGTGATGGCAGCGCCCTGACCGCCGACGACGAACAGCAAGTAACCATTTACCACCCCGAAGCCCTGCTCTCGGCACTAACTGAGCGCCTGGAGACCGCGGAGCAAGTGCGCCTGACCAACGTGGACGGCGAAACCCAGGTGCTGATAGAAAGCTTTGTGGCGGGCCGCGAGTTCAGCTGCATTGTGGTGGAGGACCCTAACGGCCTGCCCTTGGCGCTGCCCCCCACCGAGATTGTGAAGGGCGACGAGCTGTTCGACTACCGCTCGAAGTACCTGCCCGGCCTGGCCCGCAAAATCACTCCTATTGATTTGCCCGAAACTAAAATCCAGGAGATTCGGGAGGCTTGCGAGGAGATGTTCCGCACGTTTGGCTTCCAAGTGTACGCGCGCCTGGATGGCTTTGTGGGCCACGATGGGCGCTTATTTCTGAATGACCCGAACACGACTTCGGGCATGCTGCCGGCGTCGTTCTTTTTCCATCAGGCGGCAGAAATCGGGCTCAACCCCTCGCAGTTTCTGACTTACCTGATTCGTACTTCGCTAGCGGCGCGGCGGCGGGCCGGCCTGCGTCCGGTGAAGCTGGCGCAACTGCTCGCCAAGCTCGATGAAGCCGTGGCCGGCCGGCAGCACGAGGCTACTGAGCGCATCCGTGTGGCCGTTATTATGGGCGGCTACTCGTCGGAGCGCCACATTTCGGTAGAAAGCGGGCGCAATATTTACGAGAAGCTCAGCTCCTCGGCGAAGTATGCCCCGGTGCCGGTGTTTCTCACTGGCTCGGCCGAGGAGCACCGCCTCTACGTGCTGCCCGTGAACGTGATGCTGAAGGACAACGCCGACGACATTCGCGAGAAGATTGAGCACGCCGAAGCCGGCGAGGCTGCGCACCCCATTCTGGAGCGTATTCGCCGCGAGGCCAGCGTAATTACCAGCACCTACGCCGGACAGGCGCTGGCGCTGCCGCGGCGTATTTCGTTTGAAGAGCTGGCCCACCTGGCCGACGAAGTGTTTATTGCTCTGCACGGCCGGCCCGGCGAGGACGGTGCCTTGCAGCAGCAGCTGGAGAAATACAACCTGCCCTACAACGGCTCGGGCGTGGCCAGCAGCAGCATCACCATCAACAAGTTCGAAACCAACAAGCGCCTGCGTGAAGCAGGTCTGCGGGTGGCCGAACACCGCATGGCCAACAAGCTGGAGTGGCAGGCCGATGCCGAAAGCTTCTATCGCTCACTCGAAACCCAGTTCCCCTACCCCTTCATTGCCAAGCCTGCCGACGACGGCTGCTCTTCGGCGGTGAAGAAAATCAAGAACCGTGCGGAGCTGGAAGCTTTCAGCCAGCTCATTTTCCGCACCGAAGAAGACCTGACGCCGGCCCCGGCCGAGGTGTTGCAGCTGGGCTTTAAGGAAGAATTTCCGCGCAAGGATGCCTTCCTGGTCGAAACGCTGATTAGCCGCGATGGCGCGGCGCACTTCCTGGAAATTACGGGTGGTCTGCTCACGTCGTACGATACGGAAGGACAGCTTGACATCGAAGTTTTCGAAGCCAGCGAAGCCCTAGCCACGGGCGAGGTGCTAAGCTTGGAGGAGAAGTTTCTCGCCGGCGAAGGCCAGAACATCACCCCGGCCCGCTACGACGTGGACCCTGCCGAGCGCCAGCGCATCTCCAACGAGGTGAAAGCTGTGCTGCGCCGCGTGGCCGAGGTACTCGACATTCAGGGCTACGCCCGCATCGATGCTTTTGTGCGGGTGCGCGCCGGGGGCGGTGTGGAAGTGCTGATTATTGAGGTGAATTCGCTGCCTGGCATGACGCCGGCCACCTGCATTTTCCACCAAACGGCCCTGGCCGGCTACACGCCCTACCAGTTTATCGACCGGATTCTGGAGTTTGGCAAGGCGCGGGTAAAACGGTCAACTCAAACCCCAACTCCCCTCCTTGGATAAGGAGGGGATGTTTGAGCCACAGGCTCGGACGGGGGTGGTTGGATTCGTTGCACGACACCCGAACGATGCTGCTAAGAGTTGTTATGGCATCGTGCAACGACTTCAACCACCCCAATTTCCGCTTCGCGAAAATGTCCCCTCCTTATCAAGGAGGGGAGTTTTTTGTTCTTAACATCATAAAATCGTTTCCTTCCACATGTCATTCTTTTCTGCTAACAGCGCGCTCGACGTTATCAAGCACCTGCTTCTCATTGCGCTGGCGGGGGCGGTGTTGGTGCTGGGTTTTTTCTACGTGTACCTGCCCATGAGCACCCACCACGGCGAGACCATTACGGTGCCCAAAGTGACGGGCATGAACGTAGCCGACCTGGAGAACTACCTGGAAGAGCGGAAGCTGGCCTACTTCGTGGACGACTCCAGCTACAGCGCCAACATCCGGCCGTTTACGGTGCTGGTGCAGGACCCCGCGCCGGGCGAAAAAGTGAAAGAAGGCCGCAAGATTTACTTGCAGGTGAGCATGAAAAACCCGCCTGTGATTAAAATGCCTAAGCTCACCGATGGCTCCGCAAAAAATGCCATGCTCATTCTCAAGAGCTACGACCTGGTGGTGGGCCAGATTCAGCTGGTGCCCGACCTGGCCCAGAATGCCGTGCTCAAGCAGCTGGTGAATGGCAAGGAAATAGCGCCCGGTGCCCCCATTGCCAAAGGCACCAAGGTAGACCTGGTAGTTGGCGACGGCCAGGGCAACCAGACCTTTGCCGTGCCCAACCTCGTGAACATGCCCGAAGACGAGGCCATCACCCTGCTCGTGGGCCAGGGCCTGCAAAAAGGCGAAGTGTTTGAGCAAGCCGCCGAAGACGGCCAGGTGCCCGGCACGGTGGTGCGCCAGCGCCCAGTGGCCGGCCCCGACGCCACCATCCGGATGGGCCAGCTGGTGGACATCTGGGTAGCCAAATAATTTCGTACCCCAAACGCACCAAGCGGTGCTTTGCGTCCAGATGCCGGCCAGAAATGGTTGTTGCGGCCCTGGGCACAAAGCACCGCTTGGTGCTTCTGCACTTTTTTCATCACTGCCGCCGTTAGGTTCACAAAGCCTGTTTCTATGATGACACCCTTCCGCTCGTATTGCCACTGGCTGCTGCCTTCCCTGCTGCTGACCGGTGGCGCGGCTTCGGCCCAGGTAGCCCTGCCCCTTGCCGCTGACCCAGCCCGTGCCGCTTTTGCCCCTACCAGGGCCGACCTGCAGCTGGCCCGCCGGGGCACGGCCGCACTTGCGCTGCCGTTCTTCGATGATTTTACCTCGCCCCTTGAAGGCACTCCGAGGGCGCAAAACTGGCTGCCCTCCGGTGGCGCGTTGGTAAGCAACCGGCTGGCTGTGGCGCCCCTTACCCGTGGTGCCGCCACCCTCGACGGCCTGCGGGCCAATGGCCAGAGCTACAGCGGGCTAGTTACGGGTTCCTATGGGAGCATCGACTCGCTGACATCGCAGCCCATCAACCTGAGAGGCCTGACCGTGAACGACCAGGTATACCTGAGCTTTGGCTGGCAGGCCGGCAGCATTGTGGGCGCGCCCAACCGCGACATCAATAACAACCGGGTGCGCCTGGAGCTATTCGCCAAAACGGCTACGGGCACTTGGGAGTTAGTGTGGTCTTATCGAAGTCTGGGCCAGCGCACGGCTTTTCGGCAGCAAGTCGTCGACTTGAACCAGACCAGGTTCCTGCACAGCGACTTTCAGTTTCGGTTTGTGGCCAGCGGCAACCGCTCGGACAACAGCGATGCGTGGAGCGTGGACTACGTGGTGCTCGACCGCGGCCGTACCCGCGGACTGGCTGACACCACCTTTGTGGACATTGCTACCAGTGCCGGCTTGCGCGGCGGTATCCCGTCAGGTGGCTTGCGCAGCCCCTTGCGCCGCTACACGGCCATGCCGGTGTGGCAATTCAATGCTGCTTCGCCCCCCGCCAGCGAGCTGAACCCCCGTCTGGGGGTGAACCTCAGCAACCTCAATGCCGGCCTGCTGCCCATTCCCATCGATGTGACCGGTACCGTGCGCGAACTCCCCTCGGGAGCTTCCCTTGGCACCTGGCTACAAATCAGCCGCCCCCTGCCGGTAAATCCGCGGCAGGACAGCGTGACCGGAGCGGCCAGCCGTGTAGCCGTGCCCATTACGCCCAACCCCAAAACGCTCCGCTACACCCTCGCCCTCAACACCCAGGAGTCCAACCCGCGCACGTTGGCCAACGACACCATTTTCCGCGACGTGGAGCTCAACAACTACTTCGCCTACGACGACGGCACCGCAGAAAATATTACCCAGCTCGTGCCCTACTCCACGGGCCAGGCTTCGGCCTTTGCGTACCGAATCGACCTGAACCAGCCCGACCATGTGCGGGCGTTGCGCATGTACCCCGTGTTCACGGCCTCGGACGCGGGCAGTCGGTCGGTCACCATCACGGTTTGGGGCAATAACGGGGGCCTGCCCGCCAGCACTCCCCTTGCCACCAAAACGGCCACCATCCCCAACCCCCTGCCCGCGGGCTTCCAGTATTTTGAAATCACGTTTGACTTGCCGGTGCCCGTGACCGGGACGTTTTTCGTGGGCTACTCCCAGCCCTCGCAAGGCCGCGACCTGCACTACGGCCTCGACCTGAACAACACGTTTCCGGACGGCTACCTGGTGCGGCGTGATAACACCGGCAACTGGAGCTCGGTAAACTTCTTTCCGGCCGACCCCATCCGCCGTGGCGCCCTCATGATGCGGCCGGTGATGAGCAACACCGTTGTCACGGCTACGGCGGCCGGCCGCAACGCCGGTGCCTACAGCCTATACCCCAACCCGGCGCGGGGCACCGTCAGCATAGCCGGGCCTGCCTTTGCCCGCGCCACCGTGCTCGATGCCGTGGGGCGCCGCGTGTGGGAGCAGCCCGCCGCGCAAGCAGGCCAGGCCACCCTCGTGCTGCCTTCGTTGCCAGCTGGCGTTTATACCGTGCAGCTTTCGCTAGCCAACGGCCGCACCATTGGCCGACGGCTACTGCTGGAGTAGCTTGGAGAAACCTCAGGCGATACAATTACGGCTCACAAAAAAGACCCGCCAGTATCCTGTCGGGTCTTTTTTTGGAAATAGATTCACGAAGTGAGCAGCTAGATAACTCCGAAAATGCCACGTGCAACGAGGCGCCCGGGATTTCTATCAATGCTTTGCCAATTACTTAGCAGGCATGAGCACGGTGTCGATAACGTGGGTTACACCGTTGCTGGAAACTACGTCGGCAATGGTCACGCGGGCCGTACCACCTTTAGCATCACGAATCATCACGTCGTTGCCATTTTTCGTCACGGTCAGCTGCTCGCCCTGCACGGTGGTGAGCACCTGGCCCGAGGTGAGGTTGGCGGCCGTGAGGCGGCCGGGCACCACGTGGTAGGTCAGCACTTTGGTGAGGGTCGGCTTCATTTCGGGAGTCACCAGGGAGTTCACTGTGCCGGCGGGGAGCTTGTCAAACGCTGAGTTGGAGGGGGCGAATACGGTGAAGGGACCGGCGCCTTTCAACGTTTCTACCAAGCCAGCAGCTTTCACGGCGGTTACCAGGGTGGTGTGGTCGGAACTGCCGGCGGCGTTGTCGACGATGTCCTTGTTGGGAGTCATCATGGCACCGCCCACCATTACGCCACCGCTCGTGGAGGCACCCGAGGTGGCGTTGTTCATGCCATTGGCGTTCATGCCGCCACTGGTGCTGCCGCTGCTGTTCATGCTGCCGCTGGTGGCCGCATCGGCATTATTATTCTTGTTGCCTTTGCGGGGCTTGGTTTTGGCCTTCATTTTATCGCCCGCGTCCGACTTGCCTTTGAGCTTCATCTTGCCATCGTCGGCCATCTTGGTCTTGGTCATCATACCATCGGCCTTGGTCTTGGTCTTTTCATCGTCACTCTTGGTCTTCACATCTTGAGCGAAGGCGGGCGCGGAGAAAGCGGCGGTCAGGGCGAGGGTAGCGAGGAATGGCTTAATATTCATGGTTGTGGGAGTGGGTGAGAAAAATAGTTAGGAGCCTTTATACGGTTGAAGGTGCTTAAGGATTAAAAACCAACTATTCACATCAATTACTGGGGTGCTGTGAGGGGCAAAAAAGGCTGCTCGGCCCATTGTTCAGCCTGCACTTTTTCCCTCAGCCTTGTCTCACAAATCGTTGATATTAATCCCGGCGCTGCCCGCTTTCGGCAGCAAACTTGGTTTATCTTGGCAGGCTCTCCTTCTTGTTTATGTCGAAAGAAATTAGGCCCTGGAAAACGCTGCACTCTGAACTTGTCTTTGAGCACCGGTGGTACCGGCTGCGGCGCGACACGGTGGAACTCCCTACTGGGCAGGTCCTCGACGACTACTTTGTGAGCGTGCGCCCCAACGTGGTCCTGACCTTTCCCCTTACCGCTGACAACCAAGTCGTCTTCGTGCGGCAATACAAACACGGCTTGGGGCAGGTGTTGCTGGAGCTTCCGGGTGGCGTCATCGACGAGGGAGAAATCGTACCGGCCGATGCTGCCCGGCGCGAGCTGCTGGAAGAAACCGGCTATACCGCCGACGCATTAGAGCCCCTATTACAGGTCAGCGACAACCCAACCAAGGACACCAATCTTATTCATTATTTCCTGGCCCGCAACGTGCGGCAGGTAGCCGCGCAGGCACTGGACGAAACCGAAGCCATAGAAGTCGTGACCATTCCGCTGGACCGGGTGGAAGAGATGGTTTTGCGCGGCGACATTCGGGTGGCCGGCTCGGTGGCGCTGTGCTTGCTGGCTTTGCGCCACTTGCGGCCATAAGGTTGCTCTTAACGCCGCTGCGCTTCTAGGCAGCGGCATTGACTAGGCGTTGATTGCATGCACGGTTGGACCCTGGCCGTTCGGTATCTTGTTGCTGTACATCCCACGGCCTATTCATCGAGCAACATCCTTTGCCAGCTGCTTATTATGCCCTACCGCCACGTCATCCGCCACCATACCTACACGTTTGCCGACCTGAAGTCGCTGCTGGCGCGGGCCTCGCCGCTGCGCTCCGGCGATGTGTTGGCCGGTGTGCGCTACCTACGGCCGGGCCCAGAACCGCCAGGAGTATTTGCAGCGCCCGGACTGGGGCCGCCAGTTGGATGAGGCCTCTCGGGCCCACTTGGCCAACCAAGTATGGACCGCATGCGACATTGTCATCATCCTGGCCGATGGCTTGTCGGCCACCGCCATCAACGAGCACGCCCTGCCCCTGCTGCGCTTGCTGCTGCCTCAGTTGCAGGAGGCGGGCTTCCGCCTGGGCCCCATTGTTCTGGCTGAGCAGGCGCGGGTAGCGCTGGGCGACGCCATCGGCCAGCTGCTTCAGGCGCGCCTTACGCTGGTGCTTATTGGCGAGCGGCCGGGGCTTAGCGCGCCCAACAGCCTGGGCGCTTACTTCACCTACGGCCCCCTGCCCGGCCTCACCGATGAAGCCCGCAATTGCGTCTCCAACATTCGCCCGGAAGGCTTGGCTTATTCCGCAGCTGCGACTAAGCTTTTCTTTCTGCTGCGGGAAGCACTGCGCCGCCAACTATCGGGAGTGAAGCTGAAAGACGACTCGGATTTGCTGACAGGCTAACCCCACTCTCCTCGCTGCCTGGGAGGCTTTCGGGCAGGGCCGTGCCCCTTGGGCTTGCTACCAAACTGCCTGGGCTACGTAAAACCAAGAGCAAGCTTTCTTCTATAACCAACTGCCATGAAGCTATCTTCCTGTCTCCGACTGACCGCCGGGCTGGTGCTGCTGGTTCCGGCCGCATGCAGCTACGACCTGGCCGAGCGCCCCACAGGTAGGCCCGTAGTGGCGGCCGTCGATAACACGGCGCCTACCGCCGCGCCCTTGCGCAACGTGCGCTGGGAACTCCGCGAACTGGCTGGCCAAACGGCTCCCCAAATAGAGCAAACGCCTTATTTATTGCTGCAAGAAGGCCGCGCCCGGGTGGAGGGCCGCGCGGGCTGCAATAAGTTTTCGGGTCCCTACACTGCGCCCGCCGTAGGCCAGCTGCGGCTGGGCCCGTTGGCTACCACCCGCAGCGCCTGCCCCGACCTGACCGTGGAAGGCAACTTCCTGCAGGCACTCAATCAAGCCCAGCATTATCGCATCAGCGGCAACATTCTCAGCCTCTACTCCGCCGACACTCTGGGGGCACCATTGGCTCGGTTTCGGGCCGTGACAGCCAAAAAATAGTCAATCCCCTACTCTTGAAGTTTGGCTGGTGTCCATATTATTATGGCATTTTAAAGGCAACACACCACATTAGCAGCCCTAGCTTGTCTTTTTTTGACCGGAGGAAAAGCCTACGGAAACCACATAATGAATAAAAATTTAATTTTTCTATTATCAAGTAAGAAATATTTTACTGGAATTTCAGATATATCATAATTATCCAGTAAGTCCAAAAACAAATTAGCTAGAAAAGGTGCCAACGTCCCTGGAATTTTGTACGTACCTTACTTGGGAATTAGCCACCCAGCCTTGTCTAGGGTCAGGTTTTCCGGTCATTATAGCGCCCTATTTTGCTACGTCTAGCCCACGTCCTGTTCATTACTCCCCCATGAGTGGGGCCATCGACAATTCCTGACCAAGTGCTATTTGCGCTTGGCTGCTGTGCCTGCCTTGTGTTGTATGGGCTATCTAGCAGCCTGCTAAATAGCTTCAGCGAAATAATTGGCCGCAACCTTGGATTTTCCTACGACTAGCGCTGCTCATGGCTGAGCGTGTGGTCCGCGTGTTGCACCAGCCTCTGCTTTAGTGGTCGCGTTGCCCAAGCACATATCCTGCATGGGAATTGCTGCTCACAGAGGAAAGGCCAGGAATATCGTCCTCAAGTCACTCTTTGACAGGCGATTGGCGCCAACTCAGAATGGGCAATGCTGATGCCCTCCGGCAGCTACAGGCAAATGTGTGCTGGCAGCGGTTGGCCCCAAGTGCCTTAGTCTCCCGCCTCTCCATTCAATTTTTGATGGCAACCGCTCTTGCCATCGGAAAAAATCCCACCGCTTTAAGTCCGAGTATGGAACAGGAAGCCAAGCTCCCCTCCCGTCAGTACGAAATCGATTTATTCCGATTCCTGGCCGCCTTAGCCGTTGTGTTGTATCACTACACCCACCGGGCCTACGGTGCCGATAACCTCAGTCCCGTTGCTTACCCTGAACTAAGCCCCGTCACCCGATATGGCTACCTGGGCGTTCAGCTTTTTTTCATCATCAGTGGCTACGTAGTGCTGCTTAGTGCGCAGGGCAAAACCGTGCGCCAGTTTTTCGTTTCGCGCGTTCAGCGGTTGTACCCGGCTTTTTGGGTTGCCTGCACCCTCACGTTTCTTGTTGTTCGTTTCTGGGGCACGGGCCCACTCAACGAGTTGTCGGCCCCGCTTCTCAACGTCGGTACTATTCAATACCTGCAGAACCTCACCATGCTCCAGGAGTTCTGGGGGCAGGTCAACGTCGACCAGGCTTACTGGTCGCTCACGGTGGAAATCAGCTTTTACTTTCTTATCTCTCTGCTGATTTCCTACAAACTCATGTCCCATATCAACTTTGCCATTGGGTTGTTGCTGGGGTACTCGATTGTAGCGCCCTATCTAAACGAGGCCAATACGGCTTTTCACTACCTGTTTTTCCCTCAGCACGCGCCTTATTTCATAGCGGGCATGCTCTTCTACCTGATGCAGCAGCCAGCCGGGCGCACCCGGGTGCGCTATGCGCTAATGCTGGTTGCGTACTTGCTAGCCATGCGCTACAGCCGCTACGGCATAGCCGAACACGGCGTTCAGGAAGCCATAGTACTGAGCGTAGTTACCTCGTTCTTCTTTCTGGTGGGCCTAGTCGCCTTTGGCTCACTCAACTTTGGACGGCAGGAATGGTTAGCCAAGCTGGGCGCGGTCACTTATCCACTCTATTTGCTGCACGGCTACATTGGCTACGTGGTGTTTCACCGATTCAGCCATTTGCTTGACCGGTACGTGCTGCTGGCCGGCTTGCTCGCCCTGATGCTACTCGCCGCTTACCTGATTTCAGTCTGGGTTGAAAAGCCGCTTGGCAAGCTGTTGGGCAGGCAGTTAAACAGGTTGTTGAACTACCTGGATGGCCCCAGTAAGTCGTCTGACAGCGGGATGGCTGCGGAGCACTCCCGTGGGCAGGCCAACCGTGCAACCAACCGGTTGGCAACTGCCGATGAGAAGCGGGAAACACAGCGAGCAGTAGCCCACTAAAGTGTGTGAACAGTGGCGATTAAGCGGTTATGTTGCTCCTTGAACAGCCATATAGAGTTCAACGAAGCAACTGTTGCCTTTTGAGGAATCCCGTGCGGCCTTGTTGCGTAGCCATCTGAAATGTACAGTTTTATCAACAGCAAAGGGCCCGGAAATCAGCTGATTTCCGGGCCTTTTGCTGTTGGGTGACTTCTGTTCGCGGTTACCTAAAGCTTGATAAAGCGTGCCCGCTGCAGGCCAGCCCGCACGAAATACAATCCGCCGGGGAGGCGAGAAACATCCAATTCTACTGGGGCCACGGCTGCAGGCTGGCGCTGCACAACCTGGCCGCTGGCATTCCAAATAGTAATTTCATCATTTGCCAATAAGCCGCTCACGACTAGAAGATTCTCAGCAGGCACTGGGCTTAGCACCAGCGCAGCGTTGGTTAGAGGGACCACGCTCACCACACCCGAGAAAGTAGCGGTGCCATCGAGGTCGGTTTGGCGGAGGCGGTAGTAGAGCAGTGGTTCGGCCGGCGCCTGGGCGTCGAGCATGGAATAGAAACGCGGACTGCTGCTCGTGCCGTGGCCGGCTACCTGCCCCACGTCCGTAAAGACCGTTCCGGTGGCACTGCGCTCCACAGTAAAGCTGGCATTGTTGCGCTCGGTTGCCGTTGCCCAATCAAGCTGAACTCCCGTCCGCACCGCCCGGGCAGTGAACTTCACCAACTCCACCGGCAATGGATTGGGTGGCGGCAAGAGTTGCTGCAGCGCATCGTACCAGCGCACCGCCATTTTCTCCTCACCTACTTGGTTTGGATGAATGCCGTCGTACATGTCAGTGACGATGCTCATGCCGGTGTATTGGTCGACAATGACTACCGGCGACTGAGCCGTGTTCTTCTGTTTGGCCAAATCAGGCAGCAAGGCATTCAGTTGCCGAATGCCGTCATTTTCGTAGGGCGCTACCGAAACGGTGGGAATAATTTTGGCGAGCAGCACCTTAACACTGGGGTTCGCTTGCCGCACTTTGTCGATAATATCACCCAGTTCGCTGCGGGTGCTCGCCGGCGACTGCCCCATTCGGATGTCGTTGGTGCCGGCGTGGAGCAGCAGCACATCGGGGCGGTAAGATGCCGCCCAACCGCCAATTTTCTGCAATAACTCATCGGCCTTCCAGCCGGCGTGTCCTTCGTGGTCGGGGTCAAAGTCTGGGTTGGGTGCGGGAAAGCCATCCTTGTTGGTGGATTGGGAACCCACAAAATCTACCCTATAACCTCCCGCTCGCAGCTTATGCCACAGGGCCCGTCGGTAGCTATTGTAGTCCTTGGTGCCATGGGTGATGGAGTTGCCAATAGGCATAATCCGCACCTGCGCGTGCGATAGGGCCGGGAAAAATTCGAAGAGCATCAGCAGCAAGCAGCTTACTAAAAGTAAGCTGGAACTCCGAGTGCTTGGAGCGATAATAGAGGTAGCGTGTTTTCGCATAAATAAGTTACCCGTCAATGATTCACAACGAGCTACCTAAGCCGGCCGTTCCTCTTTCAGGACCAAGTGTACTTATTATGCCCTACAATAGTTGCTTTGCTATAATTTATATAAGTAAACTTGGTCAAGCAGAGTCATTACCTCGCTGCTTTCAGCGTTGCTTCACCCATTACCACAGCTATTTCATGGGCTGTAGCCTAATGATAACCAGCCAACAATAGCATTGGATTATATTCTTTAATAAAAGTATCTCAGAACCCATTTCTCCTGCATGTTTAGTGGCAAAGACTGGCCTTTCTCATAGGCATCGATGAGCTTTGCTTCCTGTTCGTATCGACAGAAGAAACGACCAGAGAAGAAGCATCCGGCCAACGACGACCAAGGCAGAGCCAGCGACAAGCCTCTTCAGGGTTCATTTGGAAGCTGGGCCTGCATTTTTGGTGCGCGCCAAGCTCATGCATTGACCTTGGTCCTTGCTTGTCAGTTGGTACGTCATACCGCGAATGGCGTTCCGTCCGCAGTGAGTGAGCAGAAGCAACCTACAATCCGTTCTATGCATAAAGAAAAACCCCCTCTACAAGCTGCAGAAGGGTTTTTCAGTGGCCACGTTAGGAATCATACCTACCTACGCTGCCAGATTCAGCACACCCCAAAAAGTGGGCTTATGACCCCCTGGAGGCATCTTGTCCGAGACGTCTGTCTAAATCAATCTAGCTAGTATCGGGATTAATCGGGAGTTTCGTCCCCTCGTTGTCCCCTGACTGGGGACAATGCGTAGTTTTGGAAACTGCTTCACCCTTACTTCATGGCTTCCATCTCGTTTCTGCTGAAAGAACCCAATGCCACTAAGGCAACGCCTATTTTCGCGTTTCTGAGTTTCGATGGCCAGCGGTCCAAGATTTACACTGGCCTACGTATCTTACCCAAACAATGGCTCAAGGCCGACCAACTTGCCTAGGTGCGTGGCTATCCTGACAACGGAGCTCTTAACGATGCGCTTGAACTGACCCAGGAACAGTTGCTCACCTGCTACCGATAGCACCGTGCATTGGGACAACTCCCTTCGGTTGGGGCATTGAGGGAAGCAATTGTTCCCGCACCACTCGTGGTCACGCCTCCGCCCGCGCTCAGCTTCTGGCAGCACATAAGCGAATGGGAGGGCCAGAAGCGCGCCGCTAAGCGTAAGGGCGGACTCATTTTAGGGTTTTTCTTCCAAAAGGGCGGATTTATGCGCTAAGCCGTTCGTCAAAGTCTTATCAAAAAGGGAGCCCTTAAAACGCCTATAAAAAGGGCGATTCTAAGCATTCCAGCGGGTGTGTCAGACTTATGAAAAAGGGTTTCCTTTTCGACTGAACAGGTTCAAATAGCTTCCATGCTGCTAATAATTAATGATTTGACAGCTTAGTGAGTAAATTCTTCTTTTTGCAGGAAGAACTCCATGCTCAAAGGTCGACCCTAACTGAAAGCACCCAATAGACCAAGGCTGCCATAATTAATCATATTATCCCACTAGATAAAGGCAGTTTTATTCGAAATGTTGTAAACTCATCCTGTTTCGACTCGACAGAAATATTTCCTTTATGTATATTGATAATATCCTGGCTAATAAATAATCCTAAGCCTGTTCCTTGTGAAGTAGGCTTAGTGGTGAAAAAAGGGGAAAATAATTGCTTTAAATCAGAAGCAGATATACCCTTGCCGTTATCCTTTATTCTTACCTCTACGAATCCATCATAAGTAGAAATCTTAACCGTGAGCTTTGGTTCAAAGGTGTTATCTTTTTGATATTTTTCATTTAAAGAATAGACGGCATTGTTGAGCAAACTAAAAAGTACTGAAGCCATCTCTGCAGGCAATATCATTACAGATGAGTTGTTTACATTTTCATTCTTAATTAATTGAATTGACACAGGCATGCTATTACCTCCAAGTTCTTTCTTATAATTTAAAAGTTGACTTTCTACGAAGGAATTGATGTGCGTTTCTATAAAAACAGTTGACTTAGCTTTTAATAATTTGTCCATGCTTCTTACTATCCTGGTCAGACTAAATCCATGTTCTTTAATCTTTTCTGTGTTTACTTCCATCATTGCCAGTAAAGGCAAAAGTTCTGTCTGAACATATGCATCCGATGCATATTGATCTATTGCTAAAACTTCTTTGCTCTCCTGCACTAATTCAATTATTAGAGAAGCAAAATTGCTGACGTAATTCAAAGGATTAAGAAGTCTATCAACGAGTCCTTTAGCGAGTTCGCCTATAGAAGCCAGCTTTTCTTGGCGGATTAAATGTTCCTGTGCCTCTTTAAGGTCAATAAGCGTTTTTCTAAGGTCTTCCAACAAATCATCTGACTTTTTCTTTTCTATAATTAGCTCACTGGTACGGGCATCGAGTTCCTGGCGCGTCGTCGACAGGTCGGTCACCATCTTGTTGAACGCCGTGCCCAACTCCCCAATCTCATCGCGCGAATTGCTTTGCACGCGCTGGGTCAGGTCGCCCCGCCCCACCTTGGTGGCAGCATCCCGGAGCTTCAGCACCGGCACGGATATGTTTCTGGCAAGGCCAAAGCCAATTCCGATGCCGATGCTGAACACCAGGAAGCTAAAAAACAGCGAGGTGATGCGAATCTGCCGTTTGTCCTGCACAATTTCCCGGGTGGAGAACGCCAGCATAATTTCACCGGTCATCATGGGTGTGCTAAAACTGGCCCGCTTGACCACCGAAGAGTCACTGGAAGTGGCGTCAACGTTTATCTTCTTTTGTTCGGGGTAGTTCTTGAAGACGGTCCGGTTGATGCGGTAATGGGTACGGTTCGCGTTCCAAGTGGTATCAATCTGAAGCAAGCTTACAAACTGCAGAAGGGAGTCTTGCTTCACGAAGTCCATGGCCGTTTGCACGCCCTGGAAGTTCTGTTCGGTCATGGCAATTTTTACCCCCAATGCCACCGTGTTGGCTTGATTTTGTACGTCTTTGTTGAAGTTGTTGAGCAGGCTGCGCTCTTGAATGACGGGCAGGTAGAAGAAGACAAAGAAGGAAAACAACAGGACAATGCTCGTCACCGCCAGCCAGATTTTGGTCTTGACAGTGAGGCGCATGTGACGGACCACATCCAAGAGGGCCGAATGACGTAGGTTGTTTACCATAACCGGCGGAATTTTGAGGAGAAGGACATGTAAATACTATCCTTATAAAAATTTCTTCCCGTCGATGGTGATGGTCTTGCTGCTCGGGGCGGGTTGGTTGATGACGCCAATGGCCCCGGTGGTTTGGGCAACGAACTCCGCTAGCTCGGCTTCGGAGTTGAAGAAGTTGGGCGCATCGGCTTTGCCTTGGAACACCAGCGCCAACCAGTACTTATTCAACTCGTTGGCGCTCATGTTGTAGATTTTCTTGCTGGTGCTCTGGCCGATGGGCGTGGTGGTTTTCAGCAAGGCGATGACCACTTTGCTGCCGTCGGGCCAGCGCAGCTTTTCGCCCTTCAGGGTCGACTTCAACTGCGCCAGCTTCATCTCGGGCGGCACCCCTTTGCCATTGCCAATAATCACGAGGTTCAGGTCCTGCGCGCGCGCCGGTGCGCGGCAATACACGAGGAGGAGCAGCACACAGAACGTAAATCGATACACCCAAGCCATAGAGAACGAATTAAAAGCCAACGGCCACCTGGAAGGTGACCTTGTCGGGGGTGGCGTGCACGGGGCCGTTGGCGTGCAAAGGGCTCGTGGTGTGTTGGTACTCAAGCTTCAAAACGGCCAAATAGCTTAGCTCGTAGCGCAGGCCGGCTACGATGGACTGGGTGTTGGTGGAAACAAAGTACACTTCCCGGTTACTGGTAAATCGAATGTCGTCGAAGCGGACGTAGGGAATGAATTTTTCGGTCAGGCGCAGGCCCGCATACACATAGGAGGCCACGGCGCGCTGCATGCCCAGGCTGTCGGACTGGCTGGAAACCATGCTGCTTTCGGCCAGCAGTTCGAATTTCTTGGAGGAAATCGAATCATTGTAGGAAATGGAGCCCGTCACGATGTCCTGGTTTATCCGGGTGAGGGCCACCGGCATGACCCCACCGCCTGCGTGGTGGTGCATGGTGCTGCCTTTCGAGATGGCATCGTGGTACAGGGAGGCGCCCAGCCGCATGCCGTCGGTGGGCTTGATGTGCACGGCCAGCGTCACGGACTTTACCGGGTTGTTATCCGCCACATCGCCCGACCCGATGCCGTTGCCCACCATGGCATCGTAGCCGAAGCGGATGCCGCCCAGGTTTTGCCCCTGCAAGCTCGCCCCTGTGGTGTGGAGCGGAATAATGCCTTTAGCAAACAGCAAGGGCCGGTCGATGGTGGGAAAAAATACCCGGC
This sequence comes from Hymenobacter sp. B1770, assembly GCF_049896385.1. Classification (NCBI taxonomy): domain Bacteria; kingdom Pseudomonadati; phylum Bacteroidota; class Cytophagia; order Cytophagales; family Hymenobacteraceae; genus Hymenobacter; species Hymenobacter sp. B1770. Next base: position 102,811 of record NZ_JAFCUF010000012.1, read on the forward strand.
CATGGTGGTACGTGTCGTTCCAGTAGTTGACGGGCGTGTGGTGCTTGCCGAGCAAGACGCTGTGGTTGCCTGCGTAATTGTATTTCAGGATAATGCGCTCGACACTGATGTCAAAATTGGTAGGGGAGGCGAGGGAAAACTTAAACACGGTTTCCCCCAAAAAAGACAGGCGCTCCGTTATCTCGGAAGTAATGAACAAGTCTTGCTCGCCCAGGCCAAAGTTGACCTTGCCGTTTTGGTAGTAGGTCAGGGCGTCGACAAACCCGCGGATTTGGATTCGTTGAGCTGCAACTTTTTGAAGCCCCCCCAGCAACAGCACAGTAACTAATACAATAACATAAATGTATCTTGAAGTGTTCATACAAATCAGCTTCACATTATTAAGGGTAAGGAGCAACTACCAATTAGTTTGACTAAACCAGCAGATTCTTTTACAAGCGAACAGGAAATAAGGCACCTGATTCTAGGACTATACTTCGGCTAAGTACCGGTGCACGAAACTGATAGCTGTAGCGCCCTCGCCCGTAGCTGAGGCTACCCGAGCCATGGCTCCGGCCCTGACGTCGCCCGCCGCAAAGATGCCAGGCACCGACGTTTCCAACAGTTGAGGCTCGCGGGAATGCTGCCAGGATTGGCTATAATCGGAATGAAGCTGTACCTCCCGGCCCGTGAGAACAAAGCCCTGGGGATTTTTAAGAACTTCAACTGGCAACCAGTCCGTGAATGGACGGGCTCCAATAAAAATAAATAGGGTGTCGGCAGGTACAGTTTGAACGATGTCAGTGCGTTTGTTACACAGGTCCAAGTGTGTAAGATGGTCGGTACCGGTGGCCTTTACTACTTCTGTAAAGTTGCGCACAGTAATATTCTTGATAACTCGAATTTGTTCAATCAAATACGCAGACATGGTAGCGGCCAAGCTCTCGCCCCGAATGAGAATGGTGACCTGGGCCGCAAATTGCGATAAGTATACCGCTCCTTGCCCGGCCGAATTGCCCCCACCGCTCACATACACTTGCCGGTTGCGGCAGCTATTGGCTTCTGTAGTAGCCGCACCGTAGTATACCCCCGCCCCAGTAAAATCATGCACCCCAGGCGCTTCTAACTTTCGGTAGTCTACGCCCGTGGTGATAATGACACTGCGCGCCTGCAAGCTGCTGCCGTCACGCAAGTGCAGGATTTTGTAGCCGTCGCGCAGCTCGATGCGAGTCACTTCCTGCGGCATCAAAAACTGAGCGCCCAGGCGTGAAGCTTGGGTGGAAGCCCGCTGGGCCAACTCAGCTCCGCTCAGACCAGCTGGAAAGCCGAGATAGTTTTCGATTCGGGAGCTAGTGCCCGCCTGCCCGCCGGGAGCTCGTTTATCAATGAGCAGCGTTTTTAATCCTTCCGACGCCCCGTATACCGCTGCTGCCAAACCAGCCGGCCCGGCTCCAATGATGACTACATCGTACAAGTCAGCCGATGCCTCAGCGTGGAGTCCGATGCTGGTTCCCACCTCCGCAATAGTAGGACTCAGCAAATAATAACCGTTTTCCAAAAACAAGGCCGGCAGCTGTAGCGGGTCGATATGATTGAGCTCTATCAGTTCGCGGGCCTGTTCGGTGGCGGGGTATTCGAGCCAGCGGTATGGAATGAGATTGCCTGCCAGGAAGTCCTTAATATCGTGCGATTTGGGAGAGAAAGCGTGGCCAATGAGCTTGAGCCCCACAAGCTCGGCATTGTGGCCAAATTGCCAGGCTGCCAACTGGTCGTTTAGTACAGGGTAAAGCTTCTCAGCGGGTGGGTCCCAGGGCTTGAGTAAGTAGTAGTGTAGCTGCACATCGTTAATAGCTTTAATGGCAGCCTCTGTATCGGCATAGCCAGTAAGTAGTACCCGCCGTGCATCTGGAAATAGTGCCCTTGCCTGGTCAAGAAATTGCACTCCGTTCAGGTCGGGCATTCGATGGTCGGATACCAGTAGGGCCACAGGGCTACCGGCTTTTTTTAGCTCGCTTAATAACTCCAAGGCCTCTTGCCCCGATGCGACGCTGTGCACCCGGTAGTCAGCACGGTATTTGTCTTTCAAATCGCGCGCAATGGCTCGTAGCACGTGCGGGTCATCATCAACACAGAGAATGATAGGCTTAACCATAACAAACAAGTAAAAAAAAGTAAAGCTGTTATATGCAGCTCATCAAATCATACTACATGCCGACCGGTTGATGCCGGGGGAGACACACCTCAAATTCGGTATGGCCCGGCCTCGAATCCACCCGCACGGCACCGCCGTGTTGGCGCACGATGCGCTGCACCAAGTCAAGGCCCAGACCGGTGCCCTGCCCAGGTGCCTTCGTAGTGAAGAAGGGCACAAAAATCTGGCTCTGTACCTCGGTCGGGATACCCGGGCCATTATCTGTCACGGTTACCTGCACGAAGTTTGGGTCGTGGCGAGTAGCCACTCGTACCTGGGCACCAGGCTGGCTGCGTAGCGCGTCCAATGCATTATCAAGCAGGTTTGTCCACACTTGATTTAACTCGCCAGCCAGCGCCTTTACTAAGGGTAGCCCTGAGTCTAGTTCTTGTTGAAACTCTACCCCGGCCTCGCGAAACTTGTGAGAAAGCAGTCGACACGTATTCCGCAGACCTTCATTCAAATTCACATCCTGAGGGTCAGGGCTTTGGTCCATGTGTGTGTAAGTCTTTATAGAACTCACGAGCTCGGCTACCCGACTGGCTGCCTCACGCGCATCGGCAGCCAGTTGCTGAAGCTGCTGGCTGTGGTAGGCCCAGTGCAAAGCAAGGGATAATTGCACTCCCGGTAGCTGCCTAGCCACCGAAGCTAGTGCAACTTCCGTGCAGCCCGCTTCGGCTAGCTGCTCGGCTAGTGAGTCGGCTAGAGGTACCTCGCGGTCGGCCAGCCATTCGGCTAGGTCGTCTTCGAGGCTGGCCCGGCTCAGGCGCGAGAGGGAAGGCAGCGGCACTGTTGGTTTAAACAGGGCTAGGGATGCTGTGAGGGCTTCGGGCGCGGCGTGGACAGCTAGCAGTTGGATAGTCAGGTCGGGCAGGAACTGAGCGTGGCGGTTGAGGTAATCTACAGTGCTAGCCACGGCACCAATGGGGTTATTTAACTCGTGGGCCAAGCCAGCCGAGAGCTTGCCAAGCGCCACCATTCGCTCATTCTGCTGGTGTACCGCAGTGGTTTCGCGCACGCGCGTAGTCATTACACCTACCAGCGCTTGGGTCAGCTCGAAGTAGTGAGCAGCCATGTGCTGCGTAAGGTGGCGCGGAATTGCGAGGATGGTGGTGGCCTGGGTGGCCTGCGCAACTCCTTTCGCCGTAGTCATGCGTGAAAATGGCAGGTATCCCGATACCATCCCTGGCTCATACCGAATGATGCCATGGCCAGGGTGTTGCGGGTCGAATAAGCGAAGCTCGCCCTTTAGCACCACATGGGTATGCGTTACTACGTCGCCTAGACCGTGCAACTGCTGACCAGATGTAAGCTCCTGCCGCTCGGCATTCCCAAGCAACCAAGCTAATTGCGGTCGGGGCACCTGCGCAAACAGGGGGTAAGCTGCTAATGTATCTAAGTCGTCAATTGTCATGCGGGTGGCTAGGTTTAACTTCTGAGTGATGCTGGCCTTACAGTAGAATATCGTTCACCGGCTGCATGCGGGGCGGCATATTGGTTTCATCAAGCATCTCTCGCAAGTCGATTTCAATGTTGCGGCACAGTGATGTCATAGGCACGTCGTTAATGTAGTTTTCAAACGGGTCCTCGCTATTGTCGCCCACAATTTCAATGGTGAGAAAAATCCAGGAAATCAGCACGGAAAAGGGGATGGTCAGCCATACGAAGCCCACGCCTTTGAGCATGCTGAACTCGCTCACCAGACCCAAAGGCAACAATGCGACGAAAATCCAGACGAAAAGTGTACTGAAGTAGGCATACTGGCGTGGGAAGGGCGTGTTCTTGATGCGCTCGCACGCGCCCTGCAGGTTGTAGCACTCCTTGAGGGTTGCCATCAAGTCCACGTGACGAAAGTCATCGAGCAGGCCCTCTTCCTGCAGCTCTTGCAGCCGTATGCTTTGCCGGTGCAGAAGTTGCGTAGCAGGGTTCGCAAGGAGAGCCACGCGGGCGTACTCATCGGGCGAAAGAAAATCTTGCACTTGGGGGTCGCCGGGCGCCCCCACGGGCAGGCGCAGGTCGGGCACATGGCTCAGGTTGCGTCGGTCATAGATGGTGGTGCGTCGCAGTTGCAGACGCAGCGCGTTGAGCCACGCCAGTTGGCGGTATATCAGTTCCTGCTGGGTAGCGTGCAGTTCCGCGGCCGGCAGGGGCAGCAGTGCCAGACGGTTGGATACGTAGCCGCGAACCTGAGTGGCCCAAACACGACTCTGGTTGACGATTCCACCCCAAACTTTGCGGGCCTCCCAAAACCGGTCGTACGACTGGTTGTTTTTAAAGCTCAGGTAAAAGGCGACGGCAATGCCGATGGTACTTAGCGGCAGAAAGGGCAGGCGGATATCCAGGCCCTGGTGTCGGCGCAGGTACTCGTAGCCTAGTGTTACCACCGTGGCCCAGACCGTGAAGCCCAGCACATTTTTCCAGGCAAACTGCCAAATCAGACTGAATCGAATAGAACGGCGAACGTACATAACGAGTTAAAGATTATGAAAATTTTAATCTGTTACTATCTAAAACAATAGCTCTTCCAGCACTTCCTTGGTGTTGATATCTAATCGCTGAAATCGGCGCAGCTCTTGGAATGAAGGAAATTCACGGTCGGTATTGACGATGATTGCGCTTATCACGAATAAGTATTTACCCATGAAGGACGTGTGCTGAATGAGGTGGTCGATTTGCTTGTCCGACGCCTCCAGAATAACTTCAGTTGCTTCACGCAGTGGCTGTTTGGCAGCCAATACCCGCTCGCGCTGAGCGTACAGCAACTTGGTGAGAGTATGCTGCTGATAGTTATCAGACGGGGAAGTAGCAGGCAGCGGCACCTCGTCGCGTATCTTCTGCAAAGCCAGCGCTGCGGCGCCACAGCAGGCAGATACTCCTTGTTGGCCTACGCGCAAAATTTTGCCCAACTCACCCTGCGCCGAGAGGCCGATGTGTGGGGCATAAAAAATCAGAGCTGCCCCGTCGTCAGGCACGTGGTGGGCGAAGGCAAGTAGACCTGTCAGCCCTACAAAGGGGTAGCCGTCTAGGCCGCCCAGGTTAAAGGGCCCTAGCATTTGGCGGCCTTCTTCGGGGTAGGCTATGGCGTTCACATCATCGGAGCAGATGGAGTGCGCCAGCAATATCTGGTTGGGCTCCAGCTGATATTTTTCTTTTAAAACGTCCAGGGTGCGACGTATAAACGTGCCTGAGTCAACGGCATTGGGGTAGTGCTGTCGCACCAGGTCAAGCATCATAAATAAGAACCGGAAATGAGAAGAGAAGAAGAAAGCAGCCGTAGCTTAGGCACCTTGGTAGCGCAGCGTCAGAATCGTGATATCGTCGAACTGCGCATTGGTCCCAATGAATTCTTTGACCGACTCGTAGGCAAACTCCGTTATGGCCTTTGGGGAAACAGCCGAAGTTTGCGCTGCCAGCAGCGCCTTTACGCGGGCCATTCCGAAGCGCTCACCAGCACGGTTGTTGGCATCGGGCACCCCGTCGGTGTAGGTGAAGAGTGTATCACCGGGGTTGAGTTGCAGCGTCTGCACCTGGTAGGGGAAGTCCTCGAGAATGCACAGGGCCATGCCCCCGCGCTTGGGCACTGACTCTATTGTATTGTCGCGACGCAAAATCAACGGCGACTCGTGGCCAGCGTCGATGTAACTGACTTCGCCTGTCTTGGTGTTTAAAATACCAAGGAAGGCTGTCACAAACATCATAGAGTAGTTTTCTTCACTCAAAAAGCCATTGATGCGCATCACTTCGTCTTGAATAGAGCCGCAGTCTTTATTAGAGAAATGACTTTTGAAGATGGCCTTCGTAATGGCCATAAATAGCGAAGCAGGCACGCCTTTATCCGACACGTCGCCAATTAGAAAAAATAACCGCTCCTCATCCATTAGGAAGTAATCAAACAAGTCGCCACCCACCATTTTAGCCGCTTTGAGCATGGCGTGCAAGTCGAAATCAGTGCGATTGGGGAACGGTGGAAACACCTTTGGCAGCATGGCCTGCTGGATTTCCTGCGCGATATCAAGGTCGTTCTGAATAGCCAAGAGCTGGTCGTGCTCGCGCTGAGCCAGCACTAGCATCGACACATGGTCAATGGTCCTGTTAAGTGTTACCTCCAGGTCTTCGAAGCTGATGGGCTTGGTCACGAAATCGAACGCACCACGATTCATGGCTGTCCGGATATTATCCATGTCGTTGAAGGCAGACACCATTACGGCCTTCACAAACGGTTTTTTGCGGTCATTTAAATGGGTCAAAAACGTTAGCCCGTCCATCTCCGGCATGTTGATGTCGGATAAAATCAGGCTGATGTCGTCGTGGGCATCTAATTTGTCGAGGGCTTCTTGGCCGTTTGAAGCAAAGATGAATTCAAAGCTTTTATCGCGAATTTGCCTACGGAAACGCTGCGTTATCAGCATTTCCATATCGGGCTCATCGTCGACGCTCAAAATTTTGATGACCATAATATCAGGTTGTTATTAAAGTGAGTGAGGTGGCAAGCAACCAGCACTTAGCTAAGAGGCAGCTGAATAGTAAATTCCGTGTAGACACCGGGCACCGATTCCACTGTTAGAGTGCCGTGGTGTATCTCATTTACAATGCGTTGGCTTAGGGACAAGCCAAGCCCAGTGCCCTTGCCCATGGGCTTTGTGGTGAAAAAAGGCGTGAAGAGTTTTTCCTTCACGGCTGCTGGAATTCCATCACCATTGTCTCGAATTTTTACTTCCAGGTGGTCGCTCAGTCGCTGCGACGACACGGTGATGGTGGGCTTATAAGCTTGATCAAGCCGGCTTTTGCGGCGCTCGTTTACTGCATAGCAGGCATTAAGCACCAGGTTGAGCACCACCCGATTGAATTCGTAAGGAGCAAGCGCCACTTCGCCCATGGCGGGGTCGAGTTGAAACACAAGCGACACAACAAAGTCTTGGTCACCTGCCCGAATACCCTGATATGCCAGCTTGGTAAACTCCTCGAGCAGCACATTGAGGGCAGTGGGCGCAAAATGTGGCCCTTCATCTCGATTTTGGGCCAACATGCTTTGAATGAGACGCTCGGCGCGTTGCGCGTTCTCACGAATGCGGCCGATATTATCATTAAGCATGGTTAACAAGTCGCCCAGTTCTCCTGCTTCAGGCGTGGCAGTCCACTTGGCGCTCAATTCTACAAGGTCGGTTAAGAGGTCCGCCGACAGTGTAGCGTAGTTGCTTACGAAATTGAGTGGATTTTTTATCTCGTGCAAAATGCCCGCTGTAAGCTGGCCAACGGAAGCCAAACGGTCAAGCTGCGCCACCTGGGCGTGCAAGACGGCTATGTCGGCGGGAGAGGCACTAAGGTCAGTGGCTGACTCAGTTCCTTCTATTCTGGGGTTCATAGGATGGCCTAAGTAGATGTTGTTAAAATCATTTTCTCTTTGGCAGCCAATAATTTAACTTGTCGTTCAATGCTGTTTTACTTGCTTCTGCTTCCTTCAGTAGCGGGTCGGTAACGTCAGAATCTTTACAATGTCATTGCCTATCCATAGCCTCGGAATCGTTCCTTTGGAGGTAGACGTGATTGTAGAAACGAAAGAAACAGCTTAGCATACGCACCCCATGCTCTGCCTTTAGCCTAGTCGTGCGGGGGCAGTTAGGCCGTGCTGTTTGGTAGTCGCACTATTAATGAAAGGGGTATCCATGGTTGTGTAGCTTTTGCCTTGTGTAGGGAGCAGGCATAACTTACTATTTTTAAATGCGTCCCTAACCTGAACGGTAGCATTCCATTAAGCAACAATTTGCCAACTAGCGGCACAATTAGGTGCTCGCCAAAACCTCTGCGGGCAAACCCCCACTCCTACTTAGCTGTGCGTAAGCGCCACTCGATAGCTAGATGGAAGAAGGTCTCAAGAAATTCCCGTGACTTCTAGAGCAGCAATTACTTCTTATTGTTTTGATTGCTGCTTCGTGTAAATTACTCAGGACGTGCGTGTGGTATTGCCTTGAGATTAGCACTTTGGAAGCGAATCTGGATGTACACTAAAAGCTTCATTATGGCCCCATTGTTTCCCGCAGCAACTTGACGCTGCACGACGACAAAGCAATGACCTGAAATTACGCATGCGCTAAGCTAGCCTGTAAGTTTAGGACTCGACGTTTGCGCCTATAGAAATACGGCGCAGCTTCTACATCTAAACTTCTAAGCTCAGGGAGCCTAGGGTCTGCACAGTTTTGAATTATTTTGTTCTTTCCCTCACTTTAACCGATGACGAAATTGAATTAAATAAGTTCGCTATCTACAGCAGAACATAATTAGTTAACCGATGGTAGCTCGGCAACATGCATGCTGAAAATGTTACGGTTGCGTCCGCCCACGTACTCATAGCTGAATTTATCTACCCCATTTATGGTCAAGTGAATACCCATACCGCCAATTGGCCGCTCTTCAAGCGGCTTAGCAAAGAATTCAGGTGTGGGCATTTTGTGGGCCATCGGATCAAAGGCGGGAGCTTCATCTTCTAGCACCACTGTAAAGCACTCCCCCGAATAATCGGTGAGTAGATCCACGCAGCCCTCCAAGCCGTTTTCCCCGTAGCCATGGGTAATAATGTTTGTTGCGATTTCATCTACGGCCAATAGTAAGCTGTAGGTAGGCTTACGGGCTAAGCCTGCTTGCTGGGCCTGTGCTTTCACTACTTGTCGGATGCCGTCGAGAGCATCAAGTGTACCTGCAAAGGTTATCCGTTGCATAAATTAGTGATTAGCAAGTTTTTGTTGGAGAAGACGGTGGCCTAGTTCAGGTGCGTTGATCAATACAACCGCGGCGGTATTTATCTCACGCACCTGCTAGACAACCTACAGGTAATGGTCTACAATGTGCAGACTGTTTTGTAGGCCAGTTTTTTCCAAGGTGTCTACCACCGATTCAGGAGCTTTCACAATGTACACGACCAAGTGAGTACCCATTTTTTGCTTAGCAAAAATGAGTACCCGCAGGCCTGCCGACGAAATAAACTGCAGGTGCTCGGCCTGTATCACTAGCACGTCGGGCTGCTCAGCTGCGAGTTTCTCAATTTCTTTTTGGAAATCTCGGGCCGACAGGGAGTCGACCTCTCCAACGAGAGAAATAGTGGATACCTTTTTAGTTTCCGATTTGATAGTCAGGCTCATGAGATGAGGGGGAGAAAGAGGTGAAGAAGGTAAATTGACATGCGAAGTACTCCGCATTAAAGCGGGTCGCATCGAATCGGAAGGGGTTAAAACTGCTGCGAAAAGCGATTCCCACCGAAGTAGGCTCAGGCGCCCTGGCCTTCTGGGAGGCAGGTTGTGTTCGTCTTCCATAGGGTGGGAATAGTATGGGGAAGAGTAGAAATAGAGAGCCTACCAATGCTGCGCACCGTAAGCCTTAGCAACCCTATTTGCTTAATAGGATGACCACACTGCGTGGGCCTACCAAGAAGTTGTGCTGGTTATCGAGGAGCAACTCGGAGCCGGGGGCATGGACGTCGTCAGGAGCAGCTAAGGCAGTGTTGGCAAACACGTACCAAGCTTGGTTTTCGGGTAAGCCCGGTAACTCAAAGTCGAGGGCATCCCAATACATGTTGAAGGCTACGTATAGCGTATTGTCCTGTACAATTCCCTGCTTGGCGTGGTGGCCGTCGAGCATAAAAGCAAAGGCCCGAGCTGCCGTGCTTTTGTCTGGCTGCCAGGCTTGTGTGCCGTGGAAACTAATATCGGGGCGGCCACTGCCCACGTAGTCTTCGTGGCGGAAGTGCTCGTGGTTGCGCAACACGGGGTGCTGCCGCCGAAAGTGTACTAAGCTTTTAGCAAAGTTGAGTAAATCGGCATTCGCATGTAAGTCGTCCCAGTTCAGCCAGTTTAATTCATTGTCCTGGCAGTAGGTGTTGTTGTTGCCGTTTTGGGTACGACCCACCTCATCCCCCATCAGCAGCATGGGCACGCCCTGGCTTACTAATAACATGGCTAGAGCATTCTTTACCTGTTTTTTACGCAAGAACTTAATGCCTTCATCATCAGTGGGTCCTTCACAACCGCAGTTCCATGAGTCGTTGTCGTTGCCACCGTCTTGGTTATCCTCACCGTTGGCATCGTTGTGCTTCTCATTGTATGCCGTTAGGTCATACATAGTGAAGCCGTCGTGGCAGGTGATGAAGTTTATGCTGGCCGTGGGGCCACGCTGGCTGTAGAGGTCTGGTGAACCCATGACACGTTCCATCATTGGACCTACTTTGCCCTCGTCGCCCTTCAAAAATTGACGGGCGTCGTCGCGAAACTTACCGTTCCACTCAGCCCACCGTCCATAAGCCGGAAATGAACCAACTTGGTATAGACCACCAGCATCCCAAGCCTCGGCAATGAGCTTGCACTTGGCCAGGATGGGGTCGAATGCCAACGACTCCAGCAGTGGCGGGTTGGAGAGTGGGCTGCCGTCCTGCGCCCGGCCTAAGATGGCAGCCAAATCGAAGCGGAAGCCGTCGATGTGGTACTCTGAAGCCCAGTAACGCAAACAATCGAGCACCATGTTCCGCACCACCGGGTGGTTACAGTTAAGGGTGTTGCCTGTGCCGGAAAAATTAAAGTAGTAGCCTTCGGGCGTGAGCATATAGTACGTCTTGTTGTCGACGCCCCGAAACGAAATGGTGTGCCCCCGGTGGTCGCCCTCAGCCGTGTGGTTAAACACTACATCGAGCAGCACTTCAATGCCGTTTTTGTGCAGTTCCTTAATGAGCGTTTTCAACTCATCGACTTGCATTCCAAACCGACCGGTAGCGGCGTAACCCGCCTTAGGCGAGAAGAAATTGACGGTGTTGTAACCCCAGTAGTTTACCAGAGGCTCGCCTGTGATTGGACTCGTGCGATTGCCCTCCCACTCATCAAACTCGTAGATGGGCAGCAACTCTACGCAGTTCACGCCTAGCTCTTTGAGATAGGGGATTTTAGCTCGCATAGCGCTAAAAGTGCCCCTATTCCGCACCCCCGAGGAGGGGTGCTGCGTGAAGCCCCGCACGTGCATCTCATACACAATGAGGTCTTCGGTAGGCGTTTCGAGGGGGTGGTCGTGCTCCCAGTCGAAGTCCTCAAAAGCCAACCGCGAGCGGTAAGGATATACGTTGTCCCAGTTTGGTGGGGCCATCCAGGTGTCGCGGCCTCCAATCACCTTGGCGTAAGGGTCGCTCAGGATGATGTCAGAGTTAAAGCGGTGACCAGCGTCGGGGTTCCACGGACCACTCATTCGGTAACCGTATTCCAGACGCTCGTAGTCCAGCTCAAACACAATCATGCTGTACACGTTGCCTACCCGAAACTCATCTGGAAAGGGAATCTCAGTGAATGGCGCCTCGGCTCCGCGCTCAAACAGCACCAAGGTGCAGTCGGTAGCCGACGCCGAGTAAATGCTGAAATTGATACCCCCCGCAACCATTGTGGCCCCAAAAGGCAATACGTGACCGCGGCGGAACTTGTACCCGGCATGCTCATGGGTAGGGTAGTAATCGATGCGGGTTTCGGCAGCGCTTGTCGCGGGGGCAGCCTTCGTAGCTACTTGCGTTTCATCGGTAGCCAAAGCCGCAGCCTCTACCACAGCCACCGTGCCAGTAACATCGGGCACTTCCAGCACCGCGGGCTCAGCCGAGCCCACCGTTTTCGGCTTTGTCTTCTTGACTCGGGGCTTAGCTACTGGCGTGGTCTCGGCGGAGAGCTGCGCAGGAAGGGTGGGTTGCTTGTCCATGCGGGTCTTTATACAATGGCCAGCCCTTCGGCCAGCGTATCGACAGTGATAAAAAAGGACAGGAACCCAGTGTCGCTCATTACATCTCGGATTTCCTCTGATGTGCCTACTAGCACCACTTTGCCATTTTTAGCTTTGAGCTGGCGGTACACCACCAGCAGCACTCGGAGGCCGGCGCTCGACAGAAAATCTACCTTTGTCAAGTCAATAATCACTTCGCGCTGACCCTGAATGGCCGTCAGCGCCGTGCGTTCGAACTCACCGGCCGTTTTACTGTCAATGCTGCCTTCGGCCGTCACGACTGTTGTGTTCTCGACCGTGCTTGTGGTTGCAGTCATAAATGCTTGGTTGTTAAAAATGGTTGGAAAATCCTGGCAGCCTTACCACTGGTTGTGCCTTAGCTTTTAGAGGCACCGCTTCATTGCCGATGCCTCTAAAAGAAGGATTGAAAAAGGAGGCACAACGTCTGTACCTTCCTTTACCCGACGGGCGTCAGCAGCACCTTCACGCGCACTTGCTTGTCGGTGTCGGGCAGCGTCACGCTCAGTGCGTCGGCGTCAAAGTTGGTATAGGGCTGGTCGTCGATGAAGCACTCGGTGATGCGCACACAGCCCTTGGGGAGGATGTCGGGCGACACCAGCAGCAGGTTGTTTTTGAACGCGTTCGGGTACGGCTTGAAGTAGAAGTAGGTGGGCTCCTTGGTGATGAGCAGGTTGGTGTACACCGTGGACAGGAAGCACAGTTCGGTGCTGTGGTAGGCGCTCATGGAGTGACTGCCCTTGTAGCGCTCGGTGCCCATCAGGTAGGGCATGCCGTTGGCCAGCACGTTGAAGTACACGCCGCCGTCGTCGGTATCGAGGAAGAAGGCGTTGTAGAACGAAGCGGCTTCGCGGGCCTGCTTCAAGTACTCGGCGTCGCCCTCGATGCCGTGCAGAATCATGTAGGCCAGAATGGCCTGCTCCTGCTGCCACCAGGCTTTGCGGTCGTGCCACACAAACTTGTGGTGCTGGCCGCGCTTGTCTACGCGCTCCACCACGTCGTACCAGCCGCCGCGCTGTTGGTCGGAGCCCGCGACGGGCATGATGTCGGCAATTTTGCGGGCAAAGTCCAGGTACTCCTGCTTGGGGCGCAAAGACTGCATGCGCATCAGGTTCCAGGAAATTTTAAGGTTGTGACCTACTACGGCACGGTTTTGCTGCCAGCCCCAGCTCTGGTCCTTGCTCCAGTCTTCCATGAACTTCTCCTGCACGAACGGGCTGTTTTCGTAGTCGGGGAAGTACTTGGTGATGGTGTCGAAGGTGTCTTCCAGGAAGTCGGCGTATTTCTCATCGCCGGTGGCCAGGTACAGGTTCACCAGGTAGGCCGGGGCGTGGTCGCCCACCGAGTTCCAGTTTTTGCGGGCCCGGTTGTGGGCCAGGCTTTCGGCGCGTGGGTCGAGGCCAATGGGCTCCAAGTGCGAGAAGTAGCCCCCACCCTCTTCGTCCTTATAATACTTCTCAAACAGATTGATGGTCTTCTCGATGTCCGACAGAATGCGCTTGTCGCCGGTCAGGCGGAAGGTTTGGGTAGGGCCGGCCAGGGCGTATATCTGCTCATACATCGGGATGGAGTAGAAGTCATCGCCGAATTCTGAAGTCAAGAGTTTGGTTTCCTTATCGCCGTCCACCTTCACGCCGTGGTACCAATACACCAAGTCCTCGTCTTGGTCGAAGAAGCGCATGTGGTCGCGCAGGTACTCGGTGCCCTTTTCGGCGCCTTCCAAAAACTCCTCTTTGCCCGTGAGCATGTAGGCCGAAGCAAAGCCGTACACCATGCGGGAGATGGTGTCGGTTTCCTGCAGGTAGTCGCCTTGCTTCACCCCGGCCAGGTGTAGCATGGTGCGGTACTTATGGTAGTCGATGGGCTCGGCCGGATAGTTAAACTGCCATTTCAGGTAGCTGGTGGCAATCGAGCTGATTTGCTGAATCCACCAATCCTGCTTTTCCTGTCGGTACTCCATGGGCTTCTGGCCCGGGAATATCATAAACTGTACTTCGAAAGTGGGTTCGTCGTCGCCCTCGGCGCTGGGATAAAACGTGCCGTAGGTGTGCACGTACTGCCCTTTGGTTGACAACAGTTCCAGCATGGCGCCACCGGCATCCTGCCAGCCTTCGTCCAGGTTGCGCACGGTGCGAGCGTAGGTACTGGCCGTCAGGTATTCAGTGTAGCGGCGCCCGTCCGACGTTTCGAGCACGAAGGAGCGGTCATCACGTGAAAACGCCACCACGTAGCCCGAGATAGTGTCCGAGAACGTGAAATCAATTTTCATCGAGGCCGAGTGCGGCGGGATGGGTTGTTGGTCAGTTAACAACGCGGGAGTGGCGGTTTCCATGGGTGAAAAGCAGTAAGATGATGTGGTGATGAACTGTTGCGGGGGCCGGCTTAGACCTGGTCGGTGTAACCTTGGCTGATTTCGACGATGTTGCCGTCCGGGTCGCGCACCCACACCGTGCGCCAGCCCGGAATGAATGCGTCAAAATCGAGCGGGCCCAGCGTCACGTCCGCGGTGTCGCCCAATGTGGCGAGCGTCGCGTCCACGCTCTCGACCTGAAAGGCCAGGTGACGGATGCCCACATAGTGCGGGCCGTCGCCTTCGGCGCGGGGCAGGCCGGCAGGCTGCGGCGCATCGGCCCTAAACAGCTCCAGATAAACGGAACGGCTGTTTTTTAGAAACACGATTTCGTTGCCCTCGCCCAGCGGAATGGTTCGGGCCCGGTGAAAGCCGAAGTATTGGGAGTAGAACTGCTCGGTGCGGGCCGGGTCGGCGCAGGAAAGCGCGACGTGCGAAAAAAGTAGCGGTGCTGCCATAGAAACCCGCGCTTAGCGCTCAGCTAGAATTTCAATGATTTTCTTGGCAAACAGGTGCGCATGTCCGCCGGAGCGGCCCGTCACCAGGTCGTCGCCGTCCATCACCACGTCCTCGTTGGTGTAGATAGCCCCATAAGCTTTGGCGTCGCCAATCAGGTTGTTGTGGCACACCAGCTTGCGGCCCTTCACCAGCTCCGTGGCCGGGGCCGTCAGCCACAGCCCGTGGCAGATAATGCCTTTCAGGATGGAAGGTTCGGCAAAGGCACGCTTAAGGAACTCTGTAGCGGGCGGAATCTTGTCCACATCGTCAGTATAGCGCAGCCGGTCGCTCACCATGCCCGAGGGTACGATGATGGCGTCGTAGCTGCGCAACTCTTCGTCGCTCATGTTTTCGAATGTTTCCGACACCTCCATGGGGGCGCGGTATTCGTGTCCGAGAAACGTGAGGCGCTCCTGCCCCCACAGCCGCGTGAGGAAGTGTAGTTCCGCGCCTTCTTCGGGAAAACGGAATTTGTAGTAGAAAA
The DNA here is from genome assembly GCF_049896385.1 of Hymenobacter sp. B1770. Lineage (NCBI taxonomy): Bacteria > Pseudomonadati > Bacteroidota > Cytophagia > Cytophagales > Hymenobacteraceae > Hymenobacter > Hymenobacter sp. B1770. The sequence continues at coordinate 118,063 of NZ_JAFCUF010000012.1, forward strand.
TCTCGTTCTCGAAGTAGTCGGCTTCGAGCAAAATCCCGATTTTCTTGCCTTGCAGGCGCAGGTTATCTGCCATGGGTGGTGCGGGCTTGCGCCGGGTTTAGAGAGTGGCTGAACCTTCGTGATACTCCAGGCCATCCACCACGTAGCGCGTGATGACGGGCGTGCCAGCCGGGCCGGTTTTCACCTGCCAGGTCTGGAAGGCATCGGCAACAATGCGCTTGCTGCGGGATTCGGGCGCATTCCACATGCTGGCTTCCCACTGCACCACCACTTTCACGTCGGCCGTGTCGCCGTTGATGGTGGCGTCGGCCACTTTCACGGTGTGCACTTCGTCGAAGAAAATGCGGATAACCCGCTGAAACCAGCCTTCGAAGCCGGCGTGGCCATAAATCGTTACCTCTGGGAACACCATTTCCAGTTCCTTATCGGCCAGAAGCGGCAGCACTTCCACCATTGGCACGTGCACGTCCAGCTTCTGGTACCAGTCGGCCACCATTGCTTTAATTGAATCTTCGGTCAACATCTGCGTCGTAGTTCAGAATGAGAAATGAGTATAAAGCTTAGGCCAGCGAGCCGTCGGGGTGCTGCACCATGCCGGCGAAATGAATGGCAATGCGGCCATCGCGCAGTACCCAGCTGTCAGCAAAGCGCATGTTAGCATCGCCGCCCTTGGTGTGCATTGTAATCTGCTCGGTAATCATGAGCGTTTGCGGGTCTTCGGTTTCAGCCCAGAACACGATGTCGGTTTCCAGGCCGTCAATGCCCAGAATGCCCTGCATGTGTTCTTTAATCCGTTCGCGGCCTTTGAAAATCACCGGCTCCTTCGAGAAGCTACTGATGAGCAGTGCATCGTCGGTGTACTGGTCGAGCAGGGCTTCAATGTTCTTATCCAGAATGTGCTGGATGTGCTCGCGGTACATCTGGCCCAGCGCACTGTTAGGGACGTTCGTCATAAGTGAAGAGAGTAGGGCAGTGAAAGGAAATGAATGGTTAAGCCGGCACTGCGGCCAGCGGCTCGCGCTGGAGGCGGCGCTGTAGGCTGAGCAGGCGGCTTACGGACCACACGGCCACCACCGCCAGCGTGAGGCACACCAGTCCCAATTGCAGGTTGGGCTGCGGATTGGTGGGCCAGGGTTGGGCCACCAGCTTGTAGAAGGCCAGCCCTAATCCAAAGTAGATGGCGCTAATTAGCGCGTGGCTGGTCAGGTCCGAGCGATGGCCGGTGCGCGAGCCTTTCCCAAGCAGCAGGGGCCACACGTACCAGCTGGTCATAAACAAATGCCAGCCCGCCAACCCCCACACAAACACCTGATACTTGGTCGGATTATCGGCCAGAAACGACCACATAATTATCGGAAACAGCGCCGAAATGCGGGCCGCATCAAACAAAAAACGGTTGAAGCTGTGGGCGTAGGGCACTCGTTCTATCAGGGTGCTGAAGCCAAGCCAAGCCGTGATGATGAACACCAGCGTGACCAAAAACGAGATGAGTACTATCGCATCGTGCCAGCTGCTGGTGTCGAAGGTGGGAGACGTATTCCAGTGAAAATGGTCGTTCAGCAACCGAAACCCTGTGACCAGCGTCAGCGAAAAGAACAGCGTAATCAGGTTGGGCAAACGCACCAGCACTTTTTGCAATGTAGAAGCGTCCACTAGTTTCGAATTGAGGTGATTGAATAGAAAGCCTTGAGTGGCAAACCCGACGGCTTACTTCAGCTGGTTCATAAGACCCCAGTCGTCCCAGTTGGCCCAAGCCTGGGAGATTTTGCCGTCTAACACGTGGTACATCACCAAGCCTTTCCACACGGCTGTGCGGCCGGTGCCCTCGATGCCTCCAAACGTGTTCATGTGAGTGCCGGGCGCCTCAAAGCGGACCACGACTTTATCCCCCTCAGCCACGATATCCACGATTTTCAAATCAAGGTCTGGAAATGCACCGTATAGCATGTCCATCTGCGAGTGCAAGGCGTTTTCACCCTTGATGGCCTCCGGAACAGCCGAGCGGTCGATGTAAAACCCTGGTGCGGTGAATTCCGAGAACTTGCTAAAATCACGCTTCACCAGAATGGCATCGGCGTAAGCCCGCACAACGGCCTTGTTTGCTTCAATTGACATAAGACAGGAATTGAAAGATTAGGGGTATTAGCTATTGTAAAGCATCTTGATGCCGTCAATCTGTTTCATCATGCTGAGGACGTCGTTTTGTACCCGGGCTTCAGTCAGCTTGCCGTCATTACCGAAGCGGAAGAATGTAATTCCTTTGATGGCTACAGGCTTGCCGCTAGCTGGCACGTTACGCCAAGCGTCTTGGTGCTTGGTGGTGGACATGTTCCAGAATGCGGCACCTTTAAGGCTCCCATCAGTTACCACGTCGTCGGGCGTAGACGTGTAGGTGAGATTCTCGAAAATATTCCGGTTGTTTTTCACCAGTCCTTTAAAGGCGTCGAGCCCGTCGAGGTGCGCGAAGGCCAGAATAAACTGGAACTTGGAGTCGAGAATCTCGTCCGCCGTTTCCATGCTTCCCTTACTCCAGATTTCGGAAAAAAAGCGTAGGATGTAATCGGTGTTTTGTTGGGTGCGCTCCATAAAAAAGGGGTTTGAGCAAGATGGAAACGATGAACAGGACTAGGCGCCGGGGGGAGGAGGCACCACACCGAGCTGCTGCAGCAAGCCCAGTTCATCAACGTTGGCCCAGCGCTCGGCAATTTTTCCGTCGGCCATGCGGGCGGTAGTCGTACCTGTGAAAGTCAGTTGCTTGCCGCTCGCGGGCATCCCCATCACCCCGCCCGTATCGGTTCCGGTCAGGCTCCAGCGGTGTACCACTTTGTCGGCGGCATAAACCTGGTCCAAAATGGTCAGGTGAATGTTGGGCATGGCGTGGCGAAACATGCCCACAATGCCTTGGAAGCTTCCAGCGCCCGGCTCCGACTTTGCTTTGCCTGCCACAAACGAGTGGTCCATTGCATCGGAAGTGAGCAGGTCGGCACGCACGTTACCAGTGTTCCAGGCAGTCTCAAAAAACTCAACGCAGACAGCGTTATTCTGTTCGGGGGTATACGACATTACTTTAGGTGTTAAAGGTTTGTAAGTAAAAGGTTGAGTAAGGTTTAAAGACCAGCTAAGAAGGATGCGCAGCGGCAGTCTTGCCAAAAGCGGCATCGGTGGGTAACACTCCGCTCAGTTGCCCTACCAGTTGCCGGCATACCCGGCCTTCACGTAGCAGCATCACGTCGTACACCTGGCGCAGGCCGAGGCTGCTAGATACCGTGGCCTCGAACCACACGTAGTCGACGTCGCTGGTGATGTTTTCTACCGACACCGGGGTGAAGTCTGCTTCCCGGGCAAACAGCTCCCGAAACAGCGTTCGAATGGGCTCGCGTCCGGTCACGTTTATCTGCCCGGTCACCAGTTGGGCATCTTCGGCAAAGAAGTCGTCTGCCAGGCCGTCGGCGTCGCTTTCCTCGTGGTAGCGCAGGTAGCGCCGATGGAACGCCCGGGCCAGCGCGGTGTCGGCTAGAACCGGGCTGGCAAAATCGGTAGCGGGCCATAGATGGCCCTGCTTCACGCCGAACAGTTGCAGGTAGATTTTGCCGTCGCGCACGAACTTCAGTTCGTACACCCGAACTGGTTCGGAACTACCAGGCCGCTCTATGCTAAGCTCCAGCCAGAGGTAATCGGTACCAGCCGCAAACTTTTCGATTGTCCGGTCTCCCAACTGGCTCAGGCGGGCCAGGTAGACTTCCAGCACCCGGCCGATGGCCTTGTGGCCTTCGGCTCGAAATCCGAAGGAGTGCAGCCGCGCCTCAGGAGCGTAGCAGGCCTGCAGCAGCCCAGCCACGTCGCCGCGCCCCAGGTAGCTCACTTGCGTGGCCTGGAAAGCTTGGGCAGCAGCGAAATCGGCGAATGCAGCAGACACGGGGCAAAAAGGAATAAATGAGAAAAATGCGCAGCAGCAGGGGAGCCTAGGTGGGGATAACGCCGAGTTGCTTGAGCAGGCCCAGGCTATCGCCCGACATCCACATCTCGGCAATTCGGCCGTCCTGAATCCGGAAAATATTGATGCCCTGGTCGGTAACCTGCCGTTCGGTAGCGGCCTGGCCCAGGAAGCTGCCCGTGTGAGTTGCTTCATATGACCAGCGGGCCGTCACCTTGTCATTCTCGGCAAGCAGCTCATGAACAGTAAACTGCACATCGGGGAACGCTACGCGGGAGGTGCTGAACCATTGATGAAGCGTAGCTGGCTGGTGAGCCTGCCCCGGTGGGAAGTGAAACTGCAGGTCACTGGTCGTAATTTCGTCAATCACTGCACCCTGCTTCTCATTCCACAAGTCTTGCCAGTAGCGCATCACTACCGCTTTGTTGGCTTCTAACGACATGCTTTTATTTATTAGTTAAACTCAAATAATCAGCCCCTTGCAACTAACAGGCACGTGTTCGGTAGGCTACGCCGGGATGACACCCAACTGCTGCATCAGACCGAAATCGTTTTCGTTCACGTGCACTGATACAATCTTGCCGTGGCGGATGGTGAAAATGTCGATGCCGAAGTCCTTAATGTGGTTGCCGGTAGCCGGGGCGCCCAGGAATTCGCCCTTGTGCGTGCCCTCGATAGACCAGCGGCTGGCCACCTTATTCCCCTCTGCCATCTGGCGCAGGGAGGTGAACTTAATGTCGGGGAAAGCGTTGCGCAGGTACTGGACAAAGCCGCGGAAGGCTTCATAGCCCACAATAGGCTCAGGCTGGGTGGGGATGATGAAGGCAAACGTCGGGTCGAGGATTTCCTCAATAACCTCCAGCTTGCCCTCGCTCATAATATCCTGGAAGTAACGGCCAACTAGTGCTTCGTTCTGGGCGGCAGTGGTTTCCGGTGCCGGAGCCTCCGGTACGGGAATCACCCCAAGCTGCATCATTAGCCCTAAGGTGTCTTCGTGCCCGATTGATTCGACAATTTTACCATCCTTTATGGTGTGCCAAGTCATGCCATCAATCTGGAAAAACTGGCCCGTAGCCTCTAGGTTGCCTTTCACTGTTAGCAGTGGACCCCCGGTGTGGGTGCCGCCCCCCAGCCAGCGCGTAGCTACCCAGTCGCCGCTGGCCACCATGTCCTGCGGGTCGATGTAGAAGTCCGGGAAAGCCCCGTGCAGCATCTGCACCAGCCCAATAAACCCGTCGGGCCCTTTGAATGGCTCGGGGTGAGTGGGCAGGGTAAATACGAATTCTGGCGACAGTATTTCATGTGCCACGGCGGCATTGCCCTGGTTCATGATTTCGTGGAAGTAGCGGCGGGCTAAGGCTTTATTGGGATTACTGGCAGCCATGAGAGTACAATGAGGTCTGTGAATGGTGAAATCCAAATGAAAGAAGACAGAAAAAAAGCAGCTTGGCTAGGCATCAGCCAGCAGCATTTCAGCTGCTCGCTCGCCAATCATAAAGCAGGCGGCCACGGTGTTGCCGCTCGTCACAGTGGGCATCACCGAGGCGTCGGCTACGCGCAGGCCGGCAATGCCATGCACACGGAGGCGTGAGTCTACCACGGCGTGGTCGTCTTTGCCCATGCGGCAAGTGCCGGCCGGATGCCACAGCGTCGAGGCCTGGGAGCGGATAAAGCCCTCGGGGTCGCCGGGCCCGGGGGCAAGCTCGCCGCCGTTGAGTGGGAGAAAAGCAGCTGTCTGGCTGAGCTTGCGGATGATATCGAGGGCTTTGTGAAATACCTCCAGGTCGGCCGGGTCGCTCAAGTAGTTGGGGTTAACCACCGGGTTGTCCAGTGGATTAACCGTGCGTAGTTTCACTTCGCCCAAGCTACGGGGCTGCACCAGAATGGGCAGGAAAATGCACACCGGCCCACCAAAGTCGGGCAAATGAGGCGCCAGCGGCGCAGGAATGCTGGGTGTAAAGTTCAGTTGCAAGTCCGGCGCCGGTGCATCGTCGCGGGTTTTCACAAACAGCACGTTTCCAGTAAGTAAGGTCGTCATGGGCCGGTCGCCGAGACTGCGGAAAATGACGGGTAGCTGCACATGGTCCTGCAGGTTCTGCCCCACTCCGGGCAGGTCGGCCTGTACCGGAATGCCCATCTCCGTGAGGTGTGCCGCTGGCCCGATGCCGGACAGCAGCAGCACCTGCGGCGAATGCAGGGCTCCAGCGCTCAGCACCACTTCTTTCTCAACAGCCAAGTAAATAGACTCGCCGTTTGTCTGATACTCTACGCCTATGGCCCGGCCATTTTCTATCACAATGCGCGTTACCTGCGCACCAGTAATGATTTCTAAGTTGGGACGTTCCTGTACGGGTTGTAGAAAGGCCAGAGCCCCGCTGTCGCGCTGTCCATCGGGCGTGATGTGAAACTGTAGGAGGCCTGCGCCGTTTTCCTGGCGCTCACCATTATAGTCCCAGCGCGGGCCGTCGTAACCCATTTCCACCGCACCCTGCAGAAACTCTTCCGAGCGCATCACATCGTCGGGGCAGTCGCGCACCGATACTTCGCCGTGGGAGCCGTGGTAAGCCGACTCGCCGCCTTCGTAGGTTTCGATTTTCTTAAAATAAGGTAGCACGTCGGTATAGCCCCACCCCTCAGCGCCCTGGGCCTCCCACTGGTCGAAGTTAGCCGGGTTGCCACGCACGTACATCATGGCATTGATGCAGGTGCTACCCCCCACTACCTTGCCCTGGTTAATGGTCAGTTCGCGCCCAGCCAAGGCAGCCTGCGCGGTGGTGGGCAGAGCCCAGTCGACGCGTGACCCCCACAGCTCCACGAAGCCACCGGGATTGGTAACGTCGGGCTCGTAGTCCCACTCCCCGGCTTCGAGCAGCACCACCCGATAGTCCGGATTGGCACTGAGGCGGTTGGCGACGACACTACCCGAAGCACCAGCCCCGATGATAACGTAATGACAAGTAGCTGACATAAACTTTTTTAAGCAGGAAAAGCAAACGAAAGAAAGCCAGGCCGATCCCGGGAGCTACTGCGAGCAGTTGGTTTTCACCCAGTCGGAATGGTGGTTGCCTTCCAGTACCAGGTCAATCAAGAAAGGCTTGTCGTCGGCCAGCATGCGTTCAATGGCGGGCAGGATTTCCGCCTCGGTTTCTACGCGCACCGCATCCACGCCCATGGCCTGGGCCAAGGCCGCAAACTGAATGGCAGGATAGGACAAGTCGAAGGAAAGCGGGTGCTTATGCGCCTCTATGCCCCGCTCCTGCCAGTACACGTCGATGTTGAGCTGCAGCAGCTTGTAGGAACCATTGTTGCATACCACGAACTTGGCGCCCACGTCGTGCCGCACCGCTGACCACAGTGCCTGAATGGTATACATGCTGCCGCCGTCGCCGGAAAAGCCGATTACAGGCTTTTCGGGATTGGCCAGTTTAGCACCGATAGCGCCCGGAAAGCCAATGCCCAGCGAGCCGCCGCGGGTCACGAAATAATGACCGGGCCGTGTGGCGGGTAGGTAACGCGTCAGCCCCGGTGAGCTGGTCAGCCCTTCGTCAAATATGATGGCGTCGCTCGAAAGCTTCTGGGCCAGCACCTCGGCAAACTGTGACATATGCAGCGGGCTTTTGCCGCGCTGCTGCTCGTCGGCAGTGCGCTCGGTTGCTTCGCGCTTGTCTTTGCTGGCTTTGATTTCGGCCGTGCGTTCGTCGCTGCGTTGCTGTTGGCCAGCCGGGCGGCGGGCTTCCAGCGCATCAGCCAGCGCGGCCAGCGACAGTTTTGGGTCGCTCACAACGCCGAGGTCTACTGGGTGGTTTTTGGCAATTTCGTAGGCATTCAGGTCGAAGTGAATAACCTTAGCACCCTCGGCGTAAATCGTGCCTAGTTCCGGAAAAACCTCAGGCAGCATGTAAGTGCCCACAATTAGGTTCACATCGCCTTTCTGGGTGATGGGCCGGCTGTAAGCGCCAAACATATGGCCTGTGGTGCCTTGATAGAGCGGGTGGGTGGTGTCAAATATTACATCGCCAAAATCAACGCCGTATACCTCAGCACCTAGTAGCTCGGCCACGCGCTGGGCTTCCTGCGTGGCACCCGAATACGCCACGCCATCGCCGATAAACATTATGGGCTTATTAGCCGCCAGTAGCATATCGGCAGCCTCCTCAATAAGCGACGCTGCTGGCAGCACGCGGGTAGAAGGCAAAGAGGTAGGATGCACCAGCTCATCATTGGGCTCATCGAGCACGTCCATCGGCAGGCACACGTATACCGGGCCCATGGGGGGCGTAGTCGCGATTTTAATGGCCCGGCGCAAGGTGCGCAGCAGCGACTGCGGCGACTGCACCACCGTAGAAAACTTCGTCACCGGGGCCATCATGGCTACCAGGTCGTTGGCCATCTGCGCGTCCATGTTCGCGTAGCGGATGCCGGCATCGGAGCCGATAACGACCAGCGGCGCGTGGCCCCGCTTGGCTTGGTACAGGGCCCCCACGGCGTTGCCGATGCCCGGCGAGCTGTGTAGCTGCACCAGCGCGGGCTTCTGTGTGGCCCGGGCATAGCCATCGGCCATGAGCACAGCGACGCTTTCCTGCAGCGTGAGGATGTATTTCATGGCCGGGTATTCGGCCACAGCATCCAGGAAACCCTGTTCTACTGTACCCGGATTCCCGAACATGTGGTCCAAACCATCGGCCAGGAACTGCTCGATAACTTTCTGATTCCCTGTCTTACCAGCCATAGCGCTTCACGCCGTTGTCTAGTACAGCCACGAACTGGTCACCAAATTCAAACGAGCATTGCAGCGACCGGGCCGTGATGAACGGGTAGTCAACTATAACCGACGTTTCTTTACCAAAATTGCCATGGTACTGGCCCTCAGAGCCTACGGCATCGGCCAAAATGTACTCGAGCACGTACGGGGGCGGACCCATATTGAGGTCGGTGTGCAGAAAGCCGGTACCGTCGTGGTAATCATACTCGATGCAGTGGCCGGTAACGTGCTTGCCCTTGATGATGGAGCGGCGCTCGTTGAAGTCGCGGGCAAATACCAGCGGCGCCACGCCGTAGCAGATGGCCCCGATGGGCATGTCTTTCTTGTAGAACCCGAGGATGATGTCGTGCACCCGCTGGTTATTGACCATGTCAATGATGGGGCCGCTGCCACCAACGAGCAACAGGCCGGCGTATTCTTCGGTCAGGCCATCTTGGGCCGTTTTGAGGTCAGCGAAATACTTCTCGAACTCTCGCAGAAAGTTGGACGTCGAGAAATAGGGCCGTTCCGGCACATCAGTCGACATATTGCGGCTTTTCTCCAGTCGATTGGTGGCCTCGAAGGCCTGCACCATTTCGGCGGCCTGCGGGGTGGTCACGCAGGTACCCAGGGGCGGGTCTACGTAGGTGGTGTCATAGCTTGGCGGCAGGGCCTCGGCCTTTTTGCCGTGGGGCGTCATGAACTCGACCGTGTAGCCGGCTTCTTCCAGCTTGGTGAGCGGAGCTACCAGTTCTATGCCCCAATATCCGTATTCGGACAGGATGGCCAGAATTTTTTTTGACATGAAACGTAGATTATTGAGGAGAATTATTCAATCAAAAAGTAATTAATTGGCCTTCAACTGGATAATAGCGAAAGTAATGCCGCCAAAATCTGTTGCTGAAGCTAATAGCGCCAAAAAATCCTCTTTTCAAAAGGCAATAGCAAGCACAGCCCACCACAATTGGATTGTGTTGAAAATCAGTGTTTATCAGAAAAAAAAGGAGTGCGCTAACCGCCATTAAAGCGGCGATGGTCAAATATGCTGAACGGTGTCAGCCCTAACTACGAAAAGTTGTAGACAACCTTAAAACAGTTGCAAACTACCAGGAAAAGGTTGTGGACAGTAGGAACCAAGTGGAGATTTGTTCGACTGCCGAAAATTATACTGATTCTTTGGGAAGTAATAGACGCAAAAAGCACATCATTAGATTACATTTGCCCGACACTCACGCTCTTTTTATGTTAATATGGCAATGACTTCTACGAATCACCGCGTGCTTGTCATACTAAATAAAGAAGAAGCTACGTTAGCCCTCAGCCTGACTGAAATGCTGGAGGCTGAAGGTCATACAGTAGTCGGCCCGGTAGCGAGTGGATTCGAGGCTTTATCGGTAATGCTTCATCAACAGGTCGACACCATGCTCTGCGATGTAAGCTTGCAAGGTCCTTGGGATGGAATTGAAACGGCCCGTCAGTTACAAGTCCAGCATCCTATGCCGCTGGTTTACCTCACGGGAATGACCAACCTCGATACGCTTATGAGTGTCGTAGATACGACGCCGGCTGCTTACATCACCAAACCTGTGAGTGTAGACAGCTTACGGGCAGCCATGGCGGTGGCACGTCAACCCCACCCTACCCTTGCTAGTACACCCAGCACTCGCAGTACCAGTGAAGCCCGCGAAGTCATACTGCGCCGCGGCGAATACATATACTTGAAGCACAACCATCAGTTTGTGCGGCTGGGCTTGGGTGACATTGTAGTGCTAGAAGCCGATAATAACTCAACCATTGTAGTGACGGCCGGCCCACGCTATTCGCTGCGATTGTCGTTAGCTGCAATTCTAGAGCAACTACGCTACCCTTCATTAGTGAGAGTACACCGCTCGTTTGCCGTAAACCTGTTGCACGTCACGTCTTTTAATGATTCCGAGTCCATTGCACATGGTATATCAGTGCCCCTTGGACGTCAGTACAAGGCTGATTTCATGCGACATTTTCAAGCATCCTAGTTCGGCAACTCGGCATAGCTATGAGGTAGTTTAGACAAGGGGTATAGATGTAGGATGTTGAGGTGGTCGAGTAGAACAGGAGAGAATTGGGTGGTGCCATAAACTCGCGCCCATTCCGGGTAACAAGCTTTGTAGTCTGGAGGATTTTGGGGCAGTCTGTACGGTTAAAGCTTTCCGGGAGCGGTACATTCGGGCCTGCTTCCCTCAGCGGCCCACCCATGACTGTTCCCCACTCCCTCGATCGTTTTCGGCCGGTGCTCTGGTTTCGGCGCTGGCGCTGCTCCTGATTGGCGTGGAGCATACGGTCACGACGTCCGCCCGCCGCTGCCGTATGCCGTCACCTTTGACCTGCTCGTTTGCATCCCCGTTCTGTTTTACGGGCTGGTCCTGCGGCGCTATCGGCTCCCACTCAGCAGCTTGGCCGCCGTGGCAGGGGCCAGCCTAGCGCTGGCCTATGGGCTGCTGCCCGTTACCCACCAGGCCCCCCTGCAGGCCCTATCCTTCTTGCCCGCTTTGCTGGAAGGCCTCGCCTTGCTGCTCCTGCTGGCCAAATCCCGGCGGCTCGTACATAGCTACCAGGCCGCGCATCGGCAGCAGCCGCACTTTTGGCACTGTGCACGACTCGCCCTGCAACAGTCCCTGGGCCCGCCGGCGCCTTGCTGGTCGGGGAAGTGGAGATGTTCCGCTATGCGCTGCTCGGCGGGTGGGCCCCGCCGGAAGTACCGCGGGCGGCCGCTGCGTTTAGCACCCACCGCGACTCGGGGTTTACGGTGTTTGCCAGCATGCTGGGGGGGTGTTGGTCGTGAAAACGGCGGTCGTGCACCTGCTCGTGAGCCTGTGGAGCGCCCGGGTCGCGGGTTGGCTTTCGGTTTGTGAGGGCTACACGCTCCTCCTGTTACTAGCGCATGCGCACGCGGTGCAGTTGCGGCCCGTGCTGGTCACCGCCGACGCGCTGCACCTGCGCGTGGGCTTTGCATAGCACCTGCAGGTGCCCTTGGGGGAGTTGGTGGCGAGCGAGCCCCTACGCGACCACCCAGCGCCCGCCGGGGACCTGCTCAACCTGAAGAAGCTGCTCTTTACAGCGCCCAATGTACTGCTCACGTTCGCGCAATCCGTCATGGTGAGCGGGCCCTACGGCATTGCGCGGACCGCTCGCCGCTGAGGCGTGTACGTCGACCAGCCGCAGCAGTTTATCGCGGCTATTACAGCGTAGCGCTATTGACGGGTGGTAAACAACCGCTCAATGAAATCCTCTGCCCTTCGAGTGTTCACTTAAACGGTGGTGGCTGTTGCAGAACTCCCGGCTTCGTGTTCAGCACCAGTTCGACGCGCGAGGGAGCGAAAATAAAGGCCGTCCCAGGGGCTTTCTAGCATGTTGACCCAACGCACTTCACCCTTTACGCGTTCTGAGAGGAGTTCTGCAACAGCCACGGTGCTGTTGCAGAACACGAGTTAGGGTGTTCCATTTTGGGGTAGCCGCTTCGCGAGTGCCCAAGTAGGCGCTTGAGGTACCTATTTCGCCGCCCAGCACGCCTATTGGCCGCCAGAAGCGGCCTCGAGAGCACCATAGCAGCGCTCACTTGCCGCTGGGGGCGGTACTTGAGTAGCTTTTTGAGATTGTAGGCGACGGCCGTGAGCAGCATGGTTTTGTGGGCGCCCGCGTAGCCGCGCACGTTGAGCCGGCGCAGGCCGTAGTGGTGAATCAGGTTGCCGAACACGGGTTCGACCGTGCCTTGGCGGACCCGGCGCAAGCGCTGGCCCCGCCGGCTCTGTTGGCGGAGCCAGGCCCGGCGGTAGGCCGCGTCGTAAATCGTGCGGTTAATCTGTTTGCGCCGGGCACGTGGGGCACACGTGGGCTTGCGCGGGCACTGTTGGCAGTCGCGGCAGGCTGCCCAATAGATTTTGTGCCAGCCCCCGTCTTGGTTCGTGTCGTACTTCTGGAAAGGGAGCGTTTTGCCTTCGGCACAGGTAAAAGCATCGGTGCGTGCATCGTAGGCGAAGCCGTCGAGGTCGGGCTTGTACTTACCAAAAACGGGTATCCACGCCAGGATGTGCTGGGCTTCGAGCAGGGCGTAGTTGGCACCGTTGGCGTAGCCAGCGTCCGCCAGCAGCTCGCGCAAGCGCAGTTCGTGGGACCGCAAGCGCCGTTGCAGCCCGGTGAGCAGCCGGGGCAGGTGCAAGCTGTCCCGGCTGTCGGCAAAATCGGCCTGCACGTGGCTGATGACGCCCTTGGCCGTATCGACTGCGAGGCTGCAGAGGTAATTCAGGGCCCGGGCCTTGCCGGGTTTTACCGAGATGCGCGCGTCGGGGTCGGCGGGGCTGTAATGGGTCTTGTTGCTGAGCAGCCGCGCTTTGGGGTGCTGGGCGCCCGGCACACTGGAGTGGGCGACGAGCCGGGCCTGGTGGGCGGCCAGGTTGCGCAGCTGGTGCGCGGGGGCCGTCACCACCGGCGCGGCCAGGGCCTCGGCCGCCGGCTCGTCCGTGGCCAAACGCGGCCCTGTCGGCCCGGCGGGCTGCTTTTCCAGCACCGATTCCAGCGCCGCGTTGGCCTTGACCGGGGCCGAGTCGACGGCCTGCCGCTCGCCGGCCACCAGGCC